>CAZLHI010000045.1:0-23871 GCA_964559435.1 uncultured bacterium | reverse complement strand
GAAAGCTCACCATCATCGCGCAGGGCTGCACTCTCAAGGGCCTCATGGTCCAGATCCCCGAGGCCCTGCAGGAATGCCACTGGGACATCGACCCATCCGGCCCAGAGCCGGTGTATCTGCTGCACCGCAACGCTGGCGCAGACCTCACCATGGCCGACCTTGTCGAGAAGGACA
The DNA here is from genome assembly GCA_964559435.1 of uncultured bacterium. Classification (GTDB taxonomy): domain Bacteria; phylum Armatimonadota; class Hebobacteria; order Hebobacterales; family Hebobacteraceae; genus Hebobacterum. Next base: position 23,697 of record CAZLHI010000045.1, on the reverse strand, counting down.
GCACGCGGTGGCAAGAGGAAAGCCGGCCGGCGCGGGAGCAACGGCTCGCGGAGGCACGCAGGGCCATGGCGATGTCGCCGGAGGAACTCGACGAACTCATGGAGACGGACCCGCTGCTGGCCGCCGCGATCAGGGACCCGGAGACGCGGAAGCGTCTCGAACTCCTGCTCGCCCTGCCGACGAAGGACATGCAGGAGTTCATCGCGACCGACCGGGCATATCTCGAATACCAGACCGCGCCTGCGCCCTATCAGCAGGCTGCTCGGCAGAACGCAGAGGCCTGTCTCAGAGAAGCAGCCACCAGTGGAGACTCGCTGTCGCTGGCCTGCGCCGAACTTCTCCACCACAGCCTGCCGGAAGTCGGGATTTGCTTCGAGGGCGAGGGCCGTGGTGGAGCCTCACTCGTCCTCCAATGCTTTGACACGAACGGCGAATTCGTGCGGAAGGGCATGGGTGAGATGATGCACGTCGGTGACTTCCTGAGGATGGGCGGTGGAACGGTGCTGCCCCCCCAGTTGCCTGATGACCATTCCGCGAAGTACTTGTACCGCCCCCTGCTGCTGAAGACTGGCTACGACGAGAAGACCGCGGACGCGGTCATCGCAGAGCTGGTGAAGCAGCACGACGAGGTGGCACGGGAGGAGCGCGAGCGAAGCCGCGCGCTGGAGTGGATCGAGCCGCGCAGCCCGCAGCTCCACCAGACCATCACGCTGCCCTTCTCGGCCAAGGAGCGCCTGGACCCAGTCGAGGTGCAGCGATTCATCGCGAAAGAGACCGGCCTCTCCCTGATCTCAGACTACTTCATACGGAGGCCGAGCAACCTCCCTGAGGAGGCCCTGGCAACCATGCCCGTCTGGCAGCTTCTCTACCTGCTCGGCGATCACTGGTTCATGGGGAGATATGACTGGAACGAGGCAGGCGACTGCGTAGTATTCCATGCTCGCGACTGGTACCGCCTGGCTTCGCAGGAGTTCCCTGAATCACTGGCTCAGGCCTGCCGAGAGAAGCTCGAGAAGCAGGGCGGCTTCACGCTCGATGACGCGGCCTCCGTCGCGGCGGCGCTGGCTGAGCGGGGAATCCCTCCTGCGGCCCTGCGGGGGCGGGGGTATGATGTGAATGTTCCGCCTGATCTCTCAGAAGCAGGCCTGGAGGGATACGCCCTGCCCTCCGACGCGCTCCTGCTCTATGCCTACCTCTCGACGGAGCAGCGGGCCAAGGCCAGCAGCGCGGCCGGGCTGCCCTACACCGAGATGTCGGTGGCACAGCAAGAGCTGGTGCGGCCGTACGCCTTCTACACGGGAGGCTGGAACCGGGACAAACACCCCATTCCGGAGGAGGAGATCGCCCAGGCGGTGTACCGCATCAGACGGCGAACGTGGGGAGAGGGGGCGGAGGCAAGGCAGTATCTCCAGCTTCTCGTGGTGTTCCCAAGCCTCGAGGTGGGGGCTACGCTGAGGGTTGCGATGCCGGAGCCCGCGGAGGAACCCGCACCTGCCGAGCACGACTAGAATCGAGTCCTCGGCCACCCGCCGTGATGCCCCAGGCGGAGCGCGAGGCCCCTCGCGTTCCCGACGGCTCTGCCCTGAGGGCCCTACCCCGACTTCCTATCCCATTCACGAAGGCCTGCACGTGATCTGCCGGCCCTGAGGCACCCTCCGGCGAGCCGGGGCCCGCGGCCGAGGCATGAGCATGTGCAGGCATGCGCAGCTGCGAGGCCAAGAAACACGCCGTGAGCGCCAAGAAAACGGCTCCGATCCCGCACATCACTCAGTGGGAGCGCGCAATGGACCAGGCCGCGGACAAGAGAGAGGCCCTCTCGGCGGCGCTGGAATCCCGGCTGCGGGACATCTACTCTTACTTCAGGCGCCTGGGAGTGGATGCCGCCTCCGCCGAGGACCTGGCGCAGGACACCTTCGTCGATGCCTGGCGGAGCGTGCCCGGCTTGCGTGACGAGCGCAAGCTGCGAGGCTGGCTCTACCGAATCGCGCACCGGCGCTATCTGAAGTACAAGGACAAGACCGTCTCGAACGCGACCGTGCAGATCGGGGAGGACTTGGCGGCCGGCCCGAGTCACAACCCCGGCAGCGATGACTCTCTGGCCGCGCAGATGGTGCGCAAAGCGCTCGGAACGCTGCCGGAGAAGTACCTGCACCCGCTCGCGCTCGTCTACTGGGAGGAACTCTCCTACCAGGAGGCCGCACGGGTCCTTTCGCTCCCGATAGGCACTCTCGCCTGGCGAGTGCACAAGGCCTTGAAGTTGATGAGGCAGGCCCTCGCCGAGGAAGGGATCGGAGATGAAACGGTTTCCAATGGACCGCAAACAGCTCGAGCGACTGATTCGCTCAGGAAAGACTGATCACGAGCCGCCCGACGGCCTGGCCGATCGAGTGCGGGCCGCCATGGCGGCATCTCCTGTGACGGAACGGCCGCGCCGCCGTCGGCTCGGCCGCGCGGGCAAGGTGGCCGCCCTGTGGGCGGCCGCGGCCGCGGTCGCGCTGGTCGGCGCCGCAGTGGTGAGACAACCTGGAGCGGAGCAGCTCAACGCGCCAGCAGGGATTGAGAGCGGCCCGCTGGTGAGCGTCATCGCTGCCCGACAGCCCGTGACCTATGATGATGGCGAGCCCCTGGCCGTTGGTGATCGAGTTCGCGCTGGAAGCGCTGTTCGGACAGGCGCGGGCGGCCGCGTGACTCTCATCACCCGCCGCGGAAGCGAGTTCACTCTCGCTGCGGACACGGAGCTTGCGCTCAACGCGGATGGGCAAAGCGCCTCGCTGCGGGCCGGGCGCGTGTACTGTCGCACTCGGCGGAGTGAATTCTCGGCCGTCGAGACGCCCGCGGGGAGCATCTATCTCCTCGGCACGACCGTTGACGCGGCTGTCGAGGACGAGCAGACGGTGGCGGTCACGGTGGTGGAGGGGAAGGTCCGCCTCAGCAATGCCCACGGCCAGGCGCTGGTGGACTCCGGCAGGAAGGCCCTGCTGATCGCCTCCCTTCCACCGGAGGCCGGGCAGCCCGTCAACGCCGTCGCCGAGACGGCCTGGTATGACGGCCGGGGCGAAGTCGTGTCCGACTTCGGCGAGATCGCCTATTCGATCCGCCGTGTGCCACAGCTCGTCAGCGAAGTCTGGGCCATGAACGCGGACGGCACGGGCAAACACCGGGTCAAGAGCTACGTCGGCTCAAGCTGGTCGCCGGGCCCGTGGGTTCCCGGTGAGCGGACGCTGATGGTGAGCCTCCATTCACCCGTATGGACCTTCCCGGACTTCGAGAAGCGCATCGCCGTCGCCAACCGCGGCGCGAGCATGCTCAAGGAGTGGCGCCGAACCTGGTTGCTCGACGTCGTCACCGGCCAGGACTCGGTCCACAATCCGTTCTACCCCTTCGATCAGCCGTCTGAGTACCATTTCTGGGACGTGGTGTCCTCGCCCGACAGAACGCGGGTGGCTTTCTCCGGAGGTCGCCGGACGGGCCCCGACCCATTCAAGGACTACGAGCTTGGTCTGTGGGTGTGCGATCTGGAGAGCGGGCAGCTCACAAAACTCCTCGACGGTGGCTGGGATTCCTTTGCCTGGTCATGGGATGGCAGTATGATTGCAGCGTCAGAGGCCCACAGCAGCAACGAGGACTACGAGCTTGTGCTCGTGGACGCCGACGATGCGACGGTCGTCGGCCTCGGGGTTCGAGGGCTGAACGCAACGTTCTCACCGGACGGCAATCGAATCGCCTATGTCGACGACGACCAGCGCGACTACGGGGATGGCACGTGGCTGTCCGACAGGGGCAGGATCTACGTGCTCGACCTGGTTCAGGGGAGAGAGCCGCGGCTCGTCTCACCTGCGACGGAGAGATCTTCGCGTCCGCGCTGGTCGCCGGATGGCCAACACTTGCTTTACCGCGTACTGTACTACCGGCGGGGCCACGAGCCCGGCGAGTCCCCCCGGTCCTTGGTCGTTGCTGCCTCAGACGGGACTCAGGTCAGGGAGGTGTACAACCCAGGCGCCGGATACTGCAAGCAGGCCGCTTGGGCGCCGTCGGGAGACGCTATCTACGTTTCCACCGATGAGGGCCTGCTCGTCGTGGACCCCGATGGCTCGGGGCTCCCCGCCGACCTCGGCGGCACCGAGGAGGATAGCGCGCTGAGCGCCGCCGAGCAGGAGCAAACCGAGGCCGCGATAGCGGACATCCAGGAGGCTGTCTTCCAGTACGCGGTCGGCAAACTGCGGGAGTTCGAGGGCAAGCCTGCTGAGGCAAAGGACAGATATGGGGCCGCCGCAGACCTGTTCGCCAGCCTCCCGTGGAAGTACCCGCTCGTCGGCTTCAGCACCAGCAACGTGCTTCTCTACGCGGAGGAGTTGGAGGCAATGGCCGGCCGTCCAGATGAGGCCATGCAGGCGGCCACATGCAAGAGCCACCTGAACCACCTGAGCCTGCTGCTCCCGTGGTACGCCAACGAGCACGATGGAGTATTCCCACGGGACTTCTCAGAGCTGGGGCAGTGGACGGCGACGAAGAACGAGCCCGACAACGAAGCCGCGATCAATGAGTGGCAGATCTGTCGCCCCGAGGTGGCTGCGGCGACCTCCAAGTGCTCGATGGGTGACGCCTATGTCTACACGCCGCCCGCGTCAGGCGCTCTGCCCGAGGTCGGAGACGTGCTGCTCACCTGCCCGAACCATGCGGACTTCGAGATCGTCTGGGAGCGGAACAGGGAAGGCAGGCACGAAGGCTGGCTCGAGCCCACGCATCTCGAGGGCTTCTCCGTCGGACCTGTAGGCTCCCTCGCTCTCGAACCGCGAGACGCGGAGTAGCGGCCCGGGTCGAGTCCGGGGAGTTGTCGCCAGCGGGGGATGACGCCTACCCTAGGAACGCTTCACGTTCTCTCTCGGGATGAGGAGGCGGCCGCGGGCCGCCTCCTCGCTTCTGGTGTGCGTTAGGAAGCAGCGCCACCTCCCATGCTTCCTCTTGATCCCCGAGCAGCGGGTCTCCATGCGCTGACCGACGGCCTGAGGCCAGAGCCTGTTGACTCGATCTCGCGATTCGGCTATGCTCTGTCCGGGCTTCCGGTAGCATGAGCGCCGTCACGAAGACATACGCCATGATGAGCAAGGGTAAGCGCCGCGGCGGCGTTCGTGTTCTCGCGCTCGGTTGAACGAAGCCCCAAGAGAAGCCGGAACAGGGACGCCAGACTGCAAAGCGAGTCTGGCGTCTTCGATTATCTCAAGGCGCGGCGTGCGCCCTCGAAACGGTGGAGAGAACGGTCATGCTTCTGGGAACTCAGCGAATCGACGATGCGGGCGTGCTCGAGATCGGCGGATGCAGCACGGTGGAGCTGGCACGGGAGTTCGGCACACCGCTCTATGTTGTGGACGAGCAGTGCCTCCGGGAGACCTGCCGAGAGTATCGGCGCGCCTTCCAGTCGCGCTATGCGAATTCACACATCTCGTTTTCGAGCAAAGTCTTCACCACCATGGCCATCTGCCGCATCGTCGAGGAGGAGGGCCTCGGGGTCGATGTCTCCTCCGGGGGGGAGCTCCACACGGCCCTGGAGGCCGGAGTCGCGCCGAGCAAGATCGTCATGCACGGCAACAACAAGTCGCCGGAAGAGATGGAGATGGTGATCGGCAGCGAGGTCGGCCGGATCGGCATAGACTGCCTCGAAGAGATCGATGCGCTCCAGAGCATAGCGGCCGCGCGGGGTAAAACCGCGGACGTGCTCGTGCGGGTGGCCCCGGGCGTGGAGGCCGACACTCACACGCACATCCAGACGGGCAAAGTGGATACGAAGTTCGGCTTCGCAATCGTTAGCGGCGCCGCCAAGGAGGCCGCGGCCAAGGCGCTGGAGGCGCCAAACCTGAGGCTGCGCGGGATCAACTGCCACATCGGGTCCCAGATACTCACGATGCGGCCGTTTGTGGAGGCGGCCGAGATGATGGTGGATTTGGCAGCGGACCTGCAGGGCGAGTTGGGGTATACTATCGAGGACCTCGACCTGGGAGGGGGACTGGGCGTGCGCTATCTGCCCACCGATGCCGTGCCGTCGCTGGACGAATATGCGGAGGCGGTCACCGGCGCCGTGAAGGGCGCCTGCGAGAAGCGAGGGCTTCCGCTGCCAAGGCTGATCCAGGAGCCCGGCCGACGGCTCATCGGGGAGTGCGGCACGACTCTGTACACGATCGGCGTCGTCAAGGAGATTCCGGGCGTCCGGACGTATGTTGCGGTGGACGGGGGGATGTCGGACAACCCGCGGCCCGCTCTGTACGGCGCGGAGTACTCTGCGCTCGTCGCGAACAAGGCTGGCCAGGCGCCGGCCAGAACGGTGAGAGTGTCGGGCAAGCACTGCGAAACGGACACTCTAATCGAGGAGATCGAGGTGCCCGAGGTCGCACCGAGGGACATTCTCGCCGTGCAGACCACGGGCGCCTACAACTACTCGATGGCGAGCAACTACAACCGCCTGCCGCGCCCCGCGGCCGTGCTGGTGGCGGACGGACGCGCGGAGGTCATCGTCGAGCGTGAAGCGCTTGAGGACTTGGTGCGTCTCGACCGGGTGCCGGAGCGGCTCCGGGCAGTCGAAAGGGAAGCTGCCCGCTAGCACATGACACTGCAATTCCTCACAATCGTCGCCGCGGCGGGCGGCCTGGGCATGTTGGCTCTGACCCACAACGCGGCCGCGGAGTATTTCATGTTCTCCGTGCTTGTGGCGGTACTGCTGGTGAGCTATGCCAGCTCGCGGCTATCGACCCGTGCCCTTCGGCTGCGCCGAGACGCAGCAGACCGAGTGTTCGAGAACGAGCCGCTCAGGGTGACACTGGACGTTACCAACCGCGGCCGCTTCCCGCGCTTCTTGCTCGATGTGAAGGACACGCTGCCGGAGTTCGTGGAGTCCGACGACGGGCAGGAGTTCGTGGTTCCCACTCTGTGGCCGGGGGAGCAGGTCACGCTGAGCTACGTCGCTCGTGCGCGCAAGCGAGGGGTCTACACGTGGGGCGCGGTGCAGGTCTCGGCCTCCGACCCCTTCGGAGTGTTCCAGCGCTTCGTGCCCTTCGACGCCGCGCGTGAGGCAGTTGTATATCCCAGGCCGATCGATCTGAACGGCAGCCTCGGCCGCGCCGGCATCGAGGCTCGCGGCCTGTCAACGGGAGAGCGGGCCCGCGGCTCGGAGTCCGGCCTCGACTTCTACGGAATACGCGACTACAGGCCTGGGGACGAGCTTCGCCGGATCCACTGGCCGGCAACGGCCCACCACGGACGGCTGACGGTGATCGAATTCGACCGGGGGGCTTCCGAGAACGTCGCTGTCGTGCTCGACAACAGAGCCGGGACCGAATACGGGCGCGGCCTTGACACGACCCTGGAGGTGGGAGTCCGCGTCGCCGCCTCCCTCATCCACTGGGCAGTTGCCAGCGAAGGTATTGGCTTCCTCGCGGTGTCTCTGCGCGGTGGGCCCCGGTGGATCTCAGTTGAGAGACTGCATGGCGAGTATGAGGCGCTGGAAGTCCTGGCGCGGGTGAAGCCGGATGGCGAAATCCCACCCTCTTCGCTGCTCCAGTGGGCCGCCCGGCACCTCCAGCCGGAGGCCAACGTCGTCCTGATTACAGCCGCGCCCGACGATGGGGTGCCGGCCGCGGTGGAGAGCCTGCGGCGGCGGTACCTGAAAGTGTCGGCTGTGGTGCTCGATGCGCACAGCTTCGATCCGCAGGCCCCTTACTCGACCCACCTGAACCGTCGGCTCGAGGCGGCGGGGGCCGGCGTTGTCGGGCTGAGTCGAGGAAGTGACTTGAGGCAAGGGCTGCAACGTGTTCTCACCGGCGAGAGCTAGACCAGCCGTAGAACGTGAGGAGGCGGCGCTCTATCTTTCCACCGCCGCCGCGATCGCGGCCGCGCTGCTCTGTGCCGGTTGGGGCAGCGGCAGCGCTCGAGTCGGTGTTCTGGGGGCGGGGGTGGGTGCGCTGGGCGTGTGGACGAGCTGGCAGCTCCGCCGTTGGGAGCAAAGCAGGCGCCTTCTCCTTGGGGTCCTGCTCGGCTCGCTCGCGGGAGGCTCGCTCCACGCGCTGATCACGTGGGAGATCACCGCCGAGATCGGCTTGCTCTACCAGACGATGGGTTACATCGGTCTCGCCCTGGCGCTTCGCATGGGGGTGCTGCTGGCTGGGTTTTCGTTCATGCTCCTGAGCCGGGACATGCTGCCGTTCAGCCTTGTGCCGGGCATTGCCATCTTTGGGCTAGTTGGAGGGCGTGGCCTAGCGCCGGTCGTGTTCGGCTCCTTTTTCGTCTTCTTGCCCGCGGCTCTGGTCAGTATCGGACAGGCCATGATGCTATCCGGAATGCCCGCGCAATGGCGGTCCCAGGAATCTCCGGGCCAGATCAGTCGGTGGCGGCCGCGCCACTGGATGATGCTCGCCTCGATGATCATGGCAATCCTGTTCCTCGGCACTCTCATATATATCCCGGCCCTCACCTACGGCACTCAGTACTACTGGCAGCTGGCCATGATGAGCCTGGCCACTCCGGGCTTTGACCGCTTCGCAAGAACTGTCCGCAAGCCCGAACCCATTCGCAGTTATTCGGTAGGCCGGGGGCCTATCGCGCCGACGGAGAGGCCTGTTCTCAGTTACGAGGGCGAGCCCGCGGAGCTATGGCGTGGTGAAGTGTACGACATCTACACGGGAAACGCGTGGCGCTCGTCGGACGAAAGGCCGCTGCCGCTCCGAGTGAGGGAAGGCAGCCTGAGCCTGCAGGCCGCCTTCCCGCCGACCTCAAGGCGGCAGCTTGCGCACTACACCGTGTGGGCCGAGCAGGAGATTCCTCTCGTCGTGTACAGCCCAGGGCAGATTCAGAAGGCGGCATTTGGCGGGGGGCTGGGCGAGCGCCTTCGTGGCGCGATTTTGGTAGACAAGTTCGGCTCCGTGGTTGCTCCGAACATCACGCTCTCCGCGGGAGCGTCCTACGAGCTTGTCGCTGATCCGTCGGCGTTCAGCCGCGGGGCCGGCGGGCGAGCGGGGGATTCTGGGCAGACTCCGCTTGAGGAGCTGGATGACACCTATCTGAGGATTCCGCTGAGCTCTCGCCGCGCAGCCGACATCGCCCGGCGGGTGACTGCGAATGCGGCCGCGCCGGAAGAGAAGCTGGCCGCTCTCGTCTCCTACCTTCAGCAGAACTATGCTTACGCCCTGGCCGCTCCGGCCGTGCCCGCTGGCGAGGACGCAACCGAGTACTTCCTGTTTCGATCTCGTCGCGGCTATTGCGATCTCTTTGCAACAGCGCTGGCCGTGATGGGCCGGGCAGTCGGGATACCGACCAGGTTCGTCACAGGCTTCGCCGGCGGCCAGTACGATCCCGAGAGCGGCCGCTACATCCTGCGGGACTCTGACGGGCACGCCTGGGTGGAGGCCTATGTGCCCTCACGCGGGTGGGTCAGCGTGGACCCGGCGCCGGGGGGCGGATTGCATCCTATCCCGCCCTTCCAGAGGGCATTGCTCTCGGCCCGCTTCTTCTTGCAGGATCGCCCTGTGCTGGCCGCTGTCTTGGGTGGCGTGGCGATGGCCGTGATTGTGATGGCGGTTATTCTCCTGCGCCGTCGCGGCGAGGGAGCGCTGCTGCCGGCTTACAGCAATGACCCGCGCAGCATCGCGCTCCGCGCCTATGCCCGTTTGATTCGGACCTTGGGCAGAACCGGCCGTCCGAGACGGGTCTCACACACCCCGTTGGAGTACCTGCACGCACTGCAGACAGGCGGCCTCTGGCGGTCGAGGGCAGTGGCACCACTGCGGGCCGAAACGCTGGCGCCCATCCGGTCGCTTACGGACATCTTCCTCCTCGCCCGCTATGGACCCCGTCCCATCGACGCTGAGGTCGCCGAAGCAGCCCTCCAGTACCTGGAGGAGGCCCATGCTGGCCTGAGGCGGCCAGCGACCTCTCGACAGAGGTGATCTACCTTCCCCGGTGCGGCAGGAAGTGATCCATTCATAAGGAGAGCCCCCGCGCGAGCATGCGGGGGCTGGGGCTCTCATGCGAGAAGAGGGCCTAGAGAAGAGGGCCTAGATAGGGCCTAGATAGGGCCTAGATAGCCGCGTCGTCCTCGGTGGGCTCCTCTTCGTCCGCCTGATCCTGAGAAGGCAGCCTCACGTCCGCGAGATCCCGGATCAATTCTTCCTCGGGGGCCGCGAAGTCCGTGTCGCCGAACGCGGAACGCAGCAGCTCCGCCTCGCGATCCGGAGCGGCGTAGAGCGCGACCTCTCCTGGAGGTCCCTGGACCCGAAGGCTGTGATAGGACTCCATGCCGGTGCCCGCAGGTATCAGACGGCCGATGATCACGTTTTCCTTCAGGCCGATCAGGTTGTCAACCTTCCCCTGGATGGCCGCCTCGGTGAGCACCCGGGTGGTCTTCTGGAAGGAGGCGGCGGAGAGCCAGCTGTCCGTGGCCAGCGACGCCTCTGTGATACCCAGCATCACCCACTCCCCGGAGGCGGGCCGTCCCTTGCGTTCCTGGATCTCTCCGTTGACCTGATCGAAGTAGAACCGATCGTAGATCTTGCCCGGCAGAAGCCCCGTATCGCCCGGCTCCGCGACCCGGCGCTTGCGCAGCATCTGCCTGACTATGATCTCGATGTGCTTGTCGTTTATATCGACGCCGTGGGAGCGATATACGGCCTGGATCTCTCGCACCAGGTAGTCCTGCACGGCGCGGACGCCCTGCATCTGGAGCACTTTCTGCGGATCCAGCGGTCCCTCCGTGAGAGCGTCGCCGGCCCGGACCTGGTCGCCCTCCTTCACCGGCAGAAGCCCTCGATAGGGCACCAGGTGGCGGCGCTCGATTCTGACCCTGCGCACCTTCGACTGGATCAGCGTGGCCAGCAGCGACGGCGTCAGCTCCTGTCCGGCCTCCACCAGCACTTCGCCGTCCTTCTTCCGGACGACCTCCCCGGCAACGACCTCGCCGTAGAGGCGCTCTGGATGATCGGGATCGACCTCCTGCTCAGAGTGGATGATGACCCACTTCACGCCGGGGGTCTCGATGCGTGCCACTAGGCCGTCGGCCTCAGCGACGATTGCCTGGCCCTTCGGCCGGCGTGCCTCAAACAACTCGACAACTCTCAGCAGGCCCTTGACCTGTTCCTCCATGACCCGGACGAGCTGCTGAATCACCCGCTTCTGATCCGGATCGAGGCTGAGTCCGCGGCGTCGGCTCGCGGGCCGCTGCGACTTCTTCTTGCGCGTCGAACGGCGCTTCTTCGTGCGACCCGCCTCCTCCCTCGGGTTCAGGCGCACGATCCCAGCCTTCACATCACCCCAGAGCTGCTTGAGCGTGTCCTTCTTCTTCTCTTTCACCTGCGCGACGCCCGTCAGGTACTGGCCCGCCACGCCCCCGGTGTGGAAGGTCCGCATCGTGAGCTGTGTGCCCGGCTCGCCGATGGACTGAGCCGCGATGATGCCGACGGCCTCGCCGACTTCCGCCTGGTCGTTGGTGGCGAAGTCCCGGCCGTAGCACATCGCGCAGACCCCCTGGGATAGCTCGCACGACAGCGGCGAGCGTACCATCACCTGGCCCTGCGCCAGGCCGCCCTTATCCCAGAGCTCCTGCGATAGCTTCTGAAGCTTGGCCGCGTGGGTGCCGCGCACGAGCTTGCCGTGCTCGACGATGACCTTGCCCGTGAATGGATCGGCCAGGTCGACGCGGGCCCGCTCGTCCTTCTTGAGCTGCCGGACCTCCTGATGGAAAGCCTCGATCTCCTCCATCGTGCGCTTGATGGCCGTCAGTGACGGCACGACCTCGTGGGCGGCATACTCTGTGCCGCAGTCGGCACACACTTTCATCAGCTCGAGCGCCCCCTCGCACTTCGAACAAGAGCTTTCCTCCAGCAGCAGCGTGGCCGGGACCTGCGCGACCGGCTCCGCGCCGAGCTCTATGCCGAAGTCCTCCTGCTCCTGAATCGCCTCCGCCTCACTTTCTTCGCCCTCCTCTGGCTCGCCGTCGCCGCTGTCCACGGCATCCTCGGCCAGATCGACCTCTTCACCCTCTCCAGCAACGGCCTGCGTCTGCTCAACCGCAGCGACGGCGGCCTTCAGGTCTCCTTCCGCCTCTTCCTTGGGGGTCGGGCTCTGGAAGAGATAGAGCTCTGCGATCTCGGTCTCGCTGGACATTTCGCGGCAGGACTGGCAGTGGTAGTAGTTCTCCAGGTCGCCGCCACAGTGGGGGCAGGGCTGATCGGTGTTCTCGCTGATCTCCCGACTGGCATTGAGGATCACGGTGTCGGTGCGCGGGTCTACGACATCCTGAGGCACGATCCGCCCGTCGATCCGCCGCTCGAGTGACTCGATCTCCTCGGCGCCGTCGCGGATCGCCGCCACCCAAATGCCGTTGGCAGTGCCGCAGTCTTGTTGGCGGACGATGACATCCTGAGCAACGTCCACCAGGCGCCGGGTGAGATAGCCTGCGTCGGCTGTCCGAAGCGCCGTGTCCGCCAGCCCCTTCCTAGCGCCGTGCGTGGACACGAAGTACTCGAGCACGCTCAGGCCCTCGTGGAAGTTGGACTTGATCGGCAGGTCCTCTATGAAGCGGCCGAAGGGGTCGGACATCAGGCCTCTCATGCCGGCGATTTGAGTGATCTGACGGGGCGTTCCCCGAGCGCCCGAGTTCGCCATCATGTAGATCGGGTTGAACGGGTCGATGTTCTCCAGAATCGCCTTCGACACCAGATCGGACGCCTGGTTCCACAGCCGACACACCTTGTCCGAGCGCTCTCCCGCGCTGATCAGCCCCCGGGCGAAGTCTTGGTTCGTCTTCTGAACATCCGCCTCGGTCCTGGCGATGATCTCCTCTCGGTGCGCCTGTGGCACGTCCATGTCGGTCATCGAGATGGTGATGCCGGCAGTCGTCGCAAAGCGAAAGCCGAGCTCCTTGAGATCGTCCACAAGCTGCACAGTTCGAGCGGTGCCATAGTGGCTATAGCACTGGCGCACGAGGCGGCTGAGTTGTCGTTCGTCCACGACCCGGCTGACGTAGCGAAGCTTGGGCGGCACTAGATCGTTGAAGATGATGCGGCCCACAGTCGTATCTATCAGCGCGCCGTCCACCCGGACGCGGATGTCCGCGTGAAGGTCTAGCTTCCTCAGCTCGTAGGCCAGTCGCGCCTCGCTCGGGTTGGCGAACTGCTTCTTGCTTCCCAGGGCGCCCTCTCGCTTCTGGGTCAGGTAGTAGCACCCCAGGATGATGTCTCGCGTCGGCGTCACCATTGGCCGCCCGTCGGCTGGCGAGAAGAGGTTTTCGGTTGACATCATCAGGATGCGGGCCTCCGCCTGCGCGGCGGTGGAGAGCGGAACATGCGCGGCCATCTGATCGCCGTCGAAGTCCGCATTGAAGGGGAGACAAACCAGCGGGTGAATCTGGATCGCCTTCCCATCCACGAGCACCGGCTCGAACGCCTGAATGCCCAGCCGGTGGAGCGTGGGGGCCCGGTTCAGCAGGATCGGGTGGTCGCGAATCACCTCCTCCAAAGCGTCCCACACCTCGGGGCGCATCCGGTCCACCATCTTCTTGGCCGTCTTCACATTGGTCGTAAAGCCACGCTCGACCAAGCGCTTCATCACGAACGGCTTGAACAGCTCCAGCGCCATCTCCTTGGGGAGACCGCACTGGTGCAGCTTCAGGTTCGGGTTGACCACGATCACGGACCGGCCCGAGTAGTCCACACGCTTCCCGAGGAGATTCTTCCTGAAGCGGCCCTCCTTGCCCTTGAGCATGTCCGAGAGCGACTTGAGGGGGCGGTTGTTGGACCCGGTCACGGGCCGGCTGCGCCGGCCGTTGTCGATGAGAGCGTCCACGGCCTCCTGGAGCAGCCGCTTCTCGTGGTTGATGATCGACTCGGGCGCGTGCAGCGCCTTGATCTTCTTCAGGCGGTTGTTTCGATTGATGATCCGCCGGTAGAGGTCGTTGAGGTCGCTGGTCGCGAAGCGTCCGCCGTCCAGCTGCACCATTGGCCTCAGCTCCGGCGGGATCACGGGAACAACGTCCAGAATCATCCATTCCGGCCGGTTCTTCGACTTGCGGAAGGCCTCCGCCACCTCCAGCCGCTTGATCGCGCGGGCCCGCTTGGGGCCGGTGGTCTCCCGGATCTCCTGCCGAAGCTCACGGCAGAGCTCTTCCAGGTCGATCTCCTTGAGGAGATCGTATACCGCGGTAGCGCCCAGGTCGGCGGAGAACAGGTTCTCGTACTGGCGGCCGTGGTCCTCAACCAGCGCGTCTACGACGCGAATGATCGCCCGGTACTCCGACTCGGTGATGAGCTGTTTCTTGGTCAGCCCCGGGTCGGCGTCTAGCTTCGCTCCCAGAAGCAGCCTCATGCCGAGGTCCAGCTCGGCCTGGTGCTCCTGAGCGAGGCGCTCCTCGTCCCGGACGCGCGTATCGGCCGCCTCGGCGATGTCGCTTGCTTCGAGCTCCTCCTCGAGCTCACCGGCCTCCAGCTTCGCCAGCTTCTCGTCTCGCTCAGCCTCGATCTCTTCTATGCGCTGCTTCGCCAGCTTCTCGACGGCCTCGCGTCTCTTCCCGACGATCTTTTGAATGCGCTCGACGCTCTTGGAGAGAAGGTCGTAGCCCACGTGCGTGACGATGTAGGAGGCGAAGTAGATGACCTTCTCCAGCGGCCGCGGCGAGATATTCAGCAGCAGGCTCATTGGGCTCGGCACGCCCTTCAGATACCAGATGTGGCTGACGGGGGCGGCCAGCTCGATATGGCCCATTCGCTCCCGGCGCACCTTCGCCCGCGTCACCTCCACGCCGCAGCGGTCGCAGGTGATCCCTCGAAACTTGATCTTCCGGTACTTACCGCAGTGACACTCCCAGTCCCGCGTCGGACCGAAGATGCGCTCGCAGAACAGCCCCTCCGGCTCGGGTTTGAAGGTCCGGTAGTTGATCGTTTCGGGCTTCTTCACCTCGCCCTTGGACCAGCGCCGGATCTCCTCTGAGGACGCCAGCCCGAGCCTCAGCTGATCGAACCTGGTTGTGTCTACCATGTGTTCCCTGCTCCTTGGCTTCTCTCACCGCCTCCGCTGCCGGTAGCGCGGAGGCCCGCCGTCCGGTCTCCTCGCCGCCGTGCGAAGGCTCTCGCCCGCTTCCCACACCGGTCAGGCGAGAACCCCCTCCCCCTCTTGTCCCTCCAGGCTCACCGGTTCGGCCTCCTCCGACTCAACCGTTAGCTGCAGACCGAGGCTTTGCAGCTCCTTGATCAGGATCTTGAAAGACTCGGGAATGCCGGGCTCGGTGATTGCCTCGCCCTTAACGATAGACTCATAGGTCTTGACGCGGCCAAGCACGTCATCTGACTTGATGGTGAGGATCTCCTGGAGTGTGTAGGCCGCCCCGTGGGCCTCCAGCGCCCACACTTCCATCTCGCCGAAGCGCTGCCCGCCGAACTGCGCCTTGCCGCCCAGCGGCTGCTGGGTGACCAGTGAGTACGGCCCGGTGGACCTGGCGTGGATCTTGTCCTCCACCAGATGGATCAACTTCATCGTGTAGATGTTGCCGACGGTGATCGGTTGGTTGAACGGCTCCCCACTTCTGCCGTCGTACAGCCAGAACTTGCCGGCCGCGGCGTCGAAGCCGACCATGTCGTCCACGCGCTTGGCGATGTGCTCGACGACGTAGGCCGCCCGCGCTTCCGGGCCCCTCACCTCCGACCATTTCTGCGGATCGACCGCCGCCCACTCGGCCGCCCGCTCCACGTGTGCCGGGTCGCTCTTCGCCAGCCACTGCGCGAGACTGCCGAGCAATTCCCTGTACTCGTTGCTCTCCTCATACCAGTCGCCGGGCAGCTCCATCTGGTCGATGGCGTACTTGCAGAGTGCGCGCTTGCGGAAGCGGTCTGCGGCGAGCTCGAAGTACTCGATGATCTCCTTGTCGGTGGCGCCTTCGAAGATCGGGTTCTCGAAGCAGACGCCGAGCTCTTCGGCCGCCAGCCCCAGGTGCGACTCGAGGATCTGGCCTATGTTCATCCGGGAGGGCACGCCGAGCGGGTTGAGTATGATGTCGACCGGCGTTCCGTCCGGCAGGAAGGGCATGTCCTCGGCCGGCAGGATCTTAGCTACCACGCCCTTGTTCCCGTGCCGGCCAGCAAGCTTGTCGCCCTCCATGATCTTGCGGCGCTGAGCGACGTAGACGCGGACCAGCTGGTTGACCCCCGGAAGCAGCTCGTCACCGGGCTCGCGCTTCAGCTCGCCGCCGCACCGGTCGCAGTAATGCCGGTGCTGGTTCTTGCCCACCTGATACTCGGTGTCGCACTTCTGGCAGCGGTACTTCATCCGGGAAAAGCGGGTGATGTCGACGACCTTGCCCTTCTCGCCGTGCGGCACGCGCAGCGAGGTGTCCCTCATCTCGGCGGCCTTCTCGCCGAAAATCGCCCGCACGAGCTTCTCCTCAGAGGTGAGCTCCTCCTGGCCCTTCGGCGCCACCTTGCCGACCAAGATGTCTTCAGCCCGAACCTGCGCCCCGACCCGGATCACGCCGTCCTCGTCGAGATCCTTGAGCGCCTCGTCGCCGACGTTGGGGATATCCCGCGTGATCTCCTCCGGGCCCACCTTGGTCTCGCGGGCTTCGATCTCGTACTTCTCGATGTGGATCGAGGTGAAGATGTCCTCCTCAACCAGCCGCTCGCTGAGCACGATCGCGTCTTCGTAGTTGAACCCCTCCCACGGCATGAAGGCCACGACCACGTTGCGGCCGAGGGCCAGCTCGCCCCCATCGGTGCAGGGGCCGTCAGCCAGCACCCGACTCTTGCTGACGAAGTCGCCCTTGCGCACGATCGGCCGCTGGTTGATGCACGTGGTCTGGTTGGACCGCACAAACTTCTGCAGACGGTAGTCGTCCTTTGTCCCATCCGCGCGGGTGACCTCAACCCGGTTGGCGGAAACAGCCGTCACCATTCCGTCGGCGCGGCCGAGCACCACCGCGCCCGAGTCTCGTGCCGCCTTGGTCTCTACACCCGTCCGGACGAAGGGCGCCTCCGACCTGAGCAGCGGTACGGCCTGGCGCTGCATGTTCGAGCCCATGAGCGCCCGGTTTGCGTCGTCGTTCTCCAGGAACGGAATGAGGGCCGTCGCCACGGAGACAATCTGCTTGGGCGAGAGGTCGACAAAGTCGATCTTCTCCGGCGACACAGCGGGATACGACTCTTTGTAGCGAACGCTGACCGCCTCCGCCGTGATCTTACCCGTGTCATCAACCGGCACGGTCGCGGGCGCGATATGATAGTTGTCTTCTTCGTCGGCGGTGAGGTAGGCGATCTGGTCGGTGACGACCGCCTTCTTGACCCGCCGGTATGGCGTCTCGATGAACCCATACTCGTCTAAGCGCGCATAGATGGCTAGCGAACCGATAAGGCCGATGTTCGGGCCTTCCGGCGTCTCGATGGGGCAGATCCGTCCGTAGTGCGAGTGATGGACGTCTCGCACCTCGAGCTTGGCGCTCTGGCGGCTCAGGCCGCCGGGCCCCAGCGCGCTCAGCCGCCGCTTGTGCGCCAGCGCCGAAAGGGGGTTCTCCTGGCTCAGGAACTGGCTGAGCTGGCTGGAGCCGAAGAAGCTCTTGATGGCGGCCGAGATGGGCTTTGTGCTGATGATGGACTGGGGCGTCACCTGCTCGGGGTCGAGGCTGGTCATGCGCTCTCGGGAGATACGCTCCATCCGCAGGAACCCGATGCGGAACTGGTTCTGAAGCAGCTCGCCCACGCAGCGCACACGCTTGTTCATCAGGTGGTCGATCTCGTCCACCGTCGCCTTCGTGTCGCCCTCGCCGAGTTGGATGAGATAGCGAAGGATCGCAATCAGGTCTTCCTTGGTAAGCGTCCGCACGCTCTTGGGCAGGTCCAAGCCGAGCTTCTTGTTCAGCTTGTAGCGCCCGACTCGCGCCAGGTCATACCGGCGGTTGTCCGCGAACAACCCCGACAGCCGGTTCCGCGCGATCTCAGGCGTCACAGGGTCGCCCGGCCGCTCCCTGCGATAGATGTCGATCAACGCCTCGTCCTCGTTGTGCGTGGGATCTTTCTCCATCGTCTCGTCGATGAGAGGATGGAGGGCCGCGACCTTCACGCGGGTCATGTTGAGCTCCCCCATGCGGTCGGCGGCCTCCTGGCTGATCCGCTCGCCGGCCTCGGCGAGGACCTCCCCGGTCTCGGAATCGACGATCTTCTGCCAGGCGCGCCGAGCGACGACGGCGTCTGCGGTGGTATTCTTGATCTCCTGAGGGGAGCCAAACATACGCATCAGGTCGACATCGGTGGAGCACTTCACCTTCTCGCTGCCCGGCGCCAGGTTGATGGAGTTGAGCGCTCGCAGCAGGGTCGTCACCGGGAACTTGTGAGCCTGTCCGATCTTGACCGAGACGAGGTCGTTGGCGTCGGAATCGATGTCGAGCCAAGCGCCCTCACTGGGGATCACCTGGGCGCTGTAGAGAATCCGCCCGCTGAAGTCGATGGTGTCCCTGAAGTAGACGCCGGGGGACCGGGCGAGTTGGCTTACAACGCAGCGCTCTGCGCCGTTGACGACAAAGGTGCCGTTCTCCGTCATTATGGGGAGTTCTCCCAGATAGACCTCGGACTCCTTGATCTCGCCCGTGCGGTGATGGTGCAGCCAGACGCGCACCTTCAGAGGTGCCTCGTATGTGGCGTCGCGGTCCCGGGACTCGTAGATGTCGTACTTGGGCTCGCCGAGATAGTACTTCGGCTCCCCGTCCTGCGGGTCGCAGAACGAGAGCGACAGGTTCCCTGTGAAGTCGTCGATGGGCGAGAAGTTGGCGAAGAGCTCCCGCAGGCCTTGCTCGCGGAACCAGTCGTAGGAATTCAACTGAATCTCGATCAGGTTGGGTATCTCAGCCGGAACCTGGCTCTGAGGCGCCAGTCGGCCCTTGACCCTAGTGACTTGCATCGTGTCTCCTTCCGCAGAGATGCCCGCCCCCAGCCCACACGCGCCCATAGCCGGCCCTGAGACCGCCGCAAAAGCGCACGGCGGGTTCAGACCGGCTCACGTTGATTAGAAGAGAAGAGGATTAGGCGGACGACGAGAAGGTTCGGTCACCAGTCCCCGGAGGTTGTCGGCATTCCCCTAAGTCGTGCCAGCACGAACAGATAGTATATACCACTTATCGGCCTCTGTCAACCCCTCTGGCGGAATTTTTCCAGATAATTCGGGGCCATCTCCCTCGCCCGGGGTCGTGGGCCGCCCCCTGGTGACGCCTGGACATCCCAACCGGCTGCCGGCCCACCCGCCGAGCCCCCCGCACGCCGGCGCTCCCGCGCCCTGGGCCGCCCCTGCGCTCCGCTGGACCCCGCGGCCCCGCCCGGCATGAGGCCAATGTCTCATTTGTAGCCCATTTCCGGGCCGGCCAGGCCCGTCGGCCCAGGCCCGCTGCAGCAGGCCTGGTTCCGGGGCGCCGGAGGCTAGCCACGCGCTCCCCGGTCTCGCAGGCCACACACGGTGTCCCAAGTGGCCCTCCAGCGATTGCGCGTCGTTTGAGCGACGGTTGTGTTCTCCAGCCCAACGAGTACGGCGCCAGCCTTGAGAAAAGCTCCATCATGTGCTATAATCCCGGCGACAATACAGCAGGCGAGGGCAGATACCGCACCGAGGAACCGACCGGCGATCAGCCATCTTCCCGCGGCAAGCTGCGTTAGGCGCGGCCAATGTCTGTGATAGTGGCTCGCACTCGCTGCTTTATCCATCCATCATCGTGGGGCGAGCAAGCGAAGGGCTTGCGAGGGAGGTTGGCCGTGAGGGACAAGCCGCTGGCTCCGCCAACCCTCATCTACGATCACTCGTCAGACCCAGAGGAGCAGCTCTGGAACAAGCTGCACGAGCGTCTGCAAACGGCCCCGGAGTTGCGCGTCATCGTGCACCTTAAGTCCGGCACGACTCTCGTGGGCCATCTCCGCTACTATGATAGCTTCCACCTGACCATCGCTGCGGGGGGGCAGCTACACGACGTTCTATATCGGGACGTAGCCCACATCATCCAGGCTTCGGAGGCCACGTGAACTGAGGGCCGAGCTGGCTAGCCTGATTCGGGCCGCATCTGGGGGAAGAGGATAACGTCGCGGATCGACATGGCGCCGCTGAGCAGCATGACGAGGCGGTCAATCCCCAGCCCGATGCCCCCCGTCGGCGGCATCCCATACTCCAGCGCCCGGATGTAGTCTCCGTCCATCGCATGGGCCTCGGTGTCCCCCCCCGCCTTTAGCTGCGCCTGCTGGTCGAACCGCCTCCGCTGCTCGTCTGGGTCGTTGAGCTCGGAAAAAGCGTTCCCCAGTTCCAGGCCGCCTGCGAACGGCTCGAATCGCTCGGCCAGTCTGGGGTCGTCAGGGTGGGCCTTCGCCAGCGGCGATATCATGGTCGGGTAGTCGGTGACGAACGCTGGCTGGATCAGCTTGGGCTGAACGAACCTCTCGACTATGTTGTCGATGATGGTGCTGAGGGCCAAGCCCTCTTGGGCTGGCAGGCCGAGTTCTGCGCAGGCCCGGGATGCCGTGTCAGCGCTCGCCAGGCGGCCGGAATCTATGCCTGTCTCTCGCTCGATGGTCTCCAACAGCGGCAGCCGCTGCCAAGGCGGCTTCAGCTCAACCGGCTGACCCTCCCACTCGACGCAGGTGGTCCCCAGGGCCGCCTCCGCGGCGGCCGCAACCATGTTCTCGACCAGCTCCATCATGTCCCGGTAGTCAGCGTAGGCCTGGTAAGCCTCCAGCATGGTGAACTCCGGGTTGTGGCGAGTGGATATGCCTTCATTGCGGAAGACGCGGCCGATCTCGTAGACTCGTTCCATCCCGCCGACTATCAGGCGCTTCAGGTAGAGCTCCGGCGCAATGCGCAGGTGGAGGTCGATGTCGAGCGCATTATGGTGGGTCACGAAGGGCCGCGCCAGCGCACCGCCCGCAAGGGGCTGCATCATGGGCGTTTCCACTTCCAAGAACCCCAGGCCGTCCAGATGTCGGCGCAGCGCGCTCACTAGCTTGGAGCGCAGCAGGAATACCCGCCTCGATTCATCGCCGACAATGAGGTCCAGGTATCGCCGGCGGTACCGTATCTCCACATCTCGCAGCCCGTGCCACTTCTCCGGCGGCGGCCTCAGCGCTTTGGCCAGGAGCACGAAATCGGCGACGGCGATGGTGGCCTCACCGGCACGGGTGCGCATGACTTCGCCTTCCGCTCCGACGATGTCGCCGTCGTCCAGCTCGCGCAGCCCCTCGTAGCGCCCCTCTCCGAGTTGATTGACCCGGAACAGCAACTGAATCTTTCCGGAGCCATCGCGGATATCTGCGAAGGTGGCCTTCCCGTGTCGGCGCCGGGCCGTCAAGCGCCCCGCCACGCGCACAGTGGAGCCCTGCAGCGAGTCGAAGGACTCGTGGATCTCGGCCGCCACGTGGGTTCGATCGTAGCGGGTAATTGAGAAAGGGTCGTCGCCCCTGTCGCGAAGCCGCGCCAGCTTCTCGCGGCGCTGACGCACAAGTTCACTTTCGTCTCCGGGCGGATGATCTAACGAGTCGCCCCCCACGGCTCACTCGCCGACCGATAGGATCACATAGGTCCGAACGCCCCCCGGGGTCTTCACCTTCACGGTCTTTCCGGCCCTTCGTCCCATGAGGGCCTCGCCCAGGGGTGATTGATTGGAGATGCGGTGCTCTGACGGCTCGGCCTCCTCCGCGCCGACGATCTCGTAGTGCAGCTCCTCTCCGCTGGTGACGTCGCGCAGCCGGACGACCGACCCCACGCCGACCTTGCCGTCGTTCTTGTGCTTGTCGACGATCACTGCGTTCTGCAACAGGTATTGGAGGGTCTCGATGCGTCCTTCGATCTGGGCCTGCTCGGCCTTGGCGTCTTCGTACTCCGAGTTCTCGCCGATCTCCCCGAACTGCGTGGCCTCGCGAATGCGGTCGGCCACACGCTTCCGGGCGACCGACTTCAGTTCGTCTAACTCCGCTTGGACCTTCTTCAAGCCGTCCGCGGTGAGGACAATATCCTGATTCCTCATCTCGGCTACTCCTCAATCCGCGCAGGGAACATGTGCGAGGTCTTATCGTCTGCCGGTCGGGTTGTGCTCCTGCTGCTCGGCGCCCCTAATGAATGCGCAAGCACTGACCTTCGCCCGCTCCTGGCGGGAAGCGATCAGTGCCTAGTCCCGCATGACCTCCAAGCAGTCTGACAATACCACAAAGCGCTCACAAAGTCAATCTACCATAGTCTCAACGCGTGCCGTCGTGCACATCGGCCTGCCGCACGCTCCTGGGTGCCACACAAAAGAGCTGACCCGGCATCGGGGATACGTGCCGGGCCAGCGATGGCGCGGGAGGGAGTTGCGCCGTGTGCGTATGTGTCCGCTGCCTCTGGGGTTGGAGGCGGTCTAGGTCACCCCTTTGGCCTGCGGATTTGTGACGAAGGTCACCTCGGCGACATCATCGTCTTGACTGACGATCGCGGCAAGCGCAGGAGGGGAAGTGCGGTGGTGCCGCGGGTGACCATGAGGCAAGAAGTTTCCCTTCGCGGAGACGTGCCGCACGGGCCGAGCGACAAGCGCGCGGGGGGCGGGGAAGTCCCCTTCGGCCCAGTGCAGTGTCCGCAATTCTCTCCTCCTTTCCAGCCCTAACAACAAAAGGCTGCCGCAGAGGTCACACCTGCGGAAGCCTTCCTCGACTTCTCGCTGGCTTGGCATCTGCGGCAGCCTTCCCGGCCCCGGTCCGCTCCCTGCGGACGCCGGGTGCCTGGTGGCGCCTATGCTGTTGTCCAGCCTCTCAACTGCGGGAGGAGCTATCCTTTTCCCCTAGCTCCTCATCCAAGTGCTCTATTCCACATCCGCCGCCGTGGTGTGAGATGACTTCTTGTCCACATCCGCCGCCGTGCTCTGAGATGGCTCCTTGCGCTTTCTGCGCCCTGCCCCTCTCTCGGGCACGGCAGACGCGACGGCGATAGGACGCACCCCAAGTGGGACAGCGTCGCGGGCAGGCCGTCCCCCGCGACCAGGTGGCCGTATATGTGGCGAGGGCGTTCGGGCTGGTGAGTTAGCTCAACGGCTTGGGCGGAATGCTACGCAGGCAACGGAGCAAGAGCGAAGCCCAGGGGATCTCGGTCCCCTGGGCTTTCTCCGTTACCTCCAGAAACGACTGTTGACAGTCCGTGCCTCGGCGAGGCCAGCCCCTCGCCGGGCGGCGTGGCCGCTGGTGCAGGAGGACCTACTCGTCCTCATAGAGGCTTCCAGCAGCCCAGTCGCAAACCCCGTCCGCCTCGCGCTCCAGGCCGCCGCTGACCGAGCTGACATAGTTGCTCGCGGTGTTCCCCCGGCCGCCGCTGACCGAGCTGAACGAGCCGCTCGCGGTGTTGCGGTACCCGCCGCTGACCGAGCTGTCCCAGTCACTCGCGGTGTTGGAAGCGCCGCCGCTGACCGAGCTGCCAACGCCGCTCGCGATGTTCTCCCAGCCGCCGCTGACCGAGCTGTACTGGCCGCTCGCAAGGTTCCGCCAGCCGCCGCTGACGGAGCTGTAAGGGCCGCTCGTGTAGTTCGCATAGCCAGCAATCAGCCCGCCGTAGCAGGTGTACCCATGGCGGATTCCGATGACAAGGTTATGGGAGCCCGTGCGATCTGCCGCGGTCCGCGACCCAAGCTCGTTGTAGCCGACGATCAGGTTGCCGAGGCCGTTGGCGGTGTCGGTGCTTCCTTGGCCGTTTTCGATG
>CAZLHI010000044.1:0-24906 GCA_964559435.1 uncultured bacterium | reverse complement strand
CCGATAGGGTATCACTTTTTTCCACTTCGGCCAACCTTTGCCGGTCACACCCGCCGAGGAATCGAGTTGCTTTCCCTTGGCCTGGGATGGTACCCTGAGGGCGAGGGAAGGACGACGCGGCGACGCGACGCGCCGTGCTTCCAGCGTTCGTGACGCTACTGAGCTTGACTGACATCGCGGCGGCGCCTGGGTCGGCGGCGGAGCGGACGGCATGAGACAGTTGCGTGTTGCCCTTGCTCAGATAAACGTGACCGTGGGCGACCTCGACGGGAATGCCCACAGGATGATCGACGCCATCCGCGAGGCGGACGGGCTTGGCACAGATGTGATCGCTTTCCCCGAGCTGGCCATCACCGGTTGTCCGCCTGAGGACCTCCTGCTGAAGCCGGAGTTCATCGCAGCCAACGAGAGAGCGCTCGCGGCCATTGCCGAGAAGACCGGCGACCTGGTGGCGGTGTGCGGCTTTGCGGATCGCACTGACGACCTCTACAACGCGGCCGCTCTGCTACACCGCGGAGAGGTGGTGGCTGTCTATCACAAGAACTTCCTTCCCACCTACAGCGTCTTCGACGAAGACCGATACTTCCGAGCGGGCAAGGAGCGGCCGGCCTTTCGGATTGCCGGCGGGATCGTCGGTATCAGCGTGTGTGAAGACATATGGTATCCGGACGGCCCGCCGACCGAACAGGCCTTGGGGGGTGGCGCGGAGCTGCTGCTCAACATCTCATCTTCGCCTTACTGCATGGGCCGCTTCGAGATGAGGCGCGACATGCTCGCCACCAGGGCCGCGGACGCGGCGGCGTTCGTCGGATATGTGAACCTCGTC
Source organism: uncultured bacterium (assembly GCA_964559435.1). GTDB lineage: Bacteria > Armatimonadota > Hebobacteria > Hebobacterales > Hebobacteraceae > Hebobacterum. Next base: position 24,080 of record CAZLHI010000044.1, on the reverse strand, counting down.
GGCGGCCAGGACGAGCTCGTATTCGACGGCCAGAGCATGATCTTCGCACCCAACGGCGACCTCCTGGCGCGCGCCCCGGCCTTTGAGGAGGCGATGCTTGTGGTCGACCTCGACCTCGATGCCGCCTTCCAGCATCGGCTTCATGACCCGAGGCGGCGCAAGCGCGCTCGTCCTTCCGAGTCGGCCGCAGTAGTGATCAACGAGACCATCAAGTCGGACAAGCCGGGCCTGGGACCGCCCGTCATGGCCGAGTCGCTCGTGAGAGAGGATGAAGTCTATCGCGCTCTCGTCATGGGGGCGCGAGACTATGTTCGCAAGAACAGATTCCAGAGAGTCGTCGTCGGGCTGAGCGGCGGTGTGGACTCTTCGCTGGTGGCCAGCATCGCCGCCGACGCGCTGGGACCGGAGAACGTGGTCGGCGTTTCCATGCCGTCACGCTATTCGTCAGATGGCAGCCGAACGGACGCGGAGGCGCTGGCGAAGGCGCTTGGGATCGAGCTGCGCGTCGTTCCCATGGAGGGAGTCCATGCAGCATATGAGTCGATGCTTTCCTCACACACAGGAGAAGCGCCCAGCATCGTCTTCGAGAACGTCCAGGCCCGCATCCGCGGGAACATACTGATGGCCTTGTCGAACGCGAACGGGTGGCTCGTTCTCACAACCGGCAACAAGAGCGAGATCTCCACGGGCTACTGCACTCTCTATGGCGACATGGCCGGCGGCTTCGCCGTGCTGCGGGATGTGCCGAAGACGCTCGTATACGAGCTTGCGCGGCACAAGAACCAATCGGCGGGACGTGAGATCATCCCGCAGAGCGTGATCGACAAAGTCCCTTCGGCGGAGCTGCGGCCTGACCAGAAGGACACGGACTCGCTCCCGCCCTACGAGGTGCTCGACCCCATCCTGCGCGCCTATGTTGAGGAGGACCGGCCGGTCGCCGAGATCGTCGCGATGGGGAATGATCCGGAAGTCGTCGCTCACGTCGTCGAACTCGTGGACCACAACGAGTACAAGCGCCGCCAGGCTCCCCCGGGTCCGCGCATCACAACACGCGCCTTCGGTCGCGACCGGCGCCTGCCGATCACGAATCGGTTTCGAGGTGGGCCTCTGAAAGGATAGGCCAGGGCGGGTGGTCGCCGGCCGCTACTTGTAGGCCGCGAAGGCCGCTGCGAGACGCGTCATTCCATCGGCGACGAGTCCCCCATCTGATCCGAGCCCGACGAACGTGAAGCCGTCCTCGATGGTCTGCGCGATCCGATCCGGACTGCCGAGCAGGATGCCGGCGGCCTTCCCATGGCTCCTCGCCGCGTCGGCCACCTTCTTCAGGGCGTCGCGGAACTTCGGGTGGTCGAACTGCTGCGCGATGCCCATGCTCACGCTGAGGTCGAGCGGGCCGACGAACAGCACGTCAGCTCCGTCAACCGCCGCGATGCCGTCGACACACTCGAGCGTCGCCTCGGTCTCGATTTGAAGCACTGTTAGCAGCTTCTCGTTTGCGGTGGCGAGATAATCGTCGAAGTCTCTCCCGAAGTCTGCACCTCGGTTGAGGCTGGCGGCTCCCCGGATTCCGTCTGGCGGATATCTCATGGCCGCGACGGCCTGCTCGGCCTCGCCTCGGCTGGTGACATAGGGCACGACGACGCCCGCGGCGCCCAGGTCGAGCACGCGCTTGAAGCGCGGGGCTTCGTTCCAGGCGATTCGCACGATGGGTGCCGCGGAGCCGGCGGAGATGGCCTGCAACTGGTGCAGGCAGCTCTCGTGATCGCCAGCCCCGTGTTCGAGGTCTATGACCACCCAGTCGAAGCCGGCCTTGGCCGCTATCTCGGCCGTCATGCTCGAGCCGAGGTTCAGCCAGGTGCCACTCAGCAGCTTGCGCTGCAACACTCTCTCCCGTATCGACTTCATCGGCCTGATCACCCCCGAAAGACTGCACCGAGTCTTCGGCGGCGGACCCTCGGCGTCCTGTTGCGCGCTGGTGCAGGTGCCCGGCGATCGGTCAGGTCAGCCCGCGGTGTCAGCTGCGGAAGCCCTGGGCGGCGGCGGAGCAGGTGCGGCAGGTGCTCGCGTTGACGCTCCTTCTTGCGACGTGCTAGAATCCCCGCGGAGATTATCCATGGGCGGTGAGGAGGCAGCGGGGAGTCTGTTCCCGGAGGAGCGGCGGGCCGCGCAGGAGGCCCAGACCGAAGCCATGCCGCTGGCCGCGCGCATGCGGCCCCGAACGCTCGACGAGTTCGTGGGGCAGGAGCAAATCGTCGGGCCGGGCACCTACCTGCGGAAGGCTATTGAGGAGGACGAGCTTTCCTCCGTGATCTTCTACGGGCCGGCGGGGACGGGGAAGAGCACGCTGGCGCACATCATCGCCCACTACACGAAGGCCCAGTTCGAGCCCTACAGCGCGGTGACCTCAGGGGTGGCCGACATCCGCAGAGTGACACAGCAGGGCCGGAAGCGGATGGAGGTCCAGGGCCGGAAGACCATTCTCTTCATCGACGAAATCCACCGCTTCAACAAGGCGCAGCAGGACGCGTTCCTGCCCTTCGTGGAGGACGGCACGATCATCCTCATCGGTTCCACCACCGAGAACCCGTTCTTCGAGATCAACGCGCCTCTGGTCAGCCGCTCCCGCCTCTTCGTGTTCGAGCCGCTCACCTCTGAGCAGGTCGGCACGATTGTGGACCGGGCCTTGGCCGATGGAGAAAGCGGTCTCGGTGGACAGAGCATCGAGCTAACTCCGGAGGCGCGGGAGCACATGATCAACCTTGCGAACGGCGACGCGCGCGCGGCGCTCAACGCGCTCGAAGCCGCCGCCCAGCAAGTGCGAGCGCGGGAGGGAGAGCGTTCCATCACGCTCGAGATGGTGGAGGACGCGGCCCAGCGCCGGGCGCTGAAATACGACAAGGGCGGCGATACGCATTACGACGTCATCTCCGCCTACATCAAGAGCATGCGCGGGGGAGACCCGGACGCGGCGCTCTATTGGCTGGCCCGGATGATCTCGGCCGGGGAGGACCCCCGCTTTATCGCCCGGCGACTCGTGATCCAGGCGGCCGAGGACGTCGGCAACGCCGACCCGATGGCGCTGGTGGTCGCCACGGCGGCCGCGCACGCGGTGGAATACGTGGGCCTGCCGGAGGCGCAGATTCCACTGGCTCAAGCGACGGCCTACGTCGCCACCGCGCCGAAGAGCAATGCCTCCTACCTGGGGATTGCTCGCGCAATGGAGGACGTGCGGAATCGAGTGGTTCCCCTGGTGCCGAAGCACCTGCGCGATGCCAACTACCCCGGCGCGAAGCAGTTCGGACACGGCGAGGGATACAAGTACCCTCACGACTCGCCGGGCCACTTTGTGCCCCAGGACTACTTGCCCAAGGGCACCAAGTCGCGCCGCTACTACGAGCCCACCGAGCAGGGCTACGAGAAGACGATCAAGGCGCGGCTGGAGGAGTGGGAGAGGCGCCGCCGCGAAGGCGGACGGGGCGAGGGTCCGCGAGCTCATGATGGCTGAGAGAGTCGCCGTCGCAATGAGCGGCGGGGTGGACAGCTCAGTGGCGGCAGCGCTTCTGCTGGAGCAAGGCCACGAGGTCGTCGGGTTCACGATGCAGATCTGGCCCCGGGAAGAGGAGGAGGAGGACGCTCCGCCGGGACTGCGCCGGTGCTGCGGGTTGGAGGCGACCGACTCGGCCAAAGGCGTGGCCGGCACCCTCGGCGTCCGGCACTATGTGCTGAACCTCCGTGAGCCGTTCGAACGACTGGTCATAGATCCGTTCTGTGACGAGTACGCCGCGGGCCGAACTCCCAATCCCTGCATCCGGTGCAACACCTTCGTGAAGTTCGGCCCGCTGCTGAGGCGGGCAGCCGAGATCGAAGCCGAGAAGCTGGCCACGGGCCACTACGCCAGGGTGGGTTACGACGAGCAGTCGAACAGGTGGCAACTTCTACGCGGAGCAGATGAGACGAAGGACCAGTCGTACAGCCTGTACGGCTTGAGTCAAGAGCAGCTCTCGCGAGCGATGTTTCCTCTCGGCGGAATGACGAAGGAGGAGGTGCGAGGCAAGGCCGCCGAGCTCGGCCTGCCGTCGGCCGAGCGGGCCGAGAGCCAGGAGATTTGCTTTCTCTCAGGCGAGAGCTACCGGCAGTATCTCGAACGTCGGCGGCCCGAGCTTCTTCGACCTGGTCCTATCGTTGGCAGAGATGGCCGCCAGTTCGGGAGGCACCGGGGCATCGCCTTCTACACGATCGGACAGCGGCAGGGCCTTCGAATCTCCCACGGCACGCCTCTATATGTTATCGGTATCGATTCACAGCGGAACCGTTTGATCGTTGGCGAGGCCGACGAGGCCGTCTTCCAGAGTGTGGTAATCAAAGACGTGAACTATGTTTCGATGCCGGAGCTTCCCGAAGGTGGACTGAAGTTGGCCGCCAAGATACGTTCTGGCGGCCGGGCCGCCCGCTGCACGGCGCGGCCCGACGGAGTTGGTGCTCGCATGGAGTTCGAGCGGCCGCAGTGGGCCGTGTCGCCTGGTCAGGCCGCTGTCTGCTATGACGGGGATGGGGTTGCCCTGGGCGGAGTCATTGAAGCTGGCTCCTGAGGAGGGAATTCGCGGATGGAGAAGGTAGCCTTGTTGGCCGCCATGGGGGGTGCACTCGCGGTCATTGTGGTCTCGATACGGCTCTGCCTTCTGATCGTGCGGGCGCAGTCTGCTGTCGATCACCTGGGGCAGCTGCTCGAAGAGGAAGCTCGGTCGACCGTCCGCGCGTGGAGGGACGCGGCGCGAGGTGTTCAGACCGCGGCAGGGAAGTTGGGCAGAGGTCTCGATTCCTTGGCAAGCACGCTCGGAAGGGTAGATCGGATAACTGAGCGGCTGGAGCCCGACGTGCTGGCGCTGAGGGCGATGGAGCCTGCGGCTGCCAAGGTTGTCTCCTGGCTGAGCGGCCTGCGAAAGGGCCTGGCCGGGGTCGCCGGACAGCGGGGCGGCCCCAAAGGAGCGGGGGGCGGCGTCGAGACGGAAGTGGGATAGGAGAGTCATATGTCCACACCGCTGAAGATCGATGCTCGAACTGAGGGCGAGGACACGGCGGTGCTTTCCCTCACTGGGGAAGTGGATGTCGCGAACGCGGGCCGGGTGCGTGACTCCGGGCTGAAGCTGATCTCTAACAGGATCAAACGCCTGATAGTCGATCTCAACCCAACTGAGTACATGGACAGTACCGGGCTGGGGACGCTGGTTGGGCTGCTGAAGCGCATGCGGGAATCTGGCGGAGAGGTCATCATCGCGGTCTCCCAGCCCAGAGTCAAGCGGTTGTTCGAGATAACGGGCCTGACTCAGGTCTTTAGAATCTACGATGATGTGGCCGCTGCTCTCAAGGAGGTGCGGGGATGAAGACGACGACCCCCGACCAAGTGGAAATTCGCATTCCGCGCAGGGCCGAGTTCGTGCGGGTCGCGCGGATGGCCGCATGCGCTGTCGCCTCCCACTTGGACTTCACCTATGACGTAGTGAAAGATGTCGAGTTGGCCGTGGGGGAGGCCTGTGCCAACGCGGTGGAACATGTCCCGGACGAGATCTGCAACGAGATCTTGGTGCGGTTCAGCATGGACCCCACACAGCTGACAATCGAGGTCGTGGACCGGGGGCAGGGGTTCGACCCCCGTGGGAGTGGCTCACCCGGGGTCGGGGAGGACCAGGACTGGGACGTTCCCGGGGGACTGGGGCTGGCCGTCATACGCGCAGTGATGGACGACATGGCGGTCGAGTGCGACGAGGCGGCCGGGACTTGTGTTCGGATGGTGAAGTATAGGTCGAGGTAGGGTCCATGAACCCGCGGGAGGCCGCGAAGGCGCAAGAGGCCGAGGACAAGGCGAAGGTGGGGCGTGCACCCACGCGGGACGCAGCCACGCCCGAGCTCTTTGAGAAATACCAGCGGACCCGCGATCCGCAGGTGCGGGAAGAGCTGATTCTGGCGCACATGAACCTCGTGCGCTACCTCGCGCGCAAGTTCGCCAATCGGGGCGAGCCGCTGGAGGACCTGATTCAGGTCGGGACGATCGGCCTCATCAACGCCATCGATCGGTTCGATCCGAACCGGGGCACCCGCTTTGCGACGTACGCGACGCCGACGATCGTGGGGGAGATCAGGCGCTACTTCCGGGATCGCGGGTGGGCGGTGAAGGTGCCTCGCCGTCTCCAGGAGCTCAACCTGGCGGCCAACAAAGTGATCGACGAACTGACTCAGCGGCTCGATCGGCCGCCGACGGTCCGAGAGATCGCAGAGGAACTGGATGTCACCGAGCAGGAAGCGCTGGAGGCGATGGAACTCGGAGAGCTATACGAGCTTCCTTCGCTTGACAGCGAACTCGGCGCGGATTCGGAGGAGGCCCGGAGCCGACTGCAGGACTACGTTGGGGAGGTCGACGAGGAGATAGAGCGTTTCGAGCGGAGGAGCCGGCTCGCGGAGGCGCTGCGAGCGCTCTCCCCGCGGGAGCGCAAGATCATAGAGCTGCGCTTCTTCGGCAACTTGTCGCAGACCCAGGTGGCGGAGCGGCTCAACATATCACAAATGCATGTCTCGCGGCTCCAGCAGCGGGCCTTGGCGAAGCTGAGGGAGGTCGTGCGCGAGCAGGAGAACGAGTGAGGGAGATCAGCGCAGGGCAAGGGGGAAGGTTGTTGGGAGGCCTGGACCTCACTCGGCAGGCAACCATGCTGGGGAGGTAGAGCTTGGATCTGCCAACTACTCTTGTCGCCCTGATAGTTGTAGCCGTCATCGCGTACATTGTGACAGTGGTTCACGTTGCGACCACGCGAACACTGGGGCGCCAGTCTGAAATCTATCAGCCAGAGGAGCGGTTGCTGGCCTGGCCGAAGTGGCTTTCCGGTCTCATTGGCGTGCTGCTCGTCATCTGGCTGCTCTACCGTGTGCGGGCGATTCTCCTTCCCTTCGTTCTTGGCGCGGTCATCGCGTATCTTTTGAACCCCGGCATAGCTCGGCTTGAGCGGAAAGGATGGCGCCGCGACCGAGCAATCCTGGTCGTGTTTGGGGTCTTTCTGGCGCTGCTGGTCGTGGCAGTCGTTCTGCTCGTGCCGCGCGTCACGGCGGAGGCGAAAGACCTGGTCAGACAGTACGATGACTATGCCGACCAGACGCGCCAGCTGTGGGACAATGCCAGAGAAACGGTCGTGGGTTGGGGCCGGGTCGTGGGGATGGTGCCGGACGATGTCCGCACTGCTTTGGGCGACCTGGCCAAGAGGGCACAGGAATATGGCAAGACCCTTCTGAGAAACAGCCTGGGCCTGTTGAACCGATCGCTCGTGTTGGTTTCGCTCCTGGTGATAACGCCGGTGGTCACCTTCTGGGTGCTTCGAGACTACCAGAGGCTCGGGCAGCGGCTCGTACGCGCCGTTCCCGAGCCGCGACGCAGGGCGCTGGTGGAGGTCCTTAGCGAAATCAACAAGTTGGCAGGCAGCTACTTGCTTGGCATGGCCACTATGGTGGTTGTGGTCGGGATCTTCGCCATGATCGTGCTGACGGCCACAGGCGTCAAGTTCTCCGTGCTGCTGGGAATCATGACGGGCGTGCTCTACGTCATCCCCTATATTGGATTCCCGACCGCGATGGTGGTCATTGCCCTTACGATGGCGGTCACCAAGCAGGGTCTCGCCATGATCCTGATCACCCTGGGACTGCTAATGGCCGGAAACGTTGCCTTCGACTACGGTGTCACGCCCCGAGTCATCGGCAAGCGCGTGGGGCTGCATCCGCTCGTCGTCATCTTCGCGGTTTTGGCCGGTGCGACGCTTTTCAAGTTCGTCGGCATCGTACTCGCGGTTCCCGTTGCGGGCGCGATCAAGGTGGTTCTGCTGCGCTTCTGGCCGGAGCTGTTTGCCGAGCGGCGCGCGGATGCACCGAGCGGATGAGTCTGCTATAATAGATGGACCACCTGCGCCGCGCCCGAGTGCGCTGGCGCAGTTGTTATAGCCGTCAGCACGGCGCACAGCGGCGCAAACTCGACGGGAGACCAACGCGCATGACGAGCCGGGAGCTTCGACAGAGCTTCCTAGACTTCTTCGCCCAGCGCGACCACCGCGTCATGTCGAGCGCGCCGCTGAAGCCGACGGATGCGACGACGCTCTTCACCAGTGCGGGCATGCAACCATTCGTGCCGTGGTTCCGCGGTTTGGTGCCCCCGGAAGCGCCCCGCGTGGCGACCTGCCAGAAGTGTTTCCGGGCCGACGATGTGGAAGAGGTCGGCCGCACTCCGTGGCACCTCACGTTCTTTGAGATGCTCGGTAACTTCTCCTTCGGCGATTACTTCAAGCGCGAAGCGATCGTGTTCGCCTGGGAATATGTCACCGATGTCCTGTCCCTGCCGAAAAGCCGCGTCTGGATTACCGTCCACCCGGAGGACGAAGAGTCGCCGGAGGTGTGGGCCAAGGAGATTGGCGTGGCGCGGTCGAGGATCATCCGGGACGAGACGAACTGGTGGGGGCCGGTGGGCGACTCGGGTCCCTGCGGCCCGAACACGGAGCTGCATATCGACACTGGAGAAGACCGGGGTTGCGGACGGCCGGACTGCGGCCCGACATGTAACTGCCCGCGGTTCAACGAGTTGTGGAATCTCGTCTTCCAGATCTACCACAAGACCGCGGACGGGGAGTTCGAGCCGCTCCCGGAGCCGGGGATAGACACAGGCATGGGGATGGAGCGGCTCGCCGCGGTCATCCAGGAAGTTCCTTCCATCTTCGGCACAGATTTGCTTGCGCCCATTGTGTCAGCGGTGGTGGCGCGGGCGCGCCGCTCGAACTCGGGTCTTCCCGAGCGCCTGGGAGAGGGGAAGCGCACCACCGCCAACGTTATTGCCGAACACGCCCGCGGGCTCGCGTTTCTGCTGGCGGACGGGTTCACGCCCTCGAACGAAGGCGCGGGCTATGTGCTCCGGCGGCTGCTGCGGCGGGCGAGCCGGTTGGGCCGCAGGCTCGGCCTGGAGGAGCCATTCCTGACCGACCTCGTGCCGGCCATCACGGCGACCATGGGGGGCGTCTATCCGGAGCTGCTGGGAACACAGGAGCGCATCAGCACGTGGCTGGTGCAAGAGGAGAAGCAGTTCGAGGACACGCTGGAGCGCAGCCTCGGTCCGCTGATGGCGGCCATCGAGCGGGCACAGGCCGCCGGGCTCCAGGTTCTGCCGGGTGAGGAGGCCTTCAAGCTGCACGACACGTATGGCCTGCCCAAGGAGCTGGCCGCGGACATTGCCGCGGAGAGCGGACTTGAGATCGACGAGGAGGGCTTCGAGCGGGCCATGCAAGAGCAGCGGGATCGCGCGCGCGCTCGGGCCCGAGAGGATTTCGCCTTCGCGATGCGGTCTGGATACCAGAGCTTCGCAGGCAAGACAACCTTTCTCGGCTACTCGAGCTGTGTCGCCGAGGGCACGATTATCGGCATCATCAAAGGTGGTGCTCCTGTTGATACACTTGGCAAGGGCGAGGAAGCCGAGGTGTTTCTCGACCGAACGCCCTTCTATGCGGAGGGCGGCGGCCAGGTGGGAGACCGGGGGGCGATGACGGCGGACGACGCAGAGGCGATGGTGCTGAACACCTATCATCCGGTGGAAGGCGTCCACGCGCACAGCGTCCGGGTCGAGCAAGGCGAGCTGCGCCCGGGACAATCGGTGGCGGCGCGGGTCGACGAGGAGCGACGCCGGGCCATCGCCAGGGCGCACACAGCGACTCATCTGCTTCATCACGTACTTCGCCAAGTGCTTGGGGAGCACGCGGTGCAGTCGGGTTCGCTCGTCGATGCGGATCGGCTCCGCTTCGACTTCGCACACTTCTCGGCCTTGACCGACGAAGAGCGCCAGCGGATAGAGGAAGGCGTTCTCGAGCTGGCACTTCAGGATTCAGAGCTTAGCGCCCAGGAGATGAGCTGGCGGGATGCTCAGGATATGGGTGCGATTGCACTCTTCGGCGAGAAGTACGGCGAGCGAGTTCGCGTTGTGCAGATCGGCGATTTCAGTAAAGAGCTATGCGGCGGCACGCATCTCGTTCATGCTGGTTCTATCGGCGGATTCTTCGTCATGAGCGAGACCAGCATCGGCGCGGGCCTGCGCCGCATAGAGGCGATCACAGGCAGGGAGGCCCAAGCGCTCGCCGTGCGGCATCGGCACCTGCTCGGAGAGGCGGCGCAGGCGCTTCAGTGCCGCCTTGAGTACATCCCGGCCCGCCTCGAGGCGTTGGGGGATGAGGTGCGGTCCTCGAGGCGCAAGTTGGATGATAGCAAGCGCAAGGAGTTCGAGGCCTACGTGCGGGCGTGGATTGACAGAGACATCGGCCAGCACCGCGAGACGGTTGCAGGCGTTAGTCTCGTGGCAGAGCGCGTCGCGAGCATGCCGCCGGATGCGCTTCGCACTTTCGCAGATCGCGTCCTGGCCGCGGTGAAACCTGGGATAGTCGTCCTGGGCTGCGAGCACGAGGGACGTGCGCACTTCGCCGCAAAGGTCTCCGAGGAGCTTGTTCGCCAGGGCTACCACGCGGGGGACCTCATCCGCGAGGTGGCTAAGGTAGCAGGTGGGGGTGGAGGCGGCCGGCCGGACTTCGCACAGGCCGGGGGCAGAGACCCGGAGCGGCTTCATGACGCTTTGGCCAGGGCGAAAGAGCTGGTCGCTGCACGCCAGGAGTAGTCGAATCCTCTCTTGTATCGGAGTCGGCCTCCTAGGGCTGATTGTCCGGCCCGGGTCTGCCTCCGCGATAGTGGTAGACCGGGCACCGCCGCCGCACTACGGGTTCAAGCCGGGGCGAGAGGGCCCGCGCTCCCTCGTCTTCGTCCTCCCGGCTGCGTGCTGGCGAGACCTGCGCCGGTCGGGTCCGCCGAACCTGCGTGCCTTGAGTGCGGCGGGCGGCGCCGGACTCATGCCTGGTTCACCCGTGGCTATCTCGGCCCAGAACGGGATCTGGGCGACGCTGGGTGCGGGGCGAGCTGCCGTGGGGCCTTCGGTGGCGCCGGCGCCCGCGGCGATCGACGGGAAGTGGCGCGTCGATCTCAGCGAAGTGCGGAGTGCGAACGCGCGGGCGCATACCGGAGCCGCGCCGGGGGCGCTGGGGCAGGCGCTGCACGAGGTCGGGCTCACCACGGCCGTAGTGAGCCCGGGGACACACGGCGGCGAAGCGGCATTGGCGCTGGCCGACGGGGAGGGCGTCGTCGATGGCGTGTGGGCGGGGGAAGGGCTCACGGCCGCAGCCGCGCTGCGGGGCGCGCTTGTCGAAGCGCTGCGCCAACACGCCGTGATCCTCGTGGACCTATCGGCGATGGACTCACTGGAGGCGGCTGACCAAGTGATTGGCGCTGCGCTCGATGTGCTCTGGACCCGGGGCCGATACCTCGTGATAGCGCTGTCTCCGACAGCGGGCGCTGCCGGGAGAGATGTCGACGTGCGACTCTCGCCCATCGTGGTGCGGGAGATTGACTGGCCGACCGGGAGCAGACCCGGGCTGCTGACCAGCGCGAGCACGCGCTGGGAGGGGCTGGTGACGGCGGCTGATGTCGGGCCGACTCTGCTCCAGTGGTGGGAAAGCACGGCCCCCGCCCCGACCGAGATGTCGGGTCGCGTCATACGCATCCGCGAGTCGGATCAGGCACTCGAAGAGCTCGACCGCCTGGACTTGATGCTGCTCGAGCGAGACAGGTTGCTGGAGGTAGCTGCGGGGCTCTACGTGGTGTACATGGGGGCACTGATCCTGGCGGCGCTGGTGGTGGGTGTCTGGCGAAGGGGGAGCGTCCACTGGCTGACGGCGCCCGCGCTGGTGGGGGCGCTCCTGCCGGTGGGACTCCTCCTTGCAACCCTGGCCGGACTGGGGCAAGCGCGGCAGCTCTTTGTGGCGGCCGGGGTGGCAGTCGGGGGAGCACTGGCGGCCTTGCGCCTCCCACGGTCGGAACAGTCACTCGCCGCGGCGATGCTGGCCGGCGCTGCTGTGATCGCGGCTGACACTATCCTGGGGTCTCCTCTCATGCGGCGGTCCGCGCTGGGCTTCTCGGTTGTGTCGGGCTCTCGCTTCTATGGCATTGGGAACGAGTGCGTCGGCGTCCTCGGGGCCATGGCGGCCATCGGGCTGGGCTCGCTCCTCCAGCAGAGGCCGCGGCCAAGTACGGCTGCGGTTCTAATAGGCGTCGCAGTGGCGCTCGCAGTTGGCATGCCGTGGTGGGGCGCCAACTGGGGCGGCTACGTTGCTGTCATGGCCGGCCTCGTCTCGATATGGGTGCTCACCAGCAAGCGCCGAGCGCGCGCGGCGGCGCTGGGTGTGCTGCTGATCGTGGTAGCTGCCTTCGTACCAGTCCTCCTGGACCTCCTGAGGCCTGTCGCCGAGAGGACTCACATCGGCTCCGCCGCGGCGCTGCTCAGGGGGCAGGCAGACGTGCTGGCCGACACGGCCTGGCGGAAGGTGCACATGAACTGGGGGCTCGCAGTCACGGCGGGCCGGTGGTGGGCCCTCGCTCCGCTGGCCGGTCTCGCCGCGCTGGGTATGCTGCAGAGAGGTGGGCCGGCTCGACAAGTGCTCGCCGGGAAGCGATGCCTCTCGGCCGGGATGTGGGGTGCTGTGGTAAGCGCGCTTGTGGCGATGGTACTAAATGATTCGGGAGTGGTCTCACTGGCGGTGGGACTAGCGGTCTGGCTGAGCGTTCTCATATTCATTGGAGCACGTGGCCGATGAGACGACAGGGCACGCGGGTGCTGGGCATTGACTTCGGCGAGAAACGCATCGGGCTGGCCATTAGCGATGCGCTTGGCAGCGCAGCGCAGCCACTGGATGTCGTGGAGCGTCACAGCGTAGAAGACGATATCGAGCGCATTGGGGAGGTGGCCAGGCGCCGACGTGTGAACAAGATCGTCATGGGCCTTCCGCTCAACATGGACGGATCTGTCGGTCCCCAGGCGAGGAGAGTGCGCCGCTTCGCCTCCCGATTGCGGCGAGCTCTTGGACTCGATGTCGCGTTCTGGGATGAGCGACTCACCTCAGCGGAAGCCGAAAGGGCGCTGCTCGAGGCCGGACAGCGACGCGCGCGCCGGCGGGCCGTGCGTGACGCAGTCGCGGCGGCCGTGCTTCTCCAAGGGTACCTGGACTCACAGCGGGGGGGGTCGGAGCAATGAGGCGGAAGCGGCGGGGCTCGGTATTCTGGCTGATCGTCGCCGTGTTGGCATCGACTTTTGCCGTCCTTCTGTGGGGGGGAGTGCGGAGTCTGACAATACCTGTCGGCCCGGGCCGTTCCCAGATCATATCGGTGGAACCGGGCGAGTCGGTGTCCGAGGTGGCCATGACATTGCGTGACCGGGGACTGATCCGAAACGCGAACACCATGGTCATCGCGGCTTACCTCACGGGCAGATGGCGCGGCATTCAGGCCGGTCGCCACGAGCTGGATCCAAGCATGTCCGGGCTCGACATGCTCGATGCGCTCTGCTGGGGCTCGCGCACAGCGTGGCGCTGGATCACCATGCCGGAGGGATACAGCCTGGAGCAAATCGCTTCCAAGCTTCAGGAGGAGCGGCTTGGCTCGCGGCAGCAGTTTCTTGCTGCAGCGCAGGCGCCGAGCCGTTTCGAGGTAGATTCCCCTCTTCCCCATGACAGCCTCGAGGGGTATCTGTTTCCCGACACGTATCGCGTCGATTCCGGCGAGACCGAGGAGGACATAATCGCGCAGATGCTGCGCCGATTCGACGAGGTCGTCTGGAGAGGTCTGTTTGAGGAGCGACGAGAACATGGCGGCAGGACACTTCGAGAGATCCTCATACTCGCATCGCTCGTTGAGTGGGAGGCCCAGCATAGCGGCGAGCGCCCGACAATCGCGGGAGTTCTGCTGAATCGACTCGAACGAGGACAGAAGCTGGAGTGCGACGCGACTGTCCAGTACGCGCTCGCCGAGAACCGCAAGTCACGGCTGGCTTACGACGACTTGTCGGTCAATAGCGAGTACAACACGTACCTCCACGAAGGCCTGCCGCCCGGCCCCATCTGCAATCCAGGCGAGTCGAGCATTCGCGCCGCAATGAGCCCGGCCAAAGTGCCTTACTTGTATTACGTTGCTCGGCCGGATGGCTCTCACATCTTCAGCACGACCTTCTCCCAGCACCTAGCGGCGATCGCTCGCGTCCGGCGGGAGCGGTGACATGAGGCCTCCGACGCCCCCCCGACTCTCTGGAGCCAAGAGCAGCACGATATACCACATCGGGATGTGGCCCGGGCGGCGACGGCAGAAAGCCCTCTGGCCGCAAATGCTGCAGCTCATGGCGATTATCGGGTTCCTCGTCTTGTCCTACCACGGCCTGCTCTGGTACTGGGAGAAAACCGCGCCACCAGCGGTGATCGTCCCAGAGGTGGTAGCCATGACGCAGCTAGAGGCGACAAAGGCCCTGTCTGCGGCAGGCCTGCGCGCCGAGGTGGTCGCCAGGAAGACGGACGAAGACACTGCCGAGGGCTGCGTCATCGCCGCCGAGCCCCCTCCCGGCCGCGAGGTCAAGCTGGGGCGGCTGGTTCGGCTGACACTGAGCGCGGGCTCTCGCTGGGCAATCGTGCCGGACGTGCGAGAGATGTCGGTCGAACGCGCGCGAGCCCTGCTGAGACAGGAAAACCTGACCATCGGCCGGGAAACCGCCCGCTACGATGACAACGTGCCAGTCGGCTATCTGGTGGCACAGGCACCACAGCCGGAGCAGCGGGTGCCTCGTGGCACGCCCGTGGACCTGTTTGTGAGCAAGGGGTCGGCCCCGCGAATTGAGCCGGTGCAGGACAGGGGTAGGCCGGGGCTGCGGCGGACCGAGATAGACTATGTCGTGCCACCTGGCGCGAGTCTCCAGGAGGTTCGCATAGTCGTTCAGGATCGGAAAGGTGAGAGGACTGTCTACAGGCGCATGCACCGGCCAGGCGAGCGCGTCCGCGAAACCGTCCAAGGCGAAGGCCCTGGAGCCACCGTCCAGGTCTACCTCAGCGGATTGGTGGTCGAGGAGAGACCACTCTGAGGGCCGGGCGGCAGCGGGCGATGGCGAGCTATCGCATCGGCATAGATGTCGGCGGGACGTTCACCCACGCGGTCGCGCTCGAAGCGCGCAGCCTCGAACTCACTGCGCAGGCCAAGGTGCCGACGACCCATCGCGCCGACCGCGGGGTCGCCGAAGGTGTTGTTCAGGCCCTCAGGATCCTGCTTGGCGAGTCCGGCATAACTCCGGAAGGAGTTAGCTTCCTCGCCTACAGCACAACTCAGGTCACCAACGCGCTACTGGAAGGCGATGTTGCACGGGTCGGCATTCTGGCGGTCGGGTCAGGACTCGAAGGACGTCGGGCGGAGAAGGAGACAAGGATCGGCAATATAGTACTTGCCACCGGCAAGGAGCTGCACACGGCTCATATGTACCTGGACGTCCAGAGCTTCGACGCACGCTCCGTCGACGGGGCATTGGCTGAGCTCAGAGAAGCGGGAGCGGCTGCCATAGTTGCTGCGGAGGCATTCTCCGTGGACGACCCGCGCCGTGAGACGCTGGTGATGGAACGGGCCGAAGCAGCGGGTCTTCCTGCGACGGGAACTCATGAGATCACCGGCAGATACGGGCTCCGAATCCGCACCCGCACGGCGGTCATCAACGCAAGCCTGTTGCCTAAGGCGATCGCCACCGCCGACCTGACCGAGGCCGCCGCCAAGGAAATCGGAATCTCGGCTCCGCTCATGGTCGTACGCAGCGACGGCGGCGTGATGAGCGTGGAGGACATGAGACGGAGGCCGCTGCTCACGCTGCTGTCGGGGCCGGCGGCCGGAGTGGCGGCCGCGCTGATGTACGCCCGCGTGAGCGAAGGGGTGTTCCTCGAGGTAGGCGGGACGAGCACCGATATCTCGGCAATCCGCCACGGCAGAGCCCTGCTCCGAACGGCCGAAGTGGGAGGGCACCGACTGTTTGTGCGGACGGTGGATGTGAGGACGATTGGCGTGGCGGGAGGCTCCATGCCTCGTGTGCGAGATGGTGCCGTGCACGAGGTGGGACCTCGCAGTGCGCATCTCGCTGGTCTGCCGTATGCGTGCTTCTCCGGTGCCGAGTTCCTCCACCGGAGCGAGCATCTGAAGGTTGCGCTGGTCTCCCCCATGAGCGGCGACCCGGGAGACTACGCCACGGTTGTGACCGACGGGGGAGAGAGCGTCGCGGTGACGCTCACGTGTGCCGCCAATGTTGCCGGCCCGATCCCTGAGGGCGACTTCGCACGGGGAGACGTTGGGGCTGCGCGGGCAGCACTGGCCGCGTTCGGGGGCCAGTTCGATGCATCTGCTGAGCAGGCGGCTCGGGCAATCATCGAGATTGCGGCGCAGAGGCCGGCAGCGGTGGCGGAAGAGCTGATTGAACAGAGAGGGATGGCACGCAGCGGCACCGAGCTCATCGGTGGGGGCGGAGGGGCAAGTGCGCTTGTGCCGGCCGTCGGAGAGAAGCTCGGGCTGCCCGTTCGGCTGGCGCCCAATGCCCCGGTAATCTCGGCCATCGGGACCGCGCTCGCGATGGTGCGAGAGGTGGTGGAGAGGACTGTACCCGAGGCGTCTGAAGAAGACGTGTTGCGGATACGGAGAGAGGCGGTGGAGGCGGTCGTGAGACAAGGGGCCGACCCGTCCAGCGTATCGGTGGACATAGAGTACGACGCGCGCACCGCACTTCTACGGGCATTGGCGAGCGGCCATACGGAGCTGCGAGAGCGCGATCTGTCGCGCGGTGCCGCCGCCGACGAGGAGCGGACGTTCGCGGCGGCGAAGTCCCTAGGTGTGGCGCCGGATGACGTCGCGCTGGTGGCAGACACGGGTCTCCTCCGCGCCTATCGGGCTGCCCGGGAGAGAAAGCGCCTGCTGGGATTGCTGAAGGAACGAGACTACGGCATCTCCCTGGTAGATGAACAAGCGGTAGTTCGGCTACTACTTCCGGGCGGATCGGTGACGAGCTTCGATGTCGGTGGAGCGCGCGAAGCGCTTTCGCGGCTGCTCGAGCAGGAGACTCGCTATGGCGACGCGGGCGCAGAGCTACCGCAGCTCTTCCTCGGGTTGCGCGGGCGGATCGTCAACCTCTCGGGTTTGGTGAAGGGCGAGCAGGTGCTGTCGCTCGCCGAGGCCGAGTTGGCAGAAATGTCAAGGGATGAACTGGTGCTGGCCGCGGCCGCGCCGCGCGGGGTGTGACCGCCAGCTTCCCGGCGCAGAGTCTGCCTTTGTCCTCAGGAGGTGCGGATGGCCGCAGTGGGTCGTTTGACAAAAGAAGAATGGGATGATCTCGAGCCGAGGCTGGCCGAGGCCGATCGCCTCGTGCACGACCGATTCGTGAAGAGCCCGGAGGCGCGGTCGCTGATGGGAGACACCGATAAGACGCCGGGATACTTGCTGCTGCAGCGGCTGAAGGAACTCAACGACGAAGCCGCCACCACGCTGTTCCGGGCAACCGAAATGTATCACCATGAGATAACCCGCGCCGACATCAGCGTTGCCTTCCGCCGGGGCAAAGAGCTAGGCCGGGCCGAGGCTGAGGGCGGCTAGTATTGACAGGAATTGATGGTGCGAACCCGCGAGCTCTTTGCTCCAACTCTCAGGCAGATCTCCGGCGAAGTTGAGCTGGCGAGTCATCGTCTGCTCTTGCGCGCAGGCTTCATTCGGCAGCTTGCGGCTGGCATCTACTCGCTCCTTCCTCTAGGGCTGAGAGTCGTGCGGAAGATCGAAAACATCGTGCGGGAGGAAATGGACGCGGGCGGCGCGCAGGAAGTGTTTCTGCCCGCGCTCCACCCGCTGGAGCTGTGGGAGCGCACGGGCCGCGCCGACTACTGGGGCGACGAGCTCATGCGGCTGAAGGATCGCGGCGGCCGGCCATTCTGCCTCGGCGGCACTCACGAGGAGGTTATCACTCAGCTTGCGTCCGAGGTGAAGTCCTATCGCGAGCTCCCCTTCACGCTCTATCAGATTCAGACCAAGTTTCGCGATGACCCGCGGCCGCGCGGGGGCCTGGTTCGCGTCCGTGAGTTCACGATGAAGGACGCTTACAGCTTCGATCGCGACATTTCCGGCCTCGACCGCTCCTACGACAAGATGGTGGAAGCGTATCACAAGATCATGCAGCGAGTCGGGCTGCCCTATCACGTCGCGGATGCATCGGGCGGCGGCATCGGAGGGTGGGACACAAGAGAGTTCGAACTGCCGACCGAGGCCGGCGAGAGCCATTACCTACGCTGCGAGTCATGCGGCTACGCCGCCACGCCGGAGGTGGCGCGATACAAGACCGAGATTGAGCCCCCCACCGAGGTCGAGGAGGCACTGGAGCGAGTCGATACGCCGGATCAGCGCACCATCGACCAGGTGACGGGGTTTCTCGGTGTGCCCGCGGAGAAGCTGGTCAAGACCCTTCTCTATCAGGCCGACGGGCGCGTGGTGGCCGCCTTGGTGCGGGGCGATCGGGAGCTGAGCGAGGACAAACTGCGACTCGCCCTCAGCGCGAAGAAGCTAAAGATGGCTGACGCGGCGACGATCGAGCGGGTGAGCAGCGCGCCCGTCGGCTTCGCGGGGCCCGTAGGCATCGAGGAGGCGGAGATCATCGCGGACGAGGAGCTGCGCGGGGAGCGCAATTTCGTAACGGGTGGCAACGAGGCTGACCTCCACCTGCGCAACGTGAACTGGGGCCGCGACTTCGAGGTCGGCCGGTGGGCGGATCTGAGGAACGGCGAGGCGGGCGATCTGTGCTTCAAATGCGGCAGCCCTCTGAAGGCGTATCGTGGCATCGAGCTCGCCCACGTGTTTAAGCTGGGGACGATCTACAGCAAGCCGCTTGGGGCCCATTTCCTGGACGAGGATGGAGAGCGCAAGCCCATGGTAATGGGATGCTACGGGCTCGGCACGACACGGATGATGGCGGCCGTCGCCGAGCACTTTCACGACGATGCTGGGATGATCTGGCCGGTGTCTGTGGCGCCGTATGAAGTCGTGATAATCCCTGTCAATCACGACGACGACGAGCAGCGCACCATTGCCGAGAAGCTGTATGGCGAGCTTCAGCAGGACGGCTTCGAGGTCTTGCTGGAAGACCGGCCGGAGCGAGCCGGGGTGAAGTTCAAGGACGCGGACCTCATAGGCATCCCCGGGCAGATTGTCGTCGGCCGCTTGGCGGCGGAGGGCCAAGTGGAGGTCCGTCGCCGGGGAGGCGAGAGCCGGACCGTGCAGGTCGGCGATGCCCCTCGTGCTCTCCGTGAGGTGCTTGCCACGAATCTTCCGGGCTGAAGGGAGCAGACCATCGATCCGCTCTGGGTCCTGGCGAAGCTGGCGATCGCAGTTGTGTGCGGCGGGATAGTCGGCTGGCAGAGGGAAGCGCGCGACCGGCCTGCCGGTCTGCGAACTCACGTCCTGGTCTGTCTGGGCTCGGCGGTCTACACGCTCGCATCTCTCAGCTTCAGCAGTCCTCAGGCGGACCCGGGCCGGGTCGCTGCGCAGGTGGCCACGGGTATGGGGTTCCTGGGAGCGGGGACGATCATCCGTCATGGGAACGTGGTCAGGGGCCTCACCACGGCCGCCAGTCTGTGGGCGGTTGCCGCCATAGGGCTGTGCGTCGGCATCGGCGGCGCGGCCACGTGGATTGCCGGCATCGCGACGTTGACTGTGCTGCTGACCCTCACTGTCCTGCGGCGGCTCGAGGAGATCTTTCTCCCCGGCACGCGCGTCTCGCACCTCACCGTCCGTGTGACCTCTGGCCCTGGTCGGCTCGAGGCGATCAGGCGCGCGCTGGGCGACAAAGGGGCCGAGATAGAATCGATCGAGATGTCGGAGGTCATGTCTGGCGGCGTGCAGGAGCTTCACCTGCGGGTACTGCTGCCGCGAAGCTGCGACGTGACCGATCTGGGTTCGGACTTGGCAGACCTCGACGGCTTCATCGCGCTCCGCTGCGAATAGCTCCATCGCGGCGTTGACATTCCGTGCTGTCTCCAGTATACTCCCGTTTCCTGTTGGGTTCTCAGTTTTGACACGGGCCGCGCGTGCCTCCCACAGGCCGCCGCGCGAGAGTTCTGATCTGACATCCGTTTTCTCGTACAACTCCGACGTGTCCGCAAGCGCGGGCGCGTCGGCGTTTTCTCTGTGACCGACTGGAGGCAGATCCCCTTCGGGCAGGTATCGCCATGCCGCAGATAGTGGTCGAGAATCTCGTGAAGACCTTTCTTGTCGCCGAACGCCAGCCTGGCCTCTGGGGAGCAGCCAAGGGGCTTCTGAGGCGACGTCACCGGACGGTCGAGGCCTTGGGCGGCATCTCGTTCACTATCGAGCCGGGGGAGCTGGTAGGCTACATCGGGCCCAACGGCGCTGGGAAGTCCACCACTGTGAAGGTGCTTTCAGGGATTCTCGTCCCAGACTCGGGCAGGTGTGAGGTCCTGGGCCGAACCCCCTGGCGGGAACGGGTTGCCAACGCCCGCGACATCGGCGTCGTCTTCGGCCAGCGGACACAACTGTGGTGGGACCTGCCCGTCATCGAGTCGTTCGAGCTGCTTCGCGAGATCTACCGAGTGTCCTCTGACTCATATCGCCGCTCCCGGAGCGAGTTGGCCGCGATGCTGGAGCTGGAGCCACTGCTGGACGTGCCGGTTCGGCAGTTGAGCCTGGGCCAGCGTATGCGGTGCGACCTGGCTGCGGCCCTCTTGCATTCGCCGCCGATTCTCTATCTGGACGAGCCGACCATTGGGCTGGATGCGGTCTCCAAGCTCGCAGTCCGCGACTTCGTGCGCCAACTCAACCAAGAGCGCGGGGTCACAATCATCCTCACGACGCACGACATGGATGACATCGAGGCGCTGTGCAGCCGCGTCATGGTTATCAGCGAGGGACGGATACTGTCCGACGGAACGCTCGCCGATCTGCGCGCCCGAGTCACCACCGAGCGCTGGCTCATCGTCGACCTGGCCGAGGAATATGGTGACGTGAGCGATCCGCAGGCCACCGTCATCAGCCGGGAGGGCCATCGCGTCTGCCTACGGTTCGACCCCGACCAGGTTACTGCGGCCGAACTCATAGGGCGGGTCACTGCGACGCATGCCGTTCGCGACCTTTTCGTCGAGAACCCACCGATTGAGGAGATCATAGCGCGCCTCTACGGAGAGCACGGGCGATGATAGCGTACTGGGCCATCCTCAGCGCGCGCTTCTACGCCCTCCTTCAGTACCGCGCCGCGGCCGCCGCTGGCTTCGGCACCCAGCTCTTCTGGGGCCTCATCCGGATCATGATATTCGAGGCCTTTTATCGCTCCACTACAACCGCGCAGCCGATGAGCTACCAGGAAGTCGTCACCTACATCTGGCTG
The DNA here is from genome assembly GCA_964559435.1 of uncultured bacterium. GTDB lineage: Bacteria > Armatimonadota > Hebobacteria > Hebobacterales > Hebobacteraceae > Hebobacterum. The sequence continues at coordinate 2,761 of CAZLHI010000044.1, read as the reverse complement.
GGCCAGGCGCTCCTCGCCCTGCTCCCGTGGAACTACGACGTGGAAGTCCACGCTCTGGTTCGATCCGGCAACGTGGCCTATGAGCTGCTGCGCCCCCTCGATCTCTATTGGCACTGGTATGCTCGGGCGTTGGCCTGGCGCGTGGCGCCAGCCGTACTCCGCGCTATGCCCATGTTCGTGGTCGCCGGCATCTTCTTTGACCTCCAGCCTCCCGCTTCATGGGCATCGCTAGGTGCCTGGCTCGTCGCCACGCTGGGCGCGGTGCTCTTGTCCTGTGCCATCACGACCTTGATCAACATCTCTCTCATGTGGACGATCGTCGGCGACGGGATCGCAACACTGGTATCGACACTCGTCATAATACTATCCGGCATGGTTGTGCCGCTTCCGTTCTTCCCAGAGTGGGCCCACTCTCTCATCAACTTCCTCCCGTTCCGCGGACTGGTGGACGTCCCGTTCCGACTCTACATGGGTCACATCCCGCCAGGCCGTGTGTTGGCCCTCTTCGCCCATCAGCTCGCGTGGACGCTGGCGCTGGTCGCCGCCGGCCGCCATATGCTCGGCCGGGGTACTCGCCGCCTGGTGGTACAGGGAGGCTGACGATGCCTGGCGACATCCGCCTCTACTTCCGCTATATCGGTATATCCGTTCGCTCGCAGATGCAGTACCGCGGGTCCTTCCTCATGATGACCATCGGGCATTTCCTGACCACCGGCATCGAGTTCATCGGCATCTGGATCCTGTTCCAGCGCTTCGGAAACATCAGAGGATGGTCGCTGGCCGAAGTCGCTTTCTGCTATGGGATCGTCAACATCGCCTTCTCCATCTCGGATGCCACCACCCGCGGTTTCGACACATTCGGTAGGATGGTGAGAAGTGGGGAATTCGACCGCCTTCTCCTCCGCCCGCGGAGCACCGCCTTACAGGTGGCCGGGCAGGAGCTGACGATGCGGAGGATCGGCCGGTTCGCTCAGGGCCTCATCGTGCTTCTGTGGAGCGCCCACGCGCTCGATGTCGCCTGGTCTCCTGCGAAGATCGCCCTCACAGGTGCGGCGGCGCTCGGCGGAGCTTGCCTCTTCTGCGGCCTCTTCGTTCTCCAGGCCACCCTCGCGTTCTGGACTGTCGAGACGCTGGAGATCGTCAACACGCTTACGTACGGCGGCGTCGAGACAGCGCAGTTTCCTCTATCGATCTACCGGCCATGGCTTCGCCGGTTCTTCACAGGAGTCATCCCCCTCGCGACTGTCAGCTACCTCCCCGCGCTCGCGATCCTCGAGCGGTCCGCTGGCTCGGGCGTGCCAGCGGTGTTGCAGTGGAGCGCGCCGGGGGCTGGGGTTGCCTTCCTGGTGGTAGCGCTCCAGGCGTGGAAGATCGGCGTTCGGCACTACCGGTCAACCGGGAGCTAGCGAGTTCGCCCGAGACCTGCTGGACCCGCGTCGGCTTGCCAACGGGTGCGGCCTATGCTATACTCCATACGGGAACGCAGTTCTCTCGTGGCTGAAGAGTGGGAGTTGTCCCACTCTTCAACGTTAGGAAGCGTGCCAAGATGCAGGTTGACTTTGTGCAAGCGCTGCGAGACATAGGTAGAGAGAAGGATATCCCGCTCGAGATGTTGAGCGAGATCATCGAGGCCGCGCTTGTCTCAGCCTACAAGAAGCATTACGGCGCGACCTGCGAGATTCACGTGGATATCGACTGGAATAACGGGACGGCCGCAGTGTTCTGCCGCAGGCAGGTGGTGGAGCACGTCGAGAACCCGCACACGGAGATGTCGCTGGCCGAGGCCCGTCGACTGGACCCGACCGTCGAGGAGCACGAGTACCTCGACATCGAGGTCTCCCCTCAGGAGTTCGGCCGTATCGCCGCGCAGACGGCCAAGCAGGTCGTGGCGCAGCGAATTCGCGAGGCCGAACGCGACATCATATACGAGGAGTTCAGCAACCGCGACGGCGATGTCGTAACCGGTGTCGTGCAGCGGCGCGATGGGCGGACGGTCTTCATCGACATGGGAAAGGTCGAGGCGGTCCTGCCGGCTTCGGAGCAGAGCCCGATCGACGGCTATCGCTCGGGCGAGAGAATCAAGGTCTACATCCTCGAGGTGAAGCGCACGACGAAGATCCCGCGGGTGCTCGTCTCGCGCAGCCATCCGGGTCTCTTGCGCAAGTTGTTCGAGCTCGAAGTGCCCGAAGTTCACGAAGGTGTCGTCGAGATCATGGCCCAGGCGCGCGAGGCCGGCCACCGATCGAAGGTCGCTGTCGCTTCGAAGCAAGAGAACGTGGATCCTGTAGGGGCGTGCGTCGGCCATCGCGGAAGCCGCGTGCAGGCTGTGGTCGACGAGCTTCGCGGCGAGAAAGTCGACATCGTTCGGTGGAGCGAAGAGCCTGCGAAATACGTGGCAAGCGCCTTAAGCCCGGCCAAGGTGAGTCGGGTCGTCATCGACGAGGAAACCCGATCCGCAACGGTTATCGCGCCGGACAACCAGCTCTCTCTTGCAATTGGGCGGGAAGGCCAGAATGTCAGACTCGCGGCTCGGATGACGGGCTGGCGCATAGACATTAGAGGCGAAGCCCAGATCGCGGAGCAGGCGGCCGCGGAGGCAGCGCAAGCTGTTGGCGCAGCCGCAGCAGCAGAGGCCGCCGCAGCCGAGGAGCAAGCTGGGGAGCCTGCGGCCGAGGCGGAGGTCGGGGCAGAGGCCGCCGCAGCCGGGGAGCAAGCTGGGGAGCCTGCAGCCGAGGCGGAGGTCGGGGCAGAGGCCGCCGCA
>CAZLHI010000043.1:1741-25721 GCA_964559435.1 uncultured bacterium | reverse complement strand
AGCAAGCTGGGGAGCCTGCAGCCGAGGCGGAGGTCGGGGCAGAGGCCGCCGCAGCTGGGGAGCAAGCCGGGGAGCCTGCGGCCGAGGCGGAGGTCGAGGCAGAGGCCGCTGCAGCCGGGGAGCAAGCTGGGGAGCCTGCAGCCGAGGCGGAGGTCGAGGCAGAGGCCGCCGCAGCCGCGGAGCAAGCTGGGGAGCCTGCGGCCGAGGCGGAGGTCGAAGAGGTTGCTGAGCGGGAGGCCCTTTCGGAGCAGGTGAGCGCCGCTGAGTCGGCTTCAGCGTCACGCGATCGGACGGAAGCTGAGATGGCGGCGTCCGCGGCGGCCCTCGCCATGGAGCGGCCTTCAGCGGAGAGTGAGCCCAGCCCGGAGCAGCCGGCCGAGCAGGGGCGAGAGGAATCGCCCGCGGCCGAAACAGCAGTAGGCGGCGAGGAACGGCGGCCTTCGTCTGGAGCAGAATGAGACGTTTGAAGCGAGTGCCGCAGCGGACCTGTGTGGCCTGCCGCCAGGTGCGGCCGAAGGGTGAGTTGGTCCGGGTAGTTCGGAGTCCGCAGGGCGACGTGCTGGTTGACCCGAGCGGGAAGGCTGCTGGTCGAGGTGCCTATGTCTGCCGAAGCGAGCGGTGCGCCGAGCAGGCCGTCAAACAGAAGAAGCTGGCAAGGGCGCTCGGCGCTCCCGTGGGCCCCGAGTTGCTCGATCGCATTGCGGAGGCGCTGCGCTAGCCCGCCAGGCAGCAGCGCGCTCCGGGAGGACGACTCAGGAAAGATGTGCAGTTGGTCCTTGGGAGCCGCGGGCACGTGGCCGGGGCGAGCGGGCGACTGGATGACGAAGGATTTGGAGGAAGAGCGAGCGTCTGATGAGAGTCTATGAGCTCGCCAACCAACTGGGAATAAAGAGCAAGGAAATCCTGCTGCTGCTGGAGGGGTTGGGGGTCGGCGGCAAGACGGCCAGCTCGAGTGTCCCCCCTGTGTATCTCGGCGAGATCAGGGCTCGGCTAGGAGGCGAGGAGACTGCTGCTGCGGAAGCCGGGGCCCCCGCAGCGGAGGAGAAGAAGGTCGCCGCTAAAGAGAGGCCTCAGCCGGCCGCTCCGCCGGTGCGCGAGCAAGCGGAGGCCGCCACCGCGGTGGTTGAGGGAGAGGCCGCCGAGGGCGAGGAAGAGCAGGTCAAGCTCAAAGCGCCTTTCACGGCTACAGAATTCGCCACAGCCCTCGATACCGACGCAGAGAATATTGTGAAGGCGGCCGCCGAGCTGGGTGAGTCGATCTCCGAGGAGGCCGTCCTTCCCACCGAACTCGCCACGCTCATCGGCGAGCAATGGGGCTACACGATCGAGATAGAGGAGCCGGAGGTCGTCGAAGAGCTCGAGCCATCTGAGCTTGTCGAGGCCGAGGCGCCTCCGGCGGAGGCAGAGGCTGAGGAGATCGCCGCGGTTGAGGCCGAGGCCCCGGCGCCGCCTCCCATCAAGGTCGTTCCGCGCAGAACGGCTCCTCCGGATGCACCCTCCAGGCCGCCGGTCGTCACGGTGCTCGGACATGTGGACCACGGCAAGACGACGCTGCTGGATGCAATCCGTGAGACCAATGTGACCGCCGAAGAGCCGGGGGAGATCACGCAGCACATCGGCGCCTACCAGATAGAAGTGAATGGGAAACCCATCACCTTCATCGACACCCCCGGACACGAGGCCTTCACGGCGATGCGGGCGCGCGGCGCGCAGGTGACGGATATAGTGATCCTCGTCGTCGCGGTGGACGACGGCGTGATGCCGCAGACGCTGGAGGCAATCGACCACGCGCAGGCTGCCGGCGTCCCGATCATCGTCGCGATCAACAAAATGGATCGCCCGACGGCCGCGCCGGACGCGATCAAGCAGCAGCTCACGGAGAAGGGGCTTGTCGCCGAGGAATGGGGCGGAGAGACGATCTACGTTCAGATTTCCGCGCTTGAGAAGACTGGAATCGAAGATCTCTTGGAGATGATCCTCCTCGTGTCGGAGATGAGGGAGCTGCGGGCCGAACGCGATAAGCCCGCGGAGGGAGTCGTGCTCGAGGCCGAGCTGGACAAGCGCCGTGGCAGCCTGGCCACTGTGCTTGTGCAAGAGGGTGTCCTGCGCACCGGGGACAGCCTCGTCGCCGGACCCGTGGCCGGCAAAGTCCGAGCCATGACGGACGACCAAGGCAACCGCCTGGAGGAGGCCGCGCCATCGATGGCCGTGCAAGTAATGGGCCTCTCGGAGGTCCCGGAGGCGAGCGAGCTGTTCCGCGTCGTGGAAAGCGACAAGAAGGCAAGGGCGCTGGCCGAAGAGCAAAGAGAAAGCCTGCGAGAGGCCGGGCTGCAGGCGACGGGGCCGACATCGATGCTCGAGCTGTCCCAGCTCTTCGCCGAGGGTGAAGCCAAGGTGCTGAACTTGGTCCTGAAAGCCGATGCCCAGGGGACAGCCGAGGCTATCTCGGCCGCCCTCTCACAGATCGGCAACGAAGAGGTGAGCCTGAGCATACTTCACTCCGGGGTGGGGGATGTGAGTGAATCGGACGTGAGCCTGGCCGCGGCCGCCAAGCCGACTGTTATCATCGGTTTCCAGGTCGGGGCGGACTCGCAAGCAAAGCGACTGGCTGCGGACGAGCATGTTGAGATCAGGCGCTACGAGGTGATATACGACGTTCTCGATGACGTGCGGGACACGATGTCCGGGATGCTGGAGGTGAAGGTCGAGGAGGTCGTTGTCGGGCAGGCAGAGGTCCGCGCCCTCTTTCAGTCATCTCGCCTGGGCACAATCGCGGGCTGCTATGTGCTGGAGGGAAGGATGATCCGTGGGGGCGCCGCGAAAGTAAGGCGGCAGGGCGATATTGTGTACGAAGGCCGCATCAGCTCCATGCGCCATTTGCAGGACGATGTCAGCGAGATGAGCCAGGGATTCGAATGCGGCATTGTATTGGAGAACTTCAACGATGTGCAGGTGGGGGACATCATCGAGTGCCTGGAGGAGCGGGAGCGCCGTCGCGCCGTTCTTTAGGGTCCGGGAGAAATGCATATCGCATCGCTGCGAGTCCTGCTGGAGGTCACCGACGCTCTCACCCTGAAGGACAAGCGGCAAGTCGTCCGGAGCCTGCTTGACCGCATGAGAGGTCGCTTCAACGTAAGCGCGGCGGAGGTGGGGTCAAACGACTCGGTTCGCTATGCGGAGTTGGCTGCCGTTGGGGTCGCGAACGACCGGCCCTTTCTCGACCGCACGATGGCAAAGGTGCTTGACCTGATCGAGGGCGAGCCGCGGGTCGCACTCCTGGAACAGGAACTCGAGTTCGACTGAGGATAGCGCGTCGGCATGGCTTCCCAGCGGATTGAGCGTGTGCAGAAACTGCTGCGATCGGAGATCAGCATCGTCCTCCAGCGAAAGCTGAAGGATCCGAGGGTTGGTATGGTGACGGTGACGGAGGTTGACGCCAGCCCCGATCTTCGGCATGCTCGCGTGTTTGTGAGTCTCGTGAGGGATGACGAGTCCGAGTCCGAGGCGCTGGCCGGCCTCAGAAGCGCGGCCGGATTCATTCGCTCTGAGCTCATGAGGGCGCTGCACTTGCGGCCCATGCCGCTGCTGGAGTTCGAGGTGGACAGATCGCTCGCGCGGGGCGCGCACACGTTAGACCTGCTGGATCAGATCCGACATGAGGAAGAGGGAGACGGCTCGCGCTCAGAAGCGGGCGATTCGGCTGATAGAGAGCAGTAGGGGTATCTATGTCGGCACTCACATCCGGCCAGACGGCGACGCACTGGGGTGTCTGCTGGGCCTCTCGCTGGCGCTGGAGAAGATGGGGCGTCGAGCCGCTGCGCTCTCCGCCGACCCGATCCCCGCGAGCTATTCGTTCCTGCCAGCCGCTGCCCGAGTCTTGTCGCAGCCACCCGACTGGCGGGCCGACCTGGGCATCGTGGTCGACTGCGACGGGCTGTCACGCGTTGGGAGACTGGCCGAGACGTTCGCTGGCCTGCCTCAGCTCATAGACATCGACCATCATGACACAGAGCAGGCCTTTGGCAACGAGCGGCTGATCGATCCCGCCGCCGGGGCGACGGCTGAGATAGTCTATCATCTGCTGGGTGGCATGGGCGTCTCTCTGGACGATGAAATCAGCACCTGCCTGTATACAGGTGTGCTCACGGACACAGGGCGGTTCTGCTACGGAAACACGACCGCTGACTCTCTGCGAATTGCAGCCGAGCTCGTGGCAGCCGGCGCCGATCCCCATCAGGTCGCACGGAGGGTGTATGAGGAGAGATCTGTGGAAGCGACGCATCTTCTCGGCATCGCTCTCTCGCGGCTGTCTTCTGATCTCGATGGGCAGGTCGTGATTTCGGTTCTGCGTCCCGAGGACTTCGAGAGCACTGGGGCCGCGCCCGGCGACACTGAAGGAATAATCGATCACCTTCGGGCGATAGGGGGGCCGCGCGTGGCAATCCTACTCGTCGAGCCAAACGACGACGCTGTTCGCGTGAGCCTGCGATCAGACGGCAGTGTAGACGTCAGCGAAGTCGCGCTCGGGTTCGGCGGCGGCGGGCACGCGATGGCCGCTGGCTGCACTATCCCTGGCACGGCCAACGTGGTCCGGGACCGGATCCTCACAGCAGTGCGAGTTGCCCTGTGCCGGCCAGATGAACAGGATGGGGTGTGACGGTTTCATAAACATCCTTAAGCCGCCGGGCATGACCTCACATGACATCGTGGCGTGGGTTCGGGCATGCCTCGGTGTCAGTCGCGCCGGCCATCTGGGCACTCTCGATCCGGCCGCGGCCGGCGTTCTGCCGGTCTCAGTCGGACGCGCCACACGCCTGTTCCAGTTCGCAGGCGGACCGGACAAAGGCTATCGGGCAGAGATCATCTTCGGCATTCGCACTGACACACTCGACGCGGAGGGGCAGGTGGTCTCCACGGGTGACGGCAGCAGCTTGACTGAGCCCGACCTGGGCCGCATGCTGTGCAGCTTCGTGGGCGAGCTTGAGCAGACTCCTCCCTCTTTCTCGGCGGCGAAGGTCGGCGGAGTGCGTTCGCACCAGAAGGCGCGGGCGGGCATGCCGACGAAGGGTCGGCCGAGGCGGGTGACGATTCGCTCGCTGGACCTCGTCGACTTCGTGTCCGGTGAGAGGGCGCGGGCGACCCTCGACGTGGTGTGTAGCACCGGCACGTACGTGCGCGTGCTGGCCGATGATCTAGGTGTGGCCGCCGGGTGCGGAGCATACCTCCATTTCCTCCTGCGGACTCGCGCGGGGAGATTCGAGCTCGCCTCTGCGTTCACCCTGGAGGAGCTGGCGGAGTGCTGGGAGCGCCGGGGACCGGATGCTTGCGTCCTGCCGCCTGACTGGCCCTTGGCTCACCTCCCCAAGCTGCATCTGGGCGGGGCCGGCGCGCGCTCCTTCGTGCACGGGAGGAGCCTCTTCGCCGGCCGTGCCGAGACGTGGCCGATTCGGGTCTACGGACCAGAAGCCACGTTTCTCGGCCTGGGTGAGGTCCTGGGCGGGGGGAGATTGCAGCCGAAAGTCGTCCTGGCCGGAGAAGGAGCTACCCAGACGTGAGGGTGCTTTACGGCCTGGAAAGGAGACTGCGGCGGCCTTTGTGCTTGGCGCTTGGCGTTTTCGACGGGGTGCACCTTGGGCACCAAGCAGTCGTCAGCGCGGCCGTGCGTATCGCCAAGCGGAGGGGACTCGTCCCCGGCGTGCTTACCTTCGAGCCCCATCCCGATGCCGTGATCAACCCGATGGGTCCTCCTCTGCTGCTGACGACGACGGAAGAGAAGCTGGGACTGCTGCGGGGTCTCGGGGCGGAACTCAGCATCGTCGCGAGATTCGACGGGCCGCTGGCCCGTATGCCGGCAGAGAGATTTGTGGAAGAAACCCTGGTGCACCGACTGCGCGCACAATGCGTCGTCGTCGGAGAGAAGTGGCGCTTCGGCGCGGGAGGCCGCGGGACACCGCGGCTGCTGCAGAAGCTGGAGGATGTGCTCGGGTTTGGCGTTACAATGGTGCCGTCCGTGGTGGTGAAGGGAAGGAAGGTGAGCAGCACGCGAATCCGCGACCTTCTGATGAGGGGGCGGGTCCCGGCGGCAAACGAGCTGCTCGGGCGGCCTTACGGCCTGAGCGGAGGAGTGGTTGCGGGCGACGGTGTGGGTGGGAAGCTCGGCTTCCCGACGGCCAATCTCGATGTTCCCGAGACGAAGCTCGTGCCAGGCGACGGTGTCTACGCCGGCCGTGCAGGTCAAAGGAAGCTCCGGCCGGCGGTGGCCTATATCGGCTCAAGACCGACATTTGGTGGTTCAGAGGATAGACGCGTGGAAGTCCATGTGTTGGAGCCTGGCCGCCGCGTTGATCTGGTGGGTCGTGTGCTTCGCGCGGAATTGGTGGCTCGCTTGAGGAGGGACCGGAACTTCCCCTCTCCGAGCGCGTTGGCCGAGCAAATCCAATGGGACTGTGGGCGCGCCAGAGAGATCCTCGTTTCTTTACATGACTAGCAGGATATGTTATGCTCGACCGTCCCCGCCCGGGCCTGGTTCGGGCGTTTGAGCGACTAGAGAACTGAGGAGAGGAGCGGACGGTGCCGCTTGTGAAGGAACAGAAGGAAGGCATCGTTGCGGATAACCGTCTTCATCCCAGCGATACCGGATCGCCAGAAGTGCAAGTCGCGCTTCTGACCGCGCGGATAAACCAACTACAGGAGCATCTGCGCCAGCACAAGAAGGACCATCATTCTCGGCGCGGAATGCTCATCATGATCGGGCGGCGGCAGCGGCTTCTAGACTACCTCAGCAGGGCGGACGTAGACCGCTACCGAGGCCTGGTCGCCAAGCTGGGACTGCGTGACAAGACGAGGGTCCGGCGGCTTTAGACTAACCGGGCCGCTCGCAACGCGCGATCTTTCAAAACCAAACGGGAGGCGCCGCAGAGAGCGTTGACAGCGGCGGGCGGGTCTTCTCCGGGGACTGTCCTGAACCGATGTGTGCCGGAAGCTGACCTCTGGACAGCCTTAGGCAGTGCACCCTCGAGGGGTGTCGGCAGACATAGGTGCAGGAGATGTTCCTGTCTGGGGAAGGGGCCGCCGAATGGCAGCTTTCCTGCGAGCGCACCCAGAGCAGGAGCAATAGTGGCAATAGAACAGCGTGATCTCGACGGCAGGCCGATCTCCGTCGAAACTGGTACGTTGGCGAAGCAGGCTGACGGTGCAGTCTGCGTACGGCTGAGCGATACGATCATACTCGTCACTGTGGCGATGGCCCCGCCGCGCGAGGGTATCGACTTCTTTCCCCTTCTCGTCGACTTCGAAGAGAAGATGTATGCGGCCGGCAAGATACCGGGAGTCCGATACATCCGGCGAGAGGGACGCCCCAGCGAGAACGCCATTCTCTCCGCCCGACGCATCGACCGTTCCATTCGGCCGCTCTTCCCCAAGGGGTTTCGCAACGACATACAGCTCGTTGCGACCGTCTTATCTGCTGATCTTGAGAACGCGGCGGACATTCCCGCCATGGTAGGGGCCTCAGCCGCGCTCTCTGTCTCATCCGTGCCTTTCCTCGGCCCGGTGGGCGCCGTGCGAGTGGGGCGGGTGGACGGCAGGTTCGTGGTCAATCCTACCTACGCGGAGCGCGATCAGAGCGACCTCGACCTTACGGTCGCGGTGAGCCCGAGCGGCGTGGTGATGCTGCAAGGAATGGCCGACCAGCTTCCGGAGAGCGCCGTTGGCGATGCAATAGCCTTTGCCATCCCGTACGCGGAGCAGATCATCGAGATGCAGCGGGGTCTGGCTGCGGCGTCCGGCAAAGAGAAGGTGGACTTCGCGGCGCTTGAGATCGGCGCAGATGTTCGATCCGCAATAGCTGGCTTCTCAGCGACCATTCGACAGGCGATGCAGCACCCAGACAAGAAGGCCCGAGAGCAGGCCACGTCTGAGATACTGGAGCAACTGCAGACGAATCTTGCGGATCAGTTCCCCGAGCGAATGCCGGAGATTCGGGCAGCCCTGGAAGAGCAGACGGAAACGGAGCTTCGAGGGCTGATCTTGGACGAGAATCGGCGGCCCGACGGAAGGAGCCCGGAGGAAATAAGGCCGGTCTCATGCGAGGTGGGATTGCTGCCGCGCTCGCACGGATCGGCGCTGTTCACACGCGGCCAGACGCAGGTGATGTCGGTGGTCACGCTCGGAGGGGTCGGCGACGAGCAGCTGATCGACGACCTCGGTGTGGTCGAGTCGAAACGGTTCATGCACCACTATAACTTCCCGCCCTATAGCGTTGGGGAGGTGAGGCCGATACGAGGGCCGAGTCGGCGCGACCTCGGCCACGGATCCCTCGTGGAGCATGCGGTCGTGCCGACCCTGGCCGAGGAGGAGGAGTTCCCGTATACCGTTCGGGTCGTTTCGGAGGTGCTGGAGAGCAACGGCTCCAGCTCGATGGCCAGCGTCTGCGGCAGCAGCCTCGCCCTCATGGACGCGGGCGTTCCGATCAAGAGCGCCATCGCTGGGATCTCCATTGGGATGATAATCGACGGCGATAGGTACAGGCTGCTGACCGACATCCAGGGCGTTGAGGATTTCAACGGTGACATGGACCTCAAAGTCGCCGGCACGAGAGAGGGAGTGACCGCTCTCCAGATGGACGTCAAGCTCGAGGGCCTGTCGGTGGAAACACTCCGCGAGGCGCTGGCTCAATCGAAGCGCGCACGAGAATTTCTGCTGGACACGATGTCCCAGACTATCGCGGAGCCGAGGGCCGAGCTTGCGCCGCACGCGCCGCGCGTGTTCACGTTGGAGATAGACCCCGAGAAGATCGGCGACGTCATCGGGCCGGGGGGGAAGATGATCCGAAAGCTCGAGGCAGACTTCGACTGCAAGATCGACATCGAGCAGGAAGGGCGAGTGTTCATCGCAGCCCCGGACCAGGTCTCCGGAGAGAAGGCCGTGAAGTGCATCGAGGATCTGACGCGGGATCTGAGAGTGGGCGAGACCTACGTCGGAAAGGTGGTCCGCATCACTCCCTTCGGCGCGTTCCTCGAGTTGCTGCCCGGCCGCGATGGGCTACTGCACATCTCCCAGATTGCCCGGGAGCGCATTGAGCGCGTGGAGGACGTCCTCCATATGGGAGATGAAGTGCCCGTACGTGTCATCGAGATCGACCCGCAGGGCAAGGTGCGTCTGAGCCGCAAGGACCTGCTGCCACGCACCGGCGAGGCCGAGGCGCGCGCCTCCAGTGGGCGCGGGAGCGGCCAGAGGAGGCGCCCCCGACGCGGCCCGAGCCGGCGCTGAAGGCAGAAGACGTACAGACAGTCAAGGCATGGTTGGCGGCAGGCACAAGCACTCGGACATCTTCTTCCGCGGAGGCCAACCCCTCGTATGAGCCAGCGCTGCGACGGCCGCGGTCCGTTTGCCCGAAAGAGCGTGCTTCCGAACGGCGTGAGGGTCCTTACGGAGCGGCTCGACCACGTCGATTCAGCATCACTGGGGCTGTGGACGATCTCGGGCTCGCGCCGTGATCCGGTTGGCTGCGAAGGCATCACTCACTTCGTAGAGCACATGCTGTTCAAGGGGACGGCCACGCGGACGGCCCTGCAGATCGGAGAGGCCATCGACAACGTCGGCGGCTACCTAAACGGCGTGACCGACCGCGAGGAGATGCACCTCTATGCGCGCACCTCCGGCGAGCACGCCGAGGCAAGCCTGGAGCTTCTCTTCGATCTTCTCCTCCATTCGAAATGCGCGGAGGAGGACGTCGCTCGCGAGAGAGAAGTCGTGCTCCAGGAAATCGCCCATATGCGAGACGCGGCCGAAGACTGGGTGCACGAACTCGTGCCTCAAACGGCCTGGCCCGATCATTCCCTCGGCCGCCCTCTGATGGGGAGCGAGGAAAGCGTCGGGGGAATCGAGGCCGCCTCTCTGCATAGGCATTTGACCCAGCAGATGCATGCTCCGGAGCGGCTCATCTTAAGCGCCGCAGGTCTGGTAGATCATGACCGAGTCGCTGCACTAACCGAGAAGCACACTGCTCACCTGAGGCCGGTCGCCGAGCAGGCGGAGGAGAAGCCTCCCGCGTTCCACCCCGAAGGCCGCATCACCTCCAGGCCTGGCGAGCAAGTGCATTTCTGCCTGGTGTCGCCCGGAATCGCCAGGAGGGACGAAAGGCGACACACGTTTGCGGTCTTCGATACCCTGCTTGGAGGGGGAAACAGCTCGCGCCTGTTCCGTGAGATCAGGGAGAACCGTGGGTTGGCCTACAGCATCGGGTCCTATCTCCAGGCATACGCGGATGCCGGGCTGTTTGTCATAGCAGCGGGCACATCCCCGGAGAACTTCCAGACTGTGGTGGACCTCATCGAGCGCGAGACGGCGCGACTGCACGCGGATGGTCCTTGCGATGAGGAGGTAACGCGCGCGAAGGTTCAGTTGCGGGTGGCGCTCGCGCTCGCTTCTGAGAACACCAGCTTTCGAGCGCAGCACATTGCTCTGTCGGAGATCTACTGGGGGCGCGTCTTGCCCTTCGAGGAGATAGCCGCAGGGGTGGACCGTGCCAGCCCCGAAGAGGTGCACGACCTAGCGCGGCAGATGCTGGGAGCGGAGGAGAGAGCACTGGTGGCCATCGGGCCGTTCGAGGGGGAGGGAGGGCGAGATGAGTGAGATTCAGGTGCTCGTGATAGGAGCCAGTGGCCGGATGGGTCGCCAGGTCGTTCGGGCTGTCGCGGGGCAGGCAGACATGAAGCTCGTCGGGGCGGTGGACAGGAACAGGGTGGGGGAGGATGCCGGTCGAGTCGCGGGCATTGGGCCGACTTCAGTCGTCATTAGCGACTCACTGAACGACAGTATCGCTGAGTCGTCCCCCGAGGTGGCAGTCGACTTCACGCTGCCGGACGCGGTGATGGGAAACGTGAGGACGGCCCTGCGAGCCGGCGTGGCTTGCGTCGTCGGCGCGTCGGGGTTGACGGAGGAGAACTTGTCCGAGCTGGCCTCTCTCTGTGAGGAGCGACGACGGCCCGTCTTCGTGGCTCCTAACTTCGCGGTCGGCGCGGTGCTGATGATGCAGTTCGCGGCCCAGGCGGCGCGCCATTTCTCTGCGGCCGAGATCGTCGAGCTCCATCATGCCGGGAAGGTGGATGCTCCTTCGGGCACAGCTCTGCGGACGGCTGAGCTGATGAGCAGTGTATCCGGCAGCAGATTCGCTGGGCGCGAGTCCACCGACGGGCGCGCGTCTCGCGGCCAGGCGGAGGGTGCCATCCACATCCACAGCGTGCGGCTGCCGGGACTGGTGGCCCATCAGCAGGTCGTGTTTGGCGGGGAAGGAGAGACGCTCACCATCAGGCACGACTCCACGAGCCGGGAGTCGTTCATGCCCGGGGTGCTCTTGGCCATCCGAAAGGTGCGAGGTCTGCGGGGTCTGGTGGTGGGGCTCGAGAGGATTCTCTAGAAGCGGAGTTGAAGGGCCGGCGGCAGGGATCACCACAGTTGCCCGGGAGACGGCGAGCTCACTTAGAGAATCTCTTGTTTTATAGGTATATCGGCTGTGGACATGGTATTTGCCATGCATGAAACGCATAGTGTGGAAGGGACCGCGGGATCTGGAGGCGCTGGAACAGCGGCGCCTGGAGGCGGCGAAGCTGTTTGCCGCCGGGGTGCATCAAGCCGAGGTAGCGCGGCGGCTGGGAGCCGCCCCCACCAGCGTGAATCGCTGGCACCAGGTGTGGCGAGAGCAGGGCGAGAGAGGGCTGAAACGGAAAGCCTCCCCTGGCCAGAAGTCCCGGCTCTCGCCAGAACAACTGCAGCAGTTGGAAGAGGCGTTGCTGGCGGGGCCAGTTGCGGCCGGGTATGCGACGGAGCTGTGGACGGCGCCCCGGGTGCGGAAGCTGATCTGGGACCGGTTTCGGGTGCGCTATCACGAAAGCCATGTCTGGCTCCTGCTGCGCAAGCTGGGATGGACCTGCCAGAAACCAGCCAAACGCGCCATCGAACGCGACGAAGAAGCGATCCGGGTGTGGGTCAAGAAGCGCTGGCCCCAGATCAAAAGGGGGCGCTGAAAACCGGTGCCACGCTGGTTTTCTGGGACGAGGCTGGCTTCTCCCAGCGGCCCAGTGTCAGGCGCACCTGGTCCAAGAAGGGCCAGACGCCGGTCCTGAAGCAGCCGTTCAACTGGAAGCGGCTCTCGGCGATCGGGATGGTGACTTTCTCGCCCCGTACCGGCTCGGCCAGGGTGCTCTTCTCCTTGGGTCCGGGCAATGTCGATAGCGAGTGGGTAGTGAGAGTGCTGCGCTCTCTCCCCCGACACTTCCGTGGTCCTGTGATCCTGCTGTGGGATGGTTTGCCCGCACATCGGAGCGCTCACACCCGTCGCCAGTTGCAGGCGCAGCGATCTTGGTTGCAGGTGGAGCGCCTCCCCGCCTACGCGCCGGAACTCAACCCGGTGGAGCCAATGTGGGCGAACCTCTCGGCGCGGGAGCTGGCCAACCTCTGCCCCGAAACTCTGGACGAACTGGCTGCCCACGTCCACCGCGGCGTGGGTCGCATTCGCCGACATCCCGGCCTCGGTTACGCCTTCCTGAAACATTCCGGTCTGTTCCCAGAGCTATAACTATAATGCAAGAGACTCTTTAGTGTCTGGTTCACTAGCATGCTCAAAGGGCCCGGGTCCACCCCTTCGCCGAAGGCCCGAACCACATCCCACACATATAGCGCTGCACCTGCCTCGTAGAAGCCAGCCAAGCCGTAGAGATAGTCGGAAGCCGATGTCTCGGCGTCTAGTGCTGCTTTGCGGAAAGCCAGGAGTTCGTCTACGTCCCACGTGCCGCCAATGAGGCCGTCCGCTGTTTGCGCGGCCTCTTCGGCTACTGCTACTTGCGCCAGCGCCAAGCCCCGGAAAGCGTTCTTCACAGCTCCTCTCGTGAGGACCTGTTCTCTGGCAAGGCGATTCACCGATTCGCGGCCGATCTGCTCGGCAAGCTGTCTAGACAGCGCTTCGATTACGCTGGCCCCCGTCTCTCGGGAGACTCGGGTGACCGCTTCCTCGGGAAGCCCGGTGCCGCCCGCAGCGACGGCGCCCAACACGGCCGCTGCGCCTGTGCCAACCGATTCGACGGCGTCCATGGTGATACTGAGAGAGGTCAGCTCTTTGATTTGCTCACACTCGCGATACAGTTGCTCTGTGGATGGACCGAGAAGCCACTCAATTGTCTCGGCTGCGGCGGCTACCCTGCGGTACGTATCCGGCTCCTCCTCCACGTTTCCGCTCCTGTCCAGTATCAGCCAAGTCCGTCGGCGGCTGAGGTCGTAGAGCGTTCCTTCGTCGCTCACGGGTGCGGTATGATTCAAGAGGCGAATCGCGTAGTAGCGCCTTCCGCGAAACACAAGCTCGTGTGAGATGTCGCTGACGATGTCGAAGTCGGCGGGCGCGTCGGGCAGACGCCCTGCAAAGGTGCGAGTCACGGCCAGGCAGACCTTGTGCAGCCGGTAGTCATCCGGCCAAACACCCACGACTCTTATGCGAACCGTGCCATCTGCCTGCATACATTCCAGGGACACATTGTTCCAGTCCCAGCCTTTGCTGTGTGGCTGCCAGCTGACCTTTTCGAACTGCGAAGCTACGCGGTTGAAGGCATACGAGTCCACACCGTCACCCCGCCCGGTTTGCTCGCCCAGTAGGCCGAGAGCCAGTCCCCTCACATCACTGGCCGGATCCACGCGGAAGGTGTATTCCGCCCATGACTCTTGGCTAAGCAGTGCGCTCTGGCCGAGCCTGACCGATGAGGTGGGATCAGCTGTGGTCACTGATCCCGCTGAGTCCACGTACGCTGTGCCTTCTAGGCATGATAGGCTTATGCCAGCCGACACGTCTGTGGGTGCGCGACCGGGCAAGCCGCGAAGCTGAAACTGTGAGAGCACTACCGGTGGCAGAAGCGGCTCGGTCGGATCCTCCCAACGCACCACTCCGACACCGGGTGCAATCCATAGCGACAGATCGGGGCCTGGGCCTACGTCTACCCGAGTGCAATTGGCAAACTGCCCGGCCGGGACGGATACACGGTGGCCGCGCACCACCGATGAGATCGGGAACTGGCCCCAGCGTGGTAGGCTCCAAGCCTCCCCACTTCGGAGTGCCGGGAAGGCAACATTGCCTTGGTAGCCATGCTCGCGCTCATGGGCGGCATCCTGCAGCCCAAGCCACTCGATTCCGGAACGGTCGGGCAAGCAGCGAACCCTCAGCATCCAGATGTCTTCATCATCTGTCGAGACGACGAGATCTAGAATCTCTCCCGTCGGCGACGCGGTGACTGAGCGGCACTCGATGCGAGCCCTGTCCGCGCCAGCCCCGTATTCCCAGTACATCCCTACACGAGGCGGTGGCCCATGTGGCGGGAGATTGTAGAAGATCAGAATGAAGAGGACAGCCCTTATCACTACCATACCTCGTCTCCCAGGCCAGTACCATTCTCGGTTCAGACTGTGAAGCAATCCATGGCCGGGCCCGCCCGGCCTGACTATGTCGCGTTCTTGGCGTAAGGTTCGGGAGCAATCCCGCTGGCATGTTATGCTCCAAGACCTTGCTTGTCAACGGTGGATGCCGGCTTCTCCCTTGTCGTTTCGCCCGTGTCCAAGACAGCTTTGAGCATGCACAGATCCCAGTATCCAACAATCTTGCGGAAGCTTTTCTCGGAGTCTGCCCCTGCCCTCTCCCTGTCTCGAAATACGGGCACGGCAGATCCGCGCGCTAGTTAACAGCCAGGGCCCGCACCCCGTGAGAGCTGTTAACTAGACACCCCCTGTTAAACTGAGAATTCGAGAGTTTGAGAGGCCGAAGTCTGGGGGTCCGGTGTAACCCAGGGGGTTGCGTTCGGGGCCCCGGGTTCTCAGATCGGAACAGAGAGGCCGGGTGGATTTCGCGGAAGGCTCGAAGATGGCCTACAGGCTGGCTGATTCGTGCCCGACGCGAATGACAGTCGTGAGGGATGCGGGCGTTAACGAGTGGGGTAGCGATTTCAGTAGTCTGAAGGAGTGGCTCCGCGGGCAGGACTCGAACCTGCAACCTAGTGGTTAACAGCCACCCGCTCTGCCAATTGAGCTACCGCGGAGCGCTCGAGATCGTATCTTACCACAGTGGGGCCGGGTCTCGCAACACGGGTTGCCGCCAGGTGGGGCACGCTATGGTGGCGCGAGCTTGCGAATCCACTTCTCTTCGATCTCGCGCAGGCGTCCGGACTGCTCCTCGCTTACGCACGACTCAGACGGCTTGGAGAGAATCTCCTGGACGCGCTGGGCCGCGCGCTGTCCGAGCGTGGGTGACCCGGCTGAGACCCAGTCCCCGCGGCGCTGTGGTCCAGCGAGAGTACTCTCGGCATGCTCCTCGCGGAAGTGGGCCAGCGTGTGATCATGCGTGAGGAAGTCGCCTGTGCCTGCGCACTCCCGAATCACGCTTTCCGCAATGGTCTCGGGTGTCACTTCTATCCCGCGCTGGGCTCGCAGCACTATGCCCGCAAGCTCGTTGTCTATGACGGCTTGCTCCGGCGACAGCGAGACCTCCGTCTCCAACTGGCCGATTCCCCAGATGATGTTGACGCCTGCCAGCGCGTGGAGCATTCCCGTGGTCGCTTTCTCCAGCACGGACTGCTCGTCACAGGAGAAGTTGTCGCTGCTGATCCAGGAGGCCGACGGGAGACCGTGGTAACGTGCGATCTCCGCGCCCGCTGCAGCCATTAAACCATCCTGGATCTGGCCGCTCGTGGCGCGAGCGGAACGCATATCGAGCATGTGGGAGAACCCCAGATTGAAGACGCATGGGCGGCCCGGCTCCAGCACCTGGAGGATGACAATGCCCGAAAGGGCCTCCGCGTTCGCCTGAGTGAGCGCGCCGGCCAGCGTCGCGGGTGCAGTTCCCCCGGCGAGAGGCTCGGCGTTGACCATCATCGGCAGGCCGCGGCCGGAGGTCGAGAGAAACAAGTCCAGAGCCGAGCGCCCCCAGTGGAACGGACTGACAATCGAGTATCCAAAACTTACGATCGGGCGGTCCGCCAGAGGCACGCCGTCATTTAGCACTTCCGCCATCTCGATGATGGCCAGCGGGCCGTCTGAAGAGAAGATGACCGGCCGAAGGTGCTTCGTTGAGTTCTCGGCGAGGATGCGGAAGCCGACGAAGTCCCGCACCTGTGGCGGATAGTCGCTGATGCTCGTGCCCACAACGGCGTGGACGTTGTCGAGGGAATCGAGCACCCGCGTAAACTCGGCAAGGTCGGCCGCCGCTATCTCCTTGCGCTCCTGGCCGCGGATGATACAGAGAGCGTTCCCGGCCCAGAAAACCGTGCCGCCGTCGGCGCCGACCTCCGTTAGGCCTCCCCGACGATCGGCCAGCGTGATGTTGCGGGGAGCGGCCTCAATGGACTCGGTGATCAAAGAACGTGGAATGCGAACCGTAATGCCGTCCCTGTCCCCGTTGGCTCCCGCCTCGCACAGCTTTCCGAAGACATCGGGGTGGTCGATCTTGACGCCGATGGACTCAAGCAGATTCAGAGTGGCAGTGTGTATCTGCGCGATCTGGGCGGACGAAAGGAAGCTCATACTCACCCTCCCACGGGTCGATCGCCGGAGGTTCTTCGAAGCAGGGCGAGGCATCACCTTTCGAGACCGGGCGCACGGGACGTGTCGCGAGCTCAAACGGGCAGGCACAGGCCTGCCGGCCAGTCAATGTCTTCAGTCTGCACCGGCAGCCCTTGACGTTACGCTTGCGGAGTGTAAAATGCTTATTAGCGTCTGCCGGGCGTTTGGCAGGTCGTGCGGGCGGAGCCGGCGTGCCCATCCGCAAGACATGCCGCCCGGGCGTCCCGCACCGGAGGTATCGAGAGGCGGGAGGGGGAGGCAGATATGTCATTTTCAGCAACGCGTATCGCCGCTCTGAAGTACCTTGCATCGCACACGACACCTCTGCTGGTCAACCAGGCAACAGACGAACGTGTCCTTCTGCTGACCCGGATACTCGAGTGGGTGGCACGTTCCGACAGACACAAGGCTCAGCTTCGGACACTGCGAGAGCTGATCGAGGACCAGCACCCGGCGGCCGAGCTGGCCCGTCGGCTGTTCTGCCTTCACGCGAATGTGAGGCGTCGGTTCATCAGCTCTCTGGGCGTCAACGCAACGTGGCTCGGCGAGCATGAGCGGAAGGCCTTCGCCGCGGAGCACGGGATACGTCCGCCGTATCTGATAGTCATCAGCCCGACAATGCGCTGCAATCTTCGATGTTTGGGCTGCTACGCGGGTAACTATCCGCGGGAAAAGGATCCCTTGCCGTTCGAGGCGCTCGACCGGATCGTCACCGAGGGCAAGCAGATGGGGGTGTATCTCTATACGATCTCGGGCGGCGAGCCGTTCGTGCGCCGAGACCTGCTGGACCTATATGAGAAGCACGGCGACTGCGCGTTTCTGATATACACCAACGGTACATGCATAGACGACCGTGTCATCGAGCGCCTGCAGCAGTGTGGTAACGCAGCACCGGCCTTTAGCGTGGAAGGCTGGAGAGAGCAGACCGATTTTCGGCGGGGGAAGGGCGTCTATGACAGGGTCATGGCCACCATGGACGCTGCCCGCGAGGCGGGGCTTCTGTTTGGCTTCTCGGGGACGGCGACCCGACTGAATGCAGACGTTTACTTCTCGGACGCCTTCTACGACCATATGGTCGAGAAGGGGTGTCTCTTCGGGTGGTTCTTCATCTTCGTGCCGGTCGGCCAGGACAGCTCCACCGACCTCATGGTCACCCCTCAGCAGCGCGATAACCTGCGCAAAGCGGTCACCCGCGTTCGGCGAACGAAACCGATTTTCGTCGCCGACTTCTGGAACGATGGGTGTCTGACCGGTGGCTGCATGTCGGGCGGGACCCTGTACATGCACATCAACTACCGCGGAGACATTGAGCCGTGTGTGTTTATGCACTTCGCTGAAGAGAATATCGTCGATATCTATGATCGGGGCGGGCATCTATGGGATGTGCTGGAGACACCCCTTTTCCGGCACATTAGGGAGATCAACCGGAGAGATCCGAATCCACTCCGGCCGTGTCCGATTATTGACCACAACGAGTGGTTCGAAGAAGCGCTCGCGAAGAGCAACGCGCGCCCAACTCATCCCGGCGCGGAAGACATTGTACGTCGACTTGCCCCGCAAGTACGTGCCTGGGCGGCCGAGTACGGCAAGCTGGCCGATCACGCGTGGTACGATAGCGGGGAGTATGAGTGGGCGCAGCGCGGGGGCGCTCTCTGGGGCCCAAGCGATTCGGACTGAGGGCGTCGGCTTTCTGACGCTGGCATGTGAATATGGACGTTCTGCTGATTTCGCCAGACCGAAGAGAGGTGGTCGCAGCGCGGAAGCGGGGAGCGCCGCGCATGAAGGCCCCGTTCCCGCCGCTGTCGCTGCTGCAGGTGGCTGCCCTGACCCCCCCGGAGACCCGGGTCACGGTTGTGGACGAAGCGGTGGGCGATGTTGATCTCGGAGCCAGTCCCGATCTCGTCGGCATCACGGCTTTCACCTCTTCGGCTCCGCGCGCGTATGAGATCTCTGTTGCATTTCGCGCGCGCGGCATCCCGGTGGTTGTCGGGGGCATGCACGCCTCGGCGTGTCCTGAGGAGGCGCTCGAGTACTGCGATGCCGTTGTAGTGGGTGAAGCCGAGGGCAAGTGGGAAGCCGTGCTTGAAGACGCCCAGGAGGGCCGGCTCCGACGCATCTACAGCAGTTCCAACTACCCAGACTTGAGAGACAATCCTGCACCGCGTAGAGACCTAGTGCGACGACAAGACTACCTGGCGCCCGATACGGTGCAGGCAACGCGCGGCTGTGCGCACAACTGCTCGTTCTGCTCGGTCAGGACCTTCTTCGGTCGGCGGATACGCAGCCGTCCCCCGGAGTCGGTTGCCCGGGAAGTTGAAGCGCTGCCCGGGCGCTATGTGGTCTTCGTGGACGACAACATCATGACGATACCGACCTACGCGCGGCGGCTGTTCGGGCAGTTGAAGGGTACGGGGAAGAAGTGGATGGGCCAGGCCTCGACCGCTGTGCTGGAGAACGCGGAGCTCATCCGCCTGGCCGCGCGGAGCGGCTGTCAGGCGCTGTTCGTCGGCCTCGAAACACTCTCCGACGCTGCGCTGGAACAGGTCAACAAAGGCTTCAACGTAGTACACAAGTTCAAGGACACGATTGCTCGACTGCATGATGCGGGGATAGGAATCGTCGGCGCCTTCATGTTCGGTTTCGATGGTGAGGACGACTCCGTGTTCGAGCGAACGGCCGAGTTCGCCGACAAAGCCAGGATCGACGTCCCTCAGTACTCGATCCTGACTCCGCTGCCCGGAACGCCGCTCTATGCGCAGATGGAGGCGGAGGGCCGAATCATCGACCGCGACTGGTCTCATTACGACGGGGGACACGTCGTGTTCGCTCCTCGCGGCACTACGCCGGAGAAACTTGCAGACGGTCTGAAGCAGGCGCTGAGGCACAGCTACTCCGCCGCAGATATCCTCCGCCGGCTCTTCGGCATATCGAGGCGGCTGCCCGCAATGGTGGCTATCAATCTCGCATTTCGCCGTCGCGCGCTGGCCTGGGCCAGCGGTAGGGACCACTGAGTCGCCACACGCGTCGCACAAGCCTGATGACGTGTTGTCTCGTGCCCTGCGCCATTTCTCGGGCCGTTCCGTCGCCCGCCTGGTACTTCTCCGTGTCGCTTGCTTGGTATCGGCGGGGAGGTGCGGGAATAAGTGCTCGTCAGGTCACAGCCGGTGAGCACCGACACCTGCGAGCGAGAATCCAAGGAACCGGCGAGCGAGGCCCGCTGCTGGCCGAGCCTCGTGCTGTATCTCCTCGTACCGCTGGTCATTGCGGCTCTAATGCTGTATTACCTGATCTCGTCGCGGCGAGTTGCTGGAGAGTTCGGGTTTCCGCTCGACGACAGCTGGATCCATCTGCGCTTTGCCCAGAATCTGGCACGCGGCTACGGGTTCTCCTTCAATCCGGGACAGCCGGCCAGCACAAGCACGGGGCCGCTGTGGACGCTGCTCTTTGCCCTCGGATACCGCGCGACAGGCGAGTATGTCTTCACCGCGGCCGCAGCGAACTGGGCGCTTTGTTGGCTGACGGCGGTGACGGCAGCTGCCTTAGGCCACACACTCATGCCGTCTCGCGCCTTGGGCGCGGCCATCGCGCTGATTGTTGCGGTCACGATCCCGCTCCCCTGGCTTGCGCTGTCGGGAATGGAGCCGCCTCTCTTCATGTGGCTTACGCTGGTCGCGGTCCTTCTTCATGTTCGCCTGCGGAGAGCCCATGGCGCGGGAGGTCTGGCGCCCACCATCGCATCTTCTCTGGCCGTCTACGCGCGGCCGGAACTGCTCCTGCTCTTTCCCTTGGCCATGCTGGACCGTCTTCTGCGCGGGCGGCGCGAGGAGCCAGGCGAACGCTGGTTCGCGGGATGGCTTAGGCAGCTCGCGATCCACACCCCGATCTACCTGGCGATAGTCGCGCCGCTCTCGCTGTACAATCTTCACGTCATCGGCCGGCCGCTGCCGAGTTCCTACTACATCAAGGCGATGAACTATGGCATAACCTGGGCCCTCGCAATGGGCAACGACGAACTTCTGCTCCAGTCCCTGTTCCTGGCGCCAGTGAAGGAGGTCTTCGCCCTCCTGCTCCTGTGGGCCGGCAACAACGTTGTCCTCTTCGTGCCCTTCCTGCTCGGATTCGTGTGGCTTGTTCGGGAGACCCGGTCGGGCGGGGCAAGTGGTCATGGTTCCTACTTGATTCCGCTGCTTCTTGTCGTGCAGCCAATCGCCTGGGCCATCTCGACGAACTTCCATCGAGCGCCGTGGTTCCAAAGCCAGCGATACCTCGCCAACCTCGGTCCTCTTTACCTCATTGTCGGAATGGTCGGCGCGTCGAAGCTGATCGGCCGCATGCCGCGAGGCCGGCGAGTGGCCGTCATAGGGGGGTTGGCGCTGGCGCTCGTCGCCTCGCTCGCGCGCCAGCCGGACCAGGCGCGGCTGTACGCGCAGAACGTGAAAAACATCACCGAGCTTCAGGTGGCTGCTGCGCGGTGGCTGAAGGAGCGGGTCTCGAGTGAGGCCGTGATTGCGGCGAACGACGTCGGCGCGGTCGCGGTGATCACGCAGTGCCGCATCTTTGACATGATGGGGTTGGTGAGTCCCGAGACTCTGGCCTGCCTCACCGTAGAGAACGCGCGAGCCGGTACGTGGCGACAGTGTGTTGAGGAGTCCGTGGTCAGCGCGGAGCCCGACTACTTGTTCGCGATCGCACGGCCGGAGCGGCTGGCCGGCTTCGCACGGAATCCGTACTACGGCGATCCTGTGTACCTGGTTGAGGTCGACGACAACATCACCGCGGGCGGCCCTGTTGCCGTTATCCTTCCGACGATCTGGTGCAAGTACGCTGCAAGCAGCGAAGCCGCTCCGGGCGGCCCGTGAGGCCATCATGCCACGCCGCAAACGCCAGAAACAGCGGGTGGATACTCTGCCGGATGCGAGCCATGCGGCCCCGAGCAAGTCGGTTCTGTTCGCAGGTTGGCTCGGCATTGCGCTGCTTCTCGCCGCATTGCTAGCCTACTACCTGGCGAGGTCAAGCGACCTGGCTGGCGAGTTCGGGCTGCCACTGGACGATGGCTGGATTCACGCGCGTTTCGCGGAGAACCTGGCAAGAGGCCTGGGCTTTTCCTTCAACCCCGGGGAGCCGACGAGCACGACGACAGGGCCGCTCTGGACGCTGCTGCTGGGGCTCGCCTATCGGATCACGGGAGAGCACCTGTTCACAGGAATCGCGATCAACTTCGTCTTGTCTCTGCTCGTGTGCGCCGTGGTCTATCACCTCACGGTGGCACTCGGTCACGGCAAATGGCTGGCACTGGCTGCGGCCGGCGTGGTGGCTTCTACCGTTCCCCTCGCGTGGTGGACGTTGTCCGGCATGGAGCCGCCTTTGTACGCGGTGCTGGCTCTGCTCGGGATTCTGCTCCACATCAGGGTGCGGCGCGCCTCAGGGCTCCGAAATCTCTGGCCGACGGTTGCGTTTGCGTTGGCGGGATTGGCCAGGCCCGAGATGCTGCTGCTGTTTCCGTTGGCCATGCTCGACCGGCTGCTCATGGCTGTGATGGAGAAGCAGAATCGAGCGGCCCGATCGTGGATCAAGCAGCTTGCGGTTCATCTGCCGGTGTTCGCCGCACTCGTCGCGCCGGTCTTCATCTACAACTCCCACGTTACCGGCTACCCGCTTCCCACTTCCTACTACTCGAAGCTCCAGAGGGTCGGGATCCCCGGCGCGCTGGCAGACCCAAACGTGATGTGGTCGGAGGCGCTGCTCATCGGCCCTCTGAGAGAGCTGTGGCACGTGTGGCGCACTTGGGCAGCCAACAACTGGCTCCTTATCGCTCCCTTCTTCATCGGCTTGGGTCGGCTTGTCGGGCGCGCACGGTCGCCTGCGGACAGCAGTAGCCGCTCGCTCCTGATCCCGATGCTCGTGTTCGTTCAGCCACTGCTCTGGGCGCTCGTGGCCGGCTATCGGCCGCCGGGCTATCAGAGCCAGCGGTACCTGGCCGATCTGAACCCACTCTTTCTCCTCCTGGGAATGAGCGGCGGCTGGTGGATCACAGAGCATCTTCGAGGTCTGCGTCGGCCCTGGGTAAGGGCCGCGCTGGTCGCGGTCGTGATCCTCATGTCCCTGCTGCGACAGCCAGGTGGTGCGGAGGTCTACGCCAAGAACGTGCGGGATACGACCAAGATGCAGGTCGAGATCGGCCGCTGGATTCGGGACCACGCGCCGCCCGGATCTCTGCTCGCGGTCAATGACATCGGTGCAATTGGCTTCATCACCGACATGCCGGTGCTCGACCTGCAGGGTCTCGTGACCCCCGAGATTCTGCCGCGACGCGACATGAGGCGCCGAGTCGCTGGCACCGCGCCCCGAGCCGTCTTCGAGTTCATCGTTGACCGCCGACCCGATTACTTGGTCATCTTCCCTCAGTGGTATCCCGAGCTCGACCTGCGGCGCGATCTCTTCACTCCCGTGCACCACGTCCTCCTCGAGGAGAACATCACGAACGGGTCTCCCCTCATGGTCGTCTATCGCGCCGTCTGGGTCGACGGGCCTGCGGCGAAATCGGAGCGCTCACCATGAAGCAAGGGAAACTACCACCGGGTCTACTCGCGCAGATGCTGGGTCGCCTGCCGGCGAGGGATCGGCGCGTGGTGGTAGGCCCAAGGGTGGGGGAGGACGCAGCGGTCCTGGATCTGGGTGACCGCTTGCTGGTGGCGGCCACCGACCCGATCACGTTTGCCACCGATCTCATCGGATGGTACGCAGTGCAGGTCAACGCCAACGACGTGGCCGTGATGGGGGCCGAGCCGCGCTGGTTCATGGGCGCGCTGATGCTGCCTCAGGACTGCCCTGAAGACGAAGTCGCCCCCATCTTCGACCAGTTGGCCGAGGCCTGCGAAGAGTTGGAGATTGCTGCAATCGGCGGGCACACCGAGGTGACCTCGGCCGTCGAACGGCCTGTCTTGGTAGGATGCATGCTCGGCGAAGCGCCACGCGAGCGGCTGGTCACCACCGGGGGCGCACGCCCAGGCGACGTCGTCGTGCTCTACGGGGCAGCGGGTATTGAGGGGACGGCCGTTCTCGCTCGTGAGGCCTGTGAGCCGCTCGCCGACGGAGGGGTGGCCCCCGACGTCATAGCTCGTGCTCGCGAGTTTCTGTTTGACCCCGGCATCAGCGTGGTGCGGCCCGCGCTCGCCGCTGCGGCCTGCGGCGTGACGGCTATGCACGATCCGACAGAGGGCGGGATCGCAACGGGCCTGGCCGAGCTGGCGCTGGCCTCAGGGGTGGGGCTGGAGATACACGCCGATCGCGTTCCAGTGTTGGCGGCCACCCGTGCAGTGTGCGACTGCCTTCGGTTGGACCCAATGGGTCTGATCGCCTCGGGCTCTTTGCTCGTCACCGGCCGACCGGA
>CAZLHI010000043.1:0-1641 GCA_964559435.1 uncultured bacterium | reverse complement strand
GGCTCCTCCATCTGCTCCTCAACTGGCGGGGCCGGCTCTGCAATCTCGTCCTCCGGTGCAGTGGGTTCCTCTTCGAGTACCTGGGACTCAGGAGTTTCCGGCTCCACGGCCTCCATGTCGGCAGGCCAGTAGGTGGGCTGTTCGGCCTCCGCTCCTTCCTGCCTCAGGCTCCGGGGGATGCGGGGCAGCCTCAGCTTCTCGCTTTCTGTCAGCCGGGCCGCATCGCGTGGAGTTCGCACGATATGTGGTGTCAGGAAGACGAGCAGCTCAGACTTCACATTGCTCGACGTCGTGGATCGGAATAAGAACCCCACGAGGGGCAGGTCCCCGAGGATCGGGACGCGGCTGGCAGATTCGAGGACGCCATCTCGCATCAGCCCGCCGAGCACTACGGTGTCGCCGTCCCTGACGTTGAGCACTGCGTCGGCTGACCTATTCAGGATTGACGGATAGGTCTGCCCGCCCACCACAACATCCGCTCCTACATCGTTCGCGGTAATGCTGACCACGAACCGGACCATATCTCCTTGCGTCACCGTCGGCGTCACGTTCAAGACGATTCCTACAGACTCATACCTGATGCTCGTGCTGATGGTCTCCGCACCTACCGTCGATTGGAAGGTCCCTGTCGGGACGGGAATCTGCTCCGAGACGTTGATCTCGGCCTCTTGGTTGTTCGTTGTGAATATGCTCGGGGCGGCCAGGATGCGGGTGTTGCTGTCGGTCGTCAGTGCGTTGAGCACCGCTTGGAATTCCGTGTCAGTAATGGTGGCGAAGAATCCCGTCGGAACGGACTCATCCGTGGGCGTCGATAAACCGAAGCCGGTGCCTATGTCTCCTGTGTAATCCTCACCCTTCCAGGTCCCCCAGGTGCGGCCCAGGCTCTGCCACTGGAATCCGAGTTTCGTCTCGCGCGTCAGCAGCACCTCGGCGATGATGGCGCGGATGTGCACCTGCGGCGGGAGCACGTCGAGCTTCTCCAGCATCTGCTGAATCAGATCGATCTGCTCGGGTGGTGCCGAAATGAGCAGCGTATTGGTGTTATCGTCGGCTGCAATCATCGCTTCCGCCACGCCCGCGCCGGTTACCGCAGTCGCATCCTCGTAGGGCACTTCTGCCGGTGCCGGCTCTCCGGCAGGGCCGGCGGGGCGCTCGGGCTGAGGCGCCACCTGAACGGCGGCCTCCTGCGCCTGTGCCAGCAGAATCGGATCAGTAGTCCGATAGGTGCTCGACTCGCCGGCGAGGGGCTCCAGCTGGAAGTCGGCAGATGTCGGTCTATCGAGCCGCGTGCGGGGCGGACTTGCCGTCCTCGCGCCCAAGGGCCGCTGGCCTGAGAACGGCGACCGATACGACTGGCGCTGCTGCCTGCCCGCCGTGGCGGGCCGGCGCTGACGACCGCGAGACGGCCCCATCTCAGGGCCCTTGACGACCTGAGCGCCGATGAGCGGGGCAAGCAATTCGGCGAGCTCGCTGGCCACGAGGTTCTGTACGGGGTACACGAAGTACGTGTCCCGCAGACTGACTGGGCGATCGAGTTCGAATATGAGTTCCTCGATCTGCCTCAGATGTATGGGTGTAGCCAGCACGATGAGTGAGTTCGTGCGTGCGTCGGGGTAGGCAAACTCGGGACCGGCGGCGGCC
>CAZLHI010000042.1:0-25920 GCA_964559435.1 uncultured bacterium | reverse complement strand
AGCTCTGACAGATATTCGGAGGCCGGGCGGTAGCCGACGATCCGATGCAGTTCCCGTCCGGTGTGATCCAGTACGATCGCCGTCGGGAACCCGTTGACTTTGTACGCAGCGGTTAGGTCGCGTCGCTTGTCTCCATCCACCTTGATGCAGACGAACCCGCGGCACAGCGATACGACTTGCGGGTTCGGGAAAACGTCTTTCTCCAGCTTGCGACACCATCCACACCAGCTCGCCGTGAAGTCGATGAGCATGGGCTTCTTCTCGCTGGCCGCAAGCGCCTTGCCGCCTTCGTAGGTCAGCCAAACGATTGTCGGCTGCGCGGCCATCAGATCGGCGAGGCGCTGGCGGGTAGGCTTGTCCTCCGGATTGTACTTGACGGCCTCTCGCAGCCACCGCATCTCCACATCGGCCTGATTCCGGCGCTTGGCACACTCCGCCAGCAAGCAGGCGCATCGGGCGCACTGGACGTTTGACATCGCAGCCCGGTGATCCCAGAGGGCCATCGTCTGCTCCTGACACGCGTTCACATCGTTGCACACGAAGAGTGCCTCCGCGTAATCCAGGTAGTACCCGGGCCTCTTCTCGAGGCGGAGCGCTGCCCGGAACTCTGCCAATCCCTCCTCGCAGTCCTTTGCGCCTCCACGAACTAGAACCGTGACCTCCGGTACTCGCGGCTCGGCCGCCACCTGCTCGGTGGCCTGATCTGCCGGAACGGACACCGGCTTGTAGGCCATGCAGAGTACGAGCCCGGCAAGTCGGTGTGCCTCTGCTGAGCGCGGGTTCCGTGCCATGAACGCGCGCGCCTGGGCCAAACCCTCCCGGCACAGGCGCTCGGCCTCGGCCGCCTGCTCGGCCGTTGCCGGCCGGCCAGCAAGTGACTCCCCCAAAGCCACATTAAGGCGATATGCCTCCTCAGCGGCGGCTAGGTCGCTGGGGGACTCCGCTGGCTCCGCCCATGCCGCCTGCACCGTCGGCGCCAAACAGAGCGTCAGTACTGCCGCAATGACGTTGAAGGCGAGCATCTTCCCTCTCCCCGCGGCCTGGCCGCATCTGAGGACCCCGGCCGGTGTCGGAGTTCTGCAAGCTGGGCCCGGCCACCTGGTCCGTTCTGCTCCCTCCGATCAGAAACAGACCCTTACGATGTCGACTAGGTGGTCGAGTCCTCCCTGTGAGGCACCAAGTGGATGAGCTCGTCTGTCCGACACGGGTCCTTCTCCGTCTGTATGGTCGTCTCCGTGATGCCAAACCGTA
The DNA here is from genome assembly GCA_964559435.1 of uncultured bacterium. Taxonomy (GTDB): domain Bacteria; phylum Armatimonadota; class Hebobacteria; order Hebobacterales; family Hebobacteraceae; genus Hebobacterum. The sequence continues at coordinate 24,669 of CAZLHI010000042.1, read as the reverse complement.
CGCGGAGCTGGTCATTGACCGCCGTGGCGATCTCGTCTCTGGCTGCCGCCGTTCGGTCTCCCACCGTGACGTGAACGCTGAGTGCCAACAGGTTGGAGCAGATCGTCCATATGTGGAGGTCGTGGATGTCCTCCACCCCTGGCACCGCGCGGATCACATCTGCAACCGCATGCAGATCGATGCCGGGCGGCACCCCCTCAAGGAGGATGTGAGCTGTGTCTCTCAGAAGGCGGAGAGATCCGACCAGTACCGCGAGGGCGATGACTATGCCCAGGACGGGGTCCACGATGTACCAGCCGGTCGGCAGCATGACGGCCGCTGCCACCACCACTCCGGCGCTCCCCGCGAAGTCCGCCATGACGTGAAGATAGGCACTGCGTATGTTGAGGTCCTGGTGAGCGTGGCCGCGCAGGCGGAAGACGATCAGGCCGTTTGCGAGCAGTCCGGCGACCGCGACCCCGAGCATTCCGGCCACCCGGACTTCTGGCGGATCCTGCAGACGGGCAACGGCCTCCGACACCAGATAGCCGGAAACGGCCAGCAGCAGCAGGCCGTTGACCAGTGCCGCCAGGACCTCCGCCCGATGCCAGCCGAACGTGCGCTCCTTCGTGACCGGCCGGGCCGCCATCAGGATCGCGCTGAAACTCAGCAGGAGTGAGACCAGATCGGTGAGCACATGCGCGGCATCACTGAGCAGGGCGATACTTCCGGTCCATATGCCCCCGACTACTTCGGCTATGAGTACCGCCGCCGTGAGCCCAACTGCAAAGGCAAGCTTGCTCCGCGTGGGCTCCGCCCCCCGCGGCGTCGGATGATCCGGCCTCTCTGTCGTCCGGCAACTCATCCCTATCCCCCGACCGGCGGGCCCCATCCGGTGCTCCGGTTCAGGGCGTGCTCTGGAAGCCCGAATCCTCCGCCCACCCGAGCAGCGCCAGGCGGCCTTCGCTGGTGGTCAGGTCCAGTACCTTGTGACCCCACCCGCCCGAAGCGCGATACAGCCAGATCATCTGATGTTCTCCCTGCTGGCTCTGGACCGCAAGCCAATGGCAGTCTTCCGAGTAGACCAGGGCCTGGACCAAGCCGGTGAGCGAGAACTCCTCGATCTTGTCCCCCTGTGGAAGTCGAATGACGGACACGACAGGCGCACCGCCCGTCGCGGCCGCGGGGAGAAAGGCTGCGGTGATCTGGTCGGGCTTCGGCCCCCACGCGACGGCCTGGGCGGGAGACTGGTGGACGCGGCGCGTCGTGCGGGCCTCGACGTCGGCCAGATAGAGGCCGGCGGCCGCCACCTGATCCTTGTCGAGCGTATGCTCATCTGCTTCCGGGGCCACAGCGTAGGCAAGTTGTGTCCCAGTGGGCGACCAGGCGAGATCGGCCACTCGCATCCACTTCCCGGGCAGAGGGAACTTCCACTCTTCTGCTCCGGACGCGGACAGGACTCGTATGGCAGGTCGGTTCAGCGCGGCCGCGCCAACCCTGAGCACGGGCATGGCGGTCCGATTCCCGTCTGGGCTAAGGGAGAAAAGCGGCGCGCGGTTCCAAAGGCCGTAAGGGGATGCTTTGCTGAAGCAGAGGGGCACGGAGAAGACCGGTTCCCACTGGCCCCCGGCTTGCTCGGAACCGAGCCGAAGACGGGAGAGCGTGTCGGAGCAGGCGGCCGGGGAATCCACCTCCGCAGGTCCCCTCATGGCGTATATCTCCGAGCCCTTGATCACTCGGGCTGCACCGAGTACGTCCGATCCTGCGATCTTCACCAATAGCCGCCTGTCGCCGTCGTCGTCCCGGTAGAGCTCACGCCGCACCCCCGACTTCATGTCCAGGAGGAACACGGCGGTCACGGGCGGCCGTTCGGTCGGTTGAGTCAGCGCCAGGACGAGCTTGGGGTCGGGCAGGGCGCCAGACGTGCTCGGTGAGGAGAAGCATAGAGCGAACGAAACCAATGCGACTGCAAGCAACACTGAGGAACGAGTTCCGCTCATGTTGACACCGCTTCGTCCCATGGCAATGGAGGCACAACCCTCTTCTCTTTCAGAAACATGAGGTGCCCACCGGTCGCGTAAGCGCGGTCTGTGACTCACAGTGAGCCTCCACGCGGCCGAGGCAGACCCACTTCGGCCACGCTGCCTGTTCAACGGCGCGTCCGGCGCAGACCCTACCCCGACGGCTGGCCGCGTGCTTCGGCCAAGGCCTGTCCAATCGCCTGCGCGAAGCCGTGCGCCGCATCGGGTCCGTTGGCGGTCACGATCCGGCCGTCCACCTCAACATCGGCGCCGGTGTACGCGGCTCCCTGCGCGCGGAGCCTCCCGGACTCGGTCCTCCAGACGGTTGCCTTCTTACCATCGAGCACACCTGCGTTGGCCAGCGTCACGGGAGCGAGACAGATGGCGGCGACCACCTTCCCCTGCTCCGCGGCCGCGCCTACCAGGCGATGAGTCGTTTCGTCGTCCCAGTACTCTCTGGCGCCTGACCCACCCACCAGCACAACGGCGTGGTATTCAGCCGGGTCGGCCTCTTTCAGGAGCACGTCCGGGTTGGCGGTTCCGCCCAACATGCCTTTGGCCGGTCGGAGGGAGGATGATGCCAGAACCACTCGCGCCCCGGCCTTCTCCAACAGGGCCTTTGGCTTGAAGAGCTCCTCATCGCGGAAGTCGCGCTGGCTTATTACCATCAGCACCTGCATCTCGCTGAGGTCGGGCAGGTCTGCTACCGTCGCGCCTTGGGAGGCAGTGCCTCCGCTGCCGGACCCACCAGTCTGGCCGGCTGTCTTTCCGCCGCAGCCACAGGCCAGCAGGAGAAGAGCCAATAGGGAAGCTGTGCACACGCGCATGGCCGTCACCTCGCCTTTGGATCTTGGGATCGCGCCCGAGGCGCGCGAAACCGGTTCCGCCACCAGTTCAACTCGAAGATGTGGGCCCGGCAGGATTCGAACCTGCGACCGAGCGGTTATGAGCCGCCAGCTCTGCCGCTGAGCTACGGGCCCGCTCACGCCGGCATTATACCACGCCTCCTATCTCTGCGGGGTCAGAGATTCGCCAACCAGGGATTGCTTGCCGCCTCGACTCCGAGGGTCGTGCTCGGACCATGCCCCGGATACACGACGAGAGCCGGGTCGAGCTGTGACAGGCGCTCGAGGGAACTCATCATTGCGCGCTCGTCCCCGCCGGGCAGGTCGACTCTCCCGATGCCGCCGGCGAAGAGGCAGTCACCGGAGAAGAGGACCCCCTCTCCGAGCAGGCAGATGCTCCCTGGGCTGTGGCCGGGCGTATGGAGCACAGACAGTTTGATCTCCGTCGCCGGTATCGTGACGGAGTCCCCTTCCTGCAGTACCCGGTCGGCCGACGCTTCTTCGTGCGGAAACCCAAACACGGCCGCGCCGCTTCGCATCGCGTCGGACAGCATGGGCGCGTCGAGTTCATGAATGGCCAGGGGCGCTCCGGTCTGTTTCTTCAGCTCGGCAAGGCACTCGATATGATCCGTGTGGCCGTGGGTGGTGACGATCAGGCCGATCTCGAGGTTGCTCCGATTGGCGGCTTCGACGATCTCCACAGCGGTGCCGGCCGCGTCGATCAACAGTGCCTTCCGGCAAAGGGGGAGGTCTCCTTCGTCTGCTGAGAGGAGGTAGCAATTCGTGGCGAGCGCGCCCAGCGTGAGGGTCTCGACCTTCATTTGGCCCGCGCGGCGTCGATCTCGGCTTGATTGAGCTCCAGCCTTCGCCGACCCACGAAGTCCATCTCGTAGCTGTCCAGTTCGCCCGCAGAGTCCACAAGGGCGGCCGCGTCTTCCTCCATGCCCGCGGCCGCGTAGGCGTCGGCCAAGAGCACCTGGTAGCAGCGATTGCGCGGATCCATTTGAAGCGCCGAGCGCAACGCGTCTACCGATTCCACGATTCTTCCTGTCGCCAGCGAGGCCATCGCGTACCGCACCAGGTAGTAAGTATCATACGGCGCCAGCTCGCTCGCCTTGCAGAGCTGAACCACCGCATGCTCAACCTGACCCAGGCGGAGATACAGATTGCCCAGACGGAATCGGTAGAAGGCCTCCTCTGGTGCCAGGCTGATGACGGCCAGCATTTCTTCGCGTGCTTCTCGAAGCCGGTCGATGGCGGCAAGCGTGTCGGCCAGCTTGAACCGATAGTAGGCCCGTTCCGGAGCGGCCGCCGCCGCCACGCGGTACTGGTCTAGGGCCTGCACGTTCATTCCGAAGCGACGGTAGAGGTCCCCCAGGCTGATGCGTGGATCGGGCAGCCGGGGATCGCTTTCCACCGCCCTTCTATACTGTGCGAGCGCCTGGTCGATCATGTCCCTCAGGAGGTAGGCGTCGCCCAGCCGCGTGCGGAAAAACGCGTTGTTCTGGTCCATTTTAACGGCGCGCTTGTACTGAGCGATGCCTCGCTGGATGTTGCCGGACTTCACATAGAAGTCCCCCAGGCGAAGGCAGAGATAAGCGGTCTGCGCGTGAAGCTCCATGTCCTCGTGCCGGCGCTGCTCGTCCTCCGCTTTCATCTTCTCGCTGTAGCGGATCACTCGCGCCCGCTCGTAAGGATCTCCGATCTCGAACTCCAGATGTTCGGAATCCCGCGCCATCAGTAGAGTCCCTCGAACCCTTTCTCCAGACCGTGTCCGCTCACCGACTTCACCAGCCAGACCTTTCGCCAACCGCGTCGCTGTTTCTCGAACTCGACCACAAGCGGCACCCGAAGCGGCGGGTCATGTCCTCCCGCTTGTTCGAACTCCAACTCTGCGACGAAGCGGCCCGCGGCCCTCGGCGCTATGATATCGAGTTCATACTCCCCGACTACTATCTCTACCTGCTCCGAGCTTCGCTCCCAGTGCATCGCTAGGCGGAGTATGTCGATCCGGGACAAACCGGCCTCGTCGTGGTAATCCTCCGCCACACAGTCCATGATCTCGCTCCTGCTCTTCGTCTCAATCCCGTGCTCGGCCTTCGCCACAAGATCGAGAATGAGCTGCTCGTCTGTCCGCCTCGGGTGAATGAACCACCAGAGCAGCAGCCCCGCCGCAGCGACGAGCGCTGCGGACTTCACGAATCGCTTCCGTGCGCGGGCAGACATCTTCCAGGTAATTGTACCTCGGCCGGGACGGCCGCGGCAACCCAAGGAATCGCGCCGTGCAACTTCGCGGCCGCTCCGGCCAGAGGAAAACCGAGCAATCCGGCAAAGGAGCAGTAGGAAGTTCTGGACCGTCAAGGATGCCGTATGAGCGATGCTCGTTCTGGCTGGGACATCCCGCCTTCCTGGCAGCCTGCGCTGGAGGCCGCGCGCGCTGGGAGCACGTTGCTCCTGGTCGGAGCGACTGACTCCGGCAAGAGCACGCTCGCCGCAGTTCTCGCAAATAAGGCGCTGGCGGATGGGCGTGCAGTCGCCGTGGTGGATGCTGATGTCGGGCAGTCGAGCATCGGGCCGCCCGCCTGTGTCGGCCTTGCGTTTCCTGAGGAGGAAGTGGCCGGCCTCGACGATCTGGCCCCGGCGGCAATCGACTTTGTGGGTGCGTGCTCTCCGGCAAGGCATCTGCTGCAGATCGCGACGAGCACGGCTGTCCTCGTGGGCGCCGCGCGCTCGAGAGGCGCCGAGACGATCATAGTGGACACGACAGGACTCGTGTCGGGTGGCATCGCTCGCGCTTTGAAGGGCGCAAAGATCCGCCTCCTAAACCCTGACGCCGTCGTGGCGCTGCAGCAGGAGGACGAGGTGGAGCACTTGCTCGCGCCCTACCGTACGAGGGCAGAGCCCGATCTGCTGCGTCTTCATATGTCCCGGGCGGTCAAGGCGCGCTCACGTGACGAGCGTGCCGCGCGGCGGCAGCGCAAGTTTGCCGCCTATTTCGCAAACGCGCACGAGGTAGAGGTATGCTGGGAGACCGCGCCTTTCGAGAACAGCGCATGGGCAAGCGGCGAGCCCGTGCCAGGCCACATGTGCGCCTACGCGGAGGAATGTGTGGCCTGTGAGGTGCTCTATGCGGAACGCGGCGCGGACGGCATCTTCCTGGTGGTCGCTGGTCGGCCCGATCCGGATGGGCTGCACACCCTCGGTGAGAACTTCGGCGGGACGGCCCGTGCTGTCGAGGCATCGTCCCTCAACGGGCTGCTCGTTGCGCTGCTTGGCGAGCGCGGGCAAACCCTATCCCTTGGCATCCTGGAGAAAATCGACTATCGGCGACGCTGCCTGACGCTCTACGCGCCGCTGAGTGATCCGTCCATGGCGCGAGGAGTTCGCCTCGGATCAATTCACCTTGCGCGGGACGGAAGCCGGCTGGGTACGGCCAATGTCAGCGCAATCGGATGACACCCAGGCTTGGAGAAGCGGATGCCTGAGTGCAATCAAGAGACGACCGTGGTCCTCGTGCGTCACGGGGAAACAGAATGGAACGTTGCCGGACGGATACAGGGCCACTCGGACTCCCCGCTGACCGAGCGCGGGAGACAACAGGGCAGACTGGTGGCCGGCCGTCTCGCTCGCCGGAACGTCGGGGTCGTCTGCTCCAGTGATGCAGGCCGGGCGGTTGAGACGGCAGAGATGATTGCCGCATCGCATGGGCTGCCGGTCGAGGCAATATCGGACTTCCGCGAGCGGTCCTACGGCGACTTCGAAGGCCACAGCTTTATTGAGATCAGAAAAGAGCAGGGGGAGGCGCTGGAGGCCTGGTTGTCCGATAGGCAGCGCTTGGCCCCTCCCGGCGGCGAGACCCAGGCACAGATGTCCGCGCGCGTAATGGCGGCCCTCCGGCATGTCGTCTCCGGGCACCGGAGCAAGACCGTGGTCGTATCCACACACGGAGGGCCGATCAAGTCGGTTCTGTTTGCGATACTCGAAGTGCCCATCGCTTGCTGGGACCGGACCTGGGTCGCCAATGGCTCGATAACCGTGCTGAAAGCGACGGCTGAGTCTCTTCGAGTCGCGGTGTACAACGACACATGCCATCTTGACGAGGAGCCGAAGCCCGGGAACTACGTTTAGCATAGGGAGTGATCTGCAATGGCCGCCGGACTCAACGAGGGCCTTGTTCAGGTCTACACAGGCTCGGGGAAGGGCAAGACCACGGCTGCGCTCGGACTGGCACTGCGCGCCGCCGGCCACGGTCTGCGCGTCTGCGTGATCCAGTTCATGAAGGGGGGATGGGATTCCGGAGAGCGCGCGGCGGCTGCGCGTCTGGCGCCGGAGTTGGAGATCCACGCGTACGGGGCGCCGCAGTGGGGCGAGCGCGGAGAAGCGGAGGAGGGCAGGCCCTGGTGGGAGCTACCGCCATCCGCTGAAGACAGCGCCCAGGCCCAGGAGGGCATGGTGTTTGCCCGGCGCGCGGTTACCAGCGGCGACTGGGACATCGTCGTGCTCGACGAGATATTCGGGGCACTGAGGCATGAGCTGATACCTCTCGATCAGGTGCTGAGTTTGATCTGCGCAAAGCCACCGCGCGTCGAGCTCGTGCTAACCGGTCGGGACGCACCGCCTGAGATCATCAAGACGGCCGATTTGGTCACCGACATGGAGGCGGTGAAGCATCCGTTCCAGCGCGGCGTGAAGGCGCGCAGGGGGATAGAGTACTAGCCGTGCGGCCTACGGCCAGAGGTCCGTCACCGACGGCAGATGCCTGCGGGCGGCCCACAGTCGGGCCGCTGCGGATGGAGAGGTGGCGGTACCATCTGACGGGAGAGGAACATGACTCGCGAGGAACTGGCACAGGCGATCAAGGAGGCCGCCTACTTGGAGGGAGACTTCGTTCTCAGCTCCGGGAGGCGCAGCAAGTATTACCTCGATAAGTGGCGGTTCGAGACCGACCCGAAGCTGCTGCGCGAGATCGCACGCGCGCTGGCCGAGCTGCTGCCCGAGCCCGCGCCGGACCGGCTGGCCGGGGTAGAACTTGGGGGCGTTCCCCTCGCGGCCGCCCTCTCACTGGAAACAGAAATCCCCTATCTCGTCGTGCGCCGACAGGCGAAGGAGTACGGCACCGCGAAGGGGATCGAGGGCGTGTTCGAGTCCGGCGAGCGCGTAGTGTTGGTGGAGGACGTGTTGACCACCGCCGGGCAGGCCATCGCCGCGGCCAAGCTTCTGAGGGAGAACGGCCTCGACGTTCTGCGAGTCGTCTACGTGATCGATCGAGAGGAAGGCGCCGAGGCCAACATTCGCGAGGGTGGATTCGAGCCCGCGATGCTCTATCGCAAGTCCGATCTTGGCATCACGTAGGCGGGGAAGAACGCGCCGGCCTGGCCAATCAGGCTGCCGCATACTCTCCAGAACTCTAAGCCTCTCACTACGACGCTTATATGTCTGAACAACACATCAAAATGCATACACTTGTGCCTATGAGGACGCCTGAAATCCGGCGTAAAGTTCATCGCTCTGAGGGACCGTCGGACTTGATAGCAAGGGCCAGAAATGGTATACTGTAGAGGTCTGAAAAAGCCTGATTTTGACTGGTGTTTTTCGATGTTGAAGCACACCCTGTAGGCGTGGGGCGAAGAGTGTTCACAGGCTGGTTTCGGACGATCACCCTACCGGTTGCAAGGAGTAACACTTGGCCAGAAAAGGGGAAGTAGCAGAAAGAGACTACAAAGCGAAGCACATCCAGGTGCTGAAGGGGCTCGAAGCGGTACGCCGTCGGCCCGCGATGTACGTAGGAACTACAGGGCCGCGCGGCCTTCATCACCTCTTTGTGGAGGTAGTTGACAACTGTATCGATGAGGTGATGGCCGGATACTGCACGCAGATCGACTGCGTGCTCCACGAAGACGATTCGATTTCGGTAACAGACAACGGTAGCGGCATCCCCGTTGACAAGCACCCGGTCGAGAAGCGCCCCGGCGTCGAAGTCGCGATGACGGTGCTCCACGCGGGCAGCAAGTTCGGCGGGGGCGCCTACAAAGTCTCGGGCGGCCTGCATGGTGTGGGCGTGTCGGTGGTGAACGCGCTGTCGGAGTGGCTCGAGGTGGAGGTATACCGCGATGGCAAGGTCCATCACATGCGGTTTGAGCGCGGCAAGCCGGTCAGCAAGCTCAAGGTGACGGGCAAGACGAAGAAGACCGGCACGAAGGTGAGCTACAAGCCGGACGCGGAGATCTTCGAGAGCATCGAGCACGAGCCCGAGCGGCTGCTCAATCGGCTGGAGGAGCTGGCCTACCTCAACCGGGGCGTGAAGATCAACTTCACCAACGAGAAGACGGGCGAGACGGTCACCTATCAAGAGAAGAACGGCATCCAGGCCTACGTGGAGCACCTCAACAGCACGCGTGAGCCCATTCATCGGCCGATCTACTTCGCGCGCAGCCGCGAAGACACAGAGCTCGAGATCGCGCTCCAGTACAACAGCGGCTATCAAGAGAACATCCTCTCTTACGCGAACAACATCCACACGGCGGAGGGCGGCACGCACGTCTCCGGCTTCAAGACCGCGCTGACGCGCGCTCTCAATCAATACGCGCGCAAGGCCGGTCTTCTGAAGGAGAAGGACAAGAACTTCATCGGCGATGACGTGAGGGAGGGCCTGACCGCGGTGATCAGCCTCCGGCTTCGTCAGCCCCAGTTCGAAGGGCAGACGAAGACCAAGCTCGGCAACAGCGAGATCGAGGGTCTCGTCAACTCCGTGGTCGGCGAGGCGCTGGCCGATCATCTCGAAGAGCATCCGACGGTCGCTCGGAGGATTGTAGATAAGGGCATCACGGCCGCCCGGGCGAGAGAGGCGGCACGCCGTGCAGCGGACCTCGTCAAACGCAAGGGCACGCTCGAGAACTCCAACCTGCCGGGCACGCTGTGGGACTGCCAGGAGCGCGACCCGTCGAAGTGCGAGCTGTTTCTGGTCGAGGGGCCGTCGGCCGGCGGCAGCGCCAAGCAGGGGCGGGACAGCCGCTACCAGGCGATCCTCCCGCTCCGCGGCGTTGTCCTCAACGTCGAGCGCGCTCGCCTCGGCAGAATGCTCAAGAACCAGGAATTCGCCACCCTGATCCAGGCTCTCGGCGCAAGCGTCAACCTGAACAACGGCAATGGCGACAACGGCGAGAACGGCGGGAACGGCGAAAGCGAGGAGTCGCACACGTTTCTCGACATCTCGAAGCTGCGCTACGACAAGATCATCATCATGGCCGACGCGGACGTGGACGGCGCGCACATCCGTACGCTGCTGCTCACCTTCTTCTTCCGCTACATGCCGAAGCTCATCGAGGAAGGTCACCTCTACATCGCACAGCCGCCGCTTTACGGCGTGCGCAATGGACGCGAGCTGCTTTACGCGCACTCCGACGACGAGCTGGAGGAGATCCTCGACAGCATCAAGGCAAAGAACCCACAGATACAGCGCTACAAGGGCCTGGGCGAGATGAACCCCGAGCAGCTCGCCGAAACGACGATGGACCCCGAGCAGCGGCGCATCAAGCGTGTGACGATCGAGGACGCCGAAGACGCGATGAAGGAGGCCGATCTGATCTTCTCGACGCTCATGGGCAGCAACGTCGAGCCCCGCAAGAAGTTCATCGTCAAGTACGCGAAGGAAGCGCGGGATCTCGACTTGGTCGGCGCGTGAGAAGCTTGTCGGCCTGCTACGGCACCGACGGCCAGCAACTCGTCCGGTGACGGACAACTAGGGGGGCACTGCGGTATTTGCCTTGATTGCGCGATCCCGGCAGGTCTCTAAGGTGTTATAGATGCTCGGGCTGTGGAGACAGCAGACTAGATGGCCAAATCCAAAGACATCATCAATGTAACAGACATCGACATCGAAGATGAGATGCGCGAGTCGTTCATGACCTTCGCCATGAGCGTCATCATCGCCCGGGCGCTGCCGGATGTGCGGGACGGGCTGAAGCCGGCCCAGCGCCGCATCCTCTACGCGATGCACGACCTCAACCTGACGCCCGGAGCGCAGCACCGCAAATGCGCCAAGATCGCCGGCGACACCTCGGGCAACTACCACCCGCACGGGCAGGAGGTCGTCTACCCCACACTTGCCCGGCTCGCCCAAGATTGGAATATGCGCTACCGGCTGGTGGACGGGCACGGGAACTTCGGCTCGGTCGACGGCGATCCGCCCGCCGCCATGCGTTACACCGAGGCTCGAATGTCGGCCTTCGGGTCCGAGATGCTGGCCGACATCGACCAGAACACCGTCGATTTCGTCCAGAACTACGACCAGACCCGCACCGAGCCGACCGTCCTACCGGGCCGCTTCCCCAACCTGCTCTGCAACGGCGCCTCCGGAATCGCCGTCGGCATGGCGACCAACATCCCGCCTCATAACCTGGGCGAAGTCGTGGACGCGTGCGCTCTGATCATAGAGAATCCGGATGCTACGATCGATGACATCCTGGAGGTCCTGCCGGGCCCCGATTTCCCAACGGGAGCGTTGATCCTCGGCACTTCCGGCATCCGTCAAGCCTATGAGACCGGCCGAGGCTCCATCACGATGCAGGCGCGTGCCGTGATCGAGCCCATGGATGGTGGCAAGAGCGCGATCCTCATCACGGAGCTGCCCTATCAGGTCAACAAGGCCACCCTCGTCGAGCAGATTGCGGAGTTGGTGAACAACAAGCGTGTTGAGGGGATAAGCGGGCTGCGGGACGAGTCCGATCGGAAGGGGATGCGCGTCGTTGTCGAGCTCAAGCGGGAGGCGAACCCGCACGTCATCCTCAACCGCTTATACAAGCACACGCGAATGCGCGCCAGCTTCCCGGTGAATGCCGTCGGTTTGATACCGGAGTTCGGCGCTCAGAAGCCAGGCGAGCCGGTGCCCCTCGTGCCGCGGACGCTTGGCATCGAGGAACTGCTGACTCAGTTCCTGAACCATCGGCGGGAAGTCGTGGTGCTTCGCTGTCAGCACCAGCTCGACCGCGCGCAGGCGCGGGCGCACATCCTCGAGGGATACCGGGTCGCCCTCAAGGACCTCGACGAGGTCATCAATATCATCCGTCAAGCGGAGAGCCCGACAGCCGCGCGCGATGGGCTCATGAAGCGCTTCAAGCTGTCGGAGCGGCAGGCTCAGGCGATCCTCGAACTCATGCTCCAGCGGCTGACGGGCCTCGAGCGCAAGAAGATCGACGAGGAGTACAAAGAGGTCATCAAGACGATTGGTCGCCTGGAGGATATCCTGGGCAAGCGACTCTGCGCGCTGGTGGGCGACGACGACAGGGTGCAGGCGACTCGCGAGTGGCTCCGCAGGCATCCGTGGCAGCCGCGCAAGGTCATGCAGATGGTCAAGGATGAGTTGCTCGAGTTGAAGTCCAAGCGCGGCGACGAGCGCAAGACCGAGATTCGGCCCGAGGAGGCGGAGGACATCAGCATCGAAGACCTGATCGCGGAAGAAGACATGGTCATCACCATGACCCGCGACGGGTACATCAAGCGGCTTCCCGTCGCCACGTATCGCACGCAGGGCCGGGGCGGCAAGGGCGTCATCGGCCTCAGTCCCAAGGAAGAGGACGTTGTCGATCACCTGTTCGTTGCCAGTACGCACACATATATCCTGTTCTTCACGAACCGTGGGAAGGTCTATCGCCTGCGCGTTCACGAGGTCCCGCTTGCCAGCCGCAAGGCGCGCGGTACCGCGGTGGTCAACCTCATCCCCATAGAGCCCGATGAGAGCGTAACGGCCGTCCGGGCGGTCCGGAAGTTCCGGAAGAGCCGATACCTTTTCATGGCAACTCGTAAGGGGGTCGTCAAGAAGACGCGGCTGAGCGAGTACGACACTCGGCTGAAGGGCGGCATCATCGCGCTGAAGCTTCGCAGGGGCGACGAACTCGAATGGGTCGCGGAGACCGACGGCAAGAAGCACATCGTCCTCGCCACGGTGAAAGGCCAGTCGATACGGTTTGCGGAGAAAGAGGTGCGACCGATGGGACGGGCGGCCGCCGGCGTCCGCGGGATCAACCTTCGCAAGGGCGACTCGGTCGTCGGCATGGGCGTCGTGCGCAAGGCAGCCGACTTGCTGGTGGTCTCTCAGAACGGCTATGGCAAGCGGACAGCGCTAACTGAATACCGGGCTCAAAGCCGCGGCGGCATCGGCATCAAGACCATGAACGTGACGGCCAAGAACGGGCCGATCATCGGGATGCGAATTGTAGATGACGACGACGATCTGCTCATCATCACGACGTCGGGGCAGATTATCCGTCAGCGCGTGGGCGAAATCCGGCGGATCGGCCGCTCGACGCAGGGGGTGCGCCTGATCCGGCTCGACAAGGGGGACAAGGTCGCCAGCATTGCGCGCGTCGTCCGTCGCGAAGAGGCCGAGAGAGAGGACTGACGGGTGTCGTCGGAGCCGGCGCAGACTGAGCGCGGCTATCGCGATCTGGACCATACGGCCGACAGGGCCATCGAAGCCTGGGGGCCAGACCTGAGAGAGCTGTTCCGCGCGGCGGCCGAGGGCATGTTCAGCGAGAGCGTGAGCTGCGCCGACATCGAGCCCGAGCAGGAATGGCAGATTCAGGTCGAAGCCGACAGCCTGGAAGGACTCCTCCACGCCTGGCTCTCGGAGCTGATCTGGGTCTCTGAGCGGGACGAGGCGTCCGTGTGCCGTGTGGAGGTGAGGGAGGTGCAAACCGAGCCTCACCGGGCTCGGGGACGCGCCTGGGGCGGCTCTCCGCCGCCAGAAATGCCGCACACCGGCGCTCCTGTGAAGGCTGTGACCTACCACGACCTGCGGGTGTGGGAAGAGGGGGGCGTGTGGCGGGCGCATCTCGTCTTCGATGTCTAGCTGCCCCTGTGACCTCCTGCCATTGACGACACAGCCCTTGATGTGGTACTCTACAATCAGCGGAAAGGAGGTGGTGGCTTATGTTACATAGACCTGGAGGTGGCGCCTCTTAGCGAGGCCGGTTCCACCTAATTCACACCGGAGTTGGGTGACACCTCCTTGTTAGGAACGTCACCTCGGAACAGATTCGGGGTCCGCTTCGGCGGGCCCCGATTCGTTTGGCCGGGAGAGAGGTGCACACCGCGACGAGGACAGGCCGTCAGTCTTCCTCGTGTGTCTCGCGGACGATGCGAGGAGTGAGGATCACCGTGTGCCAGAAGTCCTCGAAGTGGAAGACGAAGCCCACGGGCTCTCCGTCCTTCACGTTCACCGCGGTCTGCGCTAGCACCCTCGGGACCATGGCTGCCGTCTCAACATTGGGCGGCTTTCCCTCCTCCCACTCCGCCCGCCTTATGTGAGCATAGAGGGTGATGGTCCCGTCGCCGTTGATCCTGGGCGAGGCGACGAAGAGAAGTCCGCTGGGGAGTGTGTGCAGAAGCGTGTTGACCGTGGGCACGAGGTTCATGGTCGCCACTCTCGCATGGCGGCACTCAGCATCGTCAGGCGGTTCCGGATCGGTCCAGACTCCCAGGAAGAGGCCCCGGCCGGCGCCACCGTGTTCAGACTCCCCTTCGGCGAAGTCCGACTCGTCCGCGCCGACAGGTAGACCTCGGAAGCTGGTAAGCTCCAGTATCACCTGCTGCGGCTTCCGGTCGAGCATAGCGATGACTTCCCGAAGCTCCGCGACGGCCTCCGGTGTCCCTCCGACCACCAGTTGCTGAGAGAGCTGCGCGACGGGAGCAAGCACCTCGATCCCCTCCGGCAGGAACGTCTCCAACGGTGACTCGGTCACCACGGTGCCTGCGCTCGCTGTCGAGTCTTCGAAAACCGCTTCGCCGATGCCCAATGATGCCGGTGGCAGGAAGAACCCTTCTGTAGGAAACTCGCCCTTGCCGAAGAGCCACGCGACATAGACGGGATCAAGGAACTTCAGGTCGATGACCTCATAGACGACTTCCTCCGCGTCGGCCGCGGGCTGTGAGATCTCTGTCGCGCGCGGAGTCACGGTGAAGACAAGGATCACCTTGCCTGGCGCGCTCCCGACTTCGACGTCCCGGCGTGCGCTCTTGACCCATCCGAGTGAGCTGATCTCGGCCAGATCGCGCTTGGCCGCCTCGTCGTTGTAGACGTCACCGACCTTCGCGCTGATGGAGTCGAGAACGGCCACCGCTTGCTGCTCGTCAGTCCCGCGCACAGCTATGTCCTCGATCTCGCCTTCGGTTATCGTCAGAGTGAGTATCCCATCGCCGCTCGTGCGATGTGCCAGTACCGTGGCGACGACATAACCCTTCGCTTGGTAGAGCTGCTCAATCGCCTGCGCGTCGCGAGCGAGTCGCTGTCGATCGTAGGAGTCCCCCGGCTTAGTCTCCATGACCGCCAGGATATCGTTCGCGGTTAGCTCGCGGATGCCCTCGAACTGGATGCGGCGAATTGTCGGCGCCTCCGCGGCTGCCCCGGGGGCCTCGGCCCGCTTGTCCGCGGCCTCGACCCACTCTGCCCACTGCCCCTTCTCCGCCTTGTCCGCGGCCTCGACCCACTCTGCCCACTGCCCCTTCTGCGCCTTGTCCGCGGCCTCGACCCACTCTGCCCACTGCCGCTGCTCATCCGTCAGGAGGAGGGAGCCGCCCTCCGGCGGCGGAAGCAGCTCCTCCTCGGCCACCGGCCCTGCGGAGTGCCCAATACCTGCCTTACCGAGGGCCGCCTCCCAAACCTCATCACCCAACACGTCCGTGCCGCCCTGTGGCGGGGGCAGCAACTCCTCTTCCGGGACCGGTTTGTTGACCTCGAGCAGCACCACCTCCACCTCGCTCGTCCCTGTGACAACCCAGTTGCCGTCTGCGTCCTGACGCTCGCGCTTCGTGGACACGACCGTGGGCAGCCAGAGGCCCTCGAACGCCTCGCGGAAGCCGGAGTACTCCCTGCTATGGCGGGAGTAGACGCCGGCCGGCAGGTTCTTGTATCCGGTTGCCTCTCCCTCGGCCCGGACAATGGCATGTCCGAGTGCCGGACAGACCCACAGCCGCTCGAACCCCGTGACGTCGGGTTCGTCGTACCCAATCACCTGGCACGTCAGCCCGTTGGCTTTGTCCTCCCCGATGAGCCGCGGATTGCCCGACCTGACGGCCCATATTCTCCTAGGCACACCGTGGTCACGACTGACATCCACCCAGCCGGACAGGCCCAGTCGCCAGTTCACCCACGAGCCCGCGCCGCCCACCAGCTTCTCCCCGCATTCCTCGTCCAGCACGAACTCTGGGCCGGAGTTTCCCGGCTTCTCGCTGTACGACCAGTAGTGTTGCCGGTCACAACCATTCATCTCGCGCCGGGCCCTCTCGTCCGGAGAGACTGTCCACCGGGAGTTGCGGTAGCGGCCTTCCATCCAGGCTGAATGCTCGCGGACGACGCTCTCCACCAGCACCGTCCCGGTGAAGTCATTCTCCACCTCCCATCGCGGGAAGAGGACCCCGACGCGAGGCGTGAACTTCTGTGGTCCTTCCGCCTGCTCGCCCTGGTCCTCACCGGGCGCGGGCGCCATCTCCCCACTTCCCTCGCGCTCTGTTTGACGGATGACGTAGAAGCCTCGAATGCTGCGCACCTCCCGCCGCATCAGTTCCCCTCTTGCCTCCATCCCCTGGATGAGCCGGTCCAGCGTTGGGTCAGTCGTCCCCGCGTCTCCGCTGGTGACCTTCCCTATCACCCCCAGCCCAAGCAAGAGGGCAAGGACCAGCGCAGCCGCCAGCCACGAAGCGCGGAGGTCGACGCGCGGTGCCGGAGGCGAAACCAGCCGCCGAATTCGCGTCAGCAGCGGCCCGCCGGCCCCCACGGCCGGCTCGGGCGCGCCGCGCAGTTCCTCCAGCTCCGTCAGCGCCCGCGCATAGCCGGTCGCGTCGCCGCACACCTCGACGGCCAAGTCGTCACAGCAGTGCTCCCGCTCCAGTCGGATCCGGTTCGACAGCCACCAGACCGCGGGGTGGTAGAAGAGAAGTATTTCCACGACCGTCTGCGCGAGGTTGACGAGGTAATCGTGGCGCCGGAGGTGAGCCAGCTCATGGGCGAGAACGGCCTCCCACTGCGCCGGCGTGAGGCCTGTCATGGCGGTTGCGGGCAGGAGGATGACCGGCCGCAGCCATCCCATGACCAGCGGCGTCTGCTGGGCCGCGGAGTGGAGTAAGCGCACCGGCCGGCTGATTCGAAGCCTCTCAGAGAGCGCGGCCAAGGTCTGCTGCCAGCGCCCCTCGACCAAGTTCTCCGCCGCGGAGCGGGTCCGATGCAGTCTGATCCAGCCGATGGCGAGCCGCAGGGAGAGCACGAGCACGCCCAGCGCCCAGGCCGCCGCCAGCCAGCCGAGCCGCGGTTCGAGCCAGTCTCGAAGCGACCCTAGCCGGCTGGTGACGGGCGCTCGCGTCTCTGGCGGCGCGGCTGCCGGCTCCGTCTGGGACGAGTGCGCAGCTGTCGTCAGGGCGGCGTCGAACTCCTGGCGCTCGATTCGCAGAGACGCGGCAGGGGAGGAGGGTTGCGCGAGTGCCCTCTCCGAGAGTGAGAGAAACGTCATCACAGGACAGAGGGCCATGGCCGCGAATACACAGAGCAGAGCCACATACCGCGCGGCGGCCGACGCGCGCCGCAGCGCAAGTAGCAGCACACCTGCCACCAGCGCGGCCGCCGCTCCCTGGCAGGCGAAGTGCAGCAGCGTCCGGCCGAGCTTGACCACCCCTTCGTCTTGCAGCAACGTCGTGAAAGCATTCATCGCTTTCCCCCTTCCATCTCGTCGAGCAGTCGCCGGATCTCTGCAAGTTCCTCGGGATTCGCCTTCTTCTGGGAGAGGGCGTGCAGAACGAGCTGTGTCGCCGAACCGTCGAAGACGCGTTCAAGCAGGTCGTTGGCGAGTCGCCCCACGACGGTTCGGCGGCTGTGGCGCGCGCGGTAGATGTGGGCGCGCTGACGGTCATCACGTAGCACGAGTCCTTTGTCGGCCATAATCTGAAGCATCTTGAGCACGGTCGTGTAGCCGGCGCGCCGGCGCTTTGACAAAGCCTTCATCACGGCGCGCACGGTGCTAGGCCCCTGTTCCCACAGCACTTTCAGGATCTCCAGCTCCAGATCGGTCGGTCGCCCCGTCCCTCGACGTGCCATGTTGCCTGCCTCCGGACTGTCTACGAATGATTTCGTACGATAGTCTACCACATGATTCCCGAGCTGTCAACGAAGGATTTCGTAGATTCCTGTTCAATCGGCAGCGCGGCTCGCGGAGCGGAATTCGTGCCTTGACGCACCAAAGATTCACGTCGGAATCGCTGCGGGTATAAGGAACATGAGCTACGGGGGATATTCACGAGCTTCGGGCAGGGGTATCGAGATGAGTCTACAGCGGTTCGGTCGGTTCCTCAGTTGTGTTCTCGCAGTGTCGGCACTGGCGGCCAGCACCGTCTGCACGCGCGCCAGCGGTGGAGGCGGCGGATCGGGTGGCGCCCAGCGGCAGAGCCGCGGCAAGGGCGGCTCCCCGGGCCGGCACGGACAGCGCTCGGGCGGCCGCGCTGGCGGCCGTGGTGGAACCAGTGGGCGGGGCGGCGTGCACGGCCGGTCAGGTCGCGGATACACTGCCCCAGGGGTCGGACAGCAGTACCGCCGTGGGCGTGGCTATCAGCATCAGTACCGGGGGCAGCGACTCGGTCAAGGCGGGCAACACCGGTGGCGGTACAATCGCGCGCAGGAGCATAGACTGCGGGGGGTCGTTCTGGAAGATGGGCCCCAGGGCGAAGGTCGAGGCGGGGACCGCCATCTCCGCGTTCGGACAGAGGACGGTGACACTAGGCGTGTGCAGCTCGGCCCGCCTTGGTATGTTGATGGTCTGGACCTAGCGCCAGTGCCCGGAGACGAGGTCGAGTTAGTTGGCGCGCCTGAACCGGGCAACGGCGGGGCCATCACAGCTCGGCAGCTCAACTGGAATGGGCACACCTATCGGTTCCGCAATCAGGAGGGATCGCCGCTGTGGGCCGGGGCCGCCCGGGAGGGCTGGGGGCGCTATGCCGGCGCGTGGAACAGCGGTCCCATCGAGGACGTGACGGGCGAGATCGAAGGGATTGACGGGATCGCTCCCGGCGGGCCCGACATGGGCCGCGGCGTCGTATTGCGTCTTCGCACGCGCGAGCGGGAGCGCGAGCGCGAGCGGGTGCACTTGGGTCCCTACTGGTACGTCGAAGATGGGATGCCTGGGCTTCGCCTCGGCCAGCGGGTGACCGTGCGCGGGGCGCGCGGGCCTTACGGCGACGATGCGCTTATGGCAATGGAGATGGAGCGCAACCAGCAGCAGTTGCGGCTCCGCACCCGCGAGGGCAGGCCGGAATGGGCCGGCGGGTGGCAGAACTGGGATGGCTGGGGCCCGGGCTCTCGCTACAGCCGTCAGTACGACGCGGCTTCGGAGGCGAGCTGCCAGGGCCTCGTGGAGAGCGCCGAAGAGATGACACCGATGCCCGGCATGGGCCATGGGCTCGCGCTCAATGTGCGCACCCGCGAGGGAACGCGGCAGCGCGTGCACATCGGGCCCATGTGGTTCGCGGAGCAGGCGGATATCGCTCCCGCCCCCGGCCAGCCGATCTCGCTGAGCGGCTCAGTGGTGCACATGAACGGCAAGCGGGTGCTCATGGTCAGGGAGATGGCGCAGGCGAACCGCCGCTTGCGGCTGCGCGAGCGCGACGGCACGCCCGTATGGTCGGGCCGCGCCCCGGCCGAGGAGACAGAGCCGACGGAGTCACAGTAAGCTGCACCTCACAGCGGAACGACGGCGACCCGCCCACCCGGGCGGGTCGTCTTCATCTCGGGACCGGCGCGCCGCCGTCCCCTTGGTATGGAAGCGCGGGTATTATAACATGGATTGGGCTAGGTTCCTCCGCCCCGATTGTTCGCGAGCCAGCGCGGTTATCTCCGTGACGAGAGCGTCCTTGCCGGCCATGTAGGCGTGGCGGTCGCCGCCGTGCCTCCAGTCCCATTTGGCAGAAAGGCAAAGGCTTGTCTGGCCAGAAGTCGAACGAGGCGGCGAAACACAGAGCTGTCATTCTGAGCGCAGCGAAGAATCCCGCCGTACCCGAAGGGCATAGCCGCGAGCATGTCGGACAAGTCCTACTACGTTTATCTCATGACGAACAACTATGGGACGCTTTACACTGGCGTCACCAACGACTTGCTGCGCCGCGTCTGGGAGCATGAGCAGAAGCTCGTGGCCGGATTCACGAAGCGCTACAACATCACGCGGTTGGTGTACTACGAAGAGACCAACGACGTTGCCGCCGGCATCGCGCGAGAAAAGCAGATCAAGGGATGGGTTCGAGCCAAGAAGGTGGCCCTAATCGAGTCGAGTAATCCCTACTGGCGCGACTTGGCTGAGGACTGGCTCTGAACGGCGGGATTCTTCGCGCGCCTCCGGCGGACTCAGAATGACAGCGTGGTGGGCACCCTCACCGTATTCGCGCGGCTTCTATAGCCTCCTGCCGGAGTTGAGTGCCCAGCGAGGAGCTTTCGTCCCCCCGCGTTTCCCCTAGCCTCCCTCCCGCCCGAGGAACCACGCGAGGAAAGCGGCACAGGCCGCCAGTGCCGACAGGGGCGCGCCAAAGGCTAGTACGTAAATGGCATCGGTCCAGACACCATCCATGCCCCAGAAGCACAACCAGGCGAAAAGAGCTAGCCCAGCAGGACCTCCTGCCACGGCCGCAGCAATGGAGACGGTAACGCGAGCATCGCGTCCAGGACCAGTGGCGGTCCGCCTTGCCTCCAGGCCTGCCTGCGCGTCGCCGCGGATGAACAGACGATACCCCGCGTGCAGCATCGCGCTCGCCAGCAGTTGAGCCAGTGCTGCCCCAGCCACTACGGGACCGGCGACCGCCATGACCCACGCTATCAGCAGGGCCATCGCGTCCCATATCATCGATAGTAGGGGCAGCGCGGCGTACGTCAGGACGTACAGACCCAGCGCTCCGCCGATAGCAGCGATGAAAGGCCGTGCGCCGCGCGGCCCATACAGTCTGAGGGCGATGAGCGTCTGAACCAGCGGGGCAGCCATCCAAGGGCCGAGCAACAGCCAGCCGGGCCCGCCAGACGGGTCGAGCGCGTATGAGACCCCGGCCGGCGCCAGCACGACCAACCCCACCACGTAGATCACCGAGAACCGCTGCCAACGCTCCAGCGTCGTCACGGCCCCTCCCCCTCTTCTGTCACGGCCGCATGCGTCTCCGGTCTCCTCGACATGAGTGACCGGGCAACCGTCGCCACCACGACCGCCGCGAGCAGCATGGGAGTGCCGAGTATCAGCGCGAATCCGTATCCCTCTACATAGCCAAGTGCCGAGACGACCCGCCACGTGATGCCGACGTGCCCGGCGGCCGCGAATGCCGCGGCCATCACGAGACGCCATTCCCATTGCCTAAACCCGCGTATGGGCGGCACAGATTGCACCACCGCAATACCCGCCGCCACCCATGCGACAATATCCCAGGCGATGAAGGCCGGACCTCCCAAGACGACGAAAACGACGTCTCCGGTGCTCTCTCCAGTGAACAGCACGGCGGACATGCAGAGAAGGGCGGCGGCGATACTGAGGCCGACTCCGAAGATGGTGCGCAACGTGTGCCGCGGCTGCCACGCAGCAATGATCGCGGCCACCGGAATGGCCCCGAGGACTGCCAAGAGGGCGGGAGCCCATAAGACCATGGAAATGAAGTCCCACTCACCGCCGGGACGCAAGATCAACCCGAGCAGCAGACCCATCCGAAGCAGCAGCGCGCCAAACCCATAGGCGGTGACTGCTCTGTTCCATCCCGCGGCTCTGCCTGTGAGCATTCCCCCCTCCGTCCTTCCCATTGCCTCAGCGGATATGGGCAGGAGGCAAGCCGCCGGAGGCGGCCAGGGCTCCTGCCCAACGGCAGTGGTTGTGGGCCTACGAGTCTGCGCCGATAGCTTTCGTGAGGAGTTCGGTGGCGAGCTGCGGGTTGGCGCGGCCCTTGGTCTTGCGCATCACCTGGCCGACGAGGAACTTCAGGGCAGTCTCCTTGCCCTTGCGGAAGTTCTCGACCGCGTCAGAATGCTCGCCGATCACTTCGTCAACGACCGCGGCGATCTGATCTTCATCGCTGATCTGCGACAGGCCTTGCTCCTTGACGATCTGTTCCGGTTGCTTACCTGTAGTTGCGGCCTCCGCAAACACCTTCTTGGCTGCCGTACCCGTGATCGTGCCACTCCTGACCATGCTTATGATGCTTGACAGTCCGTGTGGCTGTACGCAAGCAGCGATCCTAGCCGGCGGCTCATTCAGCTTCCTGGCGAGCCCCAGGGCCTCGCCGGTAATCCAGTTCGCCGCATCCCTCGGCGGAGCCCCCGCCCCCACGGTTTCCTCGAACCAGTCGGCCAAGGCCTTGTCGCCCGTCAGAATGCCCGCGTCATATTCGGAGAGCTCGTACTCTTGCGCAAGCCGCCGCGCCCGGGCCTCGGCGAGTTCCGGCAAGTCGGCCCTGACCCTATCGATCCACGCGCCGTCGACCTCGAGCGGAACGAGGTCCGGCTCCGGGAAGTAGCGGTAGTCCATCGCCGTCTCTTTGCGGCGCATCGCCCCCGTGACCTCACTGACATCGTCCCACAGACGCGTTTCCTGGACCAAAGGCTTCCCGGCCTCGAGCGTCTTCGTCTGGCGCTCGATCTCGTATGCGACAGCTCCCGTGACGGCCCGGAAGCTGTTGAGGTTCTTTATCTCTACTCGCGTCCCCAGTTCCGAGGCCCCCTCAGGTCGGATGGAAACGCTGGCCTCAAAGCGCAGCTGCCCCTGCTCCATGCGCGCCTCGGAGATCTCGAGGTAGAGCAGCATGCTGCGGATCGCGTTCATGTAGGCCTCGACCTCGGCCACGGAGTTCATGTCCGGGTAGCTTACGATCTCCAGCAATGGGACGCCGCCGCGGTTGAAGTCCACGAGGCTGTGCCGAGTGTCGTCATCCGGGTGGAGCAGCTTGGCCGCGTCTTCCTCTATGTGAACGTCGGAGATGCGAACGCGCTTGCTCCCACCATCGACGCCGATCTCCAGATAGCCCTCTGTGCCCAGCGGCTGTCTCTTCTGGGAGATCTGGAAGTTCTTCGGCAGGTCAGGGTAGTAGTAGCCCTTGCGCTCGAAGATGCTCGGCCGAGAGATCGAGCAGTTCATGGCCAGTGCAACTCGCAGCGCGTACTCCACGACCTTCTTGTTCAGTACCGGCAGCACGCCGGGGAATCCGAGGCAGACCGGGCACACCTGGGTGTTCGGGGGCGCGCCCACCTTTGTCGGGCAGCCGCAGAACACTTTGGTGTCCGTGCTCAGCTCAGCATGAACCTCCAAACCGATGCTAGGCTCGTATCGTGCCAACCTCGGCCTCCATCTCTTTAGGACTCGTCTGAGCAGCGCGTGATCTCGACCTCCGCCGCGCCGACGACGCCCCCGACCGGCGGATTGGGTTTGCGAACCCGGACGGTCACCTCGGGAACCCCAAGCTCGTCCGCTACCTCTTTCGCTATGCGCCCGGCCAGCGCCTCCAGCAGTCGATATGGCCCCGCGTCGTGCACGCGTCTCACGATCTCATAGACGCGCGCATAATCGACAGTCGCCGCCAGGTCGTCGGCGTCAGCCGCGGCAGCCAGGTCTGTCGTCAGCTCAACGTCGACCTCGAAAGGGCGGCCCACTTGGCGCTCCGCCGGGGTCACGCCGTGGCACCCATAGAGCAATATGTTGCTGAGCCTTATCCGATCGCTCGCCACCTCGCCCTCCGCGTCACGCTGTCTCGACGTTCGGCTCGGGGACGGTTCGAAACCGCCGCACGCCGGCTTCCGTCACAAGTACATGCACGGGCAGATCGTGCGGGCCGTGCGGAACTCTCCCGACGACCTGCGTCTCAAGGCCTAGCCCGACCCGCCTCGCATGTGGGACGCGGGCCAGGAACCTGTCGTAATACCCCCCGCCGTACCCGATCCTATAACCGTCCTCGCTCCAGACCGCCGCGGGCACAATCACGAGATCGATCTCGTCCAGCCCAACCGGGCGGCAGCGCTTCTTCGGTTCGCGAATGTTGTGGGCTCCCGGGGCCAAGTCCGCGGCGGTGTCCCGCACCTCGCGGGGAATGAGCTGACGGGTAGACGGGTCGGCGGCGGGTGCTGCCACCCTCTTGCCCCCGGCCAGCGCTCTCCTGATCATCGGAAGGGTGTCTACCTCGCTGCCAAAGGACACGAAGAACATCACGGTGCCCGCCGAGTTGAGCTCCGGCAGCCCAAACAGATGGGAACTCGCAGCCGCGCTCAAGCGTCTAATCTTGTGAGATGACAGATCATCCCGGCGAGCAATGACGGCTCGCCGCAGATCCGACTTGCGTTGCATGGCTCTTTCAGGCTATTCTAACGGCGGCCTGGGCCTCGTGTAAAGGCCGGCCCGGGCGAGAGGACGGTCGGGAAATGGCATCCTATCAGAGGACAACGCGGGGCCTGCGCCGTACTCTTGTCAGGCCCGATCCTGACCTGGCCGCAGCGACAGGAGGTCGAGAGCTGATGGCAGACGGTCGAGCCCCTCGATTGCGATTCGCGGTATATCTCGCCATTCTCGCGGTGGCCGCACTCGCGGTGTTGGCCGGGTGCAAGAAGAAGGAGGCCGCTGGGGGACGGCGCTTGGCGATGGGAGGGGCGGAGGCCCTCGAGGAGGCCAGCGACGCAGCTGCCGGTGCTGACACGGAAGCCACGGAACGGGCCGAGGGGGGTGCAGCGGGCCCTGAGAGTGGTGGCCCTGCAGGCAGAGGCGCGGGACAACGACGTGGCGGCGGGGGAGGAGGCCCGGGCGCTGGGCGCGGAGGCCCGGGCGGCCGCCGGGGAGGTGGGCCCGGAGGGG
>CAZLHI010000041.1:25885-27740 GCA_964559435.1 uncultured bacterium | reverse complement strand
ACACGAGATTCGCTATCTCTGGAGAGGTTGGCGCTCCTTGAGGCAGTTGCCCTCTGTAGGTGGTGAGTCTTGCGAGCGCCCACGCTACATCCTTCGGATAGCCCAAGGCGCGGAAGACCCCGAAAACCCGCGGGGTGGTTATCGAAGGATAGAAGTCGGCGACATCGCAGTTCAAGACAAACGTCTGACCTGCGTGCGCGCTGGCGTTAAGTACCACTGAGCAGCCTGGTCGGAAGGCCGTGCTCGCCTCGTGGACCGGCACGCGACGAAGAACAAAGTGAACTAGCCAGCGCTGGATTCCCTTGAGCTCACGGCTAGGTGCGCAGATGGTGCGGTAGCCGTGGCCCGCACGCTTGCGTATCCGGAAGTGCTTGTAGTGACTGTCGGCCCGCCATGCATAGGTGGTGAGCACAGGCATTGTCACCCCGAGCAGCGACGAGAGGGACTCAATTGTCTCTATTGGCGTAGGCCTAAGCATACCTCAACCAAGGGCGCGGGGGGCCGCGGCTGATTTGCGTCAATCTGACACTCGCGAGCGAATAGGGGCGACCTCGGGATCGAGGTCGCACCGCCTTCGCGAGCAGAGTAGTGTGACCATGTAGGCCGGGTTGACGCTAGCATCAACCGCTACCGCTTGCGCGGTCCAAACCACTGCCGCGGCCCCCTCTCGGAATCATAGCGTGAGCCGGTAATCAGCTACGGCTGCATCACTAGTTAGTCGGCGACTCATCACGGCCACGCGGGTCCTGGCGATGTCCCGCGCAAAGCCTGCTCGGACGCACACGCGTTCCAACGGGCCGATTGGCAGGTACTTTCGCTCCTGCTCCATCACAAGGCGTTTATGGAAGAGCTCCCGAAGTGCCTGCCGTAGGGTCTGCTCCTCAAGAAACAGCGTCCTGGATAGTTCCTCGTACCCAATCGGGTAGCAAGCATAGAGCGAGGCCATGACAAGAAAGGCGTCCAACGGCAGCCTAGCACCGAACGCCGTTGCTGCCTTCGACCTCTCGAACCACACGCCCGCTACGGCCCGGTCTAACTGCAGCAGCAGCTCAGCCGAGGGTCGCGCGTTGGCCCCATCGTAGTAGATGACGCGATCGCCGTCGAGCAAGCTAAGAGGGCCGAGACGAACGAAGCTCTTCACCTCTCTGAACTTCGAGTCATTGAAGACTATCAGCTTCGGGTTTGTCCGTCTGTCCATGGCGAAAGCGGTCAGTTCTGCGATTGTGCCCGGCGACTCGAGAAACATGACAATGAGGTCCGAACGGGCCGCCTCTCTGACCTCTATTGTCAAGGCATCCTTGTCTGGGCGCGGCGGGCGCTGAAGATCGCTTATGTCCTCCCCGAGGAGCGCAGAACAGCCCATCCGAGTCTCGAGGGCACGGCCCACTTGCATCCGAAGATCAAACCGGCGATCTGTAGGCCGCGAGCCGCACAGGAACACGCGGAGCGGTCGCCCCCTGTGGAGGTGCCGGAAGAAGTCATTCAGGAGAAGGGGTAGACTCGCGATAATCGCGTCTACATCATGCACTGCTCTGACACACCCCCCGAGCACCACGCCGCGTTCCGTCGAGCACACCAGCCTGGTTATTAGTATACCGTACGGGAGCTTCGCAAATCAAGAGGCCTTGCGATTCCCTCGGGCGAGCTCTGCCGAAGCCCCAGGCTTCCTCTCCCCATCCCCTCCCAACTCTCGCCTAGCCAGGGAGCGGTGTCAAGGGGCTACCCAAGTCCTCGGCGGCAGGCTGAATGCGCTTCGAGAGGGGAGGGACATCCGTTCGGCTTCGCTCAGGACGTGCTCCTCCCCCTCGATTTTTCCCCCTCCCCCCGGCTACCGCGCCCAAAGCACCTGCCCAAC
>CAZLHI010000041.1:19529-25875 GCA_964559435.1 uncultured bacterium | reverse complement strand
GCGGGCATGCGGAGACATGCCCGCCCTACAGGGGCAGGAGGCCCCTCGACTTCGCTCGGGGTAAACAAGCCTCTGCCCCGGAAACTTGAAAGGGCAGATCGCTACCGGAGGAGGGATGGCATGAGCTTTCACCATGATTACCAGCGCTGGGAGAGGATGACCAGGAAGGAGAACTGCCCGGTCTGCAACGATGCCCCCATGCCGGAGGGGATGGTCGATGTCGTCGAGTTGCCCGCCTCGTGGCTCAACGCTCAGCCGAAGGTCTGTCTCAGAGGGCAGGTGTGTGTGACATCGAAGGTGCACGCGGTCGAACTCTATGATCTCACCGATGACCAACTGCTGGCCTTTATGAAGGACGTGTCGGCCTGTGCGAAGGCGCTGAAGGAGGTCACCCAGGCCGTGAAGGTCAACTACGAGATCCACGGCAACACCGTCCCTCACCTGCACGTGCACCTCTTCCCGCGGTACATGGACGACCCATTCCCCGGCCAGCCGATAGACTACCGACAGGTGCGGGCCGACGTATATGGGAAGGGGGAGTTCGACGCCTTGGTCGAGGAGCTGCGGCGCGAACTCGCAGGGAGAGCGCTGTGACACCCGAGAGAGGGGCAGGAGGCCCCTCGACTTCGCTCGGGGTAAACAAGGCGGCAGCGGCGCCCACGGCTACCGCCCAACGGGAACGGCGGGACTCTTCACTACGTTCAGAGTGACAGCGGCAGGCAGGAGGCATGCCGCCGGAGACGGCGTGGGGTCCGGCAGGGGACTTCCGGGCGTGTCGTTCCTCTGTTTCCTCCCTGAGTGGGCGTCCTACCCGCTTGCCACCGCCTCCGCCCAGGCCCGGTCGAGCTGGGCCACATATTCCGAGGCCTCGTCGGCCGGCAGGAAGGAGTAGCGGAAGCCATTTCGCAGCACCTGCAGCAGGTCGTCGAGGCCGAAGCCCAGCTCGTGCAGGTGGGCGTACTCGTCGGCGAGGGTGGTCCGGAAGAAGGTGGGGTCGTCGCTGTTGACCGTCACCGGTATCGCCGCGTCGAAGAGCGTCTTGGCCGGGTGCTCGTCATAGGAGGGGTAGAGCCCTGTCTCGATGTTGCTGGTGGGGCAGACTTCGAGTGCGATGTCGCTATCGGCGAGCCGCTGCATCACCGAGGGGTCCTCGGCCGCCCGCACCCCGTGGCCGATCCGCTCCGCGCGCAGCTTCTCCACCGCGTCGAGCACGCTCTCCGGGCCGAGGGCCTCGCCGGCATGCACGGTGAGTCGCAGGCCGTGGTCGCGCGCCAGCGCGTAGACGTCGGCGAACTGCGCCGGCGGATATCGGTGCTCGCTGCCCCCCAGCGTGATCCCCACGATTCCCGGGAACGCCAGCGCGGCGATCGCCTCCACCTGCTGCCGGGCGACACCGGGGCCCACGTCCCTGACGAGGTCGATGATCCACTGCACTCGAATCGCCGGATGCTCCATGCCCTCCGCCAGGCAGGCCGCCAGGTCGGGCAGCGAAAGGCCGTGCTCGGCGTACTCGATGGCGGAGACCGTGATCTCGGCGTAGACCACGCCCTGTGCCGCCAGGTCGTCGAGCACTCCGGAGATCAGAAGGCTGAAGTCCTGCTGGTCGCGGACGAAGAACCCCGTGAAGTAGTAGGTGTAGAGGAAGTTCTCGAAGCTCTCATAGCGGAAGAGGCGGGAGACGTCGGCCTCGGACCAGCGCCCCGGGTTGAGGAACGGTCGCAGGTTCTCCCAGCCGGCCCACGCCGCCTTCACCCGGTCGGGAGCGCCCGCCAGCGCCTGCTCCGCGCCGTGCTTGTTGAGCAGCTCGGTCAGCACCCGGGCCGGTATCGCTCCCCGGAGATGGAGATGCAGCTCGCCCTTCGGCAGGCCTTCGACCAGCTTCCTTATGCCAGATGAGTCGGTCATAGCGATGCCGTCTCCACGGCAG
Source organism: uncultured bacterium (assembly GCA_964559435.1). GTDB lineage: Bacteria > Armatimonadota > Hebobacteria > Hebobacterales > Hebobacteraceae > Hebobacterum. The sequence continues at coordinate 23,948 of CAZLHI010000041.1, read as the reverse complement.
CTCCCACGCGCTCCCTGAGCGACAGCTTCCCTGGGCGGGAGACGCACTCCTACCCTACATTTCTCGGCGGCGATCGGCCTGCCCTGAGCGAAGCCGAACGGGTCATCCCTCCGCAGAGATGGTCGTCCGGCAGGGCTGAGCGCGCAGGGCGCAGAAGAGTCGGCGAGGCTGGAGCCCATCATCTGACGTATAGGGCAGGAGCCCTGGCCGCCTCCGGCGGCGTGTTTACCCCGAGCGAAGTCGAGGGGTCTCCTGCCGATGATCTGAAGGGAGTGCATCGTGAGGAAGGTTCGCATCGGCGTCGTCGGCGTGGGGGGAATGGGGCAGGGGCACTGCAATACCATCGGGGAGGTGCCGGAGGCCGAGCTGGCCGCGGTCTGCGATATCGTGCCGAGTGTTGCGAAGACGGTCGGCGAGAAGTTCGGCGTGCCGCACTTCGTGAAGCCCACCGACTTGATGGATTCGGGATTGGTGGACGCGGTCCTGATCGCGACCCCGCACTACTCCCACCCGCCCATCGCCATCGACGCCTTCAAGCGCGGCCTCCACGTGCTCAGCGAGAAGCCCATCGGCGTGAGCGTGAAGGAGACCTCCCGGATGATCCGGGCGGCGAAGCGCAGCGGCGAGGTCTTCGGCGTCATGTTCCAGCTTCGCTCCATGCCGATCTACCAGGCCGCCAGGAAGCTGATAGACGACGGCAAGATCGGCGACCTCGTGCGGGCGAGCTTGATCCTCGGGATGTACCGCTCCCAGGCCTACTACGATTCGGGGGGCTGGCGGGCCACGTGGAAGGGCGAGGGCGGGGGTGTGCTGATGAACCAGGCGCCGCACGGGCTGGACATCTTCACCTGGCTGGTGGGCACGCCGAAGCGGGTCACCGCGCAGACGCGGACTCGCGCCCACGACATCGAGGTGGAGGACGAGGCCTCCGCGCTGCTCGAATATGAGAACGGCGCGCACGGCTACGTGTTCGCAGGCGTGATCGAAGTGCCGGAGACCGACCGGCTCGAAATCTGCGGCGACCGCGGCAAGATCCTCATCGACGAGAACGGCCTGCGCTATTGGGAGATCCCGCAGACCATCAGCCGCTTCACGCGGGAGAACACCGAGATGTGGGCGCGGCCCGAGACGAAGGAGTGCCCGGTCACACTGCGGGAGCGCGAGACCGGCCACGCGGCCATCACGCGGAACTTCTGCCGTGCGATTCTCTATGGCGAGGAGCTGATCGCGCCCGGCGACGAGGGCCTCGCCTCGCTGGAGCTGGCGAACGCGATGATGCTGTCCAGCTATCGCAAGAAGACCGTGCGGCTGCCGGTGAACCGGAACGAGTTCGAGGAACTGCTCGACGAGCTCAAGGCGAAGTCGAAGCCCAAGCGGCACGCCAAGGACCAGCGCATCACGGACACGGCCTTCGCAAAGAAGAAGAGGAAGAAGAAGCGATAGCGGTCTTCGGGCGCCGCCGCGGCCCCGCTACCGGTGGGGCAGGAGGCCGATCATCTCGAGCACGCCCATGATCTGAAAGCGGAAGTAGATCGCGACGACCGCGACCAGCCAGGCCGCCACCAGCAGCCTGACCCACCAGCGGTCCAGCAACCCGGCCTGCTCCTTCTCCGGCTCGCTCACCGTCCCAACTCCAGCGCCACCAGTATGCTGCGGGCGTTCTCCCGGTCCGCGATCTCGGTCTGCGCGACGTGGCTGCCGTGGTGGCCGGGGTGGACGATCAGCGCGCCGCCCTCGCGGCGAGTGACGAGGTCGCGGTGCGCGTGCCCGCCCAGCACCAGGTCCACCTCCGGCAGCGCGGCGATCTTCTGGTCCACTTCATCCCCGCAGTGTGACAAGCATACCACGAGATCGGCCTCCTTGCGCAGCCGGCCGGCGGCCTCGGAGGCCGTCGCCACCGGGTCCTCGAACACGTAATCCGTCACCCGCGCCCAGGCCGAGTCGGGCCGGGTCATCTGCGGCGCGAGGCCGATAACCGCCGCGCGGCCTGCGGGCGTTTCGAAGACCACGTGCGGGCGGACCACCTCCGGCACGGCCGCGCCCTGGCCGCGGAGGTTGGCCGCGAGGACGGGGAAGGTCGCGTCGCGCAGCTTGCGCTGGAGAAGGCGGCGGGTGGGGTGTGACTCGCGGTTGCCCATGGCCATCGCGTCATAGCCGATGGCGGCCATGCGCCGGAGAATCGGCTCGCCACCGAGGCGGAACCAGAGGTTCCCCGCGGCCACTGCATCGCCGGCATCCAAGAGCAGCGCGCCCTCGTGCCGCCGCTTCAACTCGGCGAGCTGCCGGGCGGCGGCCGCCCGCAGCCGGTTGTGGAAGTCGGCCGTGTGCAGGAAGATGAAGGGCGGCACCGGATCACCAGGTGACATAACCATGGCGGCGGAGGAACTCGAAGTAGCCCAACATCGAGGCGCCATCGGGGTCGAAGCTCTTCGCCAGCTCGCCGGCCGAGCGCGTGCGCTCCTCCCGCAGTTCGCGGGCGGCGAGCCGGCAGGCCTCGGCCAGCGAGCGGCGGCCGTCACACCAGTTGAGAACCGCGAACAGCTCCTGCGACCAGCGCGGGCTGGGCTTGCCCTCCCGCGCCTCCGGCTGGATGCGGTCGAACGTCACGGGGCCGGTCACGAGTCGGCGGGGATGGACGTTCGCCAGGGCGCCCTTGGGCTCGGCCCCGCAGGGCGTGCAGCCCGGCCGGCCTGCGCGGCGGGCGAGCGCGGCGGCCTCGTCCTTTCCGGCGCGCCGGACGACGCGCTGAAGGGCTCTGATGTCGGGCCGCAGCTTGGGCCGCTCCTTCGCGGGCAGCAGCTTCAGCGGCGTCGCGACCGCCTCCGCGTGGCGCTCGGCCAGGTACTGCATCTGGAGCATCGAGTCGGCGAGATCCCCGCCATTGCTGCGCTTCAGCTCGGCGACGCCGGCGGCCGCCAGGGCGCCTTTGCCTCGGGCGGCGGCGAGGTGACCGAAGGTGCGAACGAGGTCCGCGTCGGCCGACGCGATGAGGTAGGCGTAGGCCGCGCTCATGACCGCGGTGAGGCGCAGCAGCGTCGCGTCCATCACCTCCGGCACATCGGCCGAGGTGTGCCAGGTGCGGCTGTGGCCGCCGATCCACGGGCAAGGGATGTCGATCGTCGTGTCCGCGACGATGTTGTCCGTCATGGAGAACGACTGCTCGCCCCAGGCGTGGAGCGGGGCAGCACTCATCACCTCGCGGGCGATCTCCACCAGCAGCGCGTCGACGTAGCTCATCTGCGAGTGCGGGTTGACGCTGATCTCCGGCGGCCGGAGCGCAAGCGCGGGCGAGCCGGCGGGCGAGTCGAGACACAGGCCCGCCACCGTTCGCCGCGGCCGGCGGCTGCTCTCGGCCCAGAACAGCGTCGTGTAACACTCGGACACGAACAGGAACCGGATCGAGCGCTTCGGCGGCGCGAGCTTCCCTTGCGAGATGAGGGACTGGAGGGCCCGGGCGGCCTCCAGCATGACGCCGATGCCGGTCGCGTTGTCCACCGCTCCTTGCTCGAACTGGTGGCCGAGCAGGAGCACCTCTTCCTTGCCGGAGCCGGGGATGGCGCCGGTCACCGCGGGCAGCGTTCCCTCCTGGATCGTCGAGCGCACCACCGCGCGGCCGCGCAGCTTCTCGCCGCGCTCGAGCCGCGCACGCAGTCTCGCACCATCGTTCGGGCTGATTTGAAATGACCAGCCGAGCATGTGCCGCCTGGTGAGCCCCCAATCGCCTGGCAGGTCGCCGAAGGCATTGACCCACGTCACCGCCCCGGGCAACTCGGCCGCCGACACCTGGAAGTCGGAGAGGATTCCCAGCGCGCCCTTCTCCAGCAGCGACGCCTTGACCGACTGCGGCGCGGCCGAGGTGAAGACGATCTTGCCGCCGACCGACTCCGGCGTGCAGGCCTTCCGGTCGAACGGGTCCTCGACCCACACCAGCTCGGCCTCGACGCCCTCGGGCGGCGTCGGCGCGCTCCACATGGCAAGACAGGCCGGCGTGTGGGCGCGGTCGGCGATTCGCTCGGCATCGCCCCTGGGCGGGATGATCTCGAAGAAGGCCTGATCCACATCCCAGGCAAGCGGCATCATCCAGTCGCCGTAGAGCGTGCGGCCGTCGGCCGGCGCTTCGAGGATCTGCACATCGGCGGCGCCCGCCTCGCGCAGGCGGTCGGCGCTCAAGCGAGCGCTCCCGTGGAAGCTCGGGAAGGTGAACCAGCGGTCGATGGCGTGGATAGCCGCCGCGTCTTCCCAGGCGCGGTCTCCGCTTATCTCGGCTTCGAGAAGAGCAAGAAGGTCGCGGAACATCTCAGCCCCTCGGGAGTCTGCTGTTCACAGAGTTCCCGATGGCGCGAAGCTATCCCTGCCGCGGGCCCGGCGCGCTGGCGCGACGCGCTGTCTCGCCCGCGGTAGGGCAGGGCAGAAGACAGG
>CAZLHI010000041.1:14923-19429 GCA_964559435.1 uncultured bacterium | reverse complement strand
GGCTTCTGCCCTACCTGCTCGTTCGCGTTCTGCTCGGCTAGATCTGGAACTCCACCACTGCCGAAACGCCGACGCCCTTCGCGCGGTCGGGGGTGCCGGAGGGCGTCGAGGTGGTGGTCGGGATGAGCACCTTCGCGCCGAAGCTGCCGAACTTGCCCTCCACCTGGACGACGACCTTGACGCGCTGAACCTGCTCGGGATTGCCCACCACCTGGGCCGCCCCGATGTAGCCACCACCTCCGAGGGAGATGATGGGCACCACCTTGGTCGCGCCCTGCGCGGCCGCCTCGCGCTCGCCCAGCGCGCTGCTGACGAAGGTGTCGATCTCCGAGTCATACCTATCGACCAGATAGGCGATGCCGCCCACCTTCACTATGTCCTTGAGGCCGAGGCCGAGCACCGCGCCACCTGACATGGCGAGGAGGGCCAGCCCCACGACGGCAGCGATACCGATCTTCATACGGGTCAGTTTCATCTCGTTCTCTCCGTTCCTCGCTCAGAAGTCCACCAGCTCGATGTCGCCGATGGCCCACACGCTGACGCCCTGCACGCGCTTCTGCCTGGTGAGGCTGATTTCGGAGACGGGAATGTAAGCGTAGATGCGGCCGATGTCCTTGAACCTGAGCCGCAGCTCGGCCACGCCCTTGACCTTGGCGACCTGTGCGGTGGGCCCCGCTACCTGGGCGGCTCCCACTCTCGCGCCTTCCCGCTCCAGGCTGAAGATGGGCACCCACCTCTGTGCGGTGCCGGTCCAGTCGGTGGCAGGCGGGGCCGCCGCGGCCTGCTCAGCACGCGCCGGCTCCGGGGCTGCCTCAGCAGGTGGGGCCTCCTCCTCCGCCGACGGCAGCGCCTGGCTGGCCGCCACCGCGGCCGCGCCGGCTGCCGCAGCAGCAGCGCCACCGGCGGAGGACGTGCCCTGGCCGGCTGGTGGCGCGGGTTGAGCAGGCGCAGATGTGGCTTGCTCAGCCGCGGCCTCGGCAGGAGCGCCTTCGGCCGGCGCCGGCTCGGCGGCCTCGCCCTCTTCCGCCGCCCCCTCTTCGGGGGCCTCGGTCGTCTCGACCACGGCCTTCTCGCTCTCCTGCTCGGCCGCCGGCGATCCGCAGCCGGAGGCCATCACCACCGCGGCCGCGAGCGCCGCGCAGAGAGCAAGGAAGGTTAGGCATCTTACTCCCGGACGTCCAGTCATTGACACGATCTCCTTTCTCGCTGGAATCCCTATCATTATACTGATGCGGGGAAACGCCCGCGACCCCCTTCTGCATCGCCCGGGTCACATCGCCCCGCGCGTCCGAATGACATGCCGCCGCGTCCGACGGGTCTTCCTCGACCCGCTGGGGTCGGCGCAGTCGGCTCGCGCCCGCTCCCCTTACAGATACCCGAGCGACTTGAGCGCATCCAAGTCGTGCTCGCTCGGCGCCTCGGGCGCAGCCTCGGGCGGGGTGTGATCCTTTGTGAGGCCGCGGAGCACATCCCTCAGGCGCCTCACCTCCTCCGGCCGGGCGGCCGCCAGGTCGCTCTCTTCGCCGGGATCCTGTTCCAGGTCATAGAGCTCTACGCCATCGGGCGACACGATCAACTTCTGGTTGCCGAGCCGCAGTGCCTTCGTCTCCCGGTACGGGATCTCCGCCAGGCCGGCGTCGTCGCCCGCCCGGCCGCCGCGCACGAGAGCGTCGTAGAAGCTCCACCCCGACATGCCCGCGGGGGCCTCGATCCCCGCGGACTGGAGAATAGTGGGCGCGAGATCGACGAGCTCGACCACTCCTTCCACCCGCCGCCCGCCGGGAGCGCCGGGCGTCCTCACGATGAGCGGAACCCGGATCTGCTCTTGATGGAGCGATCCGCCGTGTTCGAGGAACTCGTGCTCCAGGAACGCCTCCCCGTGGTCGGCGGTGACGATGATGAGCGTGTTCTCGTATAGCCCGAGCTGCCGCAGCCGCTCCAGAAGCCGGCCGACATAGTGATCGACACACCGGACTTCCCCGTCGTAGAGATCGCTCAGCCGCTCCACATCTGGCAGGGAAAGCCCGGCCTCGCGCAGCGCCTCTTCGGTCACGCGCTGGTCGGGCTGTGTCTCCGGCAGCCTGTTCATCTCTTCATTGCGTGCGTCGTCCCGCGGTGTGTAGCCCGGCCGGCCGAACAGGCAGAACTCGGAGGGCGGCCGGTACTGGTTGTGTGGTTCGAGATAATGCAGGTAAAGGAAGAAGGGGCCATCGTCCGGCTCGCGTTCCTCGAGCCACTCGCAGGCGCGCTCGTTCACGGCCGGGGCGGTGGTCCGCAGCCAGGCGCGGTCGCGCCCGCAGGAATCGTCGAAGTAATCGAAGCCCCTTGCGACGCCCATGGTCGGCCCGATGAGCGGGTTCGCGGTGATCCCCGCCGTCGCGTAGCCGCCGCGCTTGAGCAACTCCGCCAGCGTGGGGCAGTCGCCTGCCGGCCGCGCGAAGACCTTGTCTCGATGTGACACCCACTCCATGCCCGGCTCCCCGGGCCGCCTCCCGGCCAGCACCGATGGCATCGAGGTGGTGGTCTCGGCCCCTTGGGCCATCGCGTCGGTGAACAGGGCCCCCTGGGCGGCGACCGCGTCAAGGGTGGGTGACGTCTCCCGCTGGTACCCATAGCAGCCCAGCCGATCGGGGCGGAGCGCGTCGACGATGATGAGCAGGACATTCAATCGCTTGATGCCTCCGCGGGCGGGCGGCGCGAGCGGTCCCGACTGCCGGCTCGATTCCGAGCGCTCCGAAGACGTCATTTGCGCAGGCCTCCGGAGGCCGACGTCCGCGCCTTCTTCGGTCAGCAGAGCCACGACGTCGGCGTGGTTCTCATGGGCCGCATGGTGCAGTGGCGTCCACCCGAGCCTGTCCGCGCGATCCAGCTCGGCCCCCGCCGAGGCCAGCAGCGCGGCCGCCTCCCGCTCGCCCTCCCCGGCCGCGTGATGGAGAGGGGTCAGCCCGGCCTCGTCGGCCGCATTCGGGTCCGCGCCGTGCCGAAGCAGAAGCTCCGCCACCTCCACGTGTCCCATCGCGGCCGCCATGTGAAGCGGCCTCCAGCCGCGGTCGCCGCGAGCGTCTGCCTCGGCGCCGTGGCCCAGCAAGATCTCGGCCGCCTCCGGCTCGCCCGTCCGGGCCGCGTAGTGCAGCGGCGTCATGCCCACGTCGTCTCTGAGGTCGGCATCCTCGCCCCGTTCGAGCTGCAGGTTCAGGGAGTTGATCAAGCCTTTCTCGGCCGCCCGATGCAGCAGCGTGAATGTGCGTTCCTCGTCGCCGCCCCGCGCGTTTGGCTCCTGTGATAGCGTGCGGAGGTGGCGAAGAGCGACCGCGAGGAGGGCGACGGCCGCGCACAGCACGAGCGCCATTCCGCCTGCGAGAACGATGGTCCGTATCGCCACCTGCCTGCCCATCTACAGCCACCTGAGAATATACTTTGGCGCCCGCGGCGGCCGTTCCTCGCCACCGGCTTCCACATGAACGGCAGGAGACGCGCTTGGAACCTGCCAACTCAGACCCAGAGCGCGACTATGGTGCTTCGAACGATGACGTCCGCCCATAGGCTGGATAAGCGAGCATGCCGGGTCGTGTTCGCAGCGACTCTATCCCTCCTAGTCATGACAGCCGGCTGCCAGCAGAGGGGACGGGCCGTGCCGACACTCGCAACAAGTCCGGACAGAGACGAGCAGCCGAGCGCGCAGATCGTAGTCGTCTGTGATAGCGGCGAACACGATGCGAGGCTCACGGCTGCGTGGGGCTTCGCCTGCCTGGTTACATTGAACGGACGGACAATCCTGTTCGACACGGGCGCAGAGGAGAAGATCCTGCTGTCGAACCTGCGAGTTCTTGGGATCGACCCGAAGACGATCGAGATGGTGTTCGTGTCCCACATCCACGGCGACCATGTCGGCGGCCTGCGGGGCTTCCTCAGGGAGAATCCCGATGTGACGGTGTGCGCGCCGGCTTCGTTCCCCGCTTCGTTCGCGGAGGAGGTGCGTCGCTTCGGCGCCGCGCTCCGACAGATCACCGAGCCCGAGCAGCTTATGCCCGGCGTCTACACGACAGGGGAGATGGATGGGAACATCCCAGAGCAGTCGCTGGTCGTGAGCACCGAGGCCGGCCTGGTGGTGGTGACGGGCTGCGCGCACCCCGGCCTGATCCGCGTTGTCGAGCAGGCCAAGCGCGTTGCGCAGGGCGAGATCGCGCTCGCCATCGGAGGCTTCCATCTGAGCGCCGAGAGCAGGTCGGAGATCGACGCGATCGCGGCCGAGCTGCAGGAGTCAGGCGTTCGATTCCTCGCACCATGCCACTGCACCGGCGAGCTTGCCAGGGCCAGGCTCCGACAGGCGTACGGAAGCCGCTGCCTGCCGGTTGGCGTCGGCTATCGAACCTCGGCTGCCGAGCTGATGCCGTGAGGGAGTCTGCCCTGCCCAAGCTAAAGAGCGCGAACGCGAACCCGTCGCCAGGATGATTCCAGCGTTTGCCGGGGGTGCGTAGTCCGACTTCCGCCTCCGCGCTCGCCGCG
>CAZLHI010000041.1:0-14823 GCA_964559435.1 uncultured bacterium | reverse complement strand
ATTCCAGCGTTTGCCGGGGGTGCGTAGTCCGACTTCCGCCTCCGCGCTCGCCGCGAGCGTCGGCGTCCTGGCCCCATTCGAGCTGCAGCTTCAGGGAGTTGGTCAAGCCTTTCTCGGCCGCCCGGTGCAGCAGCGCGAACGCGCGTTCCGCGTCGCCGCGCCTCGCGTTTGCCTCCTGTGATGGCGTGCGGAGCTGACGGAGAGTGAGCGTCGCCAGCAGAGACGACGGCCGCCAACTCCGGTGGGTGCAGCGCCCGCGTGCACTCTATCACATGCGGGCTGATGTCCACGCCCGCCGCCCGCCATGCGCGTCGCGGTCAGTTCCGAGGCAACCTGACAACCCCGAAGGCAGTTGCGTCCTCCCAGTTATCGACGCTCCCGTGCCACATCAACTGGACGCGGCCTCCCGGATCGGAGTTGTCGTTGAGCGCAATGTCGAATCCCATCAAGTCGCCCCGGGAGGGGAAGCTGCTCAGCGGGATTCGCACCTCCATCTCGTAGCCGTCCGCGATGAGGCGAGAGGCCACCTTAACCCCCGGCAGCTGGGTGAAGGCTGCCTCCTGATAGGCAATCTGCGCAGGCCTGCCGGCCAGGCCGGGGTGGATCACGAGATAGGTGACCCCCGCGGAGTACCGAGGCGCACCCAACTGGTCGGCGAGCCGGCCGTCCAGATAGATCTCGATCGAGTCCGCCGTCGCCTCGTGAGTTCCCTCGTGCCAGGGCTCGAGACTGGGATCCCTGACGCGAACGGCGACATAGAGATTGTGGGCATCACAGCCCAGCCAGACATCGGCCGAGCAGGCGTCTGGGCCGCCCCAAAGGTCCGGCTTGATGACGAGCTGCTCTGCGCTGTCCACCTCGATGGTCGGCTCGTCGGGCCATTCGGCAATCGCGCCATCGATGCGGATGCGAGCGACCGGCGGGCAGGGGACGATCTTCTTCGCCAGGACTTTCCCCTCGAATTCGAGGTCCCCGAGTCCGCTCACGCTGATGGTGCTGCTGTATGGCAGCCCACCTTCGGCCCGGGCGGGGTCCACCGTGAGGACATACTTCGCGGCGGCCGTCTCCCCGCCCGCGAGCTGGAGGTCGAGCCGGCCTGGCCGGGCCGACCAGCCCTCGGCCTCGCCGAACTCCAGGGCGACTGACACCGGCTCATCGAAGGGGTTCGCGAGCTGCAGCGACGCGTGCTCCACGGCTACCGCGTCCTCGACGAGGAGGGATCTCAATTTCATCTGGGCTGTGAGGCTGCCGAGGGCCTCTACCGAAGCCGCCGTCACCACATCCTTGGGCTCGACGCTGCCGGTGCGGATGATTGCCAGCCGCGCCTCGCCCCCGCCAGCGGGCGGCGCCGTCACCACAATGTAATGATAGAAGTCACCCATGAGCGGCTCGTCGCCGATCTCCGCTCCCGCGCCACCGGTGATGATGTAGCGCACACCATCCTTGGTGGGCGCCTGGCGGTAGATGTGCCAGTGTCCCGCGAAGACCGTGTCAGCTCCCGCCCGGGCAAGCAAGGGGTGGACGTTCTCCTTCCAGCCGCTGTTGGGGTGCTCCGGCTCCCACAGCGGCTTGTGGAGGAACACGAATATGCGCTTGCCTTTGGCGGCCGCGAGGTCGGCCCGCAGCCAGGCGAGTTGGCCGCCGGCGATCTGATCGGGAGCGGTCTGATCCTCGGAGTCGAGCACGACGAAGTGGCAGTCCTTCCGGTCGAAGCTGTACCAGAGAGGGCCGCAGCGCCGCTGGTACATCCGCTCGCTCGGCCGGTTCCAGATGTCGTGGTTGCCGGCGACCAGATGCACCGGCATCTCCAACCGGGCGGTTGCTTTGTCGAAGGCCTCCCACTCCCGCTCGATCAGCTCCATGTCCGAATCGTAGCCATAGATGAGGTCGCCCACGATGACGACGAGTTCCGGCTGGAGCAGGTTGAGCTCGCCGATGGCCCGCTGGTACATCACCGAGGGGGTCACAACGTCGTCGCCGCCCCAGTGCGGCCGGTTGTCACCCATCACGACGAACCGGCACGGCTCGGCCGCCCACGCCAGGCCGGCGGCGAGCGAAGTCAGCAACACCACGCATAGCAGCGATCTCCGCACCATCGGCGCCACCTCGGTGAGAGGAGTTGCAAGTTGCTTCCCTGGAAAGAGGCTCCCGCCCTGCCGCCCTCGCGGTTTCATCGTCACGCGTACCGCAGTTGGAACAGCCACGCCAGGTAGCGGTCCCAGTCCCGTTCCCCACGGAAGGCGCGGATGCGCTCGTCGCTGCGCGACAGAGTTCGGACCCCCTCATTCAGGTACGCCTCCGACACATCGAGATCGGTGTAGACCGCCACAATCCGCACCAGCGTTCCCGCTCGCACCCGCCAGTGCTGTTCCCGGGTGAGCAGGTCGAGGTAGTAGCGCTCCCTCTGGCGGGTGATCGTCGTCTCCCTGGGCAGCATGCCCGGCACTGGAATCCTCGCGTAGGCGATCCCCACCGTGGCGGGGCCGCCCTCCTGGACCCTCTGCGTCTCTGTCAGCAGCAGCCGCCCCAGCGCCACCACGCCGATCTCCTCCTCCGGCATCTGCCCGCCCGGCCCCAGCAGCCGGAACCGCGGCACCTTCAGCAGCTCATCGACGATGAAGTTCGCGAATCCCATCTCCGCGAACCGCGCCCCGACCCGCTCCGCCTCCGCCCGATCGTCGAAAGGGATGACCCCGAAGGAGTTCCTCAACCGATGGGTCGCGTCGGCGAGCACCAGGCTCGACGACTCGGCCATCACCGCCGCCAGCCGCTGCGTCCAGTCGAGCGTGATCTCGAACTCATCCCCTTGGATCAGGTAGGGCATCTGCGTCTTCGTCCTGCGGGGCCAGCCCCGCACCGTAGAGGTGCGCGCTGTCCGCCTATCTCTCCCCGCCCCGCCGCGCCCCCGCGATCCCGACCAGTACGGCCGCGAAGATGGCGACCTTGAACGCCGCCAGCCAGGAGATCTCCCGCGCCACCAACCCGATCTTCACCGCTCCCGGAAACAGGTCCGGCACGGTCCACGCCCACAGCGCCTTCACCGCGAGGAGCACAAGCACCAAGGCCACTGCGACCAGCCCGAGCACTCGCGGCACGACCGCCAGCCACCATGCCTTCTTCATCGCTTCAACCTCCCTTACTTAGTTGGCGGACCACTGGGCGAGAGTCGGTTGTCTGCAGCCGTGTATCTAAGCCGGCCTCCACCCTACTCCGCAATCGGGTAGCACAGCTCCACCACGAACGGCGCGGCCTCAGGCCTCCTGCACATGTTTCCGAAGCTCGTCCCACTCCTCCCAGGCGATGAGTTCACAGGCACGGGTGAGCTTGGCGCGGGCCTCTGCACGCTTGGGCGAGTCCACCTCCTCGAATAGGGACTCGAAGGTGATCTGCCAGTCCGACATCCGCCTCGCCTCCCCCGCGGTCAGATAGCCCTCTCGCTTCAACTGCTCGATCCAGGTCTCGATCCCGCCGGCCCACCAGCCCTCCTGCGCGCCGACGGGGAAGGTGGGGGTGTCGTACAGCTCGCCCAGCACCCCGAGCCGCTCGATGTGGCCGCCCCACTTGTTCCGCACGTCGTCCACTTCGTAAGTCGGGTAGTGGTTCATCACCCGCTCGCGGGGCCAGGCGAGCATGTCCTCGTCGATGCTTCCCCCGACGATCTTGCAGAAGAAGATGCCGTGGGTGTAGTAGTCTTTGGCGAACTCCACCTTGCATTCGAGGTTGACCGGGCACTCGGCGATGCCGGGGGGCTTGACGCGCTTCGATGGCAGGGGCGTCATGCGGGCGACTTCGAGTTCGCTGATCCCCCGCGGCAGCCACATGTTGAGGATCCACGTCTCCCGGATTTGCTCTTTCGTGGGGAAGGCGATGACGCATTCCCGGTTGGCGATGAGATTGCGGTAGGAGTCGGGCGAGGCCTCCCTGTGGACGTGCAGACAGAGCGTGTAGGGCGTCCACGTCAGCGGGCCGACCGTGCCGGCCATGGCGTTGACCTCGCCGGAATGCGCGTCGAGGGTCACGCACAGATCGGCCGGCCGCGGGGGGATGAAGTGAAAGTGGATGTGAAGCGGCTCCTCGATGCCATCCCGCTTCGGGCCGGCCACGATCTCGTCGCCGGAATACCACACCTTCCCGCCCATACGCTCCCTCCTGTCAGCCCCAATCTCTCGACGGATGTGGCTTCTGTCCGAGCGAGGGCACAACCTCTCGGCCTGTCAGAGCAGGACCGGCAGGTATCCCCACCTGCCCCCGACGCGGTGCGGTGCGGGGTCTAGCCGCGGGCCTTGGCCTGCTCTTCCAGCAATTGGAGGATGCGTTCGTTTTGCTCGCGGATGGCGGTGATGTTCAGGTACATCCACTTCGGCGGAAACGTGTCCGGCATCTTCTCGAACACTCGCTCACAAACGCAGCCCATCTTCGGGCCGAAGTGGTACGCGGCCAGCACGGCCCCCGCTATGACAGGCAGCCATCGAAGAGCCTTCATCTCCAACACCTCCAGTTATCGGCCGCAGGCTGATCGTTCCGCTCACTCATCCGGTTCGTCCTCCTTTCGCCTTCGTGTCTGGTGTTAGTTCGAGGTTGACCCTTTCGGCATCGGATTCCTGTTGCCGTTCAGAACCACTATCCTGACTCCAGACACGGGGCAGGAGGCAGGTCGCCGACGCTCCACTGCTCCTGTGCGGAGTCTCGCCGCGCAGCACGAGAGCTATGGCGACGGAGCGCTACCGCCCCAGGACCATCCCCATCTGCCGGCGAAGGGGGCCGCGTGGTAGGGTATGCGCATGGGTGAGCCTGACCGCCGCGAGGAGGCGAGGGATCTGCTGAGAGAGGCCGTCCGGCAGGAGGAGACTTTCCTCCGGCTGATCGCCAGCGGCCGCCTTCGCGGAGAGACCACTCCGTGGACGAAGGTGGTCATCCGGCCGGTCGCTCTGAAGCGCGGGAGAGCCACACAGTTCTCCTACTTCGACGGCCGGAAGGACACCACGAAGAATTACCGCCGCGAGGAAACGCGGGAGAAGCTGGAAGAGGTGCTCTCCATGCCGTTTCGCCAGTTTCACGTGCAGTCCACGACCGGCGACCTCTACGTGCGGTTCACGAAGAAGGGCAAGGCATCGGTGGCGCGGAGCGGACCTTCGCGTCACGAGAGGGAGCCGACGCTGACACACGACCGCCGGAAGCCCTACCTGCTCCCCCTGGATAAGCCGGACACCTTCCTCCAGAAGCTCGGGCTGGTGGACGACGCGGGCCGGCCGCGCCGGGCGAACTATGCGAAGTTTCGGCAGATCAACGAGTTCCTCAGGCTCTTGCTTCAGGTCTTCCCGGCGGCCGAGCTGTCCGGCGGCGCCGTCAACATCGTGGACTGCGGGTGTGGCAGCGCCTATCTCACCTTCGCCGCCTACCACTACCTCAGCAACATCCAGGGCCTACCCGCGAGGGTGACCGGCATCGACGCGAACGAGGAGATCATATCCAGTTGTCGGGAGCTTCAGGCTGATCTGGGGTGGGAGGGGATCGAGTTTCACGTCGCGAAGATCATCGACTTCGTCCCGGTGGTCACGCCCGACCTGGTGCTGAGCCTCCACGCCTGTGACACGGCAACAGACGAGGCCATTGCACGGGGGATCATCTGGGGCAGTCGAGGAATTGTGGCCGCGCCTTGCTGCCAACACGAGCTGCACTCGAAGATTCGCGCCCCGTTGTTCCGACCGGTGCTTCGCCACGGGATCCTGAAGCAGAGAACCGCAGACATTCTCACAGATGCTCTGCGGGCCTCGGTGCTGCGCATCATGGGCTACCGCACGGACGTGGTCGAGTTCGTCTCCCCGGAGCACACCTCTAAGAACCTGATGATCCGAGCAAAGAAGGGCCTGAAGCCGGGCAGCAAAGCCGCGGTGCAGGAGTACGAAGACCTCAAGGCCTTCTGGGGGGTTCGGCCGTGCATCGAGACACTGCTGGGCGAGCACTTCGCTCGTTTCCTCAGCACCTGACGCGGCGGCCATGAGCACGTGACGCATCCGCCATGAGCACCTGATGCGGCGGCCACGAGCACCTGACGCGGCGGCCATGGAAAAGGGCCGGCAGGAGTAGGCGGTGACTCCCGGCGGCCCGACATCCAACTTCTCCGCGCGGTATCTCGAGGTTTCACCCTGATTGAGCTTACACCTACTTGCCACGAATCCATGTATTTGTCCCATGCCCGCCCCAGTATGAGCGCCGTCCCGCGCCCATCTTCGCCAAGAGCCCCTGTCCACCAGTGGCCTCGCGCCCGGCGCTCCGGACGTGCGGCCCTGGCCCTCCGCCGGAGGGAATCCGGCCCGGCCCTTGGAAGGAGTTCAATGCGACGAGGCGGCACAAGCAGCAGCTCAGCATGTTGTGTCAAGTCCATGCAATGGCCGTACATGGACTCGCCGCGGGAGCGTGGGTAAACTAATCGGTTGACACCGGGCCCGCTCCCGGCAGGCTGGAGGGGGCTCGAGCCGCCTGCTGCCGTTCCTGCCGGGCACTGGCCCGTTTCGCGTTGAGGGGGTGTGCTGGCAACCGGTCCGCTCGGCCAAGCCGTTGGGGCGCCCCATTTGCGGACCCGGCCTCGCCGGGGCTCACTGCGGCCGTTCAGAGTGTGCTGCTGCCCGAAGCACGTGACAGAAATGTGCGCCCGGCGCGACAACGCTCAGACAAGTGCAGCGCGCCAAACAAAGTGGCCGTTCTGTGCGCTCTCTGCGCAAGGATTTCCCATCCCGGTCGCGGTATCATCCGGGCGTCGTCGTTGGACGCGCACACTGCTTCGAGGGATGGCGGCCCGGAAAGGAGGTGAGCAAGGCGCGCAGGCTGGCCGCTGTCCTGCCGTAGACGAGGGACGTACACACCGACGTACAGGAGGAGGGGGATGAGCAGACCCGCGACGTTCCTGCTGGTGTTGCTCGCTGTGCCACTGATGTGCACCGCTGCCGCAGCCACGGAGTATCACGTCGGCCCGGGGCAGCCCTACGCCACCATCAACGATCTGGTGGAGGTCGTGACCCTGGTGGACAATGACATCGTCTGGGTCCACCCCGGAACCTACCCGCCGTTCTGGGTCAAGTACGGCGGCGGCAGCACCCAGGAGAGCGCCGTGCAGATCAGGGCCTGGGATATCAACAACAAGCCGGTCTTCGACGCGGCCGGCGTGGACAACTGCGTGCAGTTCGAGAACTACGACCTGCTGCTTGTCGGCAAGTGGTTCCTCATCGACAGCCTCGAGATCAAGAACGCGGACTATCGGGGGGTCTTCTACGTGTCGTGCAACCTGATCATGCGCAACTGCTACATCCATGACTGCTACAACGGCATCATGGGTGGCTGGCACAACAACCGCACCGCCGAGCTCGGGTTCAGCCCCTCGGAAGAGGGCAACCTCATCGCCGAGTACAACGAGTTCTACCGCAACGGAAGCGGCAACTACGCCCACCAGTGCTACATGCAGTCAAACGTGACCGAGTTCCGCTATAACTGGATTCACGAGAACACCGGCGGCCTGGCATTCAAGGAGCGGTCCACGGAGTCGATCCTCGAATACAACTACATGGAGCAGGGGCCGAACGGCGGCTATACCATCGAGTTCTGCGGGTTCGACGACAAGGCGATGCCCGACATCCCGATGTACGCGACGATGATCGGCAATGTCGTCATCAAGAAGGCGGGGACCAACTCCTGGCTCTTCGTCGCCAACGAGCGCAGCGAGGGAAACCCGAGGAAGTACGCCAGCATCGGCTACCTCTACATGGTCAACAACACGCTCTATTCGGAGAACCACACCGGCCCGATGCTGGCCGGAGATGATGGCAGCATTATCACCGCCCACAACAACATCTTTCACTCCACCACCTGCGACAGGATCCTCGACAAGATCCAGCTCGCCAAGACCCCAGGCACCATCCTGACGAGCTACAACAACTGGGTGCACAGCCGCATGTCGGTGCCGCCGGAGTTCACCGATACCGTCTTCGGAACCGACCCCGGCTGCGTGGACGCGAGCTGGCCGCTGGGCGACTTCCACTTGATGCCCGGCTCGCCGTGCATCAACGCCGGACGCAACGACGTTCCCGACCTGCCCACCAAGGAGTACGACCATCCCTGCAACTGGGTGGATCGCTCCAGCGACGGGGCCATCGACATCGGCGCCTACGAGTATGAGGGCGGACCGCAGCCGCCGATGGCCGAGTTCTCCGGCAACCCGACCCAGGGCCCGCCGCCGCTGACGGTCTACTTCACCGACCTCTCCAGCGGCAGCCCGACCTCCTGGGACTGGACGTTCGGCGATGGTGGAACATCGCAGGCTCAGCATCCCAGCCACGACTACACGAGCATAAACACCTACACCGTCAGCCTGACGGTGCAGAACCCGCAGGGCCAGGACACGGAGACGAAACCGGGCTACATCACCGTTTCCGAGCAGAGCTGCCACGTCGGCGCCATCGACATGTTCAACGCCGGCCCGCCCAACTACAAGGCCGGTGCGACCATAACGGTGCACGACCAGGCCTGCGCGGTGCTGGCGGGCGTCACGGTCGAGATCAGTTGGTCCGGCGCGGTGACGGGTACCGATTCCGGCGTGACGAACGACCAGGGTCAAGTGACGTTCACCTCCGACAGGAACAAGAACGGAGGCACCTTCACCTGCACCGTGACCGACCTCACCAAGAGCGGCTACCCGTACCAGTCGGGCGACAACCACGAGACCTCGGACAGCATCACGCTGCCTTAGGGCCGCGGGAAGCTAGTCGTGGTGTGACAAGGGGACCCCGCCGATGCGGGGTCCCCCGCGTCTGGCCGAGCGCGCGGTAGCGGGTGCCGTGCATCATTGCTCCGACACCGGACACGCTACGGCACGAGGAGACAAGTCGGTGCGACGCTCTCGCATGGACTCGCACGGGCCTGGGTGCTACCTTGGCGGCGGCCTCGCACGGGCAGGAAGGAGGTGATGCGCAGAGCAAACCGGGGCGTGACTGCTGTGTGGTAACTCGTTTACTTCAAGAGAGGGGGTGTTTGCAGCATGCAGACAAGAGCGTTTTCCCGTAAATGTGTCTTTGCCGCGCTGGCCGCTGTGCTGGCCGTTGCGCTCTACGCAGGCGCGGCCGCGGCTCAGCCCGAGCCGCCCGACTATCCGGCCGACAAATGTGTGTTCCTGCAGCCGATTCCCTACGACGCGCCGATCGATCCCAACAGCGACGCGCTGATCCAGGACCTCGTGACGCAGGCCGGCAGCACCAGCTATTTCAGGATGAACATCGGCTCCTGGACGATGTCCGTCTACCACATCAACGGCAGCAGCTACCAGTTGGAGGACGTGTACCTGAGCGAGGCCTGGTATCCCACGGGCTATTGGCTGCGGGATGTTCCATTCCCCACCGACCAGACGCTCAAGGTCACCAACGACACGGACGCCAACTTCAGCATTATCGACCCCAACTACGGCATGGAGTACAACTTGTGGGCGCCTCTGTACGACCCGGTGACCTACGAAGTGAAGAGGAACGCGAGCGGCTTCTATGAAGCGCGCAACGGGGGCATGGTCTACGCCAACGGGTCCGGCAGCAGCCCCCTGGGAGTCGGCCACCGCGGTTGCGGCATCGCTCACTCAGTGGGGCTCATCTACCCCGGAGAGCTGGCAGCCGGCACAGTATACCACGCGCTGCCCTACTCCTTCTCCGACCCCGCCGCCGATCCGTGTCCGCCGGCCACTCACAGCGATGGCGGGGAGTTCGGGGAGCTGAACTACCCGGATCGCCTGCCGGAGAGCGCTGTCTTCCGCCTGAAGCCGAGCGTGTGGACCGATGAGGCCATCGAGAACGCCGTCGCGCCTGACAGCACACCCTGGAACCACACCGAGAAGACGCTGGCCTATGCAATGCGGGATTACGGCCTATATGTTACAGACAACGCTGGCAACCACCACGTGCAGGCCAACCACTGGCGCGTGTACGGCGAAGACCCCTATCTGAGCATCCCCGGATGCGAGACGGAGAACAGGGAGGGCAGTGGCGAAGTCGTCAAGATATGGCGCCACTACGAATACTTCCTGAACCCCGACAACTTTGAGGCGCTCGACCGCGTCTCCTTCCCGTACCCAGAAGGAGAACAAGAGCTGGACTACGACAACGACGGGATCATCAACTCCGCAGAGACCGCCTGGGGCTATCGCGACTCCACCTACTACCCGGAGCACACCGACCCCGCGAACGGTCCGCTGGACTGGGACGGCGACGGGTTGACGAACGCGCAGGAGTGTCAGCTCCGCAACCAGTTCCGGTACATTCCCTTGAACCCCTTTGAAGTGGACACCGATGGGGACGGCTACACGGACTACCAGGAGGCCTTCGATTGGTCGGCCGACCCGACGAATCCGTTCCACGTGCCGGATCCGGCCTGGCCTGGGATGCCAACCGGCAGCAACCTCGCACTCAACAAGCCCGCTGCCTCCACCTTTGGCGATGCCTCGCTTGCGCTTGACGGAGACGAGAGCACGTTCTGCGGAGATGGCGTCACCTCCGGCAGCATCACGGTAGACCTCGCCGCCACCTGTGACGTCGAGCGGGTGGTGCTCAAATGGCTATATCGCAAGTACTACGGAGTCGAATACACCGTCCAGATCTCGCCCGATAGTAGCTCCTGGACCACCATCTACACCGAGACCGCGGGCAACGGCGCAATAGACGACCTCTACTCCGGCTGCACCGGCACGGGCCGCTACCTGAAGATCGATATCACGGGAGCCGGCAGCCCGTGGGCTCTCTACCTGCATGAGATCGAGGTCTACGGCACCGCTCCGCCGCTGCCCCCGGAGGCGGACTTCCGCGGCGAGCCAACCTGCGCCAACCCGCCCGTAACAGTGGACTTCACCGACCTGTCCTGGTGGAGCCCCACTTCCTGGGACTGGAGCTTCGGCGACGGCGGCAGCTCCGCCCAGCAGCACCCCAGTCACCAGTACACAACCGCGTCTCTCTACACGGTCAGCCTGACGGCCACCAATGTCTACGGCTCAGACACCGAGACCAAAGTAGATTACATCAACGTCACCGACAACAACTGCCACGTGGGCGCGATTGACCTGGCTGATGCTGGGCCGCCCAAGTACGCGGTCGAGGCGACGATTACCGTCCATGACCAAAGCTGCCAGCCTCTGCCGGCCGTGACCGTTGACATTACCTGGTCCGGCTGTGTGTCCGGAACCGACTCCGGCGTCACACTTGCCAACGGACAGGTGGTGTTCGTGTCTCCGAAGAACAAGGACGGCGGCAAGTTCCAGTGCTGTGTGGATAGCCTGAGCAAGGACGGGTATCCATACCGTTCGGATCTGAACCACGAGACCTGTGACGCCATCTACAACCCGCCCGGCCAGGCGCCGGCGGCCGACTTCGTGGGCGACCCCACCAGTGGACCCGCGCCGCTGACGGTGTCCTTCACCGACCTGTCTACTGGCAATCCGACCTCGTGGGATTGGACATTCGGCGACACCGGCACCTCTCAGCAGCAGAACCCGAGCCACGAGTACACGAGCGCAGCCCAGTACACGGTGAGCCTCACCGCGGCGAACCAGTTCGGCCAGGACACCGAAACCAAGCCCGACTACATCACGGCGACGGAGCCCGGGCCGCCGATGGCCGAGTTCTCCGGCAACCCGACCCAGGGCCCGCCGCCGCTGACGGTCTACTTCACCGACCTCTCCAGCGGCAGCCCGACCTCCTGGGACTGGACGTTCGGCGATGGTGGAACATCGCAGGCTCAGCATCCCAGCCACGACTACACGAGCATAAACACCTACACCGTCAGCCTGACGGTGCAGAACCCGCAGGGCCAGGACACGGAGACGAAACCGGGCTACATCACCGTTTCCGAGCAGAGCTGCCACGTCGGCGCCATCGACATGTTCAACGCCGGCCCGCCCAACTACAAGGCCGGTGCGACCATAACGGTGCACGACCAGGCCTGCGCGGTGCTGGCGGGCGTCACCGTCGAGATCAGTTGGTCCGGCGCGGTGACGGGTACCGATTCCGGCGTGACCAACGACCAGGGTCAGGTGACGTTCACCTCCGACAGGAACAAGAACGGGGGGACGTTCACCTGCACGGTGACGGATCTCACCAAGGCCGGTTATCCGTACCAGTCCGGCGACAACCACGAGACCTCGGACAGCATCACGCTGCCTTAGGGTCGCAGGAAGCTCGTTCTGGTGTGACAAGGGGACTCCGCCGATGCGGGGTCCCCGCTGTTTCGGCCGTTCCTCCTGCCGCCGCCGTCCCATCTCTGTGGGCGATTCGTCCTCCAACCGCCTCGCCTCAGCACGAGACGACAAGTTCCTCCAATACCTACGCATGGACAGGGGGAGGCTTCGGTGTTACCTTGGCGCCGGCCTCATTGCATGGGGCTTGTCGCGCACACGTTAGGCTGCGCAGGGCGCGGGCCTGGACGGCCGGCCTCGCGCAGGCACGGGGACAGGAGGTGATGCCGAGGCGACATCCCGTGCGAACGCTGTGCACAAGGTCGTTCCACTCCAAAGGAGGGGGTGCTTACTGGATGAGACCCCACACGTGGTCTGGTAAATGTTGGTTTGTTTTCGTGGCGGCTCTCGTGGGCCTCGCGCTCTATGCAGGCGCGGCCGCGGCTCAGCCCGAGCCGCCGGACTATCCGGCTGACAAGTGTGTGTTCATGCAGCCGATCCCCTACGGCGAGCCCATTGATCCCTACAGCGATCAGCTCATCGCGGCGCTGAAGAAGGACAGCCACGGCCGCTCGATCAGGCTGAGGCTGGGCGAGTGGACGATGTCGATCTACTGGGTCAACGGCATGAACTACCAGCTCGAAGACGTCTACACGAACACGGGCTTCTGCCCCATGGGCTATTGGGTCAGGGATGTCCCGTTCCCGACCGACCAGAATGTGGTTGCCTGTGAGGACACGGACGCGAACACGGCGTTCATCGATCCCGTCCACAACATGGAGTACAACTTCTGGGCCATCACGCAGGGCTCCGCGGGCGCGTGGGTCAGGAACTCCAGCGGCTACTACGAATGCAAGAACGCGGGGACGGTGTTCACCAGCACCTCCGGCAGCAACCCGGTTGGGTGCAGCATGCGCGGCCCATCCATCGCTCACTCCATCGGGATGGTGCTGCCGGGCGAGCTGGCCGCGGGACAGGTCTATCACGCGCTCGATATATGCTACCCCTCGGATCCCGGCGGCGGCACCTGTCCGCCCGCGACCTACAACGATTCCACTGATCGCAAGCCCTACCCGCAGCGTCTGCCCGAGTCCGCGGCGTTCCGGCTCAAGCCGAGCATCTGGACCGATGAGGCCATCGAGAACGCGACCAGGGCAGACGGGACTCCCTGGCACTTCACCGAGAAGGTGATGGCCAAGGCCGCCCGCGACTACGGCATCTACATCACGGACAACGGCGGCGCGGCCGACCTCTACGCCAACAACTTCAATGCCTATCCGAGCGACCCGTATATCGACATCGACGGGTGTCGCATAGAGCAGAGGACGCCCTCCGGCAACTACACCCATCTCTGGGGTGACGGCTTCCTCGACTCCACGAACTTCGAAGTGCTCGATCGCTGCGTCTTTCCCTACCCCAAGGGCGACCGCTGGTTGGACTACGACGGAGACGGTATCACCAACGCGGCCGAGACCGCCTGGGGGTATCGCGACTCAACCCTCTATCTGGAGCACAACGATCCCTCGAACGGGCCGCTCGACTGGGACAACGACGGTCTGACCAACTCCCAGGAGTGCGCGCTTCGCAGCAACTTCCGCTACCTGCCCATGAGCCCGTTCGACACCGACAGCGATGGGGACGGCTACACCGACTACGAAGAGGCAAACGACTGGTCGGCAGACCCCACCAACCCCTTCGTGACGCCCGACCCCGCCTGGCCGGGCATGCCGGTGGGGCCGAACCTGGCCCTCGGCAAGCCGGTGTCGTCGTCGTTTGGCACCCCGGAGTACGCGACCGATGGTGACGAGAACACCTTCTGCGGCGGCGGGCCGAACACCGGCTATCTGGAAGTCGATCTCCAGTCGGTGATGGATGTCGGCCGCGTCATCGTGAAGTGGGACCTCAACGGCCACTACTACGGCTCCGGCTGGAATGTCGAGGTTTCGACCGGCGGCGGATGGACGCCCATCCGCAGCGAGGACCGAGGCACCGGCGGCCTGGATGACTGCTACACCTGGAGCGGTCAGGCCCGCTACGTCAGGCTCAATGTGACCGAGTGCGGCGGCCCCTGGGGCCCGCGCATCCGGGAGCTCGAGGTCTACGGCGCGGGCGGCCCGGTTCCGCCGGTGGCCGACTTCGTGGGCAACCCCACAAGCGGGGACGCGCCCCTGGACGTCTACTTCACCGACCTGTCCACCGGCAGCCCGACCTCCTGGTCGTGGGCCTTCGGCGATGGCGGCAGCTCCGGCGCGCAGAACCCCAGCCACACCTACACCGGGGCCGGCCAGTATACGGTCAGCCTGGAGGCCTGCAACTCCGCCGGGTGTGACACCGAGACGAAGCCCAACTACATCGACGTGACGGAGCAACAGCCTCCGGTCGCGGACTTCGTGGGTGATCCCACCTCGGGCAACGCGCCGCTGGAGGTGGACTTCACCGACCTGTCAACCAACAGCCCGACCTCTTGGTCGTGGACGTTTGGTGATGGCGGCAGCTCCGGCGCGCAGAACCCCAGCCACACCTACACGACTGCGAACACCTACACCGTGAGCCTGGAGGCGTGCAACTCGGCCGCGTGTGACACCGAGACGAAGGTGGACTACATCACGGTCACCACGGGCCAGCCTCCT
>CAZLHI010000040.1:13456-29105 GCA_964559435.1 uncultured bacterium | reverse complement strand
GAGATTCACGGCGTCCGAGCTGAAGGCGACATAGCGGCCGTCCGCGGAGATCGTGACATCGCCAGACGAAAGCGTGCCCTCCGTGCCGCACTCGGCCACGCTCACCCGCTCGGTCTCGCCTGTTTCCCGGTCGTGGAGGAAGACATCTGCCCGGTCGTTGGTATCGCCATCCACGAGATTCGTGGCCTGCGACTCGAAGACCACATAGCGGCCGCCCGCGCTGATGAAGGAAAGCAAACTGCAGAGGTCGCCCTCCGTGCCACCGCTGTCCACGCTCACCCGCTCGGTCTCCCTCGTCTGCCGATCGTGAACGAAGGCATCTGGGGTGCCGTTGGTGTCGCCGGTCACCAGGACCGGGGCGCATGACGAGAACCCCACATACCGGCCATCCGCGCTGATGGACGGGAGCAAGCTATCCTCGTTGCCTTCGTCGCCGTGGCTGTCCACACTCACCCGCTCGGTCTCCCTCGTCTGCCGGTCGTGCACGAAGATGTCCGCCTTGCCGTTGCCGTCGCTGAGAACGAGGTTGGACGCGTACGAGTCGAAGGCTATGTAGCGGCCGTCCGCGCTGAGGGACGGCCGCGCGCTACCGCCGTCGCCTTCGGCGCCGTCGCTGGCGACGCTGACCCGCTCGGTCTCCTGCGTCTGCCGGTCGTGCACGAAGATGTCGGCCAGGCCGTTGGTATCGCCCGCCACGAGAGTGGTGGCCTCCGAGTAGAAGGCCACATAGCGGCCGTCCGCGCTGATGGATGGGAAGCTACCAGCGCACAAACCACCGGTCCCCTCCGTGCCATCGCTGGCCACGCTCACCCGCGTGGTCTCTTTCGTCTCCCGATCGTGCACGAAGGCATCTGGCAGGTCGTTCGTGTCGCCCGCTACCAGGTCCGTGGCGCAGGAGGTGAAGGCCACGTAGCGGCCGTTTTCGCTGAGGCACGGAGCGCCGGAAGCATCATGCGCTTCCGTGCCGCCGCTGGCAACGCTCACCCGCTCCGTCTGCCCGGTCCACTGATCGTGCACGAAGACGTCCAGGACGTCGTTTCCGTCAAAGGCCACCAGATTCGTGGCGCTCGAATGGAACGCTATGTAGCGGCCGTCCGCGCTGATGGTCGCGCACTGGCTGACGCGGTCGCCTTCGGTGCCGTCGCTGGCCACACTGACCCGCCGCGTCTCGCCTTTCACCCGGTCCCGCACGAACACGTCGGGCACGGCATTCGTGTCTCCGGCGACAAGGTTGGAGGCGTCCGATTCAAAGACCAGATACCGCCCGTCCTCACTGACGTTCGAGTGGGCCAGCAGGTTCGTAAAGCTGTCCCGGTCGCCCTGCGGGTTGACGCTGACCCGTTCCGTGTGCCCGGCAAGGGCGGAGCCAGCGCCCAGCGCCATCACCAGCAGAGCCGCAAGCACGACGACAACTGGGAGGAAGAAAGGCCCTCGCCTCCCCCTCGTCACATCGCTAGATCCAACGTAGAGCGCATCCATCTCGATTCCTCCTCCTTGTCTATCATCACTATCTGCGCCTGGATTCCAGGCAGAGACCGACGTAGGGCCGTCTGCTCGGGCGAGGCGCCCCCCCTTGTGGCGCGCGCGAGCGGAGTCGTCTCAGCGCGCGGCCTGCCCCGGCCGAGCAAGGAAGCCGCCAAGGTATTGTTCCACAAAACGACGGCGGGCCAAGAGAATCGCTGTTCCGGAGGTCAAGCAGGCACTGAGGTACGTGCACGGCCGAGATGCGTGCAAGGCGGAGCTACTCAGCGACCGAAACGGGGACCTCGACGGCCAGGCCGGTCCGGCCTCCGCGGTCCACTGCCTCCACCCTCAGGACATGCGGCCCCGGTGTAAGACGATCGGCATTCAATGACAGGCGGAAAGGCGGACCTGAAACCGGTCGCAGCACCTCGCCGTCAATAGAGAATTCGGCCCCGGTTATGTTCCCTGCGCCGGTTGCCTTGAGTTCTATGCGTCCCGAGAGAGTATGGTCGGCCGGCGGGAAGAGGAGGGAGATCGAATTGTAGATGTCGAGCACGCGATTCGCTGGAGGAGTGAAAGCCGAGTCAGTAGTGAGGATCACCGCCGCGTAGCGCGGAGAAACGCCCGCAGGCGCGTCAGGGCCCTCCCTGGAGATCACCCGGACTTCGTGCCTCCCGCCGTCGAGCCGGGCTCGCCCGATGCGCTGCCAGCCGTCCGGGAGCCGCGGATCTACCGATCCCACCTTGGTCTCGCGCACGTAGAGATCGATGCTCTGACCTCGACCGCCGGCCAACATCCAGAAGGTGTAGGTGCCGCCGCGGAGATAGGCGTGCGCGACGTCGCTCAGGCCCGGTTCGGGAGCAAGGCGGGCCCAGCCCTCCCAGTCATCGGCGCCCACCCAGTCCCCAAGGAAGTCCCGTCCAGCTACGAGGGTGACGACCTCACGAGCCCGGCCGCCGATCGGCAGGTAGACGGGTGTGGTCGCCGTGACAGTGCCACCTACATCCCGCGCACCGATCCAGTATTCGAGCTCATCGCGGTTGTCGAGGGGAGGGATACGGCCTTCATAGCGCTGGGAGCCCTCCAGTTCATCCATTGGTATTGTGATAGTGCCACCTTGGTTCACGCGGTAGGTCAGCATGACGCCGTCGATTCCCCTGGGAGAGAAGACCGTTGCCGAAACGGTGATCGGCTGCTCGGGACCCGGATGAGCCGGGTAGTTGGACAAGCCCATGATCGATGGTCCCTCTGGAAGCGATAAGACGGAGACCGCGCCCACGACGGCGCCCACGGGGGCCGTCTCCGGGCACGCCACCCGCAGGAACACGCCTTCGCGCTTGACTTCCCGGGCGAGTGGTCCGCTGTACCAGATGCCGTCCACGTCTCCCTCAAATACCCGAGAGAGCGCGGACAGATCACCTCCTGCGGCCAGGGCGACAGTGCCTGTGACATCAAGGGCGATGACGCCCGCGGGGCCCGTGGCGAGCAAGGGCAGCGGCAGCCAGTATGTGCATGCTTCTCCGGGGTCAATGCGGCGCCCCTGAACGTCGGCGGCCGAGCCGCCCACATCCACGAGGTATGGAAGATCGCTCGGCGGTTCGATCGGGCCCAGGTAGCGGATGACGTACTGGTCGAAACGAAGGGGAGTGGGGTCCGCGGAATCCACCAGACCATCGGCGTCGGTATCGGGAATGTCAGGATCGGTGAGAAGGTAGCCCTCTTCGGCGTCAGAGAGACCGTCAGAGTCGGAATCGGCGCGGGGGAGCACGACCGTCCATATCGGCGACCAGGTGACCCGGCCGGCACGGTCGCGGACACGCACTCGCAGGAAGACCTCGCCCCCCTCTGGCAGGGGTGGAACGAGCGCCGAGTAGGAGCCGGAGGTCCGGTCGCGCATGGGTTCGACGAACCACAGCGGATTCCTGGCCGGTCTATAGACCACAGCGGCTGAGGCGACCTCTCCGGCTGGCACCAGCGTCGCGGTTACGGGAATCGGTGCATCGCCCGTCGAGGGCTCGCCGAAGTCGACCGAGGCGACGCGCACGTCGGCCGCTCCCGGGGCCTGCGGGAAGGCTAGCTCGTGCATGACCTCGACCAGCTCCCCCGGCGGCACGATCACATAGCGTTCCGAAACGTGCGCGGCGAGATGCGCTGCATCCTCGGGCGTTAGGCGGCGCGGGTCCAGCACCAAGGCGGCACAGCGTCGGCCCAGTGGGATGCGATTCAGATAGGTGACCGCATCTTCGATGCTGCCAAATCGCGGGGCGAAGATCGTGGCGACTTCCTCGTAGGCAGCGGGCGCAAAGTCCTCGGCGCCCATCACGAAGAGGCCGCGGATACCGGCCTCTCGTGCGAAACGCACGGCGTCTTCGGCCATCTGAGGGGAAGAGCCGCCAACGGCGAACAGGCTCGCAGACATATCAAGCGCTGCACGTGCCTTCGCGGTCTTGTCGAAGAACGCATAGGGCGAGGCGGCCAGCGCGAGGTCGATGTGGCCCGCGCCGCTCGTCCCCAGCACGAACTGATCCGTACCCGACCAGTATGCGTCCGCGTAGTACCGATGGGCAACGGCGGGAGCCGCGTCGGCCAGGGCCGCCGGGATTGCCCACCCCAGAGGGAGGTTACCGCGGACGGGGCTGTCCCAGAGATCGGGCATTTCATTGAGTGCGACATTGAGGTCCGAGCAGTCAAAGATCAGGGTCAGATAGCGCGGCGCGTCTGTTTCCAGATACCCCACATACTGGTGAAACGAGCGGCCGGCATCGACCCGCGCCAGGAACGACAGGTTCCCGGCCGCCGCTGCCTGGACCACGAAATGAGAGGCGCGACTCAGTTGAGATCTGACTGGTGCCGACGCGTCACCGAAGATTGCAGTGCCAGGAGGAAGTTGGAAGACCACAGTCTGAAAGCTGTCATCGGTGGGGGTCACCGGCGGCGAGAACACGAACATACGCTGCTGGATGGCGAAGTCGCGCATCGCGAGCGAGCGAGGGGCCAGCAGCGCAGCCTGTGAGCTATTGCATTGCGGGAGCAGCGTCGCGGTGGCCCATCGGTATGCTGCCGACACCGAGGTCCAGCGATCGCGAAAGTCGAAGACTGTGGGAAGTCCGAGATCGGTTGGTGAGATTACGAGATCGCGAAGACCGGCCGCAGTTGTTGCGAGGTCAAGCGTGAACGGCTTGAGCGGATCATAGAGCACCTGTCCCTGGACTTCCGCGCGCAGCTCCTCCAGCAGCCCATCGAGTGTGACGCCTCTCGTTTCACGCCCGGTGATCCGCATACAGTGATCGAGCCAAGCCTCGTCGGGCCAGTCCCTGATCAGGAACACGCTCGGGGCGCCTGCTTGCCGATTGGCAATGCCTTGCAAGCTCGCACACACCGGATCTTCAGCCAGGCCAACCTGTCGTACGTCGAGGACGAGAATTGGTCGGGGTTCTTCCGTCGCGGCCACCTGGCACATGGCTGCGAGCGCGAGAACTGACGCCAGGGCCTGACAGCAGCCGTGTTTCATCTTTGATCATCCCTGAACTGGCGAGGCCGGCCGCATGATAGCCTCGGGGCATGATGCTCGTCAAGTCACGCAGGGCGCTGACCTCGACCCCGAGGTCGCGTTCAGGCGCAACCAGAGGGCGTGAAAGGCACTCCATGGTCGCCTCCGACGTCGTCATCTGAGCACAGCGCTGTGAGGGAAATCGACGATGTCGGGCAGGGAAGGCGGACCTTCTGCGGGAACACCTTGCACACGAGTGAGGCTGTGCCGCACACTACACAGCGGACGCTTGCGAGAAGATGGTCGAGTCATCCTCTGAGGCCGGGAAACGCAGGCCAAGCGACAACGCCACAGACGCCCGAACGGTGAGGTCTGTGGAAAGGGCGGCCAGGATCCTGCAGGCTCTTCTTTTGGCCGCCCCGCGAGGGATGCGTGTCAGCGAGTTGAGCCGCGAGCTTGACCTTCACAAGACGACAGTGGTCCGGCTGCTGCGAACACTGCAGGGCCTCAAGCTCGTGCGCAAGGACGAGGGCGGCGAGTGCTACACATGGGAGCCGCTGACGTGGGTGACGATGCTCAACAAGATCAGAAGCCTCGTTTCCCCGGTCGAGGCGGTGCAAGGCATACTAGAGGATCTTGCCCGGTCCGCGGGAGAAACAGCCTTAATCGGATCCCCGGACCCTTCCGGTCGGAACATGGGCATTACAGGACGTGCCCTGCCCGACAAGGTCATTCGCGTCGACCCGGGACCCTATCGCACGCCTCCCATGCACTGCACGGCTGCCGGCAAGGCCTATCTGACCGGGATGCCTGATCTAGACCTCAAGAGATGGGCAGACGGAGGTCTGACTGCCCTCACCGAACACACGATCACATCCCCCACGAAGTTGCTCGCCGATATAGCCAAGGCCCGGGAGCGAGGCTATGCAGTGACACGCCAGGAGTGCATTCTCCGGACGGCCGGAGTGGGCGTGCCTGTGAGGGATGACTCGGGGAGGATCGTGGGCGGCCTCCAACTGTGCGTCCCGATCGAGTCCGCCACTCAGAAGAACATCGAGCCATGGGCAGCCTTTCTGTCTGAGTCCACCAGGAAGTTGACGCAAGTCATCTACGCGGCCGGGCCGGGCGAAGCCTACTGGAGAGACGAGGCCAGACCCGATGTGGCCCTGCGGGCAGAGGGTGGCGAAGTCCGCAGAGAGCACTCGCCCACGCCCCCCAAGAGACGGTTCCGCATCGTCTGACCTCAGTTGACGGGCGTCCGTACGCCCTTTCCGCCGGGCCGAGAGGCTCGCCGGCGACCGTTTCCACGCACCCCGCGCGGGGCTTGTACCGCAGAGTGAAACGCAATCATCCTCAGAAGGATTCTTGTTTTGTGCGCAGTAGTTCGTCTACGTCACGCGACGTTGCTGCACGGCCTTCTGTTGCGTACTGTGAAACGAGCCGTGACGGCGGGCACGGTGGCAGTCGCTGTAGGCTCCGGTCTCGGGAATCGTGCTGAGTGGGCGCTATCGCGTTCCTGTTGAGCACCGAGGCCGGAGTCTTTGACATCTGGCGGCCGGGGCGCCTGGGGAAGAGCTACGGCAGGATTCGGTGGGTGTGAAACCACTCCCAGGCGTCGGCTTCTTTCAAAGCTCTCTCCAAGCGCGCGCAGGACTCGCACTCCCAGCATTCCTGGTGCTCACCGTGGTAGCAGCTCCAGATGCTCGCAAGGGGCGCGCCTGTTTCGCGCCCGAGCCGGACGATGTCTGCCTTGCGCAAATCCCCTGTGTAGGACATGAGCCGAACCGGTCCGCGAGTAGACAGCGCGAGCGCAGAGTTCGCCGCCGAGACGAATTGCCCGCTGTTGTCTGGAAAGGTCGCTGCTTCTTCTGCATTGAACCCCGCCACGATGCTCAATGCACCGAGGCTCTCCGCAAAGGCTGCCGCGATGTTCACAAAGACGCCGTTGCGATTGGGCACCCAGACGGCTTTCGCGGTCTCGCCCCCACTGACGCGCGCGTCGTCCAGTTGGTGCGCCGCCAAACGGGGCATCTCAGCTTCCCTATTCACAAGTGCACTGGTGCAGATCTCAGCAAGCCACGGAAGCTCGACCAGCCGGTGTGAGATGTCGAGCTGACGGCACATGAGTGCGGCCGCCGCGGCTTCACGCCGGGCCGCTCGCTGGCCATAGTCGAAAGTGAGGGCAATCGCTACGCCAAGATCGTCATGTGCGCGCTTCAGGTTGACAGCGGAATCTAGGCCGCCGCTAAGCAAAACGACCGCGGACATTGGGTTCACCCCCGATACGTTGCGGATGACCGGTCGGACTCATAGACGCTCACGCGATCTAATCGCACGCGGCCCAGCCCGGCCGCGCTGAGCTTCCGCTCAAGCTCCGTGTAGATGTGCCGCGCGAGGTTCTCAGCAGTGGGGTTCGCGCGTGCGAACGCGGGCGCTTCGTTCAGGTAAGTGTGATCCAACGGATCGA
The DNA here is from genome assembly GCA_964559435.1 of uncultured bacterium. Taxonomy (GTDB): domain Bacteria; phylum Armatimonadota; class Hebobacteria; order Hebobacterales; family Hebobacteraceae; genus Hebobacterum. The sequence goes on along the minus strand of CAZLHI010000040.1, from coordinate 21,684 downwards.
CGACTTCTCGGCAGATATCTCTTAGCGCGCCGAAGTCGACGACCATCCCTTGGTTGTTTAGCTCCTCTCCGATCGCTGTAACGACAACACGGTAGTTGTGCCCGTGCAGGTGCGCGCACCGCCCCGGGTGTCCCTTGATGCAGTGAGCGGCGGAGAACGACACTTCGACGGTGAGTTCGTACATATCTCGCGCTCTCGGTCCGATTGTATCATGCCGGATTCCCTGAGCGCAACGATTTGCCCGGCTGGGATCCTTCACATGTCTCGCCGACCCTCCGCCCCAGGCTGGCCACAGGTGGACGCTTGGCGGGAGGAGAAGTAGGGCACGAGAGGATGAAGATGGCTGACCGCAGCTTGGTGATTCGGGATCTCCCTGCGAGCGAAAGGCCTCGCGAACGGCTCGAACAGTACGGGCCGGAGTCACTGTCTACAGCGGAGTTGCTTGCGATTGTGCTCCGGGTCGGATCGCGCGGTGAGTCGGCAATCAGGTTGGCCGAGCGCCTGCTCAGCCAGTTCAGGGGGCTGAGCGGGCTTGCCCGCGCGCGCGTCCCCCAGCTTGCCGCTCTGCCAGGGATGGGCCTGGCGAAGGCGTCCCAGGTCAAGGCGAGCTTCGAGCTGGGCAAGCGTCTGGCGGCGTCCGTCGATGGAGCCAGGCCCGTTGTTCGTGGAGCAGCGGACGCGGCCGCTCTCGTCATGGAGGAGCTCCGGCACAAGGAGCAGGAGTGCCTGGCCGCAGTATTCCTGGACACGCGGAACCAGGTCATCTGCACGCGGGTCCTCATGATCGGGACTCTCACCGGGAGCCCTGCCCACCCTCGCGAAGTCTTCCGGGAGGCCCTTGCGCAGGGGTGCGCGAGCCTGATTGTTTGCCACAACCACCCCAGCGGCGATCCTACGCCCAGCAAGGACGATGTGGCGCTCACTGCCCGCCTCGTCCAGGCGGGGGAGCTGATGGGGGTGCCCGTGCTCGATCACATCGTGGTGGGCGATGGCCGCTATGTCTCGCTTCGCGAAGCCGGCAGGATGTGATACCTCTGAAACCGCCCTACGGCTCTCTGCGTCCGCTGTGTGCCCCGAACGGTTCATCGCGATCTCACGTCCTCTGGGTTTTTGTGGAACTAACGACGGGGAGTCAGCACGACCGCCCGGGCTGAGCCGGGGCGAGACGTGATCGCGGGTCCGGCAGCTATGGAAGCGGCAAGATCAGAGGAAAAGTCGCTCATCCCTGGGCTGAGCAGCAGCCCTGCCCTAGGCCTTGAGCGCGCCTGGGCCTGGCTGGGGGCGATCCATGCACTCTATCTCGGCAGTGCGGTCCTCATCACGAGCATCTACTGGGAGGCGACCCAGCAACTCGGTACCGCCACGCTCGATAAGTTCGTCGCCGGGGCTGCCGACAAGCCCTTCGCATATCGTGTTCTCATGCCTTACATCATCGGTGTCGTCGCCGAGCTGAACGGCTTCGGCAACATGAAGTTCGCCGACATCCCGCTTCGCATTTGCACCCTATTCGGGACGATGATACTGCTGCGTCACTGGCTGCGGCACTTCGTCCACCCGCTGTTGGCAGATGTCATGCCGCTGTTATTGGGCCTGATCCTCCCGTGGTCATTCCTCTTCTACTGGCCGTACGACTTCTCCGGCCTTCTGCTCTGGACGGCCTGCCTCATCTGCCTGGTGGAGCGGCGCTACTACCTCTACTTGCTTCTCTTCATCCTTGGGGTCCTCAACCGCGAGACTGCATTCTTCCTCACCTTCATCTTCGCCGCCACGCAATGGGAGATCATGGGCCGCGCGCGTACGCTCCGCTGGGCCGGAGCGCAGCTCGGCATCTGGCTCGCAATCTTCGTCACCCTTCGCCTGCTCATACACCCAAGGGCCGGCGAAGGGATCGAGGTACACGTGCTGGATAACTTGACCTACCTCGTCAGCGGCCATGGCCTGGCGCCCTTCGAGCACTGGTTCCGTCTGCTGGCCGGATTGGGATTCCTCTGGCTTCTCGCACCATGGCACTGGTCGAAGAAGAACATCTTCCTCAGGCGGGCGTGCTGGGTGCTGCCGGGCTTCTTCCTCGTCATGCTCGTGGTCGCGCGCTTCGTTGAGACACGCGTGTGGTACGAGTGGATCCCCATCGCTATGGCGCTTTCCGGCCAGAGCTTGATGGAGTTCGTGCGGGGCGAGCAGACGGCAAGGCCAGCATCGGAAAACCTCTTCTAACGTTCCTCTCCCCGCAGTAGCCGGAACGCGGTCTCCCGGGCGAAGGGGTGCATAGTCAGGCCGGAGATCTCGCTCTCTGAGAACCACCGCACGTCTGCGGCGTCCGAACCGGCTATCACCTCCCCTGACACGTACTGGCACATGACGTAGTTCACGAGGTAGTGGAAGCGGATGCGGCCGCCTTGGCCGCGCGTGATCCAGTCATAAACCTGGAACACACGCTCGGGCTCGATGATAAGTCCTGTCTCCTCGTGCACCTCGCGCCTCACGGCGTCGAGGATGGTCTCTCCGAGCTTGATGCGGCCTCCAGGGAAGCTCCAGTAGCCCTTGTTTGGCTCCTGCGCTCGCTCTATCAGCAGCATCCGACCTGCGTTGACGATGCATCCGCAGCAGGTCGGCGTGGGTCTCGGCTCGTCGCTCACTCCGCTCTCGCGATCCATGCCACCCCTCCGCCTATCCTAGGTCTCCGCGTCATGCTGCCGCACTGGATTGCCTAAACCGCGGTCCGTTTCGACGGGAGTGCACGCTCGACCTTGAGCGCCCCTCTCGCGCTGGCCACACGCCCCGGCAAGACTGCGCGACGCAAACCGTTACCGGCCGGCGGGAGGAAGCACCTCGGCAAGCCGGAAAATGACCCTGGCAGCAGCGCTTAGGGGAGGTGAGACAGATGAAGGTTGGACTCTATACCATCAGCTTCGCCGGCGTCTGGTACGACGGGCCGGGGCTTCCACTGCTGGACATACTCCGGCGAGCCAAGCAGATGGGCTTCGACGGCGTCGAAATAGGAGCGCGCAGGCCTCACGCGAGCCCCATGGACCTCGACGAGAAGGCGCGTGATCGCATACGTAAGGAGGCGGATAAGGCCGGCGTCGAGATTCCGGCCCTTGCCAGCTACAACAACTTCGCCAGCCCGATCCTCGAACAGCGCGAGAACGAACTGCTCATGGTGCGCGAGCAGATCAAGCTCGCCCGCGACCTCGGCGCGCCGGTGCTGCGCCTCTTCGCGGCCTGGCGCGGCATCACCCTTCGGGATGGCCACGGCACATACGAGATGACGCGGCGGTACTGGGAGAACGGATATCCCGATGTCACCTCTCTCCAACGCTGGCACTGGGTGGCGGACTGCCTCAAGGAGGTCGCCGAGTTCGCGGGCGAGATGGGGGTCACGCTCGCGCTGCAGAACCACGAGCCGGTCATTCGCCGCTACACGGATGTGCTGGACCTCATCCGAGCCGTCAACTCGCCGGCGCTCAAGGCCTGCATCGACTGCCCGCTCCTCATCTCACAGGACGACGACTACGTGGCAAAGGCCGTGCGAGACACAGGCGATCTTCAGGTGCATTCGCACTTCGGGGGCGAGTTCGAGGAGAAAGATGGGGAGGCCGTTCAGCGTCAGATACTGCACACGACGAGAGGACTCATCAACTACCCGGCCTTTGTGAAGGCGCTCAAGGAGATCGGATATGAGGGGTATCTCTGTTATGAGTTCTGCCACCCCTGCCTGGGCGAGAATCGGGAGCTGCTGGGGCTCGATGAGGTAACACGACAGGTGGAGCTTGCCGGCAGGTACCTACGGAAGCTCGTGGATCGGGCCTAGAGATGAGAATCTACCGGAGGCGGACTTGACTTGAACTTCCGGGAGCGAATCGAGGCGGTCCTTCATGGCCGCACGCCGGACCGCGTGCCCTATGCCCCCTACGACAACCTCGTGCCCCGGGGCGACTTCGAGCGTGAGCTCCGCAACCGGGGGATGGGTCTGTGTCTTCGCCGGTCTGGCATATGGTCGGAGATGCGAGACGTCGAGGTCGAGCACGAGACCGAGGGCAGCATTGCGTATACAACATATCGCACGCCAAGGGGAAGCGTACGGAGTGCGTGGCGCACCCACGTCGGCCGCATCAGCGATGGCGAGAGCATCGAAACGGAATGGATGATCAAACAAGTCTCTGACTTCGAGCCGGTCATCTTCATGGTCGAGAACGCCGTCTACCACACCGACTATCCGGCCTTCCAGGCTCACATACGGGACGTCGGCACTGACGGAATCGTCCGCTTCGAGGGCCCGGAGCCGCCGTACGACTCGACCGAGGGGTACTTCTCCCTCGCGGATTGGGCACAGGCCCAGCACGATTGGCCCGATCATTTTGCGCGGCTTCTCGAAGCCGTCGAGCGACAGCTTGATCGCATGATGCCGCTCATGCTAAAGGCCCCGGCCCAGTTCGTATCGATAGGCTCTCTCAGCGGGATCTATGGCCCGAGACAATACGAGAGGTACGTGCTTCCTTTCTACGACAAGTGGGTGCCCGAACTGAAGGCCGCCGGAAAGATGCCTGCCCTGCACGCGCACAGCTCCAACCTCACGAGCTTCGTGGACCTCGTCAAGCGGACGGGCGTGCCCGTCATCGAGGCCTTCACGCCGCCGCCTGTCGGCGACCTCTCGCTTGCGGATGCAAGGGCCGCCTGGGGCTCGGAGGTCGTGATCTGGGTGAACTTCCCCGAGACGATCTTCTGGCTCGGCGGACAGCAAACGTACGACTACACGGTCGAGCTCCTGAAGCAGGACAAGGACAGCAGGCGCCTCGTGATCGGGATGACTGAGATGGGATCGTACGGCATCACGGATGATGAGAGCGAACGCGTCTTCAAGGACGGCATGCGCGCCATCATGGATGCGATCGACGACCACGGCGCGTACTGAGCCGGCAGTCCCGGAAGCCGGCCGCGATGAGCGCGGTGCTCGCCGACGCGCTCAGAATCTGGTTGAGCGGTCCATGCTTCACCTACCGTTGGAGATGCTCGTGGCCGAGAGTGTGTTGGTGCTGGCGTTGGCAGTGGGTCTTATGATGGTGATGAGGTCGGGTACAGAAGGAGGTGACGTGGGCCCTTTCCTGGTGACAATCAGGAAGGCCTGGCAATTGATGGGGAGGGGTTCGTCTACATCGCGCAGGATAGCGGAGGAGTGATCAAGACCAAGTGGCTGCGGGACGGTCAGGGGTCTTCGTGATAACGAGTCGTGCCCAGCGGGGGAGACGCAGCTCGGCGGCCGGACCGATAGCCGACTCGCTGCGTCAACGCCTGGGGTCGGCATGTCTCGTCCTGACCGCTCTGCTCGTCATGACGTTCGCTGCCTGCGACCGGTCGGACTCGAGCCGCCGCGCCCGAGGCGCGACCGGAGAGAAGGGAAAGATGATCGAGAACACACCATTCCCTAGGATCTCGATGTTCTGGACGCCGGTCCGGGGCGACCGCTCGCTGTGGGGCCTAGCTCGACACGACCTCGTCGTCACCTCCGCCGGCTGGCTTGGCCTGGAGTTCAATCGTGAGCCCCACGGCCTCGCCGACGGCTTCACCCCGGAGTCGATCACGGCCGCCCGCCGCAAGCTCGCCGAGGTCCGAGAGCTGAATCCCGACATCGTCGTGCTCTGCGAGGTCAACTTCTACGAGTACCACGACGACTGGCTCCCCGAGGACCACCAGTGGTGGCTCCGCGCCGACGGCGAGCGGGAGCAGTTCTGGCCCGGCACGCACCGCATGGACTGGTACAACAAGGACTACCGGGCCCATGTCGTCAGGCAGACCCTCGCGCTCCAGGAAGTCGGCGTCGACGGCGTCTACTACGATAACCTCCGCGACGAGCCGGAGCCCTGGATCGCGCTGCTCAAGGAGGTGCGCCGCCGGACGCCTGGCGAGTTCCTCCTTCTTGCGAACTACGGCTACGCCATCGACGACTACGACTTCGCCGCCCCCTACCTGAACGGCATCATGTATGAGTCAGGCTTCAGCCACCGCCGTACCGAATGGGGCGAGACGATCGAGAAGATGCGGCACACGGCCGGCCTGCTGCGCCCGCCGCTGATAAGCTGCATCGAACGCTTCGAGGATATTGAGGGCCGAGACGACGGGCCACTGCCGAGGCGCCGCAGGCCGGCGCGCCGCGATCCGACGACCCGCCGCTGGAGCATGTGCTACTCCCTTATCATCGGCGACTACTACTATCTCTTCTCCGACAACACGTACCACGGACACGACTGGTACCCTGAGTATGACATGAAGATCGGCCTTCCAGTCGGCGAAGGCGAGCAGATCAACGCACACGTCTGGCAGAGGCGCTACGAGAAGGCGCTTGTGGTGGTCAACCTTCCCGGGGGTGAGAACGATCACACGGTCAGCCTGGACAGGGCGGCGCGCGACTCGCTGAGCGAGAAGACAGGGAAGACGTTCTCGGTTGCGCCTGGCGACGGGTGCATACTCGTCTTCGAGGAGCCGGGGGGTTGACACGACAGCGCCAGCTGTGAGGTAATCTCTTCAGACAAGCCGAATACGGTTCAAAGGCTGAGAAGGGGAGGAGTAGGCGCGCCGCTGGGGCACAGAGAGGCGGGCGAGGTGCTGAGAGCCCGGAGCCCACGTGCGCCGAAAGACACCTCGGAGCTGCGGGCTGAAATCCGTCTGCTTCCACAGGGAGAGTAGGTTTCGCCGGCGCCCCACCGTTATAGGGGGGACGGCATCGGGCAAGATCTCCGTGCCGAGAGAAGGAGGGAGCGCGTCAGCGCTCTAAGCGGGGTGGCACCGCGGAAGGCCAATGGGCCCTTCGTCCCCATATGGGACGAAGGGCTTTCTGTTTGTGCCGCGGTCGAGAAACCACGAAAGGAGGTGTAACGATGCCGCGGACTCTCAGCAGTGAAGTTGCCGAACACATCGGCGAGCCAGTTACGGTGAAGGGATGGCTCCACAATGTGCGGTCGCTCGGCGGGGTCGTATTCGCCCTGGTGCGCGACCGGACAGGCCTCGTGCAGGCCGTCACAGGGGATACTGCCGACGCCGATTTACTGCGCGGCCTCGGCTCGGAGTCCGTGGTATCGATCTCCGGCCGGGTCGCGCGGGAGCCGCGGGCGCCCAGCGGCGTGGAGGTCAGGATCGAGAAGATCGACGTGATCGCGCGCGCCGCAAAGGCGCTGCCCCTGCAGATCAACAAGGCCTCGATGTCGGCAGGACTGGAGACTCAACTGAACCACCGCGCGGTGAGCCTCCGCTCACCAGCAGCACGCGCTATCTTCCGCGTTCAGCACGAGGTCGCGATGTCGTTTGCCGAGTTCCTTGCCGCACAGGGATTCGCGCGCGTCCACACGCCCAAGCTCGTCCCCGCGGCAGCGGAGGGCGGCGCCGATCTCTTCGAGGTCGACTACTTCGGCCGGCGCGTCTATCTGGCGCAGAGCCCACAGCTGTATAAGCAGATACTGGTCGGCGTATACGAGCGCGTGTTCGAGATCGCGCCTGCCTATCGTGCCGAGAAGCACGACACTGCGAGGCATACCAACGAGTTCACGAGCCTCGACCTCGAGATGGGCTTCATCGAAAGCCACGAAGAGGTCATGGAGGTCGAGAACGCCTGGCTGTGTTATCTCGCGACTCGCTTGCGGGAGCGGCGCGAGGAGGAGTTCGCGGTGCTCGGCGCTCGCCTGCCCGAAGTGCCAGAGCGCATCCCGCGAGCGCGCCTGTCGGAAGTGCAGGATGCGATAGCGCGCTGCGAAGGAGAGCCGGATCTGGACCCGGAAGGGGAGCGACTCGCCTCAGCCTGGGCGCAGGACAGGTTCGGCTGCGAATGGTTGTTCGTCACCCACTACGGAGTGGAGAAGCGACCGTTCTATACCATGCCCGACCCGGGTGCCCCGCACCTGACCAGGAGCTTCGACCTCCTGTTCCGGGGGTGGGAGGTGACAACCGGCGGACAGCGTCTGCATCGCGTCGAGGACTACGAGGCGAAGCTGCGGGCGATGGGCCCGGGCCGGCAGAGCTATGACTTCTATCTGTCGGCATTCAGATACGGAATGCCGCCGCGCGGAGGTCTCGGGACGGGGCTTGAACGCCTGACGGCGCGGCTGCTGGACCTGCGAAACGTGCGGGAGGCCACCTTCTTCCCGCGGGACCGCACGCGCGTCTCGCCTTAAGCCTAACGGCCCCCTCAAGGCCGGGCGGAGACGACGTGAGCTCGGACAAGAGGTAAGGCGCGAGGCTGT
>CAZLHI010000040.1:0-13446 GCA_964559435.1 uncultured bacterium | reverse complement strand
CGCCGAGCGCGGCCGCGGATTCACCCATCTCGGGGGTGAGCAAGACGCATTGCGAGAAACGCCGCGCGCGCGCGCTGGACTTCAAGGCTCCCTCTGCTGCGCGCAGGAGGGCTGTCCCGAACTGCGGCGGCTGACCGTCCACCAGAACGGCCTGCGGGCCGAAGAGGGCGATCAGGTTGGCAAGCCCGACCGCGAAATGGCGTCCGGTCTCCTGAAGTGCACGCCGCGCCACGGCATCCCCGGCGGCGGCCATTCTCACCACCAGCGGGGGTGTGATGGCGTCGAGCTCCCCCTGGACTGCCGCGGTGATGGCGCTGGTTGCTCTACCGCGGAGTGCCGCTACGACTCGCGCCACAAGCGCGTCTGTCCCTGCCAGCGCTTGCCAGCACCCATAGTCGCCGCAGACGCACCTGGGTCCGTCGCTGTCGATGACCATGTGCCCCCCGCCGGCCAGGGTCTGCGACATTGGGAGCAGCGATCCTCGCACAAGAAGACCCAATTCAATATCCGCGCCAACGCGAACGTAGAGGATGTCGGGAATCCCTTGTGCCGCGCCGAATGAGAACTCGGCGAACGCTGCCGCGTCGGCGGAGCCGATGACCGCCGTCGGAAGGCTAAACTCGTCGGCGAAAGGTCGCGGAGCGCGGCCCCCATGCCACCCATGGAGTTCGCTTTGCCGCAAATGCGTCTCTGGTGCGCCGTCAAGGCAGCTGTTCAGGGCCAGGCCTATGCTGGTCAGTTCCTCGGCCGCCTGGACCGCGTCGGCGACCTCACGCACGGCTTCGATGGCGAGCCCCAGCGCAACCTGTGGATGCTCGCCTGCTGGGTTCGCGCGCTGTGCGTGGGCGAGAGCCGCACCATCGGAATCAACGGCCGATGCATAGACGAGAGCTGGGTCGATCACCACCCCCACGGCCGGGAAGCCGGGAGGCGGAGGCCGAGCAGCAACGGCTGGGCCGGAGGCGGACTCCGTGGCGGCCCCGGCAGCCCTGATTCGAGGGGCTTCCTCTGTACGTTGCTCGCTGACGACAGCTCCTTCTTCCGACTCCTTGGGGGCCGGATCTTCAATGCCACCTCGCTCCCACGATGGGTCTAGCTGGCTGATGCCAGTCTGACTGAAACGAGCGAGATAGCGGGATCCGGCATCAAGGGCGGCGGCGACTGCGGTGCGGGAGCGATCGTTTCGCACCAGAGCGGACCCGAGCAGGTCAGTCTGCTGGCCGGCTGCGATCACTCTGATTGCTGCAGCGATGTACTCTTGTCCGATCCCTGTCGTGTGCGCTGCGGTGTCCAGCAGCTGTACCTGAGGAGTGGTTGGGTCCGAGGCGAGTTGCTGCAAACACTGCTGCATGGCGGCCACAGACGCCGCCGCCGCGAGCTCCCAGACTCGATGCTGCCCTGTGCTTCCGGCCGCGGTTCCGACGAATCGGTGTTGCCCGAGTGCCAGAGCCGTTCTCACCTCCACCTCCTCCGCGCCGAGGCGAGAAGTCACCTCCTCGATGATAAGGCGGGGGCCGGCCGGACCGGCCGCCTCCAACGAAGCGGGATGGCGAGCCTCCCGCCCCAGCTCCGGTCCGGCCTCGTTCGCCTGCGCTTGCACAGCTAGTCCTCCGCGCCTTGTTCGGGCCACATGCTCAGCTGGCCTCGGGACTGCTCGCGGAGGGCACGCTGATAGGCCTCCCTCGGAGGGAGGCCCGCCTGGCGATAGCTCCAGATGGCCTTGACGAGCTCAAGCTGCCCTGTGGTGTAAAGGTTGCGTTCGACTTTGCCGTGACGTTGCTTGATTGGGCGAATGTAGCGGCGCTGCTCTAGGTAGTAAACGTGTTCCTTTGTCATGCCTGGGCAGCTTGCTAGCAGATCAGCCATGGGGTGGAGATCGCTTAAGACCTGCCGCACAGGGGCCCCCACTTATGCATATGTGCACCCTCGCCACGCTATGATACACACATACAGGCGTACCGTCAAGGCTCTACGCGATCAAATTTGTCTCAGAGGGGGACGTGCGGAGGGCCTGGCCGCGCGGCAGAGTTTGGCGCTCGCCGCGCCCTTGTCGCTTGGTAGCGCGTGATGTAAGCTTCCCAGCGATCACGCGTAAGGAGGACCTCCATGCGACCGAAGCACTCGGCCGGTATGCGCGCTCTGGTGATGGCAGCGGCGCTCATCTGCTCAGTGCTGGTGGCACCGTCCGGGGTCATCCGCGTGGGGGACGCCGACGACGGCCCCTCCGACACGACCGACGGAAAGGCGGCAAAGCTCGCACTCAGGTCCTATGTCATTGCGAACCACGGTCGGCTCGAGTTCCTCCTTGAGACGACGTGGAAGGATAAGGTTGCACAACCGCCTGACGACCTGCCACCGACGATCACATTCACCCCGCACCGCGGGAGCGCGTGGGAGGTCCTCATAACCGCGCTCTGGAGCCCTGACGGCAGGGACTGGTCCAAGCAGCGGCGGGCCGTTCGCGAGATGGTGTTGGACAGTGCTGCACGGGCTCTTCCAGAAGCAGTGGAGACCGAAGCAAAGCTCCAGGAGATCTCAGGGGACGGGTTGTTTGGCTACCTTACATATCCGCTTACGGACAAGGGCCTCGTGGCGACGGAACCGGAGCCCGGAGATTACCGCTACATCTGTCAGGGGTCAATCGGCGTGCGAGAACTACTCGTGGTCGTCACCGTTCTCTTCCAGGACAAGGAGGACGCGGTCCGGGACGCGGTAGTCGGGCTGCTGGCAAGCGCGAAGCAGCGGACGTGACTCGGTCGCGCTGCCGCGGGCAGGGACAGCCAGGACTGGCATGCTCTCTTGCCGAAACCTATGCACTGTGTCTGGGGAGCGGCAGCGAGGGTCATGGCGAGCAAGCGCGCGAGCCGTTCACGTTGCGGCGTATATGATTGCAGCGGATGCGATCTCTATCTGGGGCAGCGGTGTCCTGGCTGCGCCTCCGGCAATCTCCGTCTGTCCCGCGATGGGGACAGGGAGTGCCTCGTCTACAGGTGCGTGAGAGAGCAGGGGATGGCGGGCTGCTACGAATGCACGCTGTCGCCGTGCAGGTTGGGTACCTGGCCTCCTGCGAGCTGTCCGTTGCGTGGACGCTTCGGTGGGCGGGAGATGTGTGATGGATTTCAGCAGAGGCTCGAAGTGACAAAGGGCGTCGCGACCGGCCGAGGAGTTGGAGTGGAGCGCTGGGAGCTCAAATCGCTCCGCCTTCGCGGGTATTTGCAGGTCGTGGAGGACTATGCGCGGCGGAACGTCGCTACTGTGTCGTCGCATCATCTGGCCAGGTCCGTTGGGGTTAGGGCGAGCCTTGTGCGCCGGGATCTCTCGGGGCTGGGCCATTTCGGGACCCCCGGACGCGGCTACTCGGTGTCCGCAGTCGGAACGGCACTGCGCGAGGGGCTGCGCGTGAGCGCACCGCGTCCCACTGTGTGGCTGGGCGCGGCACGCCTGGCAGAGAGCGAGAACGTGAAGCAAGCCCTGGAGATGGTAAACTGCATACTCGTGGGGGTGTTCGATGACGGTCAAACGGGGCGCAGTGTGCGAGGCATGCCAGTGCAGCCACTGGCGGAGGCGGGTGCACTGGCGGAGGCGAACAGCGCAGCCGTGGCCGTCCTTGCGAGTGAGGCGGCGGCTCAGCCGGAGATCGTGCGGGCCCTCGCGGAGGCCGGGGTACAGGCCGTGCTGAACCTCACGTCGGCGAGGCTGGATGCTTCGGCCAAAGTCGTTGTCGAGCAAGCTGATCTGGGCAGCCAGTTGCTGCGTCTCCTTTCGCGGCTTGGAGAACCCGGGCGCAGCGATGGGAGGGAGGTAGACCGCGCTGATGACGACAGCATCGCAAGGCGGTGAAAAAAGGCGTGGCGCGCCGCTGCGCGTGCTCGTGGTCGAAGATGAGTTTCTGGTGGCGAGTACTCTCCAGCTTCATCTGGAAGCGCTGGGCTGCGAGGTGGTAGGGATCGCGCGCCGCGCAGACGCCGGAGTGGAAATGGCGTATGAGATGCGGCCCGACCTGGTGCTTATGGATATCGGGCTGCCCGACCGAGATGGTGTGCAGGCTACAAAAGACATCATGGAACAGGCGCCCACCGCTGTAGTCGTGGTGACGGCGTACGAAGATGACCGGGTGCAGCAGGCGCTGGCGGCGGGCGCCCTGAAGGTCCTGACGAAGCCCGTGCTGGAGGAGCAGTTGGCTCAGGTATTGGATGAGCTCGGCGGTGGGGGATCCTGAGCGCAGCCCGGGACGAGGAGAATCGATGGCTGGCATGAGGGCCATGGTGCTGGCCGCAGGTATCGGCGAGAGACTACGGCCGCTGACCGATCACCTGCCGAAGCCGCTCCTCCCAATCGCAAACCGGCCTGTCATGGGACACGTGCTCTGGCACCTCGGGAGACACGGGTTCACCGAGGTGATCGCCAATCTGCATTACCGCCCAGAGGAGATCGTCCAACATTTCGGGTCCGGCTCAGACTACGGCGTGAAGCTGACTTTCAGCTATGAGGAGAAACTGCTGGGAGCCGCGGGCGGGGTCCGGCGCTGCAAGGACTTCTTCGAGGACGAGACCTTTCTGGTTACGGGAGCGGACGACCTCACGTCGATGAATCTCACAGCTCTGGTCGCAGCGCACCGGGAAGTCGGGGCGATGGCGAGCATCGGACTGGTGGAAGTAGAGGAGACATCGGAATACGGAATCGTGGTCGTGGACGGCACGGGACGGATTGAGCGCTTTGCCGAGAAGCCAAAGGGACAGGCACCCAGCCGAACGGCAAACACTCAGATCTACCTGTTTGAGCCAGACGTATTTGAGTTTATCCCGCCCGACCAGTTCTATGATTTCGGCTTCCATGCATTTCCTGCAATGGTTGAGGCTGGCGTGCCTTTCTATGGCTTCGGCCTCGATGGGTACTGGCGCGACATAGGGACCATCGACGATTACCTCACGGCTCAAGTGGATGTGCTTGAGCGGAGGGTGGATGCGGTCGTCGCTGGGGATGAAGTGGCCCCTGGCATTTGGATGGGCGCGGCCTGTGAGATAGAGGAATCGGCGGAGTTGAGTGCACCCGTTGCTGTGGGCGATCGCTGTCGAGTGGGGGCGAGGGCGAGGCTCGGCGGCGGCACCTGCATCGGAGCTGGCGCCGATGTCGCCGAAGCTGCGGACCTCTGGCACAGCGTGGTCTGGGATGGAGTCGCGGTGCCAACGTCCGCCAAGCTGGAGCGGGCTGTAGTAACCGCTGGAGGAGTTTTCCGGGGCTGAGTTGATTAGAAGACAATTCTTCGGAAAAAACTGTTGCGCAAGATTGCTTGACGCCTTAGGAGTGGGTATAATGGTGCCGTGGCGAATCCGGAGCTTGCAATCGTTTGGCCCGCTGGAAGAGGGGCATCGGTGCCGGGACCGGCGATCGAGGGAGTTCCTGATCCACAAACACGCGGCAGTGGGAGGTGACTAGCGAATGCCAGATAAGGGAGCAATGACCGTCCGCGAGGCTGGCCGCAAGGGTGGACGCGCGACGAAGGCCCGACACGGTCCGGAATTCTACGAAGCCATCGGCCGAAAAGGTGGCGAAACGACGAAGAAGCGGCACGGCCCGAAATTCTATGAGCGTATCGGTCGCAAGGGGGGCCAGCGAGTACGGCAGCTTGTACAGCAGGCGAAGCGAGCACAGCGGGGAGGCAGCTGACGCGCAGGGGGACAGAGTTAGCCGCAGGATTTGAGCAGCAGGCGCAATCTCGCCTGCTGCTCTGTCATTGAGTCCTGTCTACCGGAGCGAGAAAGCGCTCTCGGATACGCTGCTCCTCCTCTTCGTCTGCGAGGCGGCCCTCTCCCGTTAGGATATGGGGCGTGACGAAGACGACCAACTCGGAGTTGAGGGCCGTGCGGTTGCGGCTTCGGAACAGATTGCCGATCAATGGTATGTCGCCCAGTATCGGAATCTTCGTCCTCCTGTCGTCGATCTGCTGCTGACTCAGCCCGCCGATCATCAGGGTCTCGCCGTCTTTGAGGCGCACCGTCGTGCCTGCCTGGCGCGTCCTTAGGACCGGCAGCCCCGTCTCGGGATCGACCTCCGAGATGTTGCTGACCTCCGTGCTTTCCGGGTCGATGTTGAGCGTAATCTCGCCACCGCCACCCGTCAGCGGCGTCACCCGCAGCTTCACGCCGACATCTACTCCCTGTATCTTCTCCACCGCCTGTCCGTACGAGATGTACTCGACTATTATGAAGCGACGCACGCCAATGAAGATATCCGCGTGATGGCCATTCATGACGGCCATCCGCGGGGCCGCTCGTATGCGGGCGCGCTGCTGTGCTTCTAATGCCCGGATGCGGGCCTCGAAGTCATTAGGCAGTTCACCGATGCTGGAATAGGACACCTCGCCCGAACGGGAGTCGCTCGTTGCGGAGAAGTCCGGCGAACCATCCTCCGTGGTCTCGCCGGCCAGATCGCCCCGAAAGAGTCGGGTCACGACGTCGAGCTCGTCCGCGCCTATGAACTCGACGGCCATGGCCTCGATGAGGATCTGAGGCGGAGCCACGTCCACTGCGCGCAGGTCTGCCTCGATCTTGTCTAGCATCTGCTGCGGTGCCGTCACGACCACCGCGTTCTGCTCCTCATTCACGTGCAGGTAGCTGTACAGGAAGGTCGGCAGGAGCCCCGACGCATCCTTGGCGCGCGTATATCGCATCGGGAAGGACGCGGTCCCGCTGAGCCGGTAGGCGGCCAGATCCTGCGGGACGCCGCGGCTGAACATGTACACCCCGTCGACTTCGCTGAGCGCCAGCCCGTAGGCGCTGGCAATGGCTTTCAGCAGGTCGTCGACTGGCATGTCTTGCAGGTGGAGATTCGCCTCGGCCTCTATCGCGTCATCGACTGCCAGATCAGTGCCGGTCTCGGCGGCAATCTGCCCGAGCACTTCCTGGAGGTCTGCCTTCACGGCCAGCACCGAAACAAGGCCCTCGGCGGAGGACACCGAGAGCTGTGTCTCCTTCTCCTCCGCCTCTTCTTCCTCGCCTTCTTCTTCTTCCTCTACCCCCTCCAGTGTGCGGCTGCTCCTGACGGTGATGATGTAGCTCTGTCGGTCTGAGCTCGAGTCCGCGCTGACGCTCGAGGACTCCACCATGACGATCGCCATCTCGACTCCCACTCCCTCCTCCGCGTCCTGGGGGGTGGTCAGCTCAATGTGGCTCACCGGAAACTTGCTGACATCGATGAAGTTCTTCCCGGTCGCGTTGCGCGCACCGTGGAAGTGCAGCTCGTAGCGCCGCCCCTCGTCCTCCTGTGATCTGTAGTCGAGATTGAGGATTCCGTCTGCCTTCACTGTCATCTGCACGCCGTTGCGCAGCTGTTTGATCTCTATCTCGGTGATGTTGCAGTATACGCGCGCCTCCGCCGGCATCGCGGCCAGCAGCATGAGAACGACTGCGGCGGGGACACAGCCAAGCAGACGGCGAGCTGTGCTAGCCATGGGCACCACCTCCTGTATCATCGGAGCGGGAGCGGATTATGTGTGGCGTGACGAAGAACGCAAGCCAGGTCTCCGAGCGCGCCCGGTCGGGCGACCGGAACAGCCCTCCGATCACCGGCAGGTGTCCGAGAACTGGGATCACACGTTCTTGCTTGTTCTCGCTGTCGCTCACAAGCCCGCCGAGCACAATGGTCTGCCCGTCTCTGATGCGCACGGTTCCGTTTGCTCGGCGCAGGGCCACTATCGGAAGGCCGGTTCTGGGATCCTTCCCGCGCAGCGTCCGCGCCACGACGCCCAGACCCAGGATGATCTCGTCCCCACTCCCCACCAGGGGTTGCACCGAGATGAAGCTCGTGGTCCAGACCGACCCGAGATAGGCCTCCACATAGGGCTCGTAGACCCGTTCGAAGATGACGAGGTACTCCTCCCCGGCGCCGATGGATGCGTTATGGCCGTTGAGCACGCGAGCGCTCGCGCGGGTTATGAGTCTGGTGGACGTCTCGGTCTCCACGCTGTTCAGCATGGCAGCCCAACCCTCGGGGAGCCCCTCCAGCCAGAGAAAACTCAGATCGCCCGTCAAGGAATCGAGAGCGGCTCCGAAGTCACCGAGGTAGCGCTCGAGGTGAAGGGCGCGGGTCAGGTCGCGGCCGGAGGTATACTCGACCGTGACAACTTCCACCAGCACCTCTGGTGAAGGGACATCGAGCTTCGCCAGGTCTTCGGCCACGCGATTGGCGAGGAAGCTCGGCCCCGTGACGACGATGGAGTTCGAGGACTCGTCCGCACGTAGGTACTGCATCAGGAAGTTCGGCAGCAGGTCGACTGCGTCGACCGCCCGAAGATGCTCCAGATAGACACGTCGCGACTCGGCCGCGCCGTAGGCGCCGGCCGAGCCAGTTGGGGCCGCTATGACCCAACTGCCGTCCGGGCAGGCCTGGGCGCAAAGCCCGCAGCCCGTTGCGATGGCATCCAGCGCCTTCGCCGCCGAGGCCTCCCGGAGACACAGGCTGAGGCGAATGTCATCCTCCGCAGGCGAGGTGACGCTCAGCCGCGCCTCTCGACCGATTGCGTTTGTCAGATCGTGCAGCGTGACGTTCACCGCTCGGATTGTCAGCAGACCATCGCGCTCGGCGATCTCCAGCTCCGTCGGCAGGTCCTCGGGCGTTTCGGGGAAGGGCTCGGGCGGGAAGCGATCGGACTCCCACAGAATGATGAGGCTGCTCCGGTCCTCGCTCCGGCTGACCCACCAGTCGCCGCGATAGTGCTCGAATCTCCCTTCACCCGTCACCCAGCCGAGGTAGTTGACGACGTCGATCTCGAGCCCTACTCCCTCGTCTGCCCATTCGGGGATGGATATCTCGACGTGGCTGACGGGGTACTTGTTGATCGGGACGAAGCCTGATCCCAGCTTGGAGCGCGCGTTCCACAGCAGGAAGGGAAGGCGGCGAAACTTCTCGGTGAACCCCCAGATGGACACCCCGTACTCGTGGATCTCGCCGAGTGCCGCTCCTTCTTGCAGCAATCGCTCGAAGTCCCAGTCCCAATACAGCTCCCCGTCGGCCTCTATGGTCACGCGGACGCCATTGCTGAGCTGCTCGGAAGATACCTTGGTGACGTTGCAGTAGACGGTCCCCCGCTGGGCCGCAGCGGGCCCGGCTGCGGCCGCCATCGCGGCCAGGGTCAGCAGAGGGAGAGCGCGGCGCACGCCTCAACTCCCCTCCAGGAAACGCTCGCGCAGCTCGTTCTCGTCCTCGGCCGGAGACTCCGCAGCGCTCGAGACCACCCGCGGAGTGATGAAGATTACGAGGTCAGTGTGCGTCATCACCTTCGAGCTGGAACGAAACAGAGTCCCGACCAACGGGATGTCGCCGAGAATCGGAACCTTGGTACGGATCTGCCGCTCTTCTTCCTTCCGAAGGCCCCCGATCACAATCGTCTGACCATCTCGCACCCGAACCATGGTCTCCGCCGTTCGCGTGATCTTGTCGGGAAGGCCGGTCACCGGGTCGAGCGCCGTCAGAGTCGACACCTCCGGGCTGATGCTGCAGATGATCTCCTCGCCGTCACCTGTCCACACGTCTACGCCGAGCCGGACGCCGGCGTCGATGAAGTTCTGCGTTACGTACTCCTCCATCTCAACTGGCTGGCGAAGGTATTGCTGTATCCCCACAAAGAAGCTCGCCCAGCGCCCGCTCACGGTTGCAATCCTCGGCGCGGCACGCACCTCCGCTTGGCGGGAGGCGACAAGAGCCCGGAGCTTCAGACGGAACTCGGTTGGAAGGTCCGCCACTCCCCGCAGGATCAGCTCACCCATCATACGCGGGGGCAGAGCCGAGTCGTGCGGCGGCAGGTCCAGAGTCCCCCATTCTGCGCCCCGCCCAGCATTGTGCCAGCGAATGGCGAGATCGCGCTCGGCGGAATACCAGTCGGTGAACTCTACTACCAGGATTTCGAGCATGATCTGCGCGGCGGGCGTGTCGAACTGGCGGATGTCCTGCTCGAACTTGTCGAGCACATCTGTCGGCGCGGAGAGCACCACCGCGTTCTGCTCGTAGTTCACCTTCACGTGGTCCTGGAGGAAGACGGGCAGCAGGCCCTTGGCATTGTTCGCCTGAACGTACTGCGTCGGGATCGACTTGATGTCACTCAGCAGATAGGAGGAGGGCTTCCGGGGGATGCCTTCGGAGATCATGTGGATTCCGTTAACACACTTGCAGGAGAAGCCATAGGCCGAGACTATGTAGTTCACTATCTCCTGGGGGGACTTGTCGGCCAGGTGGACGGTGACCTTTCGGTCCTTGATCGCGTCGTCAACGATCACCTGCATGCCGGTCCGGTCCGCCAGTCGAGTGAAGAACCGATGCGCATAGACGTTGACGGCGCGTGCGGTCACTCCCCGAGCAGAGACAGCGATCTCGGGTTCCGCGGCCTCGCTCTTGTCCTTGTCTGCGTCACCCTCGGAGTCTTCTTGAGAATCGCCAGCGTCTGCTGTGCCGGCTCCCTCCTCGACCTCCGCCGGACATGTCGCCTGGCTGAGTACCAGAGCAGACAGGACAAGGAGCGTCGTGATGAGGCCGATGCGCCACCAGGGCCACTTGCGGATCATGGGTGCCTCCCATTCGTTCAGAACGCGAAAGACTTTCAGCTCGTGGGATGAAGACCCCTCTCGTACTTTAGACGCGAGTAAAGGGGATAACGTCGCGGCAATCTGCTGGCCGTCACTCCTATCACATGCTGGGCCAGCACTTCAGGGATACGTTCCCTCGCTACATCTCGGTTCTGCCCTCTATGGCCCGGGCAATGGTCACGTCGTCGGCGTAGTCGAGGTCTCCACCTACGGGCAGCCCGAGAGCGATACGCGTCACCTTGACGCCCAGTGGCCTCAGTTGCTCTGCAAGATACATCGCCGTCGCATCGCCCTCCACGGTCGGATTCGTCGCCAGAATAACCTCTCTAGTGCTGCCTTCCTTGACCCGCGCCAGAAGCTCGGAGACCCGTAGTGATTCGGGCCCGATACCGTCCATTGGCGAAATCAGCCCCCCAAGGACGTGATATCGCCCGCGGAAGCCGCCGGCCCGCTCCATTGCCAGCAAATCTCGGGCATCTCCCACAACGCAGAGAATGCTGTCGTCCCGGGCGGGGTCGCTGCACAGCGCACACAAGTCGGCATCAGTGTAGTTGAAACACACAGCACACTCGCGCACGCTCTCCTTGACTTCGCGAATCGCTTCCGCGAGGGCCGCTGCGTCTTCTCCACTGGCGTGAAGCAAATGAAGCGCGAGACGCTGCGCCGTCTTTGGGCCGACGCCAGGCAGCTTCTCAAGTTCCTCTATAAGTCGGGCGAGTGATCGGGGATAGGCGCGCATCGACAAGCAAATGGGCAAAGCCCGACCGGACGACAGGCCTCCCGCTAGAGGTCGGGAATGCCAAGTCCGCCGCTAATAGAGCCCAGTTTCTCCTCCTGAACTTGACGCCCCTTCTCGAGCGCCTCCCTGACGGCGGCCAACACCAAGTCTTGCAGCATCTCGACGTCGCCGGGATCGACAGCTTCCGGGGAGATCTTCAGCTCGAGGAGCTCCCCTTGGGCATTGGCGACTGCCGTGACTGCACCGCCGCCAGAGCTGGCCTCCACGCGAATCTTCTCCAGCTCCTCCTGGACAGCGTTCATCTCGCTTTGGAGCTTCTCCATCTTGCGCAGTATCTGTCTCTCGAGGCCTCCACCGCCCGGCATCCTCATGTTCGCGCTACCTCCTGTTCACGGAGAATCGTGGCTGTGTGGACTAGTCCTCGAGCTCGCTTCCAGGGAAGATCGAGAGCAGGTCGCCGAGCGTGCTGTCAGGCTTCTCCGCGTCGGACTCCTCCTCGGCATCAGGCTCTGCTCCCTGCGGTGCCATGCGACACGTGACCCTCACCGCACGTCCGAAGACGTGCTCGATGGCTTCGGCCACGACCTCACGTCTTCGATCCGTCATCTGGTCGTGGTGGAATTGATGGCGGAACTCGAGCACGAGGCCGCCGTTCTCCAGCTCGGCCGGGACGGCATCTCGCAGGAAGGCGGCCTCAGCGGACTTTCGTGACTTGCGCAGTTCGGCTATGAACTCGTCCCAGCGGCGCTTGATGTCGGCCAGTCCCGTCGGACCAGAGGGCTCCGCCACGGCCTCCGGCTCCGGCGAATCGCCCTCCGCCTGAGCAGGGGCAGCATCGGGAGCAGCGGCTTTCTGCTTGATGCGGGAGCCGCGGGAGGCTGGACGGCTCGGCTGCTTGGCCGGCACGCTCGCGGGGCTCGGCTCGGGGGCTCGGCAGATCCGCACCGCAGCAAGCTCCACCAGCAGCCGCGGCTGGCTGGTGAAGCGGAGTTCCCGATCGGTTTCGGCGAGCAGGTCTAGAGTGCGAAGGATTTCAGACTGGGAGACTGCCTTCGCCTGCTGCATTCCCCGCTCCGCAGATTGCGGCGGGAGCGCAACCGCGTCTTGCCCGCGCCGGTCGAGGCTGAGCAGCAGCAGGTTCCGGTAGTGGGCAATGAGACCCGTTACGAGCTGGCGGAGGTCCTTTCCCTCAGACACCACTCGCTCGAGGAACAGAAGTGCCGCTGTGATGTCGCTTCGGATGAGGAGGTCGGCGAGGTCGGCAAGCAAGTCGAAGTCAATCCCGCCCAGGATCTCGGTGATGACCGCGGGCGTGATCTCCCCCTCGGCATAGGCGATGGCTTGGTCCAGCAGGGTCAGAGCGTCGCGCAAGGAGCCGTCGGCCGCCTGGGCCAGCATCGTGATGGCTGTCTCGCCTAGGTCGAGCTGCTCCTTGCCGGCTATGTCTTTGAGTGCGGATTGCAGATCGCTCAGCCCGATGCGATGAAAATCGAATCGCTGGCAGCGAGAGAGAATCGTCGGCAGCACTCTGTGGGGTTCGGTGGTGGCCAGCGCAAAAACGACGTGCGGCGGCGGCTCCTCCAGGGTCTTCAGGAACGCGTTGAAGGCTTCGCCGGTGAGCATGTGGACCTCGTCGATGATGTAGACCTTCATCCGCGCTCCGGCCGGTGCCAGGCCGACGCGCTCCCGAAGCTCACGTATCTCGTCAATGCCCCGGTTGGAGGCGGCATCTATTTCGATCACATCGAGCGCATTGCCGGCGACGATGCGCCGACACGCCTCACAATCCCCACATGGCTCGGCCGTGGGCCCCTGGTCGCAGTTGAGAGCCATGGCCAGGACGCGCGCGGCGCTCGTCTTCCCGGTTCCACGCGGCCCGCAGAACAGGTAGGCGTGAGCGATCCTGTTCGTCTTGACTGCGTTGGCCAGCGTCTGAGTGACGTGTCGCTGTGCGACGATCTCGGCGAAGTTGCGCGGCCGATATTTCCGGTAGAGAGAAAGATAAGGCACGCTGCTGCCCCCGGCAAATGGGTGATTCGGCGACGCGGCAGGTAGTCCTCTCGGCCAGTGACCGGAGCGAACCGGCGCTCCGGGGGCCTCCGGCGCCCGATCATGGGAGGGCGCTGGCGT
>CAZLHI010000039.1:0-29371 GCA_964559435.1 uncultured bacterium | reverse complement strand
CATCGCCCCGCGGGACAACTCGTCGCCCCTTGACAGATGCTATTGCATCTCCTTCCTCCCGCACCTGAGATACGAACCCATCGATCCATACTCGGCTCTCCCGCCGCCAGCCAAACCGCCCCACAGGAGCCCGGTCACGCTGCGCGACGTCCAGGTACACCAGCCCCAGCACGTACTCGAAGAGATCGAAGGCTCCCTGGTACCGCTCCTCAGACGGAATCAGAGAGCGAACTGCGTTCCGCAGCGAAGCCTGCATGTACTCGCTGGAGGGCGTATGCCTCTTGCCGAACTTCTCCGCGTCAAGCTTCGCGAGTGCCTCCTTCATCAGGACTCCCGGCGTCGCCATCAGAGTCAGCAGGGGAACTCTTTCTTCTTCATGAAGTGCAACAGGGTCGAGAAGCACGGCTCGCAGCACATGCGCTCGCACCGCCGCCAAGGCGCTGATGCCAGTTGCATAGAGAACTCGAAGGGCAGGATATTGCCTCAGCTGCTCCAGGGGTCGGTAAAATGGCCCCTGTACTCTTGTGGTCTCCGCGAGTCTCTCCAGTGCCCGCGTCAGTAGATGGGCGTTCTCGCCTTGATCGTACCATCCGACGGTTGCCGCGATGTGACAGAGGATTTCGGTCGCAGCCTCGTAGCGCCGGAGTTGCTCGCCAAAGGCCGTGCTGAAGTCTGGCGGGTGCAGCGGAAACTCCGGGCCTCTCACATAGTCCTTCGTCCGCTCTACCTCGGTCGCGACCATATCTTCGAGTCTAACTCGATGGCGTTCCTCCGCAATGAACGTCTTTGTGGCCGCGACCGCTCCTTCGACCGAAAGCGGATGCGGTTCTCCCACCGCGTCTATCGCTTCTACCTTGTCGGCCAGTTCTACGAAGAAACTGTCAGCGTCCTTGATGGGTATGGTGATCGCCCCTCGCTGATGCGCGACTCTGTTCGCCTCTTCACTCAACTGCCCGAACCTGGTCCAATAAGCCGTGTAGCGACGCGAAGGAGAACGATGAAGCGCCGCGCACAGTGCCACGTCGTAGTCTGCCGACCAGCCACAGACCAGTAGTCCGTGTTCATCGAGCAGCGAGTCAAGATGGCGATCAAGCTCTGGCTCGTACTCAGAGAGTTCCTTCTCAGTGTTCCTGATTCTGATATCCCTGTAGTCGCCGTTGACCTTCAGCACCACGCAGCGCGCCTGATGCATGGGCCGAGCCCCCTTGATCTGGTCCGCGGTACTCAGTACGTCCGGGACTACCCCGGCTTCCTCAATGGCTTGCTCGATCAAAGGGTCGAAGTTGGTGGTGATGGTGACTTTGACGAAGCCGTTAGCGACAAGCTGAGCCACAGCGCGATGGCCTGCCTGTGGCACCTTCAGGTTATTCTCTCGATCCTCGCGTGACGGCTCAATGTACCCCCGAAGGAGGGCACTCCTCTCGTCCTGTGTCCTTGCGAACTCCTCAACCAACTTGTCGTATTCGGGTGGCTCACCATACCGCTCTCGATACCACGCCGCCGCGTCCGGCTGCGCGTTGTCACCCTTCAGTTGAGCCAGCCGTTCAATCAGATCGAGGACGATCTCCCAGCCCGTCGGGATACGGGCCGAACGCGACATTCCAGAGCCCAGTAGAAGCGCGTAGGCTCCCTTGTTCTGGTGGATCGCAAAGGCCGCGGACTCAAGTGGCTCCAGTCTCACGGGCGTCCCCTTCCTGTCCAGTGAGTTAGTTTGTGCGCCTGGGGCTCGTCTCCTTCCGGTCCCAGTGAGAGCGGCGCCGCCAGCAAGCTACCTTAGCGAAATGAGAAGCTGGCGGGGTCGCGGTAGGCGACGGGTCTACTGCAGGCAGGGGGCGTTGCGCCACTCCCTGCCGTCTACAAGCTGTGGCCAGGGGTCCAGGAGGGTCGGCGGAATCGGTTTGGCTGCATGGATGTTGTGGACGAAGTAGCCCCTGGATTTCTCGTTCCCATTCCATGTAAGGATGCCGATGGCCCCGACGCGAGTGTTCGACTTCGGACCAAGCTTCCCGTTGCGGTCGCGTCGGAAATGTGGCTGGCCCGGTGTACCGCTCGCGTCATAGGGGATGCTGAGGTACTCGGTGCCGTGCATCGCGTCGACGACGTAGTCTGCCCATATCGGTGGTTGCCCTTGGTCGACGACGACCAGCAGGTTGCATTTCGCCTTGTCCATCTGCCGCACGGCATGCCTGATGTCGTCACGGATGGACGGTGCGCGGCTGGGAGCGGCACCGAGGAAGTCGCCTCCAGCGCCCCATGGGTAGTCGCCGATGGTCTTGACTTCCACAATCATGGAGATGAGGCCATCAGTGACTTCGAACTCGGGAGTGCGTCTGCTCGCGGCGACCGCGATGTAGGCCAACGTCAGGCGTCGCTCTAGCTGTTTCTCAAGGAAGTACGCGACCATCAGTTCGCCGGCCGGTTGGCAGAAGGCTTTCAGGCTGCCAACTCCGCTCCGGAACCGCTGCCTGTAGTGCTCCTCGTCAAAAGAGTCATGGGAAGCCGCCTGACGGAACCACTCACGCAGGGCAAGCAACCACGGGTCAGACTCGTAGCCAGACGCGGTCAGACGCCATGCGACGTGGCGGTCAGCCCGACCGTTGGAAGTGAGGCATGTGCCCTGCGCGAGACGTTCGAGGTCAGCCACCGAGAAGATGTCGGAGAGGGGATGTTCCCTATCCACGGCTGTGTCTCTCCTACAGCACTATGAGAGACAGCTTCGTAAGGGGCGAGCAACCCTCCTGTCTCTCATCCCCACCCTGCCCCAAGTGCTCGGCGTTAGGGTGAGTGCGCTTCGAGAGGGGAGGGACATCCATTCGGCCTCGCTCAGGATGACAGATGCCGGGCAGGAGGCAAGCTCCTGCCCAACGAACATGCGGTTGAGCCACCGGGCAGCGCCGATGGGGGGACGCACGACAGTGTCCAAGTCTGACCCTATCTCTGTCTTTGGTCTCTCTGAGACTCAGCTTCGGCCCATCGTCAAGGCGGCCGTCGGTGAGCCGGTGGCCTCCTTCGACATCAGCATCGAGCACCAGGTCGAGGGCTTCTATGGGTTCGCGGCCGAGAAGCTGATCCCGACCTTCAGCTACGTGACGCCCGAGGGCCGTCGCGGGCGCGTCACGGTCTTCGCGAAGCACTCCCACAACCCCGAATCTCCGGAGGCCAAGAAATACCGCTTCCTGGCTGCGCACGGCGTGCCCGTGCCCCAGGTGTACGGCCTGGTGCGCAGCCCCGAGGACCGGCCGATCCTCTTCCTCGAATACCTGGACGTAAGTGAGCAGGCTCAGTCCGTTCGCTCTGCCGAAGGTCTCCTGGAGTTGCTGTCCCTGATGGCGCGCGTCAACGCGATACAGCCGACCCCCGAGCAGACCGCCTTCCTCCATTCCTGGTGGGATGGCCCGGCGACGGAAGTGAGCACCCTAGAACTCCTGTGGGAGCACGCCCAAAAGGGCGACCTGGGTGACGATCTGCAGCAGTTCTGCAGCTCGCGGCAGCACGATCTTCCCCGCCTTCAGGCCTTCACGCGGCGCCTCGATCAGCAAATGCGAGAGATGGCGATGGGGGTGCTGCACAACGACTTCTCCCCAGAGAACACGGGGCGGCGGGCCACCGGTGAGCGTGTGGTGATGGACCCCGAGCTGGTGAGCATGGGGCCTCGCTTCGGCGACGTCAGCGGCTGGGTGGGTCGCCCGGAAGACCTCTGGCAGCGCAAGGAGAACCAGCGAGACCTGGCCGAGCACTACCTGCGCGAGTATGCCCGCTGGGGTGGCTGCCCTCCGGCGCTGGACCAGTGCCTGGAAGAGTGCCACCTGCTCTGGGTGCATGGGCTCAGCAACCTCGACTTCGGCCTCGGCCTCGCGCGAGCAGACTCAGATACCTGCGAGGAATACCGCGCCGGTTCTCGCCGGGGCCTGCTGAAGCACCTGACGCTGCTGCTCGACCGGTACTGCTGAAGCTGGCCGCCGGGCATTCGCCTGGGGCGCATGATCGCTCGTCGGCCGCAGGTTGGAAACCTGCGCTACTGAAACAACCTGACGGCCGGCGGCGATGCTTCGCATGGCCGCCCTACAGAACGGCAACGGCGAGGCAGGACGCGGAGTCGCCGTCGCCGAGGCTATGGCGCCCAAGGGTCCTGCCCAACGACAACCGCACGGCGCGGAAAGCAAGCTGTCGCCTTACGAACTCTCGGCCGCTCCCTCGCGGGGCCCATAGCGGGCCACCGCGGATCACCTGACTGCGCGCTCGTCCTACGGGGTGATGCCCGCGGGGCCGCTCGCTCTCTTCAGAGGTCCCATCTCTTCTCGGGGAGGTAGGGCTTCGCTTCTTTGATCCCCATCGCCCGCCGCATCTTTTCGTGTACCTGACGCAGCTTGGGAATGCTCAGGTCATAGCGTTGCCCGGTGAGGCTCGCGAGTTCGACACCGGCGGCGCCGGTATGGCTCTTGATGATGCCGTCGGCGGACAGCTCGCGAATGGCTCGCCTCATGACACGCTCGCCAAGGTTCCCTAACTTCTGCTGGTGCACCCCGGTGAAGAGATCTTCGAGGTTGAGAGACCGCTGCCGCGCCTCGGCCTCTGCCGTCAGTATTTCCAACAGCTTCCGCTTTGCGGCAATGACGATGAGCCTGTCTTGGACGACGCTCAGCAGGCGATTCCTCCTTCGCCTGAAGAAGTCCAACCTGAGCGGCCGCAGCAACTGGGAGATAGCGGCGGCCGCTGCCCTCGGGGACATCCCCGACTCGAGCAATCCCTGCCGTATCTCTCGGTCGGAAGGCATGCTTGGTCTGGGCGTCGTCCGCTCATGAGCCGCCATGTCGGAATCCCCCGCGAATGGTCTGAGAGCGCCTGTCAGGGAACGCGCGTCGAGCACCAGTCCCAGGTTCGGTTCTCGACGATCTCGCCTACGTCTTGGCTGAGGGAAAGGCGATTCCCTCTGCCCGGCCTGGGAGTAAGCGAGAGCGCAAACGGCCCCACGCGGCATGTTCTCAGGAGTCGGTGCCGGCGATGACGGGACGCCCACGCGACCGGTCAGAGTTCGCAGCTCATCCGATAGTACGTCCAGACCTCTTCTTCGCTCATGCCGTTCTCGGCCGCCTGAGCCCGGAGGACAGTCATGTCATCCTCATCAGCCCATTCTTCAGGCCGGCAGATCGTCCCGACAGCTCTGAATCCGGCCTTCTCCCAGAAGGCCTTCCCTCCGCCTCCCCATTGGCCGTAGAAGAAGTCGAGGTCAGAGTGCGCGACCTTGATGACTCGCTTCCAGCCATGATCGCGCGCCCATGGGACGACCGCGCGGGCGAGTCTCACGCCGAGCCCTTTCCTCGCTCCGGCTTGCTCCGCGGTCGCGGACCACGTGTGTGGCTTTCCCGAGGGCAGGACAGGCTCTCGCCAGCCGGTGTAGGGACGGCTGGTCATGACACACTGGACCCAGAGGGTTCCCTCGTCTTGCTCGGGCGGGCAGGCGAGGGTGCAGTCGAGGATGCCTTCGACTTTCTTCGGGTGAGCTTCAGCCACCAGGCGAGCAATCTTCATGGGGTAGAAGCGCACGAAGCCGACGACGGTGCGGCCCCGCCAGGCGAGCAGCGCGCACGTGCCGTAGCGCTGTATCATCTCGCGCATGAACTCCCGGCTTGCTGGCTCTCCGCCATGGGTGATCCCACCCCCATGTTCTGCCGCGAGCGCCTGGATCGTCTCATCGCTCCATGGGTGCGGTGGGAGATCGACCGCAGCGCCGTCGGAAGCTTGGGTGGCCATCGCGTCGATCGGCCCGGCGTGCAGGCAGCGGGGCAGGATGTAGTCCTCGTCCATCGGCCTGATCTCGATCATGATTGACTCCCCTCCTAGTCACTGCATCCGCAGCTCAGTGGAGGCTCCGGCAGCGCGCCGGCAAGCCCTGCTTAGAGGTGGAAAGCCCGCGCTGGGGGCCCGCAGGCCTGCGGATGGTCAGCTCGGCGGCTTGAGCGTCTTGGAGTAGGCTTCGACCAGGCGGTCGAGAGTCCGGTCGTCGGCGATCACTTCGAGCCGGGCCTGCTCCCAGAGTGTGCGGGGGTCGACTTCTCCCCGCGCCAGGGCGGCGAAGTCGGCGGCCGAAGCCACGAAGGTGAGATCAGGGCTCTCGACGTGTCCCTCTCCGGTCTCGCACCTGTCTCCTTCGAATCGCACCCACCACTCGCCTCCCCCCGGGCCGGTGGCGCGAAGCTGCACTGCGATGGGCGCGAGCGCGCGCAGGACGGCGGCCTCGGGCCGGTCGCACCCTTCCTGCACCGCCCTGCTCAAGTCCGCGTGCACTTCGTCGGCGGCGAGATCCTCCTTCGGCACGCCTACCAGGACCGGGCTTCGGACGACGAAGTCATGGGTGCCGGCGGCGTTCTTCAGCGCGCCGTAGATAGCGAGACGAAAGCGCCCGTCCGGCGCGGAGAACCTGAGCTTACGCTGGAAGCGGTAAGCGGTATCGAAGCCACCCAGCAGCGTGCGGGAAGCGCCCTCGGGGGTCTCGACGACGATCCGGCCGGAAAGACGGTCCTCTTCGACGGCAAGGTCTGGAAGGTGCCTCTGGTCGTCATAGGTATCGATGGGGTCGCGGATGTCGAGGGCGCGCTCGAGCATGGCCCCGGCCTCGGCCGCGCCGGCCGTCTCCTCGTCTGGCTGTGGGGGCTCCCACCCGAGCACGATCTCGACTTCGAGCTTCGCATCGGCGATCACCTGGCGCCCAGTGGCGGGTGCCGCGGCGGCCTCACCCGAGAAGGCGATACGGACCGGCGGATGCCCGTGCGGAGCGGGATTGGGATCCGCCGAGGCGACCGTGGCCCGGAGGTCGGGCAGCCACTTGGCCAAGGTCTGCGGGGAGACGGCGCCTACCACGAAGCCGTCGGCGCCAGCGGCGCGCACGGCCTCGATCTGTTCAATGAGCGGCCACACGGACGTGATGTCTCGCGCCGACAGGACGGGGTACACCGGCAGTCTGCCGCGTGCTTCCGCGATATACCTTTCGAGCAGCAACGCAGACGTGGCGGAGCCACTCGAGAGCACCGGGCAGATGAAGTCCAGCGTGCCGCCGCGAGCCCAAGCGTTCCGCATCTCTCGCCACAGCTCTGCGGCCTGTCGGTACGCGTCCGGCAGCCGTGAGAGTGCGAGCGAGTCGATGAGAGATACGAATACAAGTGGCTTCTCGGCCTGCACTGCCTCCGCGATCTCCTCCCCAAGTGATGTCAATACATCGCGGCGCCACTGCTGCCACGTCGCCGCGTGCCTGCCGCCCTTCCGGACATCCTCCGGCCAGTCTGCGAGTTCCACCTTGGTCTGGCTCTGAAACCGTTCCTTGCAGCCCTCGCAGAAGCAGGTCTCCGGATCGACGAGGAAGCCTCCTCCGGGGAGTTGCACACCGCTGACCCCGTACTTCTTCACGAGCTCGACCGCCGCGTCCCGCAGCAGGATCCTGTTATCCGGGTGGGAGGGGCAGAGGTAGTGAAAGCCCGGTACGGCAGCGTCTTGGTCGCCGAGAATCCCTCCATCGGCTGTGCACTGGAGACGTCCCGCCTGGCGGTAGCTCTCGAGAATCTCATGGTCGCCGCCGGGGGTGTTGAACCCGAACCCGACTGCGTGGCACTCGAGTCCATGCGCGCGGCAGGCCGCGACCGCTTCGGCAAGTGCGTCAGTCTCCGCGGCCCCGAGTCGAACGGGAAGCACGTCGCTTGGGTAGCGGGCCGCCCAACCGAAGCCCACCTGGAGGAAGACGGCGTTGAACCCGCTAGCCTGGAGGGACTGCGCAAGATTCGTCCAGTCGGTCGTGCCCTCTAGAGAGAGCCAGACTCCACGGAGTTCGCCGCGCCGAGACGCGGCTGGGGCTGAGGTGGTCAGCGCGACGGCTAGGCAAACGGCGAGGACAAGGGCGCGCCAGTTGGGCATCGTGTACCTCCGAGGTCTGGAGACAGGTTCTTCGAGTTGACGATGCATCCTCTGCCTCGAGCGAACAGGGAAATGTGGTCGCGTGCGGTAGCTGACGCGAGCCGCTATCGCGCAGGGAGTCGTCGATGACATCCAGAGAGCGAGTTCTCGCAGCGTTCCACCATGAAGAGCCGGACCGTGTTCCGGTCTATGAGCAGAGCGTCTGCTGCCGCGTCGCGTCCGAGATCATGGGGCGCCGGGTGCGAACCGGCGGGGGGCGACTGCGGTGGGAGGAAACGGCGGCCAGGTGGGAGAGCGAAGAAGCGTGGCGGGATTATGTCGGCCACCTAATCGAAGACGTCGGCGATCTCATTCGGGAGCTTGGCTTCGACATTGCGGGGATGCCGTGGCGGCATTCGGCGCGGCCGAGCGAGAAGCTGGACGACCATACCTTCCGGTGCGAGGATAGGCAGACCGGCCTCTGGACTGTGTTCCACTACGATGAGGCCAGCGATGTGTTCGACCAGGTTGACTCGGCGATACGGCGGGAGGGTATTCTCGCCATCGAGCGCGCGGTGGGCGCGGCCGAACAGGCCGCTGATCAGGCTGGGCTTCCGTCGGCGGAGGATTTCGTAGAGCTGCACGCGGTAGCCGCGCGCGCCGGAGGCGAGCGCTGTCTGAAGCACGGAGCCGGATTCCTGGCGATCCCGCCCGAGGCGGCATGGCTGGAGGCGGCCGCGGAACGACCGTCACTGATCGAGCGTTACCTCGACGCAGTGGTGGAGCAGACGCTCATTACGATACCGGATCTTCCGAAGCACGGCGTCGAGTTGCTGTGGGCGGGCGGCGACCTGGCCTCGAACGCGGGGCCGCTTTACTCGCCCGCGATGTTCCGCCGCTTCATCCTGCCTCGGCTGCGGAAGATCGTCGGGGCCGCGCATGAGGCCGGCCTTGTCTACCTGTTCCGGACGGACGGCGATGTGTGGCCGCTTGCGCAGGAGCTGTTCGTTGAGTCGGGCGTAGATGGGTATGGGGAGATTGACATCGACGCTGGCATGGACGTGGCCGAGGTGAAGCGCAGCTTCCCTCACCTCACGCTCTGGGGTGGCGTGAGCTGCGGCAGCGCGCTGGTGTTCGACCGGCCCGAGGAGATCAGGGAGAAGGTCCGGGCGGCGATGGCGGCGTGCAAGCCGGGCGGCGGGTATATCTTCGGCTCATCGAACTCGATCCACACGGGGATTCCAACGCGGAACTTCCTGGCGATGCAGGAAGCGGCGCGAGACTTCGGAAGCTACTCTGGGTGAAAGGTGGGCGGCCGCGCCGCGAGAGCGACGCGCGAGCGGCTTAAGGTGAGTGATATGACGGCCGAGAACGGAGGATCTGCATGAAGTTCGGCGCGATGGACAACGTGCTCGTGAAGCCCTGGAGCGACCTCTTCGCGGAAGCTGCCCGCCTCGGCTTCGACGGTGTCGAGCTGGACCTGCGGGCCGAGACCTACCAGGAGTCAGAGGTGTGGAGCGAGGAGGGCCGCCGCTCGCTGATAGAGCGGAGCAGGGCCGCCGGCGTGGAGATCGCCTCCGTCTGCATGGCGAGTGTCGCGGGGCTGATGACCAAGCCCGAGAGCCACGAGCAAGGGATTGAGGCGCTGGCCGACCTCCGCCGCTACTGCGACGAGCTCGGCGCGGGTGTGATCCTCTTCCCCATGAGCAAGCACGCCGACCAGGGCGAGGAGGAGGCGTTCGCGCTGTGGCGCGATGGTCTCAAGGCGGCCTTTGCGGCTAGCGCCGGGGCGAAGGCGAAGGTCGGCATGGAGAGCGTAGGCCGTGTTGGCAGGTCGGCGGATCAGGCGCTGGCCATGATCGAGGCCGTTGGCTCGCCGGCGCTTGGCGTCTATTACGACGTCGGGAACGCGGCCTACCAGAGCTTCGACGGCATCGCTGAGATCAAGAAGCTCGGAAGCCACATATTCCAGATCCACGTGAAGGAGATCGGCGCCGAGATGGGCGAGGGCAAGCTGGACTTCCCGGCCATCTTCGCGGCCATCAAGGGGATCGGGTACGACGGGTATCTCATCCTCGAGACCGAAGCGGGCGAGGACCCGGCGGCCAACGCGGCCCGCAACCTCAACTTCATGAAGAGACTGGTGTAGGCCGGCAGGAAGGCGCGCCGTGTCAGTTGAAATTCGCGAGGATGTGCTGGACCTTCTGACCTACGCCTGGGGAGATCCTGACCCGAATCCGCCGTTCCAGCGGTCCGCACACTGGAGCATCTATCCTTACCCCCTCTTGGATGATATCCGCGAGGAGGCACGCATCGTCCGCTACCGAGCGCTCATCGTCGAGAACGAGTACCTGCGCGTTACGGTTCTGCCGGAACTGGGCGGCCGGATTCACTCCGCGCTGTACAAGAGAGACGGCGAGGAGATCTTCTACCGCAACAACGTCGTGAAGCCGGGGCTGATCGGCCTCCGCGGCGCCTGGGTCAGCGGGGGAGTGGAGTGGAACTTCCCCCGCGGACATTCGGTCACGACCGTCTCGCCCGTGGACGCCCGTATGGTAGAGGAAGAGGACGGCAGCGCGGCCATCTGGGTGGGTAATATCGAGCAGATATGCCGCATGTCGTGGGCGGTGGGGATTCGGCTGCGGCCGGACAGCAGCTTGATCGAGACCGAGATTCTTCTGGCCAATCGCACGGACATGCCACACCCCTACTACTTCTGGGCGAACGCGGCCGTGCCGGCAAGCGATGACATGCGCCTGATCTACCCCGGGACGCGCATCAAGTCGTGGGGCGGGCATTCCGAGTGGCCGGTTCATGAGGGCAAAGACCTTGCCCGTTACACAGCTTTCGAGCGGGCGAACGATGTGTTCCTGGTCGATAGTCTCGAGGACTTCTTCGGCGTCTACTACGAAGACAGGGACTTCGGCCTCGTGCACGCTGCAGATGTGCGCCAGGCCTTCGGCAAGAAGTTCTTCACCTGGGGCACGTCCGATCACGGGAGGATGTGGTCGGCCGCGCTGAGCGATGCCGACGGCCCCTATTGCGAGGTGCAGAGCGGCCGCTTCGTGGACCAGACAACATGGCGGCTGATGCCGCCGCACTGGGGTGAGCGGTGGGTGGAGTGGTGGTATCCGATTAAGGGCATCGGCGGATTCACCTGGGCGAACAAGGAGGCGGCCGTTCGCGTCGTGGGCCGCGATGGGAAGATCGAGTGTGGGGCAATGGTGACTCGGCCGCGGCCCAGGGCGCGGGTGCAGGTCATGAGCGACGACCGCTTGCTCAAGCAGGAGACAGTGGACCTCTCACCAGATCGGCCGCTTCGTTTTGGGGCGTCGGCGGAAGACACAGGCAGCACACTTGCTCTCGTGCTGCTGGACGAGGACGGCCGAGAGATCATCCGGCACACGCGGGATCAAGACCCGAGAACGATCGCGCTTCGGGAGGAGCAGAAGCGCTCGGATGCGAGCCCCGGGGGCCTGCTTCGGCGCGGCCTGCGAGCCGAAGAGCATGCCGATCCCGACACAGCTTGGGAGCTGTACGAGAGAGCGCTGATGATCGACCCGGCCTGCGATGAGGCTGCCCTGGCCCTGGGCCGGCTGGCGATAGAGCGCAAGCCCGCCCAGGCCGTTCTCCGGCTCACAGCTATCGCCGCGGACATGCCGGAGAGCGCGGCGGCAGCCTACTACCTCGGCGTGGCGCTTGCGCGGGCCGGGCGCGACGAGGAGGCCGAGGTCGCGCTGTGGCGGGCGGCGCGAAGCGCGGAGTTCGCGCACGCGAGCAGAGTCGAGCTGGGCCTCGCGGCCATGCGGCGCAGTGACTGGGAGGCAACCGTGTCGGTGCTGCATGAGAGCGTCGAAGGCGGACCCCGCGATGTGCGCACGCGGACGCTCCTTGCGGCGGCCCTGCGGAAGGCAGGGCAGCCCAAGGATGCTGCGGCCGAGATTAAGGTGGCTCGGCGGCAGTCCCCTGTGGAGCGGTTTCGGCTGGCCGAGATGCACTTGTGCATGGCCGCGCTGTCGCGGCCCCGGCTCGCGGCGCGCTGCCTGCGGCAGCTGCAAGAAATGATGCCGGCCGATCCGGAGCCGTGGATTGAGCTGGCTCTCGATTACATGGCCGCAGGTCTCCTCGAGGAGGCCGAAGAGCTGCTCACATGGGGGATGGCGCGAAGAGCGATCGTCAGGCGGTCCCCTCTAGCTCACTACCTCCTGGCATACCTCCAGGCCAGGCTTGGACGGGAACATGACGCGGCATCGAGCCGACGGCGCGCCGCAGGGCTTTCGCCCGACCTCGTCTTCCCTCATTGGTGGGAGATGGAGGCCGTTCTCGGGGAGGCTGCCGCCAGCAACCCGGAGGACGGCTGGGCCCCGTACTATCTGGGCAATCTGCTGTACAGCCAGGGCCGGTACAGGGAGGCGCTCGAGCAGTGGGAGGCGGCCGCGGAAAGGGACGGCGAGTTCTCCGTGCTCCACAGGAATCTCGGGCTCGCGTATCGACAGGTAGAGGGTGACCTGGAGCGCGCTGAGCGGGAGCTTCGGAAGGCCGTTGCGCTGAGGCCCGACGATCTTCGACCTTACCTGGAGTTGAACGAGGTGCTGGTGGAGCGCGGCGCTCCCCCGGAGGCGCGGCTGGCCGCGCTGGACTCTGCGCCGGGTATACTTCAGCGCCGAGGATCGCTTGCGGCTCAGCAGACCATGTGCTGTATCCAGCTTGAGGACTGGGATCGCGCGATCGAGCTTGTGTCGACACACACGTTCCATCGGTGGGAGATGGAGTTCCGCATGCGCGGCGTCTACGTCGACGCCTATCTGGGACGTGGGATCTCCCGCTTCGACGCGGGCGATCTCCCGGGAGCGCGAGCGGACTTCGAGAAGGCACTCGAGTACCCGGTGAACCTCCGGATCGGCCGCTTGCCCAGGCCGTCTGACGCGCGGGCGAAGTGGTGTGCGGGCGTTGTCTGCGAAGCGTTGGGAGATGTGGCGGCGGCTCGCGCCCACTGGGAGGCGGCCGCGGCCGAGACGCATCACCATCCGGGCAAGGAGCCGGCCATCTACCGGGCGCTCAGCCTGCAACGGCTTGGGCGGGTTGCGGAGGCGAAGGCGCAGTTCAAGGCGATCCTGGCGCTTGCGCAACAGTGCGCCGACCTGGCTCTAGACGACGCCAACGCGCAGTTCTCGCTCGGGCTCGCCCTCAAGGCGGCGGGGCGGGCGGAGGAGGCAGCGGCCGCGCTGCGCCAGGCACTGGAGATCGACCCGACGATGCGGCGGGCACAGCGCCTGCTCGAGAGCGAGACCATCCTCTGAGGTCAGGTGCCTCCGCGGTCGGTTGACTCAGTCGCAGGGCGCACCCTCGGAAGGGCGGCCGCAAGCGCGGCCGCGAGGACCGCGAGCAGTGGCACCAGGTCCATCGCCTGCGCCAGGCCGGCGAGTTCGCCCATGGATGGCTTCCAGTGGTCGGCCACCGCGCCAAGCGCTGTCGCGCTGAGACCGCCCACTCCCCAGGCGAACCCCATGATAATCCCTGAGACCGTGCTCGCGTGCCTCGGCAAGAGCTGCTGCCCCATCACGATGTTGACGGGCAGGGCCGAGAACAGGCAGGCACCGGCCACGGAGAGCAGTGCTGCCGCGGCGAAGCCACCGGTGTGCAGGAACAGGTAGAGCGCCGGTGCGGTCAACGCAAGCCCGACCGCGGTGACCTTCCGCCCGCCCCAGGTCTCGGCCAGGCGGCCGCCGATGAAGCCTCCGAGGGCGCCGGCGGCCGCGAATATGAAAAGCGCCAGCCCGCCGCGGACGAGCGTCTCCCCGCGCAGTCGTATCAGCAGCGGCACGAAGGTCGTGACCATGGTGGCTATGGCGGCCCGCAACATGACCACGAAGTAGAGCATCACGAGGGGGACGAGCCAGCGGCCGGGAGCGGCCGAAGTCCGCTCCGCCGCCCGGGTCTCCGGCGACTCGACCGTGCGGGGGATGGCCGAGAACAGGAAGCCGGCCGCGATGATGCCGGCGGGTACGGTGAGCCAGGTCCTGGTATAGCCGAGACGCTGCACTACGATGGCAACGAGGACAGAGCCGAATCCGAACCCGACATTGCCGCCGGCCGTGAAGGCGGCCATCGCCAGGCCCGTCCGGCGGCGTGCGACGGCGGCCACGAGCGCCGCGCCCTGGGGATGGAAGGCGGCCGTGGATAGGCTGCCGATGACGAGCAGCACGACGAGCAGGCCGTAGCTGGTGGCCAGGCCCAGCAGGGAAATAGAGAGGGCGGTGACGGCGGGCGCGGCGATCGCGAGGCCGCGTCGGCCGATGCGGTCGCCGAGGAAGCCGAAGAGCGGCTGGGAGAACTGCGCGGTGATCGTCATGATGGCTACCAGCAGGCCCGCGCCCGTGTAGTCCAGCCCGAAGCGGGGCACGATGAGCGGAAGCAGGGCCGGCGGGAAGCCCATGTACATGTCGTTCGCGCCGTGGCCGAAGGCGAGCGCCGTCACGGTGCGCCAGGCGGGGGTGGAGGGGCTGCGGTCTGTGGGAGAGCTGGGCTGCACCTCTCCCCTTAGGGCGCGAAGATCGTCTCTGCATAGGAGGCGGTGGGTGGCTCCTCCCACCAGTCGAGCAGGCTGCGCTGGGTGGCCCGATCGCGGGCCGCAAGCCTATCCTCGCCAAGCATCGAATAAGCCATGGCTCGACTCGCGTACAGATCCGGCTCGCCTGGGTTGGCAGCAATAGCCCGGGAGGCCAGGGTCACGAGCTCCCGAGCATAGGGCCGGGCTTCCGAACCGAGGTTGTCGGAGACGCACAGCTCCACGATCTCGTGGATGGCGTCGATTCGATCGGTGGCTATCTCCACGGCCCGGCGGAAGTGCTGCTGAGCCAGTTCCCGGCGGCCCTGCCTCAGGTCGAGGAAACCCAGGCGGGCGTGCAGCGCAGGGGACTCCTGCCCGTGGCTGGCTGCTTCCTCGAATGCCTGTCGGGCGACTTCATAGTTGAATCGCCGCATTGCCAGCACGCCCTTGCACACCAGGTATTGATAGGCGTGCCGCTGCTCGTCCGAAGCCCGAGACATCATGTCATCGCCAAGCGCGAGGTCAGTCAACTTCAGCGCTGCCCTCACCGCGCCGGTCAGGGCCATCAGGTTCTTCTCATCGTTGAGATAGGCTTCTCGGAAGAACTCATAGGCCGTATGGGGGTCCCCGTCGATCAGGCTCTGCTCTCCCATGATGTACTGGGCGTCGCCGACGGCGCGCCGCAGGAAGGTATCGTTGGGCCGCAGTCCATACGCTTCGAGCACTGCGTCCAGGCTCTCCTGCGCGCGGTCATAAGAGATCAGCAGCTGCGACCGCATGAGCCAGCGTCCAGCCAGCCTGGCCGTTGCCGCGGTGAGCAGCGTCTGCGCGTCAAGGGGCCGGACCGACATTGAGTTCAGCTGCCGCCGAACCTCTCCCGCCGAGGTTTTCTCGACCGCCGTCAGCAACGCCGGCATCGTGGAGGCGACGCCCGCAAGGGTCACCGACTTCGGCGCGCTGAACTCGAGAATCGGCAAGTCGGTGTGATTGCGCGGCGCATCCATGCCCATGTCCCGAAGCTCGTCGGGACCGGCTGTGTACCAGCCGAGCACGTCGGCCGGTGAGTGCACGCCCATTGAGAGCAGATCGGCCATCACCGTGGGGTCAGACATGTGGCTGCGCATGCGGTCCAGGTCGATGGTGAAATCGCCCTTGGTGCCGACCAAGACCGTGTCTGTCCCGCAGAACCACAGCGTTGCGTCGGGGAAGACATCCACGAACGTGCCGACGATCGTCGCGAAGTCATAGGGAGACAGGTGGTAGAGCGGGAGCCACTGCGCGAGTACGCCGCCCTCGCGGAGGCGCTCCTTGGAGATCTGCCAGTGCTCGTGCGAGTAGAGCGTCCCGGCGCCTGCTACGAACGGGTGGATCGGGTCGCAGCTGATGATGTCGTACTGGCTGCGGGTGGCCTTGACGTAGTTGGCGCCGTCGTTTATCAGCAGCTCGAGCTTGGGATTGTCGAGGACATTGTGGTTCCACTCGGCGAAGTGGGCGGCCCCTCCCTCCACCTCCTCGCACAGCTCCACGGTCGTGACCTTCTCGATCGACGGGTAGCTCGCGATTATCCCGATTGAGACCCCTGCGCCAAGGCCGATGATGAGTGTATCCTTTGGGTTGGGGTGGAGCAGTGCCGGCAGGTGGCCGAGCATTTTCAGCGTGCGCATGTCGTACACGTACGTCGTCGCCACGGGCTTCGCGTTGACCGAGATGATCTTGTCGCCCCAGGCGCTCTCCATCACATCGACCGATGCCGTCACGCCCTCCTTGTGGTAGAGCAGGCGCTGCATGTGCCGGTCGGTCACGTCAACAGTGTAGTCGCCGAGCCGACTCACGTAGTACCCGCCCGCATACGGTCCCCAGCCCGCGAACAGAAGCTTGGTGTCGAAGCGAGGATGGTAGAACGTGAGGGCGATAACGGCTGCGAGCACGGCGGCCGCGCCGATGCTGCGGCGACGCGCCGTCCATGGCGCGGCGATGGCGATCGCCAGCAGGCCGCCGACGAGCATGAGGATGATGGCGGCCAGCGTCAGCGATGGCTGCAGGCCGAGGTACTTGATGAGCGCGAAGCCGGCGATCAGCGAGCCGAGGATCCCGCCCGCCGTGTTGATGGCGTAGACGTCGGCGACGGTGCGGCCCACACTGTCCTCGCCGCGCGAGTACATGCGGACGAGAATCGGAAAGCTGCCGCCAGAAAAGAAGGTTGGGATGAACACCAGGAGGAAGCAGACCGCGAACTGGGTGGCGACGACCAGAGCCCACACCCCATAGGCCCAGTCGTAGAGATTCAGGAAGACGAAAGGCAAGCGGTTAAGGATGGCAGGCCCGAGCACGGCAAAGCCGCCGCCCGCGAACAGCAGACCGGCGACCCACGCCGCGCGGTTGCCACTCCGGTCGGCCAGCCGGGCGAAGACGGCGCTGCCGAGCGCTATGCCGACCAGTACAGCCGTGAGCATGGTCGAGAACGCGTACGTGGTGGAGCCGAGCACGAGCACGAGGGTGCGCGTCCACACGACTTCCAATGCGATGATGGCCAGCCCAGAAGTGAAGGCGAGAACGAGAATCGTCTTGCCCGCTCGTCCGAAGGGTGGGGGAGGCCGCGGGGCAGCTCTTTCCTCGGCGGTTCGCTTCATGGCAAGGTCCGGCGAAGTACTGATGAGGAGCGCAACGACGAGCAAAAGGAAATTCCCCAGGGCGGCGAGCAATGTGGTGGTCGTGACTCCGACGGTGGGGATGAGGACGAACCCGGCGCTGAAGGTGCCGGTCACTGCGCCAAATGTGTTGACCGCATAGAGGCGGCCGACGTTCACGCCGAGCACGTCCTCCCGATCGACCATGAGCTTGCTGAGGACGGGCAGCGTCGCGCCCATCAGTGTGGTGGGGATGGCGAGCAGCACGAAGGACACGAGAAATCGGAAGAGCGTGAAGAGCGTGAAGCTCTCACCGACCTTCGAGTAGACGAAGGGATAGCTGGCCTCGATACCATTAAGGAACAGCGGCAGGAGGAGGGCATAGACGCCGATGATCCCCTCCATGCCGCCGTAGACCACCAGGGGGTGGAGGCGAGTCCGGTCGATGATTCGCCCGGCCGCGTAGCTGCCCAGAGCGAGGCCGGCAAAGAACGCGGCCAGGACGGTGCTGACGGCATAGGTCGTGATGCCGAACACGAGGCCGAGTTCCCTCACCCAGATGACCTCATAGATGAGGCTGGTCATGCCGGACAGGAAGAACAGGGTGAAGATGACTATCGCCCACGCGCTCTTTGGCCGATGGGCTCGCCTCGATGTTATGGCAGTGCTATCGACCCGTGGCATCCTGTGGCCTCATCACCATCCGCGCTTGCCGCCGCCCCTCACGCCCGGGCAGGGCATGCTCCTCGTGGGCCGAAATGAATTCCCTGCGCTGAGGGGCCCTTCCTGCCTGGGGCGCGACTCGGGCCGCCAGCGCGCAGAGGAGGAAAGGCAATGTTCGTCAGGGTAGGGATCAACACGGGCGACTTCCGGGGCGATACGAACGTCGTCATCCAGCAGGCCGTCGATGCGGCCGGTGCGTACGGCGGAGGAACCGTGGAGCTGCTGCCAGGCACTTACACCTTGCTCGACTCGGTTCGGCTCCGGCGCAACGTCCGGCTTGTGGGGGCGGGCCCGGACACGGTTCTGCGCAAATGCGACGGAGCCGAGAGTGGGTTCGCGATAGATGCCGACTATGGCCAGAAGAAGGTGACGGTCAAGGACCCGTCTGGGTTCCGCGTCGGAATGGGCGTGGTGATCAGCGACGATCGAGCGGGCGGTTGGGTCGACACCGTGGCCACCATCACTTTGATTCAGGGAAACGTGCTGTACGTCGATCAGGAATTCGCCATGGACTACGATGGCGACGCCGGCGGGCTCGTGTGCAATTCGTTCCCGTTGCTGGCCGGCGTAGACGTGGACGCGGTAGTCATCGAGGGCCTTGCTGTGGATGGCAATGGCGAGACCAATCGGCCGATCAACGGATGCGTGGGCGGAGGGATCTACCTGCGCCGGGGGCGGCGGTGCCGCATCGCGGACTGCGTCGTGCGGGACTTCGCCGGAGACGGGATTAGCTTTCAGACCACACAGGACATTGAGGTGGAGCGCTGTGAGGTTGTCCATGCGAGCGGACTGGGCCTCCATCCGGGCACAGGCTCGGTGCGGCCCGTAGTTCGCGGCTGCAAGTCCATCGGCAACGACCAGGATGGGATATTCCTCTGCTGGCGGGTGCAAGATGGGCGGTTCGAGGACAACGAAATCCTCGACAACGGTCGCTACGGCGTTTCCGTCGGACACAAAGACACCGACAACCTCTTCGCCGGCAACGTGATCCGAGGGAACGCCTCCCACGGAATCTACTTCCGAGATGAAAAAGCCACCAACGCCGGCAGCCGGAACACCTTCCGCCAGAACGTGATCGAGGACAACAAGGGCTGCGGGGTGCGCGTCGAGGGCCGCACGACGGATCTGCTCTTCGAGGATAACACGATACGGGACACGCGCTCGGGCGGCGAGCGGACGCAGCGCGTCGGGATCTCCGCGGGCGAGCACGCCGCTCGCGTCCGCGCCGTCCGCAGCCGCATCGAGAACCACATAGAAGCGGCCGTCGAGGGCGACGTGACGGTCGAAGAGTGAACCCGACGCGACTACCCGGCCAGGCCGTCGTCCTCGCGAGCGCGGCGCTCGGCTCGCTCGATCAGCTTCACGACCCCTATCGTGCCCACGTAGAGAGCGACCATCGGCAGGGCCGTGATGGTCAGGATGAACGCGTCCCAGCTGGGCGTAATGATGGCCGCCAGCACAAAGATCACGACGACGGCCTCCCTCCAGCGCCGAATGAGCATGCCCGACTCCACGATGCCGACCTTGGCGAGCAGCACGATGACGATCGGAAGCTGGAACCCCAGGCCGAAGGCGAGATATAACTTCAGCAGCAGGAGGATGGTGTCGTTAAGTGTCAGCAGGGCCGCCGTGTCGGGTGGGATGAAGCGAAGCAGCGCCTTGACCGCAGGTCCAGTTATGAAGTAACCCATCGTGACGCCGGCCGCGAAGAGGAAGATCGCAACCGGGATCAGCGGGCCTGCGGCTCGGCGCTCCCCGCGTGTGAGGCCGGGCGCGACGAAGGCCCACAGCTCATACATGATGAGGGGCAGGGCGATGATGACGCCTCCGACGAGGGCGATCTCGAGCTTCACGAGGAGCCCCTCCAGCAACATGCGGACCGTTAGCTGGCCGCCATACTCCTGCAGGGGTCCGATGACCGGCCGCACCAGGAACCTGTAGAGCGGGTCGTAGAACACCCACACGCCGATCACCGCGATCAGCGTGTAGATGATCGAGCGTATTAGCCGCGCCCGCAGCTCCGTAAGGTGGGTTACGAGATCGGCTCGCTCTTCTTCGTTCAAAAGGCTTCCTCGGCCTGACGCATTCCATCAGTTCACCAGTCCTCTGTCGGTCTCCTGTGGCAGCCAACCGCAGGAAAACGAAGCCGCCGCGCGGAACCCCACCTGGCGGTGACATGACTGAAGCCTCCGCACCAGTAGTCATCAGCGTCAACGGCACCGAACATCGCCTGGAGGTGGAGAGGTCGCGCAGCTTGCTCAGCGTGCTTCGCGTCGAGCTCCGCCTCACCGGCACGAAGTACGGCTGCGGCGGAGGGGAATGCGGCGCCTGTACCGTGCTGCTCGACGGAAAGCCGGTCCGCTCCTGCACGACGCCGATATCCCATGCAGAGCGGCGTTCGGTTCTCACCATAGAAGGCCTGGCCAAGGACGGGAAGCTTCACGCGGTGCAGGAGGCCTTCCTTGAGGTACAGGCCTTCCAATGCGGCTATTGCACGCCGGGCATGATCATGGAAGCCGTGGCTCTTCTGCGGCAGGATCCTCGCTCGAGCGAGCTGGAGATCAGGCGGGCGATGGCCGGGCATCTCTGCCGCTGCGGCACCTACGGCCGAATCATCAAGGCGATTCACGTTGCAGCCCATAAGATGCGGCAGTGAACTGGAGCGCGCGGTGACCAGCGAGAAGACGAATCCGGGCAGAGCTGACCGAACCCGCTCCGGGCTCACCCGACGCGAGTTCCTCCGCGCATCGGGCGGCCTGATCGCCACGTTCGCCCTTGGACCCGGCATAGGCGCGGCCGCCGACCCGGCCCAGCGAGGGAACGGGTGGTTGCGGGTGGGCGAGGATGGGCGCGTCACTGTCTTCGCTCCGACCCCTGAAGTGGGACAGGGACTCCGGACCGAGCTGGCCCAGCTGGCGGCCGAGGAGTTGTGCATCCCGCTCTCTTCGGTGCGGGTCATCCTGGGTGACACCGAGCGCGTGCCGCCCGATACGGGCGTCTGTGCCAGTTCGGCCATCACCGTCGTCGGTACGGAAGTCCGCCGGGCAGCGGCCGAGGCCCGTGAGGCGCTGGCGGAGGCAGCGGCAGCGCGATGGCGCGTGCCGCGGGCACAGGTTGCGCTGGAGGACGGCAAGGCCGTCCTGACCTCCGAGCCGGCCACGTCGGTCCCGATCGGCGAGCTGGCCGGGCAGCAGCCGCGCTGGCCTCCCAGGGGCCAGGCGGTGCCGCTGAAGTCGGCCGCCGACTACCAGCTGATCGGCAAGCCAACGCCCAGTCTCGATGGGCCGGCGTACGTTCGCGGAGCAGCGGAGTATGCTGCCGATATGCGCCCGCAGAATCTCGCCTACGGTAAGGTCCTGCGGCCTCCTTGTGTGGGCGCGCAGTTGCTGTCGGCCCAGACGCGGGCCGCCGCAGCTCAGCCGGGCGCGATCGCCGTCGTCGAGGAAGAGGATTTCGTCGGCGTCGTCGCCACCCGGCCGGATGTCGCCGACAGGGCCGCCCGCAGCATCCAGGCGACATGGCGGGAGGCGCGGCTCGCCTCCGGGTCTACTCTCTATGAGGACCTCAGGCGCACGGCGCGCCTCGACAAGGAGGTCTCGACGCGGCAGGACGTGGAGGCCGCG
This sequence comes from uncultured bacterium, assembly GCA_964559435.1. Taxonomy (GTDB): domain Bacteria; phylum Armatimonadota; class Hebobacteria; order Hebobacterales; family Hebobacteraceae; genus Hebobacterum. The sequence goes on along the minus strand of CAZLHI010000039.1, from coordinate 7,967 downwards.
CTGGCCGGAGCGCGGCACGGCTATAGTGCCAGCTATCGCGTGCCCTATGTCGCCCACGCTCCGATCGAGCCGCACGCAGCGCTGGCCGTGCCCGAAGGCGACCGGATGGTCGTATACGCCAGCACACAGCGGCCGTTCCAGCACCGGACTGCGGTGGCGCAGGCGCTGGGTCTGGCCGAGGATCGCGTTCGAGTTGTGTGCCCGGCGGTCGGTGGTGCGTTCGGCGGCAAGGACGCGCCGGGGGTGTCTGTGGAGGCGGCGCGGCTGGCCCGAGCGGTCGGACGACCCGTGTTGATCGCGCAGAGCCGGGAGGAGGAATTCACCTGGAACTACTTCGGGCCGGCAGCCGTGATCGACGTGCGTTGCGGAGTGACGGGCGAGGGTCTGATCTCTGCCTGGGACTGCGACGCGTACAACTGTGGCCCACGCGGCGCGCTTCCGCCATATGACTTCTCCAGTCACCGGATTCGAGTCTACGGCTGTGCCCCGCCGCTCCCGCAGGGGCCATGGCGCGGCTTGGGTGGCGCCGCACATGCGTTCGCGCGGGAAGTCCACATGGATCATATCGCTGCCCAACTCGGTCGAGATCCAATAGACTTGCGGCTCAGTCATCTGAAGAACGCGCCGCGGCTGGCGCGCGTCGTCTGTTCGGCGGCGGAGCGATATGGATGGCGTGATCGGCGGCCGCCGACGGGGCTGGGCTGCGGCTTCGCCTGTGCCGTCGATGCGGGCAGCTTCGCGGCCGTCGTCGCCGAGGTAGAGGTGGATCGCACCTCCGGGCATACGCGGGTGCGTCGCGTGCTGGTGGCGCAGAACAGTGGACTCATCATCAACCCGGATAGCATGCGAAATCAGATCGAGGGCGCGGTGGTGATGGGGATCGGACTCTCGCTGAAGGAGGCCGTCCGCTACGAGCAGGGGCGGATACTCACGCGCAACTTTGCCTCTTATCCGATATCGACGTTCTACGACGCGCCTGCCGTCGACATTGCACTGGAATCAGATCCCGAGCAACTCCCCCAGGGAGGCGGCACCGCCCCGCTCTGCGCCATTGCTCCGGCGGTGGCAAACGCAGTGTTTGACGCGGTCGGCAAACGGCTGCGTGACCTCCCGTTGTCGCCCGCTCGGATCCGCTCCGCAGCCTAGCATATGCTACTGTGTGGGATGCCCCTCTGCTGAGGAGTGAGCATCGGGCCCAGTCTGCGACAACATCCGTGTGCGCGAGAAGAGGCCACCGGGCGCTGCCTGCGGCATGAGAAAGGATCGCGATAGCGATGAAAGTCTTCCTCGCCGATAGCCTGATGAAGGTCTTCCGAGAAGCGGAGGAGGGCGAGCCGCCGCTGCAAGAGGGCGTCGTGCAGATCAAGGGGGCCCGCAACGAGCGGGAGTCGTTCCAGATCGTCGTTGCCGCCGATCCCAGGAGACTCGAGGGCGTAGGCGTGACGGTTTCGGATCTGCGGCAGGAGGGTGGTCACGGGGTTGTTCAGTCCGCGCGGATTGCGGTGAACCCGGTCGGCTACGTCGAAACCCAGCAGCCGGCCTACCAGGTGCACCGCGTCGGCTGGTGGCCCGATCCTCTCATGCCTCCCGGCCCTGTGAGGGTCGAGGCTGACCAGCGCCAGCCGTTTTGGGTGACCGTTTACGTGCCGGAATCGGCCCCGGCCGGGGAGTACCGCGGTGTGATCACCGTCTCCGCGGAGGGCCGGGATGATCAGCACCTTCCGCTGGAGTTGAAGGTCTGGGACTTCACGCTCGCGGCGACACCGGCTCTTCCCTCCGCCCTCGCGATCTACACCCATACTCTGTCCCGCTTCTATGGCCAAGATCCGATCCCGGAGCCGGTGCTCCGCCGCTTCTGGGACATGCTCTTCACACATCGTCTCAGCAGCGACGACCTCGGAAACCCCATCGAGCAGGGGGTCGCGGCCGTGATCGACGGCCGCCTCGAACCGCCTTTCGATTACTCGACCTTCGACAGGCGCCTGGAGTATTGCTTCGCTCGCGGGCTGACCGCGTTCATGGCCGCCCGCCTGCCTGGCTTCCTGGAAGAGGGCCCGGATCTGACGGAAGAAGAGCAGGACAGGTTGGCCGCTTACCTCGGCGATCTCGCGCAGCACCTCGACAGCCGCGGCTGGCTCGATCGCGCGTTCGTGATGGTGTGGGACGAGCCGCGGGATCGGTGGGCCGAACACGTCCTCAAGGAGCTCGAGGTCGTCCATCGAGCCCACCCCCGCTTGCGGTCGCGCCTCGACGGCCCGGTGACGGGGCCGCTTGTAGACCGCTGCCAGCAGGAGGTGGACATCTGGGGCTTGCACATGCTCAACATCGCCCGTGGTGCGGGCGAGGCTGAGGCCAACATCGAGCGCTGGCGGCGGGAGAAGCGGGCGCTGTGGATGTATGTCGCCTGCGACACCCACCATCCCTACCCCAACATCTTCATCGACTATCCACTGATAGACTGCCGGATGCTTCCCTGGATCTGCTGGAAGTATGACATTGCGTGCCTGCTCTACTGGAGCGCGAACTACTTCGGCGAGGCGAACCTGGCGGGCAATGACCCACATGAGAAATGGCCGAACCGGCCGTGGGTGAGCGGGAACTTCGTCGAGAGCTGGGGGGGCCGCCGCAATATCTACAACGGCGACGGCCATCTCATCTACCCCGGTCCGGAGGGTGCTCCGCTCTCATCCGTGCGATTGGAGGCGCTGCGAGACGGCATGGAGGACTACGATTACCTCTGGCTGCTCGAGAGCGGGCTGAGGATGCTGGAGAAGGCCGGAGTGGAAGCGGGGGTGGCGGCAGAGGCGCGGCAATGGCTGGAGAGCCAGCAAGTCGTCACCTCCTTCACCGAATGGGAACGCGATCCTGAGTCTGTGCTGAAGGCGCGAGAGACCCTGGCGAGCCTGGTCGAGCGCGTCTATCAGTCGGCCTTGCACTGAAGGACACGTGACAGTGGCGCGGTCACATCAGTCCCCATGCGGTCTCGCGCGCGGCGGAGAGGAGACGGCTAGGTCGGCTTCCGAGCGGCCTCGCCATCGATAGCGTCCATTATTGCCGTGAAGTTCCCCGGCCAACGCTCCTCCGGGACGTCCTCTGTGATGCCGATGATGAACCCGTCCCCCGGCGCCGCCTCCCGGATGAGCTGGACGGTCCCGTCGTAGACGCCCCGCGGCGGCCGCAGGTGCCAGGCGCTGGGATAGTTGATCCAGAGGGCCTTCCCCGGCCAGGCGGCGCGAGCTTCCCTCACGGACGGGCTCATCCCCGCGTCGTAGGCCTCGATATAGTCCAGTTCGGTTTGGGCGACCAAGTCCATGATGGGCGTGTTGTCGGCGTCGAGGTGGGTGCCGATGAGCTTGCCGCGCCTGTGCAGCACCTCGGCCGCCTCGTTGTAGTGCGGCAGGTAGTAGTCGCGGAAGACGGCGGGTCCGGTGATGCGGGGGACGACGTTCCCACCGTAATTGCAGAACTCCAGCGGCCCCTCGGCTACGAGCGGGTAGATCCGCCTGGCGACATCGACGAGGGCCTCGTACAGTCTGAGAATCTCGTCTCGATTCTCCATCCACTGCACGCAGAAGTCCTCCATGCTCATGTAGAAGGCGGAGATGAGGTTCTGCAGGGGCTCCAGCGGCAGGTTGTCTCGAACCACGAAGTCCCCGCCGAGTTCGTCGGACAGCCCGGCCACCGCGTCGTAGTCCGCTTCGACGACCGTGTCGCGGATCAGAAACAGCAGAGCCCGGTAGTCGTCCGGGCTCTTGAAGAGATACTCGTGGCGCCAGGAGGTGAATCCCGCAGGCTCCTCCAGCGTGCTCAGCTCCCCGTGCGGGGTGGAGAGCACGGTTCGGATCACGTCCCGGCCCCTCTCATCAACGAAGCGCTCCTCGCGGTATCCGACGTTTGGCGTGTGCGTCGTGTAGGAGCGCACTCGCCTCACCAGGCAGAGGCCCCGGTTGCGCAGTTCCCTCTCGAGCGCGCATCGCGGCAGCTTCTCCTCATAGATGGTGAACGGCGCCTTGTCCGGCGCCTCGCCGCGGAGCGCCGTCATCACCCTCTCGCGGGGCGTCAGTTGCATGGCCTGGCCTCGCATGCTTGCTGCGGAGGCCGTGTTCTGCGCCTCTTGCGCGGCCACCTCGCCACGGCATGTCAAACGAAAGGGCAGGAGCATCGCTCCTGCCCTGCCCGGTGACCGCACCCTCCGCGTTCTCGCGCGGGGACCGTTGCGGCCGATGCTCCTTACATCGATACTACTTCTTCACGGCCGCGTACCGCTTCGCGACATCGTCCCAGTTGACCAGATGGTCCATGAAGGCCTGCGTCCACTGGGGGCGCTTGTTCTGGTGCTTCAGGTAGTAGGCGTGCTCCCAGACGTCGCACACCAGGATCGGAATCTTGCCCCAGACGGCCAGGTTCTCGTGCTTCTCCGCCTGGAGGACGCCGAGCATGCCGGTCTCCGGGCAGCGGACGAGGAGGCCCCAGCCGGAGCCCTCGACCACATTGGTGGTGGCGAGGAAGAGCCCCTTGAAGGCGTCGAAGCTGCCGAAGGTCTTCTTGATGGCATCGGCCAGCGCGCCGGAGGGCTCGCCTCCGCCGCCCGGCTTCATGTTGGTCCAGAAGATGCTGTGCAGCGTGTGGCCGGAGCCGTGAAAGGCCATCGCCTTCGCGGCCGCCTTCGCGCCGGCGAAGTCACCGGACTTGGTCATCTTCTCCACCTGCTCGACGGCGGCGTTGAGCCCGGTCACATAGGCGGCATGGTGCTTGTCGTGATGGAGCTGCACGGTCTCCTTGTCGTAATGCGGCTCCAGCGCGTCGTACGCGTAGGGGAGTGGGGGAAGCTCGAACTTCGCTGCCATGGGCTGTGCCCCTCCTTTCGGGCCCTGATCGGCCAGGCCGAGCTTCGCCAGAGAGCCGGACACGGCGGTCGCGCCGGCCAGCCTCAGGAACGCTCGGCGGTCAAGCTTCATGGGCCCTGAATCCTTTCCTGAAGTGGTGTCCGGGTGAGCGGACGTCCAACCACTTCCAAGCTTGCAGGGGGCCTCCTTGCACAAGGCGGGACAACGGCGCTGCGATTGTGCGACTCCTTCGACAGGCGGGAAGGTGGCGCGGGGCGCGTGTCACATAGAATGCCCATGACAATGGGAGTCATCAGGAGGCGGATCGATGGAACTCCAGGGCAAGCGAATCGCGGTCCTCGCCGAGGACACCTATGAAGACATGGAGCTGTGGTACCCCAAGATCCGACTGACGGAGGCGGGCGCGGAGGTGCACGTCATCGGCCCCAAGGCCGGGGCGACGTACGCGAGCAAGCACGGTCTGCCGGTTACGGCCGATGTAGGTGCTGACGACATCGCGGCGGGCGAGTACGACGCGGTCGTCATTCCGGGAGGCTACTCGCCGGACCGGATGAGGCGGCACGAGTCCATGGTGAAGTTTGTGCGGGAGATGAACGACCAGGGGAAGGTGGTCGCCTTCATCTGCCACGCCGGATGGCTGCCCATCTCGGCCGGCATCCTCGAGGGGAAGCGGGCGACGTCCTTCTTCTCCATCAAGGACGACATGGTCAACGCGGGCGCGAAGTGGGAAGACGCGGAGGTCGTCGTGGACGGCAACCTCATCTCCTCCCGCACACCCGACGACCTGCCGGCGTTTCTGAGGGCGATTATCGAGAAGCTGTCAGCCTGACCGCAAGGGTGGAGGCAGCAACAATCGCAGTCCTTGCCGTTTTTCAGACGCAGTGGGTGGACGAGCAGGAAGCGCCCGAGTTGACGTGCCGATTGCCACTCCAGGGCGGAGTGAGCCCGAGTCGCTCGCGGGCTCGCCCTAGGCAACAGCCTGCCCTTCGTGGTAGAATCGCGGCTGCGCGCCAGGGCGGCAGGCCTTGCGGCGCGCTCGCAGTTCAATGGATCTCTCCCCCGAGAAGCAACTCGAACTGATCCGCGCCAACACCGTGGAGATCATCCCGGAGGAGGAGCTGCTGGAGAAGCTCCGCTCCGGGCGGCCGCTGCGGGTGAAGTATGGAGTGGATCCCAGCGGACCGGATATCCATCTGGGGCACTGTGTTCCGATCCGCAAGCTCCGCGTGTTCCAGGACCTCGGTCACACGGTCGTCCTGATCATCGGTGATTTCACGGCCATGATCGGAGACCCGAGCGGGCAGTCGGAGATGAGGCCCCAGCTCACCCGACAGCAAGTCGAGCAGAACATGGCCACCTACCGTGAGCAGATTTCGAAGATACTTGACCCGAAGCGGACCGAGTTCAACTACAACAGCGAGTGGCTGAGAAAGCTGACCCCGGAGGACATCATCCGGCTCGCATCGACTCATACAGTGGCGCAGCTTCTGGCACGAGAGGACTTCAACGCACGGTACAAGGCGGAGGAGCCGATCAGCCTCGTCGAGTTCCTCTATCCGCTCCTCCAGGGATATGATTCAATCGCCGTGCGGGCCGACGTCGAGATCGGCGCGACGGAGCAGAAGTTCAACTTCCTGGTTGCGCGGGAGCTGCAGCGGATGAATCCGCTGGGCGCGCCGCAGGAGCCACAGTGCATTCTGACTCTGCCGATCCTGGTAGGCACCGATGGCCTGCGGCGGATGGGCAAGTCTATCGGCAACTACATCGGTGTGAACGAGCCGCCCGACGAGATCTTCGGCAAGGTGATGTCGATCCCGGACCAGGCTGTCGAGCAATACTTCGAGCTGTGCACCGATGTCCCGGCCGATGCGGTCGCGCAGATGGCGGCCGATATGCAGTCGGGCAAGCTCAACCCGCGGGATGCGAAGCGGCGGCTCGGCCGCGAGATCGTCGCCCTCTACCATAGCGCCGAGGCCGCGCACCAGGCTGACGAGACCTTCATGAGCGTGTTCTCCGGCTCCCGCGAGCAGACGCGGGAGGACTACGAAGCGGTCGCTGAGGAGATTGCGATTCCCGAGGCGCTGCGGGGGAAGCCGGTGTGGGCCTCGACCGCGCTGGCCGAGTTGGGCCTGGCTTCGAGCAAGGGCGAAGCGCGGCGGCTGATCCAGGGCGGCGGGGTGTACCTCGATGAGCGCCGCATCTCCGACCCGCAGGAAGAAGTCGAACTGAAAGCCAGTATGCTGCTGCGAGTCGGCAAGCGGCGGGTGGTGAGACTGGTTGCGAAGTAGCCGTCGCCGCTCACGCCTCCCGCGGCGGGAAGTCGTTCAGCACGAAGCGCTCTGACATCCAGAATGTCTCCGAGGCCGGTTCGTTGGCTTCCTTGATCCGCTCGGCCTCGGCCTCGAACTCCTCGCGTGTCTTCCCGAAGAGGGTGTGCTGGGACACCTGGGTGGCCTGCGCGAGCGCCCGGAAGTGGGCGAAGCCGGTAACGTCGAAGGTGACGCTCGGGCCGACGGCCCGGCGGGATGTTTCCACTTCCTTGTAGTAGAACACCTGCCGCACCAGCCGCGGATCGCCGAGGTCGGCCGCCACCGGCTGGCCGGCCTGCCAGACCGCGGGGACGGTGATTTGATGGGTGGCGATGTGGTCGGGGTTTAGGCCGGCCGGGCCGTGGGTAAACACAGCCTCCGGGCGTGCCTCTCGCACGACCCTGATGCAGTCCTTGAAAACCTGCTTGTCGTAGACCAGGCCCATATCGGGGCGGTTCAGGCGGAAGCGCCGCGTGATGCCCAGCACCTTGTCGCACTCCTCCATCTCGCTCGCCCGCATGGCGACGATGCGGTCCCGCCAGCCTGGGTCGGGGAAGCCCTCGGAGCCATCGGTCATGGTGCAGACGGCGATTTCCACACGGGCCGCTGCCAGTTTAGCGATGGTTGGGGCCATCGTGATCTCATCATCCGGATGGGCGCCGAACACGAGGATGCGCCGATAGTTCATAGGTCGCCTCCGCGGGGAAGTTGCGGTAGGTCCGGTTCGGCGCCGTGATGGGGTAGCCCTGTTTGTCTGGAGACGGCGCCAGAAATGCCCCTGGGAGTGTCTGGGAGGCATTGAGAATGCCAG
>CAZLHI010000038.1:0-29529 GCA_964559435.1 uncultured bacterium | reverse complement strand
CCGGCGCGGTTGGAGGCGGCCTGTGCCCGCGCCCTGCACTACGGTGATGCCAGCTACCGGCGTCTCAAGCGCATCCTGGAGGCGGGTCTGGACCAAGTGCCCCTGGAGCCAGGACCCCTTCAGCCTGAGCTGCGCTTCTATGAGTACGCGCGACCCATGGGCGATTTCTTCTCCGAGGAGGTGCGCCGATGCTGACCCATCCCCTCTTGCCCAAGCTCAAGGAGCTGCGCCTTTCGGGAATGCTGCACAGTCTCGAAGAGCGCGCCGCACTGGCCCAGGAGCAGCAGCTTTCCCCGGTGGAGTTTCTCGCCTTGCTCCTCGAGGATGAGCTGGAGCGGCGCCACCAGCGCACTCAGGCGCGCCGCCAGAAGGAGGCCGGCTTCGAGTACCTCAAAACGCTCGCCGACTTCGACTTCGCCGCGGTGCCCACGCTCGACAAAGCCCTGGTGCTGGAGATGGCCACCTGCGCCTTCATCACCGCCAAGGAGAACTGGCTGATCTGCGGGCCTACAGGTGTGGGTAAGAGCCACTTGGCGACGGCCATCGGCTATGAGGCGATCCGGCGGGGGATGAAGGTGCTCTCCTTCGCCACCCACCGGGTCCTCGCAGAGCTGCTGGCGGCGCGGGCCGACGGGAGCTACCACAAGCTGCTCACCAAGCTCGCCTCCGTCGAACTGCTGATCATCGACGACTTCGGGCTGCGGCCCATCAGCGTGCAGGGAGCGGAGGATCTCTACGAGGTCATCGCCCGCCGTTACGAGCGGGCTTCCATCTTGCTCACTTCCAACCGCTCCCCCTCGGAGTGGGCAGAGGTCTTCGGGGACGCGCTCTTGGCCTCGGCCGCGCTGGATCGGCTCACCCACCACGCCCGGGTGACCGTGATCACCGGTGAAAGCTACCGCCAACGCCATCGCAAGAAGGAGCTGAAACCAGCCGCCAAACCGACGTCGAAACAGTGATCGTCGATCACTGTCTGCAACGACCCGGAATCACGAAAAGGTGGTACCCATCAGGCGGCGGCCAGTGGTACACATGGGGCGGCTATTGACATCGAATAGTCTCCTTACCCGGGGGACGAGGCCGACCAGTGCCACGCCACCACCTCGCTCCTTCAGTCTCTTCTGCAACCCCACCAATAGACCCAAGCCGCTACTGTCGAAGTAATCAACACCGGACACGTCGAGCACTAGACGCGCTACATTGTCGCCAAGGAGCCTCAGAAGGTACTCGCTCAGTCTGCCAACGTTGGCCACGTCTATCTCGCCCTCAATGCGTGCTATTGCCGTAATAGGATCTATCAGGACCGAATCAGCTGCAAAGGGTGCGTAGTCGGTGGCGCGAAGTGCCCCAGGCCAGCACCCCAGACTCATCAGTCCGAGGATGACGCGACGGATGATGGCTGAGACGCCCTCGGGCGGTACCTCAATCGCGGCAGCAGCCCGGAAACATGTTTTCCATACCGGCTTCAGTTGTAGGAGCTCTTGATAGGCGACACCGTGCAGGATCGGCACTATGTGCTTTGACTCTCCGTAAGCAGTGAGGACTTCTGTGTCAACTTCCCGCGAGGCAGCCGATGCAGGTGATGCTAGAAGGACACATGCTTGGGACCTCGCGATGCCTTCGGTGCTCTGCTCCAGGTGTGAGCGGCCAGGCACCGAATCGCGCTCGAAGTACCAAGTGCCGTGACCCGCGCGCTCGAGTCCCTCGGCGATCTCCGCGGCTAGGCGGCCATCTTCTTTGGCATAGCTGATAAAGACGTCCCACATCAGCCGGCTCTCACAATCGAAGCGGCAGCCATTTGGTGGTGTTCCCCTAGATGCCGCTTGCGGTTGGTGGCATCGTCAGCAATCCCGCTGCGAGTGCCACGAGGAGCAGAACGTACAGGCCGGTGAAGGCCGAGATAGCGATTGTCTCGACAACTGTGAGTTGGAGGTATTTCCGCCAGTTCTTGCCGCAACCAAGTGCACGCCATTCGGCCGCATACGGGGCCATCGGCAGTAACCCTTCGATGTGACCCACGACAGCCCATTTGCCGGTGTTCAGTTGTCTGTAGGAGCGGATCAGCAGCATCCACACAGCGCATAGGACCAGGCCGCCGAGTGCCACTGCTGCTGAAGGCCACCATTCCACGGCGTGCGACGGGCGTAGAGCGCCAAACGCGGCCAACAGAGCAGCGTTCGCTGTAAGAAAGAATGTGTTGGCACTGGCTCTACGGGCACTGATGCGGTCGGCCATCTCGACGTAGAGCTTGTACTGCTCCAGCAAGTGTTCCTGGTACCGACTCCCATAGCAGGCCTGAGGCACGCTGAGCAGGCCATAGGGATCGTCGGCCGACTTCTCGCAGGTGTACTGTTCGTCCGCCAAGAGGCCCTCCCTGGAAGGCTACGCAACTCCTGCTATCGGGCACCGCCGATTAGCTTCTTCAGATTCGGCCATGTCCACTTGTACATCTTATCCGAGCTCTTGGCAGATTTCGGTTTCTTGCACGTCTTGTCGCTTCGCCCCCATAGGAGGAAATAGGACATTCTCTCTTCCCGAGTGATAGCAAGCTCGGCGGCGACCCCAGCAGCCGTGTCCGTGTGTTCACCACAGATGACTATGACGAGGTGGCATCGCTTGATTCGGGCCCGGACCTTCTCCTTCCAGTCCCCCGTCATGGGCTCCTTGACGGACCAGTCAGCCATCTCGAACGGTGAATCTGGGTTCTTGGACTGGCCCACCAGCAGATTCCGCAGGTCTTCGTCATGGTCGAAATCAAAGCTGGTGAAGACACGTTTCCTAGCCATCATTCATCCCCCTTGATCCCAGTGACCTGCCCCGTACTGTGCCAAAACCCATCCGGGCCTCGAAATGTCCAGGTAACTCCTGGCCTTTCGGCACATCCTCAGAGGATTGACTTCCGGCCGTCTCTGCGGCATCCTTCCCGCATGTTCTGGCACCTGATGTGCCCGTCAAGGCCCTGTGACGCCGGCCTGAGGGGGCCCGGCATTGTGTCCTGAATCCTGCTCCTGTATCCTTTGGAGCCAACAAGCGGCGCGCCAGGAATCGCTTACCGGCCTATCAGAGTTGCCAGCCTCGCCACCGCCTCCTGCTTCGCTCTCGTGTCCGAGTGCAGGTATCTTGCGGTGGTCTGAAGATCCGCATGGCCGAGGAGTTCCTGGACGGTTCTGACGTCCACGCCATTTCGGATCAGATGGGTGGCGAAGGTATGGCGTATCCGGTGCGGCGTGATGCCCTCCTCATCCAGCCGTGCCTCTGTCAGCACTCGTCCCAGCATCCGCCCGATCACCCGCTCATGGATCGGGCGACCTCCGACGCGGCTCACGAAGAGATGCTTGCTCTCGGTCTGAGGCCGGCAGGAGAGGTACTTCCGAATCGCCTCGACCACGACCGACATCAGCGGCACCACCCTTTGCTTGGCACCCTTGCCGCGGACCAGGAGCTGTCCTTCCTCGAGGTCGAGGTCCTCAAGGGTGATCGCGGCCAGTTCGCTGCGCCGAAGCCCAGCAAACAGTAGCAGCGCGATCATCGCTCTGTGCCAGGGAGTATGGGCGGCCTCCAACAGCCTCCTCGCCTGGTCGTCACTCAGGCACGCGGGGAGGGCCTTCGCGACCTTCGGCAGGGGCACACCTCGCGCCGGGTTGAGGGTGACCTGTCCGGTGTCCTGCAGGAAAGCGTAGAACGAGGCGATTGCAGCGAGCTTGCGCCTGATGGTGAGCGGCGCGTCGCCCTTGAGGCTGAGGGCGAACCGAACCACCATCTCGCGTCGCACCTGGTCGGGGCGCTCGATCTGCTTGTAGCTCTCCGCCAGGAACTCCCGAAACATCCTCAGGTCACGCGCGTAGGCCTTCACGGTGTGGGGCGAGTAACCGCGGTAGGAGCTGAGGTAGTCGAGGAAGGCTGAGGTCGCCTCCTCGAAGCCCGTCTTGGCGTGTGTTGCCATGTGCGGCACCTCCTGGGGACATGAGTCGCTCAGGTGGGCACACGAGTCAAGCCAGGACTGAGCACATAAGGCACGTTATGGATCCAGGTATCGGAACAGGCACTGCTTCGCTCCATCGCCGGGATCGGGGGCCGACCGCGGAAGCGTTTGCACAGGGGCGATGGAGTCCGGTGTCCGGGGAGTGCCGAAAGCGGCTGCGGGTGCGCCGATGTCGGATGGGGGTAGTGGACCATTCCGCCTGACATTTGCGCGCAGTCGCAAAACAATTAAGCCATTGCTTTTCTCTCCGCTGGCGCGGGCGTGAAGGGGCCCATATGGAACAGGAACGCGCGCAAAGACGGAGTATGACCCAGGGAGTCCGTGCAAACCGCGGACTTAGGCCCGCCTCTGAGTTTCCCCCTCTACTCGCGGCGGGCCTTCCGCGTTGGGGTGTGCCTGGCAGCGAGGAGCTTAGAGCAACTCGAACGCCCTCGCGACGTAGACGGCCATCTGGGCGCGGGTCACGACCTCGTCGGGGTGGTAGAGCCCATCCTCGTAGCCCTCCACCACCCCGTGCTCTACACAATACTCGACGTGTGTGTAGGCCCAGTATGGTTCGATGCCATCATCGCCATAGCCGCTGTCCGGCACATCGGGGAAGTTGCGCGGGTCGGACGGCACGTAGTCGGCCAGGCCCGCCTCTCCGCTCGGAGCGACCATGGCGCGGGCGACATAGACGGCCATCTGGGCGCGGTTCACTTGCTCCTGGGGGTGATAGGTTCCGTCGCCGTATCCCTGCACGACGTTGCTCTCGAACGCGTACTCCACGTAGTCGAGCGCCCAGTTCTCCGCATCCACATCCGGGAAGGTTGGCGTGTCGGTGAAGTCCGGCACGTTCTCATCCCCGCCGGCCAACGCGCGGGCGATGTAGGCGGCCATCTGGTCGCGGGTGACGGGATTGTCGGGCTGATAGGTACCGTCGCCATAGCCGGATACGATACCAGCGTCCGCACAGGCCTTGATCGCGGGGGCCGCCCAGTGGTTGGAGGGGACGTCAGAGAAGTCGGCGAAGACGTCCAGCCGCACGAGTTGCGCGTTCCTAGAGTCGGTCACCCAGCAGGAGCCGCGGTAGGGATCGGGAGCGAGGAAGCCCGCAAACACGTAGTCATCGCTCTGCCAAAGCAGCGCTCCGTCGGCTGTGACGTGCCGGAGACCGTTCTCTCCACTGATCCAGCAGGTGGCATCGGCCGTATTGACCGCACACGCTGTGGGGCGGGCGACATCGGGCACGACGGTCACCTGGGCCCCGTTCGCGTCCACGCGCGCCGCAAGCTCGCCAACCCAATGGCAGCCCATCAGGTCGCAGATGTCGTGCCCTGCATCAACGACCCAGCACGAGCCACCCCGCGGATCCGCCGATGCATCTCGCAGATCGTAGTAGTCCACCTCTTCCCAGGCGAGGTCTCCCTGCGCGTCGATCCACCCGAGCGAGTCAAGGCCGAAGAACCAGCAGGACCCATCGACAGGATCGACGGCCAGACCGCGCACGCCCTCGGCGGGATCGACCCGGAGTAGCTCAGTTCCATCCAGTTCGAGATGAAGCACGGTGCCCGCGTCGCTTGTCCAGAACGAATCGTCGCGCGGGTCGGCGAGGACGGTCACCGTGGGGTTGACGTAGTATCTTCTCAGCAGAGAGAGGTCTTCGGAGAGGTGTACCACGGCCGACTCCAGCGGGGGGCCGACTGACCGGAACTCGCCGTGATCGGCCACCCAGCAGGAGCCATCCTCGTCTACAGACAACGCCCAGACCTCGTGGACATCTTCGTACCGTCCTAGCTCTGTGCCCTCCCGCGAGACGTGCACCACCATCGGGCTGACGTAAGGGTCGGCGACCCAGACCGACCCGTCGGCCGGGTTGACAGTGAGGTGCGAAACGGCCTTGGCCGGGCTGCGCCAGACTTCCGTTCCGTCCGCCGCGAGGTGGACGAGCTGGTTTCTGTCCTCCAGCCAGACCGATCCGTCACTTGGATCGACAGACATCGCCCCAGGGTCGGCGAAAGTCCTTGCCTCCCAGAGCAGCGTGCCCTGTACCGACCAGTGCCAGATGCCGTCTTGGCTGCACGGGGACACTCCAGCCCCGTCGCTCCGGGTCATCCAGCAGGATCCGTCGTTGGGGTCCACCGCGACGTGATCGGCGCTCTCCGGTACGCGCACCAGCTCGGTGCCGTCCTCAGCTAAGTGCAGGCAGCCCTCTCCGGAGGCCACCCAGCAGCTACCATCCGCCGAGTTGACGGCAATGTCTCGCAGGCCTGCTATCTCGTCCGTCCTCCACAGTTCTGACCCGTCTGCCGTCAGATGAACCACCGAACCCGTCGAGCCGCTCGGACTCCGGGTGACAGCCCAGCAGGAGCCATTCCTCTGGTCCACGGCGATCCCACGCAGCCCATCGAACTCGCCTGACCACAACTGCTCACCGTCCACTGCTATATGGACCAGAGTTTCCATCCCACCGATCCATGCGGAGCCGTCTCGCCTATCGACATCAAGCTCCACGACGTAGAGCGAGAGCTCCTTCGAGAGCTGGCGAACTCCGGAGGCCGTGAAGTGAGAGAGTGTCAGGTGGCGCCCATCCCATACCCAGCACGAGCCGTCGGTCGGGTCTGCGGCGACGTGGCTTGCTTCTCCCAGGCGGCCCAGATTAGCAATGACGGCACCATCGCCGCCGACGTGGATGATGTTCGCTCCTGCGCTCGCCCAGCACGAGCCCTCTGCTACATTCACGGAAACATCCCTTACCGTGCCGAAGGGGCTCCGCCAGGCCTCAACGACAGTTTCCGCGAAGGCTGGTGAGGCAGCAACGCAAGTCGCGACAGCCAGGATGCAGATCAGCTTCCTTCGTCCCATCGCACTCGCTCCTCAATCTTCATGGCATAAGGCCGAAGGCCCTTGCGACGTATACGGCCATCTGGTCGCGCGTGACGACGATCTCCGGGTGATAGCAACCGTCATCATAGCCGCTGACGACATCATGCTCGACACAGTATTCGATGTGCCTGTACGACCAGGAGTCGTTTGCGACGTCGGGGAAGTTGCGGGGATCGGAGGGGACGTATTGGGCGAGGGCGTCTTCCCCGGCGGGCGCGACCAGGGCGCGGGCGATGTAGACCGCCATCTGGTCCCGGGCGACCTCCTCGTCGGGGTGATAGGCCCCGTCGTCGTATCCCTCCACGACACCGTTCTCCACGCAGTACTCGATGTGCTTGTAGGCCCAGTAGGGCTCGGTACCGTCATCCCCATAGCCGGTGTCCGGCACATCGGGGAAGTTGCGCGGATCGGCCGGCACGTAGTCGGCCAGGCCGGCCTCTCCGCTGGGGGCGACCAGGGCGCGGGCGAGGTAGACCGCCATCTGCTCGCGGGTGACGGGCAGCTCGGGGTGGTAGGTTCCGTCCGAATAGCCAGAGACGACTCCGGCCTGCACGCAGGCGGTGACGGCGCCGATCGCCCAGTGACCCAAGGGGAGATCCGAGAAGGTGACGAGGACGAAACCGTGCTTCGTCTCAGCGTCGACATCTCTGGCGTTCGTCACGGTCAGAGAGACCGTGTAGCTGCCCTCGGCCGTGTAGCAGTGTGTGGGGTTCTGAAGCCTGGAGGTTGTACCGTCCCCGAACTCCCAGAGCCATGACTGCGGGAAGCCGGTGGACTGGTCCAAGAAGGTCACGACCAAGGGCGGTTCGCCGGCGACGGGAGCGGCGTCGAAGTCAGCGGCAGGGATGCCGAGTGGGGCGACATGGACCACTTGGCTATTTCGCAAGTCGGCCACCCAGACGGACCCATCGGCAGCGTCTGCGGAGACCGACCTCGGGCTGTAGAGTCCCCCAGCACGCGCCAGTTCCGTGCCATCTGGGGAGACGTGGGTGATGTCTCCATAAAGATCAACCGCCCAGCACGAACTGTCGCGGGGATCGACGGCGACGCTCCAGGGCCGGGTGAAGTTCGATCCTCTCCACAGCTCGCCCCCATCGGCCGCGAGGTGCACCACCTGGCCGCCGTAGGTGTTGGCGACCCAGCAGGAGCCGTCGTTCGGGTCAACCGCGAGGCACATAGGATTCGTGAAGCTGCCTCCCCGCCACAGTTCAATGCCGTCTGACGACAAGTGGACTACCTCACTGGTCTCATCGTCCGCCACCCAGCAGGAGCCATCGGACTGGTCCACCGACACCGCCTTGGGGTTGACGAAGCTGCCGCCCCTCCAGACTTCGGTGCCATCTTCGGCCAGGTGGACGACCTGGCCGTGGAACTGGTCGCCAACCCAACAGGAGCCGTCGGTCGGATTGACGGAGACTGACTCGGGCGTGTTGAAGCCCCCTGTCCGCGAGAGCTCCGTGCCATCTTCGGCCAGGTGAACGACCTCGTGGCTCCATATGTCGGTCACCCAACAGGAGCTGTCGGTCGGGTTGACAGACACACCCCACGGGGTGTGGAGGCCTTCCGCCCGTAGCAGCGGCCTGCCATCACTCGCCAGATGGATCAACTGGTAGTCGCCCGCATCGGCGACCCAACAGGAGGCGTCGGCGGAGTTGACGGAGACCGCCTGCGGCTCTCGGAACCCCCACCGGAGCAGCTCCGTGCCGTCCTCAGTCAGGTGCACGACTTGCACATGATACGGGTCGGCCACCCAGCAGGTGCCATCGGCGGGATCGACCGAGATCGAGGCTGACCACGCGACCTTCACGTCGCTCCACAGCACGGTGCCGTCCGCGCCCAGATGGAACACGGTGGTGCTGGCTACTACCCAGCAGGAGCCGTCTGTCGGGTTGACGGAGAGTTCCCCGTTGACCCCGTTCACCCGAACCAGCTCGGTGCCGTCTTCCCCTAAGCGGACGACCTGGCCGTGACCCAAGTCACTCACCCAGCAGCTGCCATCGCTGGGGTTGACAGCCACCGAGCTCGGGCTGTCGAACGTCGGATAGCCGGGGCTCCGCCACAGCTCGGCGCCGGCGTGGGAGAGGCGTACGATCTGATTGTGGAGCTTGTCGGCCACCCAACAGGAGCCATCGGTAGGGTTCACGGACACGGAAGTAGGTTGGTTGAACCACCCTGGTCCGCCTCCCCGCCAGAGCTCCGTGCCGTCGGGGGCCAGGTGAACGACCTGAGAGTGCATCGTATCGGCCACCCAACAGGACCCATCGGCGGAGTTCACAGAAACAGAGGAAGGAGAGTTGAACCCACTAGTTCGCGACAACTCTTCACCGTCTTCGGACACGTGGACGATATCGCCGGCAGCGACCCAGAGCGATCCATCCGTCGGATTGACGGAAATGCAGCCGCCGGCGACCCTTTCTGTCGTCCACAGGCGTCTGCCATCCCCGGTCAGATGGACGATGCCGGATCCGGTCGAGACGTAGCAGGTGCCATCCCTCGGATTAGCCCCGACGAAGTTCACCTCGCCGAAGCCGCCGCGCCACACCTCTCCGATGACCTCGGTATCCGCTGACGCGGCGCTGAGCAGCGCGCCCAGAATGAGCGCTGTCAGAAGACCAGACAACCAAGCGCCTTTCATCGTAAACCCCCAGGGCCTGCGAATCATGTCCCGCCCGTCCTGTAGAGTTGGGCGGATCCTCTCATGTGTTCTAAGCCGCGAGGCGGCCGTCGTCAGCAAGGATCTGCGGCTCACCGCTGAGCCACGTCCTCTGCGCACCGGCTCGATCAGAGTTCATCACACAAACGTGGAGCCCGGCGTCGCACGGGAAGGAACCCTCTGCAGCATCGCGGTGGTGGAACGCAATCATGCCCCCTCCAGAGACCAGCTCGGCTGGCAGTTCACGCCCGTCAGGCCGGCAGGCGCGGTCAGGTTCGCTGGTGTCGATCCGTCGACGCCGGCCTTCCACAGATGGACAAGGGTCTCGCTCGCGTCCCCAATGTAGGCGACTTCCATTCCATCCGGCGAAATATCCCCGTTGTAGAACGGCAGCGATGCAGGCGTGACGTTCTCTGTCGTGCCCTCCGTGAAGTAGACCACCGCTTCCGTGAATTCCTGGCCCATCACCACGAGCTTCCCAGGGATAGGCATCGCTATCGATGCAAGGCTCGAGGACATCAGCAGGCATACCGCGAACGCCATCGTGCGCGCCATCATCTTCGCTCCTCCAAGCACACCAGACTGGGCACGGGCGTGCCTCCCTTGGGGAGCACAGAGCGCGAGTCCCAGCGCGAATCCCCCGAGGATGTTGCTACCTAACTAGACCCACTCATTGTATCACAAGTGCGCCCGACCAGGTGGTTTGGGCCGCTGTCCTACCTAGAAACACTGTAGCGGCCTTCTAAGGCTGTTTGCTTCCGTGCCGGCGTGCTGATATCCTGGTCTGCATGAATCACCTGCGTCCTCTCATCCGCAATCTCCGCCTCCTCCTCGGGGCCTTTGGTCAGCTGTTCTCCTACGGGCTGCTGTATTGCTGGGCATTGCTGTCGCCGAAGGCGGTGCTGGCCGCACGGCTGGTCGCCTCCGAGAGCCAGCTGGGGGAGCTCCACCGGCACCTGTCCAGCAATGAAGGACGTCGGCCCCGGTTCCGGTTCAGCCCGGCATTCCGCATCCTGTGGAGCGTCCTCTCTAGACTGTTGGATGGCTGGGAGGCTCTCGCACACCTGATGAAGCCGGAGACAGTCGTCTCCTGGCATCGCACCGCCTTCCGCCTGTTCTGGTGGTGGCGTTCGAAGTCGGGACGGAAGCCGATTGGCGCTGAGATGCAGCAGCTCATCCGACGCATCAGTGAAGAGAATCCGCTCTGGGGCCCCAAACGGATTCGCGACACGCTTCTGCTGCTAGGCTACGAGGCGCCGTGCGAGGAGACCATCCGCAAGTACATGGTCAAGTCCCGGAAGCCACGCCCCAAGACGACGAACTGGCTGGCTTTCCTGCGCAACCACCTCGATGTCTCCTGGGCGATTGACTTCTTCACCCTCACTACGTTGGGCTTCCAGACCCTGTACGTGTTCCTGGTGTTCAATCACGCCCGCAGAGAAGTGCTGCACTTCGCCCTCACGCCACACCCGACCATGGAGTGGGTGATCCAGCAACTGCGAGAGGCAACGCCCTTCGGCAAACAGCCACAGTACGTGTTGAGAGACAACGATGGGATCTTCGGGTATGGCGTGCGGGCCTTCCTGGAGGGCTACGGTATCCAGGAGGGCCGCACCGCCTATGACTCACCCTGGTAGAACCCCTACATCGAGCGTATGATCGGGACGCTGGGCCGGGAGCTGCTGAACCACGTGATCGTGCTGGGCCAGTGGCATCTCGAGCGGCTGCTTCGGCAGTATCTGGAAGACTACTATCACACGGCTCGGCCGCACCAGGGCCTGGGCGGCGAGAAGCCGTCCCTATCGACTATGGCCGGCGAGGGGGAACTCTTCTCCCTACCCGTGGTCGGTGGTCTCCATCACCGCTACTATCGAGCCGCGGCCTAGCTTCGCCGTAGTCCTCCGCCGGGCCCGCCAAGTCCAGCGGGCGATGAATGAAACCGTCCTCTTCTGCCGGCGGACAGGCCGTGCTATCATGTCGCCACACAGCCTGCATGGGTGGCGATTGGCCTGGAACCGAGGAGAGGACATGCTTGGGAGGAGACGGCGCAAGCGGGAGGAGTCCGCGCCCAGTGGTGATCGCACGGCGCTCTGCCCTGGATGAGGCCCAGGATCTGATGTACGAGGCCTGGGATGCTCGCGGTCCCAGGCGCGTGGAGCTGGCGCGCAAGGCCCTGGAGATCTCCCCTGACTGTGCCGACGCCTACGTGCTGTTGGCAGAAGAAACGGCGGCCACGGCGAGCGAGGCACGAGATCTCTATGAACGAGGAGTGGGCGCCGGCGAGCGAGCACTGGGCGAAGGCATGTTCCGGAGGGAGGCCGGCCACTTCTGGGAGATTCTGGAGACGCGTCCCTACATGCGGGCGCGCGCCGGTCTGGCGGCCTGCCTGTGGGAGCTGGGAGAGCGTGAGGAGGCGCTCGACCACTGGGTCGATATGCTGCGGCTGAATCCCACCGACAGCTTGGGGGTGCGATATCGGCTCGTCACCGGACTGCTAATCGTGGGCCGGGACGAGGTGGCTGGCAAGGTGCTGCAGGTGTACCAGGGCGATCCCACGGCGGCGTGGCTGTACAGCCGGGCCTTGTGCTCATTCCGGCGAGAGGGCAACAGCGGCCGGTCACGGCGTCGTCTGCAGGAGGCCCTTGACGGCAATCCCTATGTGCCGGAGTATCTGCTGAGGGAACGGCGTCTGCCACGTCGGCTTCCTGACGCGGTCGGCATCGGGGACAGGGACGAGGCCGTCAGCTATGCCGCGGAAGCCATGGCCGTGTGGCGCGAGAGTGCCGGCGCGCTGGAGTGGCTTGAGGAGACTCGCCAGGAAGTGTAGCCGGAAGCGACGACGCTGCACCCGGGCCCGGCGTCCTCAACTCGCTGGCTCCGATACCGGTGACAGCCAACAGGCGTCCGTACCGCGTTTCTGGGGCGGACAGCGGTCCACAAGGACGAACTGAGAAGAATGCGATGAGGTTTGCTCAGTGGCCGAAGATTGCTGTGACAGCATGCTTCATCACCGCCGTTGCGGTTAGCGCGCCAGGAAGCGAAGCTGACCGCTCTGCTCCGAAGACCTGGGAGCAATGGCCGCCCGACGCCGTCACGTCTGACCGCCGCCTGGATCAGGCAGTCAGCGTGTGGGAGAAGGACATCGAGGTGGGTGACCTGCTCGCCAGGCTTTCGGAGCAGAGCGAGGTCGCGGTTGACGCTGCCCGTGAGATGCGCCACCTGCCGCTTTCCGTCTTCGTTGAGCATGCCACGCTACGCTCTATCATGGTCGCGCTCGCACAGCTCTACGACACCCATTGGCAGTATCGAAACGCCGGGGCCCAGCGCGTGTACCGGCTGAGCAGCCACGAACGGCTGCGTTCCCCCTACCCGGGGATGCTCTACTGGGCCTCAGAGAAGCGCCGGCGCGCGGAGCACGCGGAGAGCAAAGAGGAGCGATCAAAGCGCCTCGATCTCTACAGGGAAACTCTGTCCCTCGACCCGAACGACGTGCTCGGGCGCTACGAGGAAACCGATCCATGGCTCTGTGCCACCATCCTTGATCCCGCCAAACGTCCCATGATCGAGTATGTCCTGAACCTGTCCGATGCGGACAGGCAGACGCTCATGACCGAGGGCACCCTGACAGTCCCCGTTCGGCGCCTTGAGAAGGGATTCCGCGAGCATCTGGCGCTCTGGTCCGCTGGGGAGTGGGGCAAGTCGGTGTGTGGACTGCGCGAGCACGGGCCCGACTACCTACCGCGTTTTCCCGCCCAAGAGATGCGGTTCGAACACAGCTTCATCACACTGTTCTGGTACGAGAGGGGTCTGCAGCTTTCGCTCGATATTCCCGACGAGCACCTGCATGCCGCCATACCCATCGATATGAGATACCTGCCACCCACCGCTCCTCGGGAAGAGCTAGTCCGCCTCGGCTACCGGGAGAAGACCCCGGAGTACCTCCAGGCCATGGAGCGGGAGAACCAGGCCTGGGAGCAAGCGCGAGCGGAAGAAGCGAGGCGGCGGCGTGATGAGAAGGGCGAAGCCCAGGCCGCCAGGTTTCGCGGCTTGCAGGCATCAGACCGTGTTCTCTCATCTGAACTGGCCCTGTCCGGTCTGCGCGGCATCGTGCTCAGCCCTTCAGACATACTCGAAGCGGCCGCGCGTCAATGCGGTGTAGGCGTAGTCGTGCAGCGAGTGGCCGCGGGCCCGCCCTGGCGCGGCGTCCCACGCGAACTGCTGGCGACGAGGAAGAAGCACTCCCTCGCCGCAGTCTTAGAAAGGATGTGTCAGTGGATGGGGTCGGATTGGCACTGGGACTTGCAGGGCGAGATCCTGATTGCGGGCAGCGGGTCCGAGTGGTGCTGGCAGCCTGCGCGCGTCCCGGAAGATACTGCAGTCGAGTGGCACGAGAGGCTGCACCCTGGGAGCACTCAGCCCCTGGAGGAGCTGGCCACTTTCCTCGGCCAGCTCGACATCCGGGAATTGAAGACCTTGCGCAACACCGACCTCACCCTCGTCTACCTGCCGCTCGTGGAACTGCGGATCTACGGCCTCTTCGATCCGGAGCAGCGTTCTCTCATGGCGCGCGCTCAAGGTCTGCCATTCCGCGAACTGTCGTCTAATCAGCAGCGTATGCTCGTGTTAGTGGCGAGGGAGACGCATCCCTGGGTCGAGATCTCGGACCTCGCGCACGTCGTACTGAACACGGTACAGCACCGGCTCTCAACGGGAGATGAAGGCATCTCTCTGATAATCAACTACCACTTCCCCGACGCGCCACTAGACCGGGACGTCATCTTCACGGCCCCGTTGCAGATCACCATCCCAACGCACGTAGAGGTGTAGTGCACAGATACTCATCGGGGCGGTCAAGAGAGCGCCTTGCACTCGCTGGATTTGGAAGGCAGGCCCTGTCTTCTGCCCTCCATCTCACATCGTCTTAGCAGAGATGTCGCGGCTCTGCCTGTGGATTGCCAGTAGATGGGATGAGATACGCGTGTGACCAACGCGGGGTCTGCTGGAGTTGAGGGGATCAGGGCAGTGAGTGATGCGCGCGCTCAGGCGGCTGTGAGGAAGTACTCATGGTGTAGGCCTCCCAGCACCGGACGCGATCGGACGACGCCATCGGAGCACAGCAGTCGCGGTCGAGGCAACGGCGTCTCCTGGTCTAGGCCCTGATGTGGCCGGTAGGTGAGGTACTCCTGGAGCACCCATCGCAGATGCTTCTCGTCCAGGATGATCAAGTGCCGCAAGCACTTATCATAGCCATTTGGCTTGTCAATAGCTCTCGGGCCCGATCAGGCAGTAGTCGTCCGGATCACATGGCTTTCATGATAAGGTCCGTGACCGAGATCACGCCCTGGAGTTTCTGCTCGTAGAGCACCGGAGCACGCGACAGCCCCTTCTGCGCCATCAGCCGGGCAACGTAGACGACCTCCAGGTCTGGGTTCACGACGACGAGCGGCTTCGTCATCACCTCGTGCACCTTCACCTTGGTGGGATCCTTGCGCTCGGCCATTACAGAGTACACGACGTCTCGCTGCGTCACGATCCCGTATGCGTCCTCCTCGCTTCTTCTGTCTACAATCAGCGCCCTGACGCCCTTCTCCTTCATCAGCCTGACCGCTTCTGCCACCGTAGCCGAGCCGTTCACCATTACCACCTCGGTGGTCATGATATCCCTGGCCTTCGCCATCTCCCTCACCTCCCTTCGCAGACGATGGATACCGAGTCTGTGTTTCGGCTGCTGCGTGCTTTCGCCTGCGGGTGTTTACGCGCCTATGGCCCATGAGGAACGAGAGCGACGATGGGCCGGCCTATACACCCGCGTGCGAAGCGCCCCTCTGGGCCCACCAACACCTGTATCCTAAGCAGGATCGGGCGAAGACCTCTGCGCTTGTAGTCGTGCCAGCGCTTCCCACCTCGCCAGGATGATATCGCAGTACCGCGGCTCGAGTTCAGCGGCATGGCAGACGCGACCAGTTCGTTCTGCTGCGACGAGTGTCGGCCCCGATCCAGCAAACGGATCGAGGATCAGTCCCCGGCTGGGTGCGGCCGCGCGGATGATCTCCTCCAGCAGCGGCACGGGCTTGGGGGTGGGATGCTCATCCGATTGCGGGATCGCCTTGGGATAGCGCAGCACATTGCGCGAGTCCGTGCCTCCATGCCACACCCGGGGCCGGCCCACCGAGGCCTCGATGATCGCCTCCCAGGATCGACGCCAGCGCCACCCGAGTCCGGGATCGATCTTATCCCACACTATAGTATTAAGGAGAGTGAAGTGCTCTGCGATGGCCAGCATGGCCCTGGCCAGCACCGGCTCCGCGCCCCCTCCCCCAGCGAACCAGTAGAGCACCGAACCGCGCTTCATGGCTGCCTTGATGGCCGGCAAGGCCTTCGCGATGAAGCTGTCGAAGTCACTCACTCCATCGTTGGCGATGGGCCTCTTCCTCCGTCCCCGGCGCGGCTGGGTGGACTGGTAGCCGATGCCATAGGGTGGGTCGGTCAGGACCAGGTCCGCCTTCTGCTGGTCACAGAGCCGCTCCAGCCCTCCCGGCGCCAGGCTGTCGCCGCACAGCAGCCGATGCCGGCCCAGCTGCCACAACTCCCCCTCGCCTACCCGTGTGGGGGCGCGCTCCAGCCACTCCTGCAGGGCCTCGGCCGCCTCCGGGAAGCTCTCCTCTCTCGGATCGGGGGCCAGCTTCCGCTCCAGGTCGGCCAAGAGATCGTCGATCTCCTGGGGATCAAAGCCGGTGAGCGTCTCATCCAGGTCGGGCAGGGACTGGAGTTCCTCAAGCAGCGTTCCCAGCTTCGGGAGATCCCAGTCTCCTCGGATCCTATTCAGGGCGAGGTTCAGGGCCTTGGCCTGTGCGTCGGAGAGATCGACGAACACGACCGGGACCGTTCTCAGCCCCAGTGCCTTCGCCGCCTCCAGACGCTGATGCCCGCCGACGACCAGGTGGTCTCTGCGGCGCACTACAAGCGGCTCCACCAGACCGAACTCCTGGATGGAGCGCTTGAGCTTCTCCAGCTCTGGCTCCGGCATGTGCCGGGGATTGTCGGACCAGGGATGGAGTTGATCGACCCGTACTGGTTGCACCTCAATCCCGTTGCGCCGGTTACTCGTCCGGCCCCTACGCTGAGTCCTGCTCTCCGTTCCCCTCCGCTTCGTCCTCTTGCTCGACGTCTTCCTCCGAGCTCTGCTGCGTGCTGTCCTGGTCGATGGCATGTTCCTGTTCCTCCTCTCTCTCCTGCTGCTGTGCTCGCTCTTTGGCCAGAGCAATCAGCTCCTCGAGTTCCCCGTCGGCCAGCTGGAAGAGGTCGCCTTCGGTGGGCCGCGGCTCGTGCTCCGGCTCCTCCCTGCGGTTCGAGGGGGGGAAGGCCCCCTGGGCCTTCAGCGCCACCTCGAGGAAACGCAGCGCTACCGCGGGCGTGAACTGCGGGGCAAACCTGATCTCCTGCGTCTCGGGGTCCCGGCGGACCAGTGTTCGGAAGTACAGCAGGCACGCTCGGCCCATCCGCCCCACATCATCCAGATGCTGCTGCAGCATCTCGTCCCGCTGCTGGCGGACCGCTGCTTCGTCCTGCCGCGCCTCGTGCACGTCGTGGAGCCAGGCGCGCCTCCACCAGTCATGGCGCCTGGCCCACTCGCGGATCAGGCTTTCGCCCTTGTCAAGGCGCCTCACCACGCCCGCTATGGTGCGCCCTGGGCCCAGCCCCAGGAAGACCCCGAAGGCCTCAAAGGCCGGACCGGTCTCCCGGGGCAGCCGCTCCTAGGGCTGAGCTCGTTCTGTGGTTGTGGACATGGCTCTGGTACGTCGCCCGACATCGGAGCACAGGACCGCTCAGGTGGCCGCCCGCGCTGCCGGCCGAGCGCATCTCGCCTCACTCTGGTTTCTAAGCGACTTGATACTACATGATTTCCCTGGTATTGACAATGCTTAAACCCTGCGGTATCCTCGGTTTCGAGACGAGTTATTGCATGAGGTAAGATATGGCAGAGCAGGTGCCGCTGGAGCAGGAGATTGATGTGGGGCGCTGGCCTCGGGTCAGGGCGCGCCTCCGTCCTCTGAGGGCGGAGGAGATGCCGCCGACGGCCGAAGCCATGGACGACAACCGCCTGGTGGAGTACTACGCACAGGACAGCCCGGACCCGGTGCCCGACAGCACAGGTCGCAGGCCCTATACCCCGCTGCGAGACCCAGACGTGTTGCCGGAGATGGTGCGGACGTTCGCCCGGGATGAGTCGCCCTCCGAGGCGGAAGTGGTTGCCTTCTACGCGGGCTACGGGCCGCTGGGAGGCTGGTGGCCCAAGGACGGCCGATGGTATCCGCAGTGGGTCGCACGGGTGGACCCCGAGCATCCGGACCGGGTGCTGTCCGACGCTCGCATGATCTACACCGAGCCCCTGTGGTGGGTGCGGGAGAGGGCGCGGGGACTGCGGCTCACCTACCAGCTCTATGCCGGCCTGCGGGATGACCGCACGGACTTCCTCCGATCACTGCTGGGGGAGGTGCCCAAGGGCAAGAAACTGGCAGGGGTGCACATCGTCGCCGGCAAACTGCTTCGGGATGTGGTGGATGACCCGGAGGCGGAGACCCGGGACGCCGACGTGCCGGAAAAAGCAAGGCCCTCACTCGAGTTCGTTCGCAACAAGTCCCAGTGCCGGCGGCTGGCCACCAAGCTGCTGGCCGACCAGCTGAATCTCGGCGAGCAATACTCTCGACGCTGGTGGGTCTACCACTGGCTGGACGCGCAACTGGATCGGGGCGATCGCCCCTCGGGCAGGCCTCGCCCCGAGGCCCTCGAGCTCACCCGCGTTCGCCGGGTGTCCACCCTTCCGACGGCGGCCTACCTGCAGCTGGCAGAGCTGGTGGATCAGCGGGCCGCTCTGCGGCAGTGCTCCGGGTGCGGAGGCGTGTTCTTCCCCAGACGCACCAATCAGCAATACTGCACGGCCCGCTGTGGGGATGCGGCCAGACAGCGGGCCCACTACCGGGAACGCAAGAGCGGCAAGAGGCGCAGCTCGCGCGCAAAGCGCGCTGCGAAGCGCTGAAACAGGCTGCTGTTAGGACGCTGCGACTGCCTTAACGAAGGCCGCCGGCGAGATGATGGCGACCCCCTCATGGCTCCCGAGCGACAGCAGCCCCTTGTCTCCGGCGACCAGATAGTCCGCCTCCCCCTCCACCGCGCACGACAGCAACGCATCGTCGTCCGGGTCCGGTGCCACCGCGCTGACCTCGTGTTCCCCGGGCGTAACAATGGCGAAGCGCCGAAGGCCCCGGAGAAGGGCTGTCGCGTGTGCGGGCGTCAGTCCGTACTTGCGCGCGAAGCTCGGTCGGGACAGCACTCGCTCCAGCTCCGCCAGCACCGGCTCGCTCACCATCACCGCGAAGGCCTCCTCTCGCCACAGGTTCAGGATGCGGGCTGGCGTGCCCCGTGGGCTGATGAGGGCGCTGACCAGGACGTTTACGTCCAGCACCGCGCGGATCATCGCGCTCGGCGCCGCCCCCGGCGGGCCGCCGCGACATCCCGCTGGACGCTTTCAGGCGCCGCCGATGCGTTGCGCGAGCGGATCTCCTCCACCAGCTCGAAGAAGGCCTCTCGCTCCTTGCGCCACTGCTCGTACTGCTCCACGGGCACCACCGCCGCCATCGGCTTGCCCGCACGCTCGATCACGTACTGGCTCCCCCGGTAGTACACTTCCTCCAGCAGCTCCCCCAGCTTGCCGCGCGCCCGAACCGCGCTCACGGTCTTCCGCATCATACCCTCCGCAATCATGATGGTCATGGTGACCACATCAATCATCGCATAGCAGCAGGCCTCCTGTCAACGTGGGAGCCTGCACTCCTGCGTACCTCGGTGACCCTCCACCCATCCACCACCAAATCACCACCCCGGAACGCGCTCAGCCTCCACCGTTCCTCCACCAAACCTCCACCGATCCTCCACCGCTGCTCGGTCCCACCGACCGTCACGTCGCGGGTCCGCGGGAGCCGGATTTCCCTGCAATCATGCCGACAAATCGGACCCCGACCTCCTCCTGGACGGCACGGCAAGATCGCGCAAAACGCCGCGAAAGCCCCGAAATCCACCACCAAACCTCCACCGTTCCTCCACCGTGCGCAAGGGATCAGATGATGCAGAGAGGGTGGTTACAAATCAGCCGCTCTACCAACTGAGCTACGCCGGCTCACGTCTCAGCCTGTGTCCGTTTCCACATAATGACAGTGCAGAACAGCCAATACCGCACTGCCTCACTGCGTTCTCATCTGCCCTTCGCGCGCCGGTTCTGGTCCTTTGATCCCCTGATGGGAAGTCAGCTGTTCGCCTTCAACAGGCTGAGATCGCGCCAATTCTACCACCTCCTGGCGACACTGTCAGCACCCCGAGATCGTGGCCACTTCATGCCACCTCGCGTATCGCCTCGGCTTCACCGGCCTCAGCCATCCGTCGCGCCAGGGCGGCCTTGTCTACCTCGCCCCACGGGCGATCGGAGATTGTCTCGTTGTCGATGCGAATCGCCATCTCCCGCCTCCCCCAAACGAAAAGAGGGCGCCTCTGACGGTCTCCCTGCGGCTCCCGTCATCCGGTAGCTGCTCGAAAGAACATCAGAAGCGTTCGCCGCGTTTGCGTGACGTAGGCAGGCCTTGTCTAGTTGATCTCAGTCTGGCGGATCCTGCGCGGGTGTCAATACCCTCGCCTCATGGCTGCATTCCGTCGTAGGACGTGACTCAAGCACGACCCTCAGGAATGCCCCATCACCTCCGCAGGTTGGCTGACCGCGGCTCGTTCGCACCGACCTGCGCCACCAGTCCCGGGCGCCGCAACTCGGCGGCGAGTTCTCCGGAGGCAGAAACTTCGTCGCCGACCCGCCAGGCGACAGCGCTCTGTGCCCCCTCTGAGCAGTCATAGTGGCCGAGGGAGTCGAGGGCGATCCATTCACGCCCTTTGTCAAGCAGGTACAGAGTCAGCAGATTCCTTCCCGAGGCAGTATCCCACACCCTCACGGTACCGTCGGACGACCCGGATGACAGCCGGTGCCCTGAAGGGTGGAAGGCTACGGACTGGACCCGCCACGTGTGCCCATTGAAAGCCCGCGCCAGTCTCCCTGACCGCACGTCCCAGAGCTTTACCGCCGGGTCATTGCCACAGGACGCGAGCAGGCGGCCCGCGGGGTCGAACGCAAGTTGATTCACTCTCGATAGGTGCTCTCTAGACTGACGGACCTGTGTCCACGAATCGGTTCGCCAGAGCTTGATTGGGCCGTCGTACATGCCAAAGGCAAGTAAGTCGCCGGTGGGAGCGAACGCAAGCGAGTAGGTGCCGGGTCCGGAACCCATCATGCGCAGCCTCCGGCCGGTCGCCACATCCCAGAGTGCCAAGTAGTGGACAGCCGCGGTGGCAAGCACGTCGTCACCCGGGCTGAAGGCGATGTCAACGACGCCAGGCGCGATTCTGCCTGACCTGACGAACTGGACCCCGTGGTCGAACGAAGGGGTAGCAAGGGCGAAGTCCGCGCGCCAGTCCGCTGAGCCCGGCGACCACACCGAAGGGCTCGGCCGACCGTCGCGCCGGTCGCCTCGCAGCACGTGGATCAGCCGGCCCGTCGCGACGTCCCAAAGCCGCGCAGTTTCATCCCACGAACCTGAGGCAAGCGCGCGGCCATCGCGGCTGAAGGCCAGCGAAATCACGGATTTGGTGTGTCCCTCCAGTGTCCGCAACAGGCGCCTCGTGTTCGCATCCCTCAGCTCGATCTCGTTGTCGACTCCGAGCGCAAGGTACTCGCCATCTCGACTGAACGCGATCGCTTTGGCCTGACGCTCCGACTCGCCGAGCAACAACTCGACAGTACCTTCTTGGAGATCGCAGATCACGGGAGGGCCTTCCTTCGTCAAGACCGCCAGCGACGACCCGTCCGCGTCCCACGCCACCCGCGTGACCCCCGAGACGCGACCCGCCAACGTCCCGATCAGCCGGCCGGTAGCGACCTCCCAGAGACCAACATCCTGCTTGTCAATGCCGGCGGCCAGTAGCTCCCCGTCCGCGCTGAAGGCGACGTGTGAGTAGACGCGCACCTCCCCCGGCAGCGCCTGCACCTGCTCGCCCTTGGCTAGATCCCATAGCTCCAGATGGTAGTGGTCCGATCGGCCCCTTGCCGACACGCCGTCGTGCGGCCGTTGCAGGACTGCGCAGGCAACGAGTAAGCCGTCGGGACTGAAGGCGGCAGTCTCGATACCCCCGTCGCCCAGAGGGAGCACTATGCCGCCTGTCGCCACGTCGTAGATCGTGTCTCCGGCGGCCAACAGCGTGCCGTTCGGACTGAACAAGACCTCACCCAGGGGGTAGTAGGTACGTGGTGTGATCGTCCGCACGAGCGCACCGGTCTCCACCTCCCAGAGCTTCACCAGCTGCCGGTCGGTCCCGATCACGTCCGAGCGCCTGGCTCGGTAGATGGTCGCCATCAGTTGTCCATCTGGGCTGAATGCGACCATGCTGTCGAAGACCCTGTCACCACCCTTCCACTGTCGGAGCTGGCGTCCGGTCTCTGTCTCCCATAGGATGATCTGACCGTCGCTGTACCCGCAGGCGAGAAGCCGATCATCGGGGCTGAAGGCCACCGACTGGCCGCCTAAGAAGGAAAGGGGTTGGGAGTCCTCCCGCGGGATCTTCCGCCGCAGCGTCCGAACCCGACGCCAGGACCCAACCTGCCAGAGGGTCACCGTAGTGTCCAGAGAGGCAGACGCCAAGAGCGTGCCATCATGGCTGAAGGCGACGCTCTTCACACGGGAGCGGTGGCCGGCGAGCATCTGAATCTGGGCACCGGTGTTCGCATCCCACGCCCTCACCGTAGCGTCGATGGCGCCCGTGGCCAGCAGCATCTTGCTCGGATGGAAGGCGACGGCAGTGACGGTCCCCGCGTGGCCGAGCTGCAGTGCCAAGGCCGGCGATATGCCCGTCCGGCGAAGCCCTTCCGGTAGAGACTGGAACTGGGGCACCGAGGCCGCCTCGGCCCTCGATGCGGCCGGTGGTGGGAGATCGGTCTTGGTATGGCGCACGCCTGGTGTTGTCGTCCCGCAGCCGCCGGCGAGAAGCAACAACACTCCTGCGAATGTCCTCAGCGCCATAAGGCACCCTCCTTGCCTACGACCATGATAGTAGACTACATTGGGTGCGCCGGAGTTCCTTCAGTGCAACCCCGCCAACGACTCCGTGAGCTTCCACTAGACACGCCCACTGACTCCAGGTACCGTCCGGTATTGCCGCTGCAGCTCTGCTGGCGATCGCCCCAACACCTCCGGCGGAGTCATCCCCGCCTTCTTCTCCTGCTCCGTCGCTAGCCGCTCAGCGCGTGCGCGTACCAGCACCAACGGGGAGCAGGCTGATGCCGTTTGTGATGTCGGCCCTGGCGAACGCCCCCCTCCGTTCTGCATCCGCGAACTCAGAGTAGCGGGCGGTCATGATCGGAGTGCGGTGACCCAAGGCTCTCATCAGCGCCGTCGTGGGGACTCCGGCCATCGCGGAGGTCAGCCCGAAGTAATGGCGCAGCCGGTGGGGCGTGACGAGATGCGGGTCCACCCCTGCCTCGGCAGCGACTCGCTTCAGGATTGTGCGCACCGCGTCGGTGGTCAGACGCTCTCCCGGCGGCCTGGCCTTGGCGCCGGTGCTGCCTGTCTCTCGCGTCCCGTATGCAAACTGGTTCGGCCCAAGCCTGACGAAGAGAGCATCTTCCTCACCGAGGTGCGGGCAGGCGTGTGACCGGAGTCTCAGCCACGAAGCCATCAACTGAGCCACCTCCGGCTTGACCACCTCTCTCCCGTCTGAGATCGTGAGCGGCAGGTCCACAAACCGCGTGCGCCGCACCTTGCTGGTTGCCGCTCTCACCCGCACCCGGCCCTCCTCCAGGTCCAGGTCGCTGGCATTGACTCCCACCAGTTCCGCTACCCGCAGACCGCAGAATGCCATCAGGTGGATCATCCCCATGTTGCGTACACCCGTGGGCCTGCTCAGGTCCAGCGAGGACAGGACTTTCTCCAGATCCGCACCCGGGGTGGCCCTGGGCTCCGGGTCAGTGTCCAGGCGGTATGTGCCAACCTGCGCGGCGATGTCTTCGGGAAGCAGCCGCTCCTGATACAGCCACCCCAGGAACTGCTTCGCTGTCGCCAGCGCCATCTGCTTGCCGCGTGGGGTGAGCGGTCTGCCATTGGCCGTCACGAAGCTGTCTAACCGCACCACGAACGCGCGCAGGTCGTGCCTACCGAAGTCCTGCACGCTGGCGATCCCTCGTTGCTCTGCGAACGCAGCGATGCGGTTCACCACCTGCTCGCGGTAGTGCTCCAGTGTCCCTGGCCTGATCCCCGGATGATCCGCGGCCCAGCCCTCCACGAACAGTCTGATCGCCGCCTCCCAGCTCAGATCCTCCGGGCGTAGTGTACCGAAACTAATCCGGGGCTGTTTTCAGCAGGTGCATAGTCGGATCCACTCCCTCGCGTGGGTTGGTTGATGGAGTTCTTGAGGGTGCGCACCCCGCCGAGGACCGCTATGGCCAGCCCTGCAGACCACGTCAGGCGCGCAGCAGTTCCAGGTCGTGTGGCGGACCCAGCCCTTCGTCAGGCGGCGAGACGGCAGTAGTCGTTGATGAGACCTCCGAGTACGGGCCGAGAAACGACCTGTCCGTGACACGGATACTCAGGCAGGGCCTCCGGTGGCAGATGCCCCAGTGACTGATGAGGACGACGTTCGTTGTAGTAGCGCACGTACTCCCTCAACACCCAGCGCAAGTGGGATTCGTTGAGGATGATGATGCGGTCCAAGCACTCTTGTCGCAGGCTGCGAATCCAGCGCTCCGCATACGCGTTCAGATCGGGAGAGCGCACTGGCAGCCGGATCACCTCCGTGCCCACACCTTCCAGCAGGGAGTCAGCGTGTCGGGTGTACTTGCTGTCCCGGTCATGGATCAGATAGCGCGGCTGCTCGTCGCTGACCACGGCGAGCTTCCGGAACTGCTGGGCCACCCAGGCTTCGTTCGGGGAGACGGAGGCGTTCCAGTGGACGATCCGCCGAGTGCCGATCTCCAGGAAGAAGACGACGTAATAGGTGCGCAGTGTTGCCGTGGTAACCGTGCAGAAGTCGCTGGCCCAGATGAATCGCCCGTAGTGTGTGAGGAACTGCAGCCATCCCAGGCCGAAGCTGTGTCGGCGTTCGGGAGTGAGTCCGTGCTGCTTGAGGATGCGAGCCACGCTACTGCGGCCGAAGCGCACGAACCCCAGCTTGCGCATCTCCCCGGCGATCTTGCCGTAGCCCATCCACGAGTTCTCCCGGGCGATGCGCAACACCAACTGCTCCATCTGTGGGGTGATCTCAGGCGGACGTCCCGGCTTCCTCCTGGACAGCAACCTCCAATGTCGTCTCACGATCGCACGATGCCAGCGCACCAGGGTCTCGGGCTTCACGATCAGCAGGGCCTCTCCGAGCCGTTTCCTCGTCAGCACCATCCCCGACAGCACCAGTGCCAACCGCTCTGCTCTCACCAACGACGGCTGCTTCCCGAGCTGTCGCTGCAGCACCAACACCTGTTGGTGGAGAGCCACCACCAGGCGAGCTCGGTCGCTACGGAAGAGAAGCGCGAACATCAGGTAGAGAGGGGAAAACAACACGAGAATCAGGTGCCAGAACATGGGGGGAGGGTGCCGCAGAGACGGCTGGAAGTCAATCCCTGGGAAATGTCCCGAAAGACCAGGAGATCCCTGGACTTTTCGAGGCCCGGATGAGTTTCGGTACAGTACCGCCCTACGCCCTCTCCCACTGGTCTCAGCCACGCCCGACAACGACCGGCGGTTCGAGAGACAAGTAACTGCCTAGCGGCAGCGTAGGAGGAGCGGGGCTCCGGCCGCCGAACCCTAAACTCGATCTGTTCAGGGAGAGAGCCAACATGTGCGGCACCGATAACCTGGGTGCATGTCAGGACGGTCCGCAGGCGGAGGTGGGGGCCTACCTCGCTGTCTTCCGACGTAGGCGGTTGATGTTTGCCGTCGTTTTCCTCTTCGTCTTCGCAGCGGGTGTGATGTTCGCCTTGGCCCCTCGATCGGTCTCCGCGGCGCCGCCAAGCAGCCTATTCACCGCGACCGGCGTGGTATCGCTGCCCGTTGTGGACGCGAGGGCGGCCGCGCTCGGGCAGACTTCGCTGCTGCAGTCGCCAATGATGCAGGAGGTGACCGGAGTGCTATCTCGTCCGCTCCGGGAACAGGCGAGCGCCATCTCCAGCAGCGAGAAGTGCCGGAGCGCTCGGTCCTCGCTACCTGAAGCCCTCCGAGAGACGGCCGAGCGAACCGGTATCACGTCGCTGTATCTCAACGCGGCGATGACGACGATGCAGGTGGCAGCGACCGGCCCGGACGCGGAGACCGCTCGCGTCTATGCCAACACGGTCATGGAGGAATACGTCCGGGAGAAGAATGCCGCTTTTGTCCAGGCACAGGACCGCGCGCTAGCGTCGATCGGAGACGCTCTCACAAAGCTGGAGCCCAAGCTCCTTACCCTAGTGCGGGAAACGAACCGCGAGTCTGCTGACGCCAACGGGACCTCGGAGCAGAGGCAGGATAACACGCCGCTCCTAACATCGTTCTCAGAGGCTACCCTAGCCCTCGAATCAGTCTCCGCCGCGTTCAGGTTGGTGGACAGCCTCAGAGACCAACGGCTCACCTACAGCGAAGCAACGGTGAGCGCGGCGCCGACCGAGAGTGTGCGAACGGTTGGGTTGAAAGTGCGACTCGCTCTTGCCCTGATTGTCGGGCTTCTTGCCGCCGTGGTTGCTGTCCTCGTGGTTGACTCTTTGAGCGCGGCCTCCCCGGCCTCATCTCAGGTCAGAGGATGAGCGTCTCAGCTCTCCCAGCCAAGAGAACGGAAGTGGCCAATACCGCCGCGGTCGCCGCCGGGATCGCCGCGCTGTTCGCCCTCAGTTGGGCAGCTTCCGGGGCGGAAGAGCACGCGGAATACGTCATCTGCAGCCTGGCCGCGGTTGCGCTTTGCCTTGCTCGTCTCTCGTGGGGATTCGCCGGCCTGCTTCTGCTCTATATGTTCGAGCTGGCCTCCGTGGGGTATGGCCTCACTTCACCAGCGCGCACCACCGGCGTGGTTGTCGGCCTCATGGCTCTTCCCGCGATCGGCTGGCGCCTACGGCAGGATGGCTGGACTCGGGCAAGGCCCTCCTGGTGGACCCTCTTTCTGGTCGCCTTCCTCGTGTGTGGTTTCGCTACGGTAGTGCTAGCGCCGGATCGTCGCGCCTGGGCCGAAGCATTCGCCAGGCTCGCCCTGTTGGCCGCGCTGAGCATCACTGGTTATGCGTGCATCCAAAGCTGGCGCGACTTGCGGATCGTATGTTGGGTGGTCTTCTTCGGCATGGTGGCGGCCGCGCTCATCGCGATCGCCCAGTATGTGTTTCGCATCACGGTTCCGGGCGTTCACGTCTGGAGGTACTACGGAGCGATTCGAACCACCGGCCTGACCACGCGACCGCACTCCTTTGCGTTCATGCTGGTCTCGGCCGCGGGATACGGACTCGCCCTCCTCATATCTGCGTCGAGCCGCCGGGCTCAGGTCACAGCTGCCGGCGGCACACTGGCAATTGTCGCCGCGCTCTTCAGCACCATGGTTCGGTCCAGTATCGCCTTCGGCCTGGGGCTGCTTCTGGCCTGTCACGCCTTTCGCTTTCGACCCAGGACCCGGCGTGGCCAAGCAGTGATTCTCGCGGCGGCGGTGACGGCAGGGGCGCTCCTGCTGGTCGTGATGCCGGCCCCCGTTCGCACCCGACTGCTCGCAACGAGAAAGCCTGGTGAGCAGAGCGTCTCCGCGCGCTCCCGCACCACTACCACCGGGCTCGCGATCGCGCTGCACAATCCGCTGGGCGTTGGCCTGGGGAACGCGGAGAGTTACTATGATATCTACCGGGCTCCGGACGACCCGGGCCGGCGGCTGGCGAGCCACTGCACTTACCTGGAAATTGCCGGGACCACCGGTTGGGCCGGGTTGACATTCTTCCTGGCGATCATCCTCGCCACTCACCTCAGAATGAAGGCGGCCGAGACCGCGCTCGTAACCAGCGGTCGCGTTCGCGAAGCTCGCCTTCTGATGGGGCTGCGGTTCATTCTGTATGCGTTCCTCGGTCAGGCCTGTTTCTGGCACCAGATCCTCACTGACAAGCTGATCTGGGCCACCCTGGGAGTGATGCATGCGGGGGCGGCTCTGGGCCGCTCAGCCGCACCTGTCCAGGGCTTGGCGGAACGTGGGCGCTGAACCTCTGCGAGTTTTGTTCGTCACGGGCATGTATCCCGCGCCGTGGCACGAGACCCACGGCTCATTCATCCATGAGAGCGCGCGTTCGCTGGCGCGGCTGGGCGTTCACGTGGAGGTCATCCGCACAGTCGCATGGCGGCCGCCATTCGGATCAGGCGGGAGACGCGAGGTACCGGAAGAGCGTGTGTTGGATGGGATCCGCGTCCGTTACGTGACCATCCCTCACCCACCCTGGCCCGCGCTCGCCTGCCTCCGAGGCCCGCTACGCAGGCCCGGGTTGGCACGCGCAATCTACAGGGCGCAGGTGGAGGTGCCCTTTCAGCTCATTCATGCCCACGAGATCATCCCTACCGGCTATGCCGCTCTTCCCGCGGCGCGACATCCAGGTCTACCACTGGTCTGCACTGCCCACGGCAGTGACATTTATCGCTCGGCGAAGAGGGCTGTCTGCCGCGGGCAGGCGGCCCGTGTCCTTGCACATGCCGATCAAGTGGTGGCGGTCAGCCCTGACCTGGCCTCTCATGCTGCGCAGGTTGCGAGGCCGAGGCGGGAGATCGCAGTGGTTCCGAACGGCGTAGACCTCGACCTTTTCCAGCCCATCCCACGGGAGGAGTCGCTAAGTCAGCTAGGACTCGACGACGCTCCGAAGGTGTTGTACGTGGGCAACCTGGTCGCGCACAAGGGAGTGCTGGACCTGCTGGAGGCGTTCGCAATCCTCTCCGGGACGTATCCCGCGGCGCAACTCCTCTACGTGGGCAACGGCCCCCTGGCTGCGGCCATCACTTCTCGCGCCGCGGAACTGCACCTCACTGATCGGGTGCGTCTCGTTGGAGCACGTCCTCGCACCGAAATACCGTACTGGCTCGCGGCGAGCGCCGTCTGTGTCATACCATCCCATTCCGAGAGCTTCGGCATCGCCGCGCTGGAAGCGATGGCCTGTGCGCGGCCGGTCCTCGCCTCGCGCGTCGGCGGCCTACCGGAGCTGATCGAGGATGGCGTGACAGGCCGGCTGACACCCCCCCACGATCCCGTCAGCCTGGCCGCGGCAATCGGCGACCTGCTTGCCAATCCTGCGAACGCGACCCGACTCGGAGAGGCCGCTCGTGGCTGGGTGCTCGACGCGAACCTCACATGGGAGGACCATGCGCGCCGGCTGCTCGCGGTCTATAGCCAGGTGCTAGGCGGCGGGCGCGCTGCCTAGGATGGCTTGACGCACTCTGTGATTGTCAACCGCCCGTGGAACCGGCCTGAGATCATGCTGCCAACCGGTATGCTGTGGTTCGAGTGTCTGGGAAGAAGCGGCGCTCGACCGTGCTGGCGACGGCCTTCGCCGAGCGATCTGGGGGCTGCCAGCGTTCGCCACGGTGGACGGCTTCCGGAACCGCGCCGCGCAGCGTCATGTGCCCTCCATACTCATTGTAGTAGAGCTCGAAATCGACCAGCAGGCTAGTCAGATGATC
This sequence comes from uncultured bacterium, assembly GCA_964559435.1. GTDB lineage: Bacteria > Armatimonadota > Hebobacteria > Hebobacterales > Hebobacteraceae > Hebobacterum. The sequence continues at coordinate 296 of CAZLHI010000038.1, read as the reverse complement.
CATGCCTCTGATGACGGGCACGCGCTTCAGCCATTCATGTTTCAGTGTCAGGATCGCACGTTCGGTGCCGGCGATGGATCGGTGCTTGCCCACGGCACCGAACCGCTGCTTGACGTTCCATTGCTTCAGCAGCTCACCGAAGACATCGGAGATGAAGACGCCCTCCTGGTCGGTGATGATGTGCTTCGGCGATCCGTGCCGCAGGAAAGCATTCTCCAGAGCATCTACGATCCAGCCGGCGTTGGGACCCTCTAGAGGGCAAGCGACGGTCACCATTCTTGAGAAGTGGTCCACGG
>CAZLHI010000037.1:0-31463 GCA_964559435.1 uncultured bacterium | reverse complement strand
GCCGGCGCGGCCGGCCTGCTGCCAGGTGGAGGCGATCGTGCCCGGATACCCGACGATCAGAGAGGCGTCGAGGCTGCCCACATCGATCCCCAGTTCGAGCGCATTCGTGCTCGTCACGCCCAGCAGCTCTCCCGAGAAAAGCTGCCGCTCGATCTCCCGCCTCTCCTGCGGCAGATAGCCGGCGCGATAGGGCCGCACCGCGTCGGCCAGCGACGGCTTCAGCTTCTCCAGCGCCTCCGCTGTGTATCTATAGAGCAGCTCGGCCACGATGCGCGTGCGGGCGAAGGCGATGGACTGGACCTTCTTCCGCAGCAGCGACACCAGCAGCCGGTGTCCTTCCTCATTGCTCGAGCGCCGCTCCATCTTGCCGGTGTCGATATAGGGCGGGTTCCACAGCACGAACCGCTTCGGCCCTCGAGGAGAGCCATCCCGGTCCACGAGCGTGACGGGCATGCCGACCAGCCGCTCGGCCAGCTCGGCCGGGTTGGCGATGGTGGCGGAGCAGCAGACATAGGTCGGCGAGGCGCCGTAGTGGCGGCAGATGCGGTTCAACCGCCGCAGCACATTGGCGACGTTCGAGCCGAAGATGCCGCGGTAGGTGTGGATCTCGTCCACGACGACGAAATCGAGATCGGCGAAGAAGCTGCCCCAGCGGCTGTGATAGGGCAGAATGCCCTGGTGGAGCATGTCCGGGTTGGACATGATGATGTTCGCCTCGCGCCGCAGCTTGCGCCGCGTCGGCCCGGGCGTGTCGCCGTCATAGGTGCCACAGCGCACCAGGTCGGCCAGCTCCGGGTGCGCGTCGGCCAGCCGCCGCAGCCCGCGCACCTGATCCTGCGCCAGCGCCTTCGTCGGGAAGAGATAGAGCGCCTTCGCTTCGGGCTTCGCCAGCAGCCGCGCCAGCACGGGCAGGTTGTAGCAGAGGGTCTTCCCGCTGGCCGTGCCGGTGACGATGGCGGTGTGCTTCCCGGCGCGAATGCTCTCGATCGCCTCCGCCTGGTGGGAATACAGCCGCTGGATGTCGAGCGCGGACAGGGCCTCTTGGATCGGCCCCGGCAGCCGCTTTGCGAGTTTCCCATAGCTGGCGCCCCGGGCCGGTATCTCCTCCACGTGCACGATCTGCCCGGCGTATCCTGCTGCCGATGCGATCTCTTCGAGGAACTTCGCGAATTCCGCTGCCACTATCCCTGCCCTGTGTGGAAATGCGCCGGATTATAGCACAGATGTTTGCATATGCAAAGCAGGGAGCGGTGACTGCCGGCCGCGGTGGCGCTCTACGGCTCCTGCCTCACTTCCTTCCCGCGTGCTTCACCGCTGCTTTCACGAACTCGCGGAACAGCGGGTGGGCGCGGTTGGGGCGGGACTTGAACTCGGGGTGGAACTGGCTGCCGAGGAAGAAGGGGTGGTCGGGCAGCTCGATCAGCTCGACCAGCTTGCCGTCGGGGCTCACCCCGGCCGTGACCAGCCCCTTGTCCTCCAGTTCGGAGCGGAACTCGTTGTTCACCTCGAAGCGGTGGCGATGGCGCTCGTCGGCCCGGGCGGCGCCGTAGACCTTGCGGGCCATCGTGCCCGGCATGATCCGCATCGGATAGGCCCCCAGCCGCTGGGTCGCGCCCATGTCGGTGACCCCCTCCTGCTCGGGGAGGAGGGCGAGCACGGGGTGCTTGGTCTTCGAGTCGAACTCCGCGCTGTTGGCGTCCTTCCATCCGCAGATGTGGCGGGCGAACTCGATCACCGCGCACTGCATCCCGAGGCAGAGCCCCAGGAACGGGATCTTGTTCTCCCGCACGTGCTTGATGGCCTGAATCTTCCCTTCCACTCCCCGGTCCCCATAGCCGCCGGGGACTACGATGCCGTGGACGCCTTCGAGCAGCTTCTCCGCGCCGTGTTCCTCGATCTCCTCCGAATCGACCCGCTTGATCTCGACCGCGGCCTGATTCGCGATGCCGCCGTGCTTGATCGCCTCGGTGATACTGATGTATGCGTCCTGCAGTGCCATGTACTTGCCGACCATGGCGACCGTCACGGAGCGCTTGGCGCGCTTGATGCCGCGGACGACTTTCTCCCACTCGGCGTGGTCCGGCTTCCCGTTGACTCCGAGCCGCTCGGCGACGAGGCCGCCGAAGCCCTGCTTCTCAAAGATGAGCGGCAGCTCGTAGATGGACTCGGTGTCCAGCCCCTCGATGACGGCCTCCGGCGCGACATCGCAGAACAGGCTGAGCTTCTCCCGCATCTCCTTCGACAGCGGCCGGCGCGAGCGGCAGAGCAAGATGTCGGGCTGGATGCCGATATTGCGCAGCTCCCTCACGCTGTGCTGGGTCGGCTTCGTCTTGCTCTCGCCGGAGGGCCCGACATAGGGGATCAGGGTGACGTGGATGAAGAGGCTGTTCTCCGGGCCCAGCTCCCGCCGCATCTGACGAATGGCCTCCAGGAAAGGCTGCCCCTCGATGTCGCCGACGGTCCCGCCGATCTCGATGATAGCGATGTCCTCCGAGTTCTTCTTGGCAATGGCCCGGATCTGCGACTTGATGTGGTCCGTCAGGTGCGGGATCACCTGGACCGTCTGACCGAGGTACTCGCCCTGCCGCTCTTTGCGGATCACCGCGCCGTAGATCTGCCCGCTCGTCACATTGCTGAGCTGGGTCAGGTTGATATCGACGAACCGCTCGTAGTGGCCGAGGTCGAGGTCGGTCTCGGCGCCGTCGTCGGTGACGAACACCTCGCCGTGCTGGAACGGGCTCATCGTCCCTGCGTCCACGTTCAGGTATGGATCGATCTTCTGGATCGTCACCGTGAGGCCCCGGTCCTTCAGCAGGCGGCCCAGGCAGGCGGTCGTGATGCCCTTGCCGACCGATGAGACGACGCCGCCGGTTACGAAGATGAACTTGGTCATAAGTGCTGTTCCTTTTCTGCGTTGCACGACTGTGGCTGGAGTACGAGCGCTCCCTGCCCAAGCGCGAGCGCGTTCTCGATCAGTCCCTGGAGAAATGACCTCGCCTCGCGAACTGCATCGGGCATCGAACGGCCGTGCGCCAGGTGGGCCGCAATGGCGGCCGACAGCGCGCAGCCTGTTCCGTGGAAAGGTCCGCCAGCGATTCGGGGTGACGTGAGGGCCTGCTCGCCCTCCGGACCCAGGAGCAGGTCTACCACCTCCGGCCCGCCGAGATGCCCGCCCTTGACAAGCACCCAGGTGCACCCCAACTCCCGCAGCTTCGCCGCCGCCGCGGGAACGTCCTCCTCGGAGGCGATCCTCAGGCCGGTCAGCGCTTCCGCCTCGGGAATGTTCGGGGTGGCGATCGCGGCCGCAGGCAGCAGCTCCTCCCGAACGGCCGCAATGCCGGCCTCCGAGAGCAGATGGGTGCCATCCTTCGCCACGATCACGGGATCGACCACGAGCGGCAAAGCAGATCCTTGCCCCGTTGCCTCCAGCACCGCGCGGACCACCATTTCCGAGGAGAGCATTCCCGTCTTAGCGGCCTTGACTGGCAGGTCGTCGAGCACCGCTGCGATCTGCTCTCTCACAAAGCCGGGCGGGACCTCCCAGGCGCCGCGCACTCCCGCGGTGTTCTGTGCAGTGAGCGCGGTAATAGCGCAGGTCCCGAACACTCCCAGCGCGGAGAAGACCTTGAGATCCATCTCGATGCCCGCGCCCCCGCCCGAGTCGGAACCAGCTATCGTCAGCGCGACCGGAGGCTGTACCCTCATGCTAGGCTCTCGCTCGGGGGAATCCGGCCCTGAAGGAGATCCAGCACCTGACTGATGCTGTCGATGACCCAGTGCGGCCGGCTGGCGGCCGGCAGGGCCCGGGCCTCCTCGGCCGTGCTGATGCCGGTCAGCACGAGACACGTCAGCAGCCCCGCCCGCCGGCCCATCTCGATGTCGGTCTCCAGCCGGTCGCCGACCATGAGCGCCTCTTCGGGCCGCACGCCGGCCTGCCGAGCTATCAGGCGGCCCGCCTCGGGGGACGGCTTTCCGATGACCAGCGGCTCGGCCTCGGCGGCCGTGGCGACGGCCGCCACGATGCTTCCGCCGCCCGGGATCACATTGCCCTCAACCGGATAGGTCGCGTCTCGATTGGTGGCGATGAACTTCGCCCCCGCGCGGATCGCCTGCTGGGCCTCGTGGAGCTTGCGATAGGTGAACTTCCGGTCCATCCCCACCACGACGTAGCCGATGGGGCGCCTGCCCCGGCGGCGCACTACTCGCACCCCGACGCTTCGGAGCTCCTGAGGGAGCCCCTCCTCGCCCACCACCAGTACCGTCGCCGGCAGCAGTCCGTTGTCTGCGAAGTAGCGCGCGGTGAGAGAGGCCGATGTCACGATGTGATCCACGTCAGTGGCTACGCCGTACCCGGCCAGCAGCTCCACATAGCTCCCCCGCGTCTTGGTGGAGTTGTTGGTGAAGTAGTAGACCTGGTAGTCGTGCGCGGCCAGCCACTTCGTCACGTCACTGGCGCCTGGGAGGGGGGTATGCCCTCGGTAGATCACTCCGTCGAGGTCGAGGATGACGACCTTGATCTGCTCTGCGCTTGCTGTCATCGAGTACTGGCCATAGTGCTCCTGCAGTGGGGCACCGACGGGGAAAAGCGAACGCCCGCCCGACGAGCGGGCGGGCCTCATCTAGCGGCCCCGTTACTTTATCACGGGTTCAGTCGCCATGTCAAGGAAAATGCCGCCGGGTCTGAGAAGCGTCTTGTGCCGGCGAGGTGCTTGGATCGCACAACGTTGACACCGCCCGCGCGGCGAAGCTATACTGGGCCGACCACACCCAAGGGGGCGATGCTTGAGGCTCGGGCTGGACACCTACAGCTACCGCTGCGCCGCCGGCCTCTGGGACTATGTTCCCCGCGAGGATCCGGCGATGAGCGTGGATCACTTCCTCGAGAAGGCCGCGGAGCTGAATCTCGACGGCCTCCAGCTCGCCGACGCGCGGCATCTCGACAGCCTCGACTACGGGTATGTCAGTGGACTGCGGCGCAGAGCGGGGGCACTTGGGCTGTATTTGGAACTGGGCACCGGGGGGACAAACCCCGAGCACCTCCAGAGCATGGTGAGGGCCGCACACGTCCTGGGGGCGCCCGTGGTTCGGACATTTGTGGGGAAGCCGCGACCGAGGTCCGCCCAGGAGATGGATGACATCTGTGCCCAAGCCGCTGCTGATCTGCTGCAGGTGACCCCGGTCTGCGACCGGTACGGGGTTGGGCTTGCCATCGAGAACCACCAGGATCTCACCACCGAGGAGCTGCTGAGCTTGCTCGAGAGAGTGGACAGCACCTGGGTGGGGGTTTGCTTCGATACGGGGAACCCGCTTGCCTTGCTCGAGGATCCGCTCGAATCCGCGCGGGCGTTTGGGCCCCTTGTCAGAAGCGTTCATCTAAAAGACTACCAGGTCGCCGCTCGCGCCGACGGGTTCTGCCTGATCGGGTGTGCTCTCGGAGAGGGGGTCGTTGACCTGCGGGGCGCACTGGACGTGCTCGCCAGAGAGGCGCCGGAGGCGAACCTGAACATAGAAGCGTACATTGGCAAGCATCCGATGCCCGTGCTCGAAGAAGAGTATCTGCGGCAGCTCCCGGAGACGCCCGCGCTCGCCCTCGGCAGGACGCTGCGGCTTGTTCGAGATCGTGGCCTGCGCCGCGAGCCGGAACTGCTCACCGAGCGCGGCGCGGCGGAGCCTGACATTCTGGCGGCCGAAGAAGAGATAGTGGTGCGAAGCGTGAGGTGGGCGCAGCGTGCCCTGAAGCGGTCGGACTCGGGAGCAGAGGACGTGGATGAGTGAAGGGTCGGGCAACAGCTTCATGCGCACCGAAGTCGGCTGCGTCGTGGGGATTGATGCTGAGCGACGCGGAGCGCAGGAGCTCACCGTCAGCCTGGCATCGGGAGAAGAGAAGGCCGTCAACTACACGCGGCTGCTCGGCGCCGTCCGGGAGGGCGAGCAGATTCTCCTCAACACCACGGCCGTCAGGGCAGGCCTCGGAACCGGGGGATACCACTTCGTGATGAAGCGAGCCGGGGATGAGAAGAGGCCGCAGGACGTCGGCCGGATAGTCAAGCTGCGATATACCCCTATGCAGTTCTGCTGCGCGGCCGTCGAAGAGCAAGAAGGCCCGTACCGTCAGGCGATCGAGTCTTGCGACGATCTGGCGAAAATGCCCGTCATAGTGGCCGGCCTCCATAGCCAGATCGCACCGGCCGCGGCCGCCGTCAAGGGCCTCTCGCCCGAGTCGAGGGTGGCCTACCTCATGACCGACACCGCCGCCCTGCCCTATGCTTTCAGCAAGCTGGCCGACCAGCTGAGGGCGGCCGAACTGGTTGACGCTGCAATCACGGTCGGCCAGGCGTTCGGGGGCGACTACGAAGCGGTAAATCTCTACACGGGCCTGATCGCCGCCAGGGCGGTCGTCAGCGCCGACGTCGCGGTCATCGCTCAGGGGCCAGGCAACGTTGGCACGGAGACCGAATGGGGATTCGGCTCGATAGCTCAGGGCGATCAGATAAACGCCGTGAGCATCCTGGGCGGCACGCCCATTGCCGTGCCGAGGATAAGTTTCGCGGATCCCAGGGAGCGCCACCGCGGGGTAAGCCGACAGAGCCTGGTCGCCCTGGGTCGGGTCGCGCTTGTGCAGGCCGTTGTGGCGGTGCCCGCGATGGATTCCGACAAGCTTGAGTTCGTGCACCGACAGCTCGATGACGCGGGCATCACGGAAAGGCACGAGGTGCTGGTGGCGAAAGGCGAGATAGGGCTTCGGGTATTGGCGGAGAAGGGCCTGACAGTGGAGAGCATGGGCCGCAGTCCAGAGCAGGACCCGGAGTTCTTCCTCGCTGCCGGGGCCGCGGGCTCAGTGGCCGCCGAGGCGATGAAGTGGACGAAGAACTCAGAGAAAGACTCGTAGCCTCGCGCACGACATTCACCGGCCGGCTCATCTCAGTAACGGTGGACGAAGTCGAGTTGCCCGATGGTGGCACGGCGACGCGGGAGATCGTCCATCACCCCGGGGCGGTGGCCGTGGTGCCGCTGCTGCACGACGGCCGGGTTATCATGATTCGCCAGTATCGTCAGGGCGCGGGGAAGGTGCTGTGGGAGCTCCCCGCAGGAGTGCTGGAAACGGGGGAGGAGCCGGAGGCCTGCGCTCGTCGAGAGCTGGCGGAGGAAATAGGCCAGGCGCCGGGAGAGCTCGTGCACCTGTTCTCGACCTATACGAGCCCGGGGTTCAGCACGGAGCTGATCCACATCTTCCTCGCTCGCGAGCTTCAGCACGTAGAGGCGTCTGAGGAGTCGGACGAGAACATCCGGCCGGTTTCGATGGCGCTGTCAGAGGCGGTGGCGATGGTGCGCCGCGGGGAGGTCCAGAATGCGGCAGCCGTATGTGGCTTGCTTGCGGCCGCTGCACGGGAACGCCTGCCGCAATGACAGGAGGTCGGGGCCATCGGTTGAACAGATAGTGGCCAGGCGGGGAAGGGCCTCGCGCCGGAAGGAGCCATACCAATGAAGATAACCGCTGTCATCGGAATCGTTGTCGGTCTCTGTTTTGCCTGCTGTCTTGGTTGGGCCGGCGAGGCCGAACCTGGCCCCGAGGAGGGCGCGGAAACCACGCGAGTTACAGTGGCCGGCGAAGTGCCGCCTCGTCCCGAGTTTGAGGCGCTTGCCGGGGCGACAGGGTGGGTGGTGAACGGCAAAGAGATATCGCTGGAGCTGGTGAAGGACAAGGCGACGTCCTATCACGGGCCGTACGTGCTTCAGGATATGGTGGCCCAGCTTCTCCTGCAACAGGAGGCGGATCGGCGAGGGATAGTCGTGACCGAGGAGGAGGTGGAGAAGAAAGTCGCCTCGGTCCGAGAGGAACTCGGCGTGCGCTCCGAGGCCGCGCTGGAAAGCTTCTTGCGCGCCAAGCGGGTGACGCGAGAGTGGCTCCGCTCGAAAGCGCGGGCCTATGTTCTTATGGAGAAGGTGCTGTTCGAACAGGTGTATGTAGACGACAGGGAGATTGAGCGATCCTACCGGCTCAACCAGCAAGCGTATCGCCGCAACGAGACGGTGGGATATCGGGCCATGAGGTTCCTGGACAAGCAGTCGGCCGAGGCGGCCCTGGCGGAGATCCGCAAGGGCCGCAGCTTTGAGGAGGTGGCCAGGGAGACTGCTCGTACCCCGGCGGAGCAGGCGGCCGCCGGAAACATCCGCTATCACGTGAGGGGCAAGCAATCGCTGCCACCGGAGTTTGAGGCCGACTTGCTGGCGGCCCCCCTGAATCAGGTGGCAGGCCCGGTGGAGGTCATGGGCTCCTACTTGCTGATTCGAGTGGAGCAGAAGATGGATCCGCACCAGTTCACGCTCGACGAAGTGCGAGACGTTATTCGCGACCGGCTGCGGCGACAGAAGTTGGAGCAGATTGTGTGGCCGAACTGGATTCGCGACCAACTGGCGAGAGCGCAGATCAAGGTGCTGACATCTGAGGCGACACCCGAGCCGACCTCCGATGCGACACCCGAGCCGACCTCCGATGCGACACCCGAGCCGACATCCGAGGCGACACCCGAGGCGACATCCAAGTAGCCTGTCTTCGAGGGCCCGTTGCTCGTCGCCGGGACATCACCGGAGAGGAGAGTAGAGTGCCTATGCGTACCGTCAAGGCGGCCGTCATAGGTACGGGATTCATCGGGCCCGCGCACGTCGAGGCCCTCAAGCGGCTCGGCCTTGTCGAGGTCGTCGCGCTCTGCGGGAGGAACCCGGAGCGAACCGAACAGAAGGCGGCCGCGCTCGGCGTTCCCCGCGCCTACAGTGACTGGCGCAAGCTGCTCGAGGACCCAGACGTGGAGGTCGTTCACAACGCCTCTCCAAACAACCTCCACTTCGAAGTGAACCAGGCAATCCTCGAAAGCGGCAAGCACTGCGTCTCCGAGAAGCCGCTGACCCGCACCACCGACGAGTCACGACGCCTCGTGACGCTGGCCCGGGAGAAAGGGCTCGTCAACGCAGTTTGCTTCAACTACCGCTTCTATCCCTTGTCCCAGCAGGCGAAGGCCATCTGTGATGCGGGCGAGTTAGGCGAGGTCTATGCCATTCATGGCTCTTATCTTCAGGATTGGCTGCTGCACGAGACCGACTACAGCTGGCGGTTGGACCCGGAGGTTTCGGGCGAGAGCTGTGCTGTGGGCGACATCGGCTCCCACTTCTGCGATCTCGTCACCTTCATCACAGGCCGCACGATCACTGAGGTGATGGCCGACTTCCAGACGACTCACAAGGTCCGCAAGCGTCCCAAGGCAGCGGTGGAGGCGTTCGCCGGCAAGATGCTCGAGCCCGAGGACTACGAACAGGTCGAGATCGAGAGCGAGGATTTCGCAAGCGTGCTGTTCCGTCTGGACAATGGAGCAAAGGGAGCGTTCAACGTCTCCCAGGTGTCGGCGGGCAGGAAGAACCGGCTCTTCTATGAGATAGATGGCTCCAAGTGCGCGATCTCGGGCGACCTAGAGCGGCCAAATGAACTCTGGGTGGGCTACCGCGAGAGGGCCAATGAGTCCTACGTAAAAGATCCCTCCATTCTCAGGGAGCAGGCCCAGCCCTACGCCCACTACCCCGGCGGCCACCCCGAGGGCTACCCCGACGCCTTCAAGAACCTGTTCCTGAACGTGTACCGGAGGATCGCAGGGGAGTCCGAGGCCGACAACTTCCCGACTTTTGCCGACGGCCACCGGATCGTTGCCATAGTCGAGGCCGCGGCGAAAAGCGCACGCCAGGGCCGCTGGGTGAAAGTCGCCTACTCGGCTGGGCGTCAGACGTCCCAAAGGAAACCGGCGAGGAGGTCAACATGAGAGTCGGAGTCTTCACCGTATTGTACGGCGACATGCCTTTCGAGAAGATGCTCGACCATGTGGCCGAGGTCGGCTGTGAGTCGGTCGAGATTGGAACCGGCGGATACCCCGGCGATGCGCACTGCAACGCCACCGCGCTGCTGAAAGACGAAGCTGCCCAGAGACGGTTCCTGCGCGCCATCGAGCAGCGCGACCTCATCATCTCCGCCCTGAGCTGCCACGGTAACCCGCTCCATCCCCAGACATCCACCGCCAGAAAGTTCCACAACGACTGGCGCAAGACGGTCCGTCTGGCGGAGGCGCTGGGCATCGAGCGTGTCATCACCTTCTCCGGCTGTCCCGGCGACTGCGACGACTCCAAGTATCCCAACTGGGTCACCTGCCCCTGGCCGCCGGATTTCTCCGAGGTCGTGAAGTGGCAGTGGGAGGAGAAGCTGATTCCGTACTGGTCAAAGGAGGTCGCCTACGCCGCAAAGCATGGCATCACCAAGATCTGCTTCGAGATGCACCCGGGCTTCTGCGTCTACAATCCCGAGACGCTTCTCGAGCTGCGGGAGGCCTGCGGCGAGGCGATCGGCGCCAACTTCGATCCCAGCCATCTCTTCTGGCAGGGGATCGACCCGGTGGCGGCCATCCGCGACCTCGGCTCCTCCACCTACCACGTGCACGCGAAGGACGTCAAAGTTGACCGCATCAACACCTCCCGCAACGGCGTGCTCGACACAAAGTCCTATACGAACGAAATCGCGCGCTCCTGGATCTTCCGCACGGTCGGCTGGGGCCACGGCGCGGAGGTGTGGAAGGAGATGGTGTCCGAGCTGCGGCTGGCCGGTTATGACTTCGTGCTCAGCATCGAGCACGAGGACAGCCTCATGAGCATCGATGAGGGCTTCCGGCGGGCGGTCGCCTTCCTCAAGGAAGTCACGGTCTCCGAGCCCCCGCCAAAGGTCTGGTGGGCCTAGCCCAGCAGCAGCGACAGTAGGGCAGGAGCTTTGCCTCCTGCCCAGGTCGTAGGGCGAGAGCCGTGGCCGCCTCCGGCGGCATGTTTACCCCGAGCGAAGTCGAGGGGCCTCCTGCCCCGGTGTCCGTTGTCTGCAACCCAACGGGCCGGCTCCCCGCCGGCCCGTTCTCGCTGGCAGGGGGCCGCAGGCGGCGTCACGAAAGCTTTATCCTCCGTTCACCCGAGATTCACTGGCCCCGAGTAGCCTAGCGGAGCGCCGTTTGCGGAGGGGCCAGGCGGGAGATTGAAGCGCACAGATGGAGGAACGGAAATGACTGGAAGGGCGGTGCGGGGGTGCGGGGTGACAGGGGCTGCTGTGGCACTGATGCTGCTCGGGGCGGCGGCCGCCTGGGGCGAGGCCACCAGCATCGGTCCGAAAGACTGGCAGTACCAGGAGCTCGACGCGCTCGGCCAGGCGGGGCTGCTGAGCGGACACCCGAAAGGTCCCATCGGCGATTGGGCCGGCGGGCGCTTGTCCCGCTACGAGGCGGCCGCCCTGACCCTGCGGGCGGTGGAGGGGATCGCGCAGGCCTATCAGGAGCAGGGCGAGGCCCTGCGCCAGATGGCCGGGCCGGAACCCGCCGAAGAGCCGACCGCGCCGACACCGCTCACCTACCTCGACCTCGCCCGCGTGGAGAAGCTTCTTTCGGAGTTCCGCGCCGAGTTCGTCACGATGGACGTCCGGGTGGAGGATCTCGAGTCCGCGATGAAAGACGTGCGGAAGCGCCTGGCCAAGGTGGAGGCCGAACGGAAGAAGCATAAGCTGGACGGCTACTTCCAGCTCAGGTACAACAACGACGACGCGTCGGACAGCAGCGAATTCCTCGTGCGGCGGGCGCGCTTCAATATCCGCGGGCCGGTCAGCGACCGCTGGTCGTACCGCCTCGAGTTCCAGTTGGATGCGAAGGAAGAGGGCAAAGGACCCACGAGCAAGACACAGCTCCGGACGCTCTACGCAGACTACAAGATGCAAAACGAGACCCTGCGCTTCGGCCAGGCGAAGGTTCCCTGGGGCTACGAGTTGCTGGAGTCGGTGCCCAATCTGTGGAGCGGCGAGCGGGCGCTGTTCATGGATGTCCTCTTCCCCAATCAGCGGGACATCGGCATCCAGTGGGCCTGCAAAGCGGGTCCTCGCAGCCCCCGACTCGACGTCGGCATCTTCAATGGCACGGGCATCAACGCCAACGACGACAATGATCGGAAGAACGTGATGGCCCGAGTGAATGTCCCCGTGCCGAACGGTTCGGTGGCCTTCTCCGGATACGTCGGCGAGAGGGGCGAAGGGGAGGAGGCGACCGAGCAGGACCGCTTCGGGCTGAGCGCCCGGTTCAAGTGGCCGGGCGGCACGGAGTTCACGGGCGAGGCCGTCAGTGGCGAGGACCGGGGGGCCGATGTTGGCGGCTGGTACGCGCAGCTCGGTCTCCCGATCAGCAGGAAAGCTCCCAATCTGCTGTTCGTGAAGTACGATCAATACGACCCGGACACGGATGTCACGGACAATCTCTTCGAGCGCTGGACGCTTGGCTACTGGTATCAGCTCGATCCGGCGACGCGCCTGACGCTCGTGCATGCGATGCGGAGGCCGCAGGACGGCTTCTCCCAGCGGGCGGCCTGGGAAGGCAACAGGACCTATCTGCAGCTCCAGCTCAAGTACTAGGCAAAAGCCGACTACGGATTCTGGGCGAGGGGCCCGTCGCTCGGCGGCGGGCGCTCCGTTTTCCGCGAGGTCGCAGGGAGAGGCGCGCAGAAATCAGTGCGCAAAGGACGCGAACAAATGGCGAGCATCTCCGAGCGCATCGCTCTGACTCAGCAAGACAAGCAGCGATACCAGCGCCAGATGATGATCGCTGGCTGGGGGGAGTCCGGCCAGGAACGGCTCAAGGCCGCCCGGGTCTTCGTGGCGGGTGCGGGCGGTCTCGGCTCGCCGGCTTCGATGTATCTGGCCGTCGGGGGGGTGGGTTACATACGGCTGTGCGATTGCGATAGCCCCGAGCTGTCGAATCTGAACCGGCAGATACTGCATAACGACGCCCGTATTGGGGTGAACAAGGCCGAGTCGGGCAAGATGACGCTGAACGAGTTGAATCCGAGTATCGAAATCCAGGCGGTGAGCAGTCGCATCGAGGAAGGCAACGTCGATGAGCTGGTGGGGGACTGCCACCTCATCGTGGACTGTATGGATAACTTCCCCACCCGCTACGTGCTCAACGAATGCGCGATCCGCAAGGGCATACCTTTCGTACACGCGAGTGTCTGGGGACTGGAGGGCAAGCTCAGCTTCATTCACTCTCCGGAGACGCCGTGCTTGAGATGCATATTTCCGAGCGCTCCGCCCCCGGAGGTGTTTCCCGTGCTGGGAGCCACACCCGGGGCCATTGGGTGCTTGCAGGCGATGGAGGTCGTCAAGTATCTCACGGGTGTGGGTGAGAATCTGAAGGGCAAGCTCCTCGTCTGGAGCGGGGACGACATGGAGTTTGCCGTCTATCCGGTGGTTAAGCGGGCAGACTGCCCGGCCTGCGGCCGAGGTGGGGGGTGAACCGAGCCCTGCATCGAATGCTAGCTCGGACAATCTTTCTTGGGAGGAGAAGCGTGTCTAATCACAAGGTCATCGTGCTTGGAATGATCGTCTTGGTGGCGTGCTGTCTGGCCTTCTGCGGGTGTCGTGGCAGCGGGGAGCAGGTGGAGGAAGCGGAAGCCACGCCGCCCGAGTCGGACTTCCCGGTGGTGATGGAGGCCTACTACCCGCTCAATCCGGGTCACCAGTTCATCGCCGACTACCTCTATGCCATTGGAGAGGCCAACCCGGAGACGGTGCAGGTGACGGTGTACGATATTCAGTCACCGGATGGCCGCAAGAAGTGGATGACCAGCGGCCTGAGCTGCGCCGGCGTCTTCGTCAACGGCAGCACCGAGCACCAGATCAAGCGAGGAGACGAGACCGAGACTGTCCGCTTCCTCTTCCGGATGGACGTCTCCTGGACTCGTGACGACCTGCTCGCCGTGATCCAGCAAGAGCTGGACAAAGTGGGAGCGACTCTTGTACCACCGAAGGAAGCTGCCGAGGAGGAAGCGGGGACCGCTGCACCAGGGACTGGGTCTTCCGACTAGCGGCCTCATCGCTGCCTGCCTTTTGCTGGCAGGCTGCGGGGGCCCGTCTGGAGACACGGGCGAACCGGGGCCCGCCACGCTCAACGTGTACCTGCCATGTGTGCTGAGCGGGCCGCTGCACAGGGTCGTGGCCGCCTACCAAGAGGCCGCCCCGGGCGTCGAGGTCCTCATAGTCGTCGACAAGCCGATGGCCATGCTCGATGAGGTGGCCGGCGCCGAAGGCCCTGCTGCCGTCGCCCTCACAACGGGCCTCATCGAGATGCAGTCGCTGATCGCCGCCGGTGCCGTCGATCCGGCGGAGGTGCACACATTCGCAATCAACACCTACCCGATCGTGGTTATCGCGCCGGCCGATGGTGCTCCAGACGTGCGGGCGCTCACAGATTTGAGGACCTCAACGGTGGAACGCATTTACGTCGAGGACCCCGCCCGCAGCAGCCTCGGGGAGCGAACCGAGCGAGCCCTCAAGCGCCTCGGGCTCTGGGAGAGCATGGCGCCCAAGGTCGTGCGGCCGAAGCCGGACCAGATGCTGCTGGCTGGCCTCCTTGAGGGGGAGGCCGACCTCGCCTTCGTCTTCAGGGACTGCCTCTTCGAGGGAGCCGGTGACCCCGCCGCCGTTCCCAAGACCATTCGACTCATCGGCGAGCTGCCCCAGGAGGCCGGTCCGCCGATAGAGTACAAGGCAGCCCCGGTGTCCGGCTTGCCTGATCTCGATGTGGCCCGCGCATTCGTGGAGTTCCTCACCTCGCCGGAGGGCCGGAGGGCCCTCTCCGAAGCCGGACTGAGGCCGACGCCGAGCCGGTAGCGGACCCATCGGCGTGCCGCGCTTGCCACCGCGCCAGCCGTCCCCTACACTGTAGGTCCATCTGCAGTAGTCCATCCACCGTACCGGAGGAGGCCATCACGGCGCAGGACCGAGAGCCCGGCCCTTTTCAACGAGACGAAGTCGGCCGCGGTAGAAGGTGGCCGGCGCCGCTGCGGTCTCTGCGCCATCGTGACTTCCGCCTCTTCTGGATGGGCCTCATCGTTTCCGTCGTCGGAACCTGGATGCAGCGCACCGCCCAGGGCTGGCTCGTCTACGAGCTCACCGGCCGCCCCATCTACCTCGGGCTGGTGGCCGCCTGTGGCACCCTCCCCATGCTGGTGCTGTCGCTCCCCGCCGGCGTCCTCGCCGACCGGGTGCGCAAGCGAAACGTCCTCCTCGTCACCCAAAGCCTCGCCATGCTCCAGGCCTTCGTCCTCGCCTTCCTCATCTACACCGGCGCCGTCAGAGTCTGGCACGTCATGGTGCTCGCGGGCACGCTGGGTGCCATCTGGGCGTTCGATATGCCAACACGTCACGCCATGGTCCTCGAACTCGTCGATAGGGACGACGCCCTCAATGCCGTCTCGCTCAACTCCACTGCCTTCAACACGGGTCGCATCCTCGGGCCCGCCCTCGCCGGCGTGCTCGTCGCCACCGTCGGCATGGCCGTCTGCTTCTTGATCAACGGCATCACTTTCCTCGCGCTCATCTCCGCGCTAGCACTGATCGTCGCTCGGCCCCCCGCCTCGACCAGCCGCGCCTCCTTCTCCCGCCAAATCGCCGATGGCGTCACCTGGGCACGCCGCAATCCCGTGCCCCTCGCCCTGCTCTCCCTCATCACCGTCGTCGGCCTCTTCGCCCTGGCCCACCCCGTGCTGCTCCCTGTGTTTGCCGGCGACATCTTTCACGTCGGCCCGGCGGGCTACGGCCTGATGATGTCCGCCTATGGGGTCGGAGCGCTCCTGGCGGCCGTCTTCCTCACCGTCGTGGGAAGCCGCTGGCCGGCGGGCCTCCTCGCCACCGCGGGCTCCTTTATCTTCCCGGTCGCCATGTTCGGCTTTGCGGCCGCCCCGGTTTATGCGCTGGCCCTCGCCGCACTATTCTGCATGGGCGTGGGGCTCATGAGCTTCAACGTCGTCGCCAACACCATGCTCCAGAGGCACTCCCCCGATGAGCTGCGCGGCCGCATCATGAGCTTCCGCAGTTTCCTCTTTGCGGGAATGTCTTGGATTGGCGACGTGCAAATGGGGGCTCTCGGCGAATGGTTCGGCGCGCGCCTCGCATTCGGAATCAGCGCGGCCGTCTGCCTCTGCGCGGCCGCGGTAGTCTGGGGGCGCGTTCCCCAACTGCGGCGAAGTGATTGATGTCCGGCTGACCTCAAACCGAGGAGGTTCGCAATGCGTATCGACGCTCACGTACACGGTGACTTCGCAAAGCTCCGCATCGCTCCCGCCGAATACGTCTCCCGCTGCCGTGACCTCGGCATCGAGCGCATCGGCCTGATTGAAGATGGGGACTGCGCTTTCGCGGCCGCGGAAGCGCTCCCCGACTTCGTGATTCCCATCGTCCGAATCGACATCGACGCCGTTTCGGTGGAACAGATCGGAGAGCACTTGGACCGCGGCGCGGCGGGCATCAAGTTCATCGACCCGCGCTTCTCCTATGGCGACACGCGCTACGATCCCCTCTATGCGACTATGTCCGAGCGGGGAAAGGTGGCCGTCTTCCATACCGGCTACCTCGGCCGCTCCTTCGCGGCGCCGTCTCGTCCGACCGACATCGCGCTCATGCGTCCGGCCGCGATCGACTGCCTCAGCCGCCGCCATCCCGACCTGAAGATCATCATGGCCCACTATGGCAATCCGTGGTGGGAGGAGGCCTGGAAGATGGCCTGGTCCGCGCCCAATGTGTACGCCGACCTGGGCGGCGGCACGGCCATCTACCGCTCGCTGGCGATGTGGCGTGAGATGTTCGCGCCCAACGGTGTGCTGGACGAGCCGAGCCTGGCCAAGTTGATGTTCGCAAGCGATGTGGGGTATTTCGAGGGGGAGCCGAACGTGAAGCCGTACTTCGACTTCTACGACAGACTCCTTGACGCGGTCGGCGCTCCCGATGGACTCCGCGAGAGAGTCAACCGCGGAAACGCTGCTGCTCTGTTCGCGCTCACGTAGGACCCAGTCCAGGAATCGGCCCTTGCAGTCCTGCTGCCTGATGGCATGAGGGTCAATCAGTCCGGCAACACCCGGGACCGGGCCAAGCGGGGCAGCAGTCGCATGCCTCAGGGACGATCGGGTGGCGATGTCCGGGCATCACAGCACTACAGCGACAGATCACCAATCCGGGCGAAGGCCGAGGTTGGCGCTCATCGGGCGCTATTGGCGCTCGCCCGCGGCCACTGCTCTGGTGCTGATGGCGGTGGCAGTGGGGGTGGCCGCCGGTTATGGCGCGGTTGGCTTCCATTGGCTGCTCGAGCGGTCGCACTCCCTCTTCTTCGACCTGCTCGGCGGGGTGTTACGGCGAGTCAGCCCCTACGTCGTGATTGTGCTCCCCGCGCTCGGCGGGCTGCTGGTGGGTCCCCTCGTGTACTTCGTGGCGCGGGAGGCGCGAGGTCACGGCGTTCCCGAGATCATGCTGGCGGTTGCCCACCAGGGCGGACGTATTCGGGGCCGCGTCTCCTTAATCAAGGGCCTGGCCGCCGCCCTGACCATCGGCTCCGGCGGGTCGGCCGGGCAGCACGGCCCGGCCGTGCAGATCGGCTCGGGCCTCGGATCGCTGCTGGCACAGCAGTTGCGCCTTCCTGCGGAGCGCACGCGCTTGCTGGTGGCCTGCGGCGCGGCCGGCGGCATCTCCGCCACCTTCAACGCACCCGTCGGCGGGGTGCTGTTCGCCCTGGAGGTGATCCTGCGCAACTTCAGCACCCGGGCCTTCGGCTTTGTGGTCATATCATCGGTTTCAGCCGTCGTCATCTCGCACATGTACCTCGGAGATTCGCCGGTTGCGAACACGGAAGTCCGGGCCCTTTCCCTACCGCCGGACACACGGCTCGTCGCCGTCCGGCGCGGCGACCGCACTCTCATCCCCCGAGGCGACACGGTGCTGCGCGCTGGTGACAGAGTCGTGGCGCTGGCGGAGAGCGGCCAGCTTCAGGCTCTGCGGGATCTCTTCGCGGAGCGACCCGAGCAATAGCCTGCGGCGCGGCGGCCCAGGCATCCGGTCGACTACACGTCGGGATTGCTCTCCGACGGCGCGAGAGCTGCGGGGGGAAGCCCCGGCAGCGCGCGCAGCCGCTCCGATTCCGTAAGCACCCGTTTGGTCTTCGGATCGATGGGCTCGATGGCCCCGTTCACAGGGCGCGTCTGGAGCATGCCCGCGGCGTGCGGGTTCCCCTTCAGGTGAGGCGCGTCGAGCAGGCCCAGGCGGATCGCCTCCGCCAGCACCTTTGGGCTCGTCAGCGGGTCCTCTTCCTCCGGTGCGAGCGCCCTCAGCGCTTCGATGAGCACCCTCGCCTCGGCGACCAGCTTCTCTCTGCGTTCGACGACTGCCGGATCGACGGCCATGTCCGGCATCCCGAAGAGGCAGTTGCGCAGCACTCCGCGGACGATCTCGCAGCTCTCGATGACATCCTCTGCCCTCGCCGCGTGGTCGCCCTCGCAGAATCCGACAACATGGATGATGTGAGGGCGAAGCCCCAGGGCGAGCACGGTCGAGGCCGCGAGCTGCCCCTTGGCCACCTGGAGGTCCGGCGAGAAGTGGAGCAGTCCGGCGCGGACCTGGCGCATGGAGATGAAGTCCTCTCCATGCAGGCCCTCGATCATCTCCCGCTTGGCGAGCATCTTCGCCAGGTCCATGTTGCCATAGGTCGTGGGCGGCGAGTTGAACATGTACTGCGCGATGTAGTGCCTCACACCCATCGCCCGGGCGTTGTAGGCGGCCAGGTAGGCCATCACCACGGCCAGCGTATCGTGGGAGTCGCGCATGCTCCAGTGATGCGCCTCGTTTACCTCGACCGGGATGCCGCGCTCGCCGTACCAGCGCATGGCGGCCTGGTTCTCGGCGATGGACTCCTCGGGGGTGCGCTTCGAGCGGCCGTCGAGCACGTTGTACCAGCACAGCGGGATCGCGCCCCAGGCATTGTTGATTGTCTCGGTCGCGACCTCGGCCCACTTCACCAGGTCGCGCGTGCCCGAGTATATGCGCAGCAGCGGGTAGTTGCCGGTGCGGCTGGCCTCGTAGATGCGGATCAGGTCCTCCCGCGTTCGGATCGGCACGCCGCCCGCGCCATCGAGCGCGGGATTCATCTCCTCCGGCCGGAAGAACGACTCCTGCGCGTTCTGATCGGGACCGATCGAGATCACGTCCACCACCCGCGCTTGCGCGATCTCCCCTATGCCGGCAATCGTCTCTTCCAGGCTCGGCAGGCCGAAGTGATGCCGCAGCAGTGGATAGGGCTTCTTCTTCTCCAGGCGTGCGATCTGGGTCGTCCCCCAGTCTTCGGCCTCGTGAGGCGCGGGTTCGCCCTTCAGGTAGCCCCAGGTCTCCTCCGGTTCCTCCAGTCCCGTGAAGCAGCGCTCGAACCATTTGAACTCCTCTGCCACCGCGCAGACCGGAGGCGTGCCCGCGAACACGAATCGCCGGTCGGCCAGCCCGGCCTCTTCCAGCCGCTGCTTCAGATCTGCGATGAGGGTGCGGGCGACCTTGGGGGTGAGGCGGTAGCTGACCCCGACCAGGTCGGGATCGTGCTCGCGGACGGCCTCCACGAAGGCATCGACAGGTACGGCCGCGCCGAGAAACTCCGTCTCGTAGCCGGCCCGCTCGGCGAGGGCCAGAAAGCTGAGGGCCCCGGCGACGTGGACGCAGTTGCCGAGGGAACCGGCGATGACCTTCGGCATTTGGCCTACACCTTGCCTTCCAGCACCAGCCGGCGTATCTGCTGGAGGCCGAGTCCGGACAGGCCGAGCTTCTCGGGCGTGCGGCCGGTCTCCCAGTAGTCGCAGCCGTGCATCAGGTTGGCCATGTGGACGATGCCGCAGATGGTCGGGCAGGGAGAGCCGAGCATGTCGCCAATCGAGGCGATCGGCACCAGGCTCATCGGGACGTCTTCTGTGATATATCGGTGGTGGACGTGCGGCGGGGCCTTGAGGCCGTAGTATCCCCAGTTGGCGTGGATGGCGTCGTGGAGGGTCTGCCCGGCCGCGTCGTAGGCTACATACAGCCATTCGCGTGCGGTCATGCAGTTGAAGCCCATGGCCGCGCCGACCGCCACTCTCTCCTTGTCGATCTGCTCCAGCAGCTTGGCGACCGATGGCGTAATGCCGTCCACATAGTATTCGAAGTCGCCCCGGGTGCTTTCGATGCGCGCGGCGTTGAGCACGGTCACGGCCGGGTGGAACACCGCGCCGATGTTGTCCATCCCCGTCTTGATGACGTTGTCTCCCGGGATGAACTGCGTGAAGGCGACCGACAGGGCCTTGATCACCTCGGGGGTACGGTAAGCGGGGATGGCGGCCACGGGCACGCTGTTCTTCACACCGAATATCTGCACCTGGGCCGGGTTGACGGCGCGGCTCGCGTAGAGGAAAGTCTGCGCTTCGGCGATGATGACATCGGCCTTCACGCCCTTCTCTCGAAAGATGTGATGGACCTCGAGGGCCCCACCCGTACGTCCTGGATTGAGCACCACGATCTGCCCATCCGAGAGATGTGGGGCCATCACCTCGGCAAGCCAGGCGTGGCCGTTCGCCGGAACGACCAGCAGGATGATGTCGGCGCCGCTGATGGCCTCCTTCATGTCGGAGGTGGCCAGCTTCAGAGGGCCGGTCCCACGGGGTAGCTCCTCGCCATCGTGAGCGATCACCTCGATCGCTCCGCGCCGGCGGATCGGCTCCAGGCGCGCCGGCGTGCGGTTGAACAAACGGACCTCAAAGCCACTCAGCCCAAGGTACCCGGCCATAGCAAGGCCGCCGTGGCCGGCCCCGACCACAGCGAAGACGGGCTTCTTCGTAGTCTCTTTCGTCATGAGAACCTCACGAAAATCGGTGGTTGTCTGCTCGTCGTTTCGCCTCCGTCAGCCGGCAGTGACATCGGCCGCCGCCGCCACACTATGATAACAGAGTGATCGGATGCCGGTTCACGCCTCTGGGCACAATCGGCTCTCCCCCATTCCACGTGTTGGCCGGGCGGCCCAGCCTCGCGTCTATCCGGCCGCTTCGCCCGGCCCCTCGCCCTCTCCGACCTCAGGCCCAGGCGATGGTCTCTCTGTCCCCCGGATGGTTGCGACCGCTTCGGCCTCCGGCCCAGGCGTGCCCATGATGACGGTGCGAATCGGGAACGGAATCTCGATGCCCTCCTCGTTGAAACGCCGGTGGAGGGCCTTCATGTACTCGTGACCGAGCAGGTACTGCGCTGCGAAGTCCTGCACCCGCAGCACGACCAGGAAGTTGATGCTGAAGTCGGCGAACTCCTTGAACCTGACCACCGGCGTCCAATCCGTCTGGCAGCCAGGCACTCGATCCATCACTTCCTTGCCCACCTCGATGCAGACACGCTCCACGTGCTCGAGGTCGCTGTCGTACGCGACCCCACAACTGATGTAGATCGACAGCTCCTGCCGCGGCAGGTAGTAGTTCGTCAGAACGCTCTGGGAGAGCTTGGAGTTCGGGATCACGACGATGTTGTTGGCCCACATGCGCACCTTGGTGTTCCGCCACCCGATCTCCTCGACGAATCCCTCCTCCCCGGATTCGAGCTTGATGAAGTCGCCCACGGTGATGGGCCGGTCCACCATCATGTAGATGCCGGCGAAGAGGTTGGAGAGCGTGTCCTGAAGAGCGAGGGCGACGGCCAAACCGCCGATGCCCAAGGCCCCAAGCAGGGGACCTATCTTCACGTTCAACTGGCTGAGGATGATCAGTATGCCGATGACGAGAATGGCGATGTTGACGACCTTGCGGCCCACGAGCGCCCTGGAGCGAATCTCGCGGGGGCGCTCGGACTTCTCCGCGGCCGCCTCGCCGTACCACTCCGCCACCCCGTTGAAGACGCGAAGCCCGGCGTAGATCAACAGAAGGACGCCCAGAACACTCGCCACCTTGTCCACGTACGGGTAGGTGCTGGCCGTCCAGTACTCCGGATTGCGCAGCGCAAGCCAGAACCCTATCAGCAGCACCACCGAGGCAGCGGGCCTTCGGAGCGCGGCCACAATCACGTCGTCCAGGTCGGTCTCGGTTCTGCGCGTCAGCCTCCGAAGCAGCGGCGCGAGGATCGCTCGGACGAAGGCCGAGATGATCACCGCCACGACCACTATGCCGACGCTGACGAAGATGTTTCGGGCGTTCTCCGACTGGAGCCATTCAGACATCGTTGCCTTGACCCCCTAACCTCGAAGTCATCGAATCAGCTGGGACTGGGGAGGAAGCGAACGCCCAGCCTACCAAGGCCGGGCCGTCTCGCCCAACACGACTGCGATTGCTGCAGCGGAGGAAGCAACAAACACTTCTATAAACTACCCTCGTACTCTATCACACCTCCCAGCACCGGTCAAGGACGGATAGAACCCAGGTAGTGTATCATCGAGTGTGTAGAAAGGGGAGAAGGGTGAGGGAAGGGTGTAGGACTCCACTGTTGGCTGTAAGACAACAGAAAGGAGCACTACACCCATGCAGAGACTTACCAGCCCCTAGGCCCGAAGGGCCGGGGTGGCGGCCGTATGCCTAGCCACTTTGAGCGAGAAGTCCTGCGCGGCCGGCGTCCCAAGGCGCCGCCCGATGATTTCACATGCTACGTCCGACCTCGTCGGCACGGCAAGCTCAGCAGCCTGTCGTGCCAGTCTCACATGTAGTTCACCCGGATGTAGTCGATATACACTGTCCCGGCCTCATCGGTGGGGACCAGCTCGAGTTGATCGATCGTGCCGCTGGAGGGGAGAACGGCAGTGAGCACGTGCCATTGGTTGGCTGCCAGATTGGTCCACCAGATCGGGGTATGGCCGCCCAGGTCGAAGCGGGTGATGAGGCTGTAATCCGGGAACGGGTCGTACGGGTCCGCCGGCGCGTGGTAGTCGAACAGCTTCGGGTCGTCGGTGAGGGTGTATCTCAGACGAGCATTGAAGGTCCCCGTGCCCTCGACACGGATGCGTGCCTCGACGCGCCTGGTCCCGCTCCCGTCTGGAGGTTCAATGTAGGTGGGGTAGGGCCCGAGGAGGGCGGGGTAGATCCACGAGGGGGGGGCGGTGTACTCGTCCAGCGTCTTCCCGTCGCTGTACAAGACGAGGCCCCCTCCGGCGACGTTGCCTGGCCACGCGGGGTCCCACAGAGGCTTCGTCACCGGCGTCCAGCCTTCGTTGTTGCCCGCAGCGTTGAACTCCCATCCCGACCGGGGCACCAGGCGTATGTAGTCGATCTTGAGGTCCTTAGTCCCTGTGGTGGCATTGGTGGGATGGAAACGGAATTGGCGAATCGTCTTGCCGCTCCACCCGGGGATGTCGTCAAGCGCGACACGATAGGTATGGTAGGCGTCGTCTGCCGTTATCGTGAAGCGCTTGGATTTCGCGTCGCTCCAGACGGGGTCTTCCTCCGTGATGTAGAAGACCTGCGCCCGTGTCCCGCACCACCTCGGGATGGACATGCGTATCTCGATGCCGTGGATCGAGTCAGAGGCGAAGTCGAGCTGATCCAGCGAGTGGATGTAGGGATTGCCGCCGGTGGACCTCGCGCTCAGTATGCCGTCCGACACTCCGAAGTCGACGAGGTCGTTCCCGGCGTGCCAACCTTCTTCCGCTGTGCCGAGGTCGAACTCCCACCTGCGATGGGGAATCAGGTTGTATGCTTCTCGCCGGCCGTCGTCTACCGTGCCGGGGATCACGTAAACCGTCCACGAAATGATCTCACCGGAGCCAGGGTTGACATCGAAGAAGGCTCTTGCCCGCATCTCCTCTTCCCAGTCGTCTGTCTGAACGCCTCCCTCCCACACCTCTTTCTGGTTGAACGACCAGTGGTGGCAATATGGCTGGTGACGGGTGCGCTGGGGGTAGGCCAGCGTCAGCCCATAGCCGCCCCCCTCCCTGAACAGCCCTATCCAGTGCTCAGACGGGTAGACCTGTCTCCACCCCTGGTCCGGCATCGGCACGTCCGTCACTGCGCCGCCTGTCCACGGCGCAGTGCCGTCGTACAAGATCTCGTCCTCGAGCGCATCGGGGTCGTCGGGGCGGCCATAGCCATGCCGCGCGTACACGACCGGGCTTTCGTGGAACATCACCGGATGGCGGCGGCAAGAGAGAGGGCGGCGCCAACGCCGGTAGACGGGATACCTGACGGGATAGCGTCGGAAAGAGGGAGGCCCGCTGGGGCGCGCGGAGAGGGAGTATCGCACCTCTACATAGGACGGCCACACGCACACCGTCTGGTCGAGTTGGACGCATTCGTGGTCGGTGCCCGCCCAGTCCTTCGGGTATGTTCGGATGCGGTACCAGGGAACTGGAGAGAGGCCCGCGCCCGTTTTCCAGGCCGGGGAGGGCGTGTATGCGTCACATCCTTGAGTGACGTTCCAGGGCCACTCGTCCGCGCCACCAGCCGATTTGAAGTAGGCGGAGGGCGGACCTTCGTACAGCGAAACCTGGAGAACTCTACCGGCATCCCAGTCGTCGATCATGTTCGTTCCCCAGCTTCCGCTGCCGGAGGACCGGTAGTAGACCCCGGTGATCACGCCCCCCCAGCCGTTGGGGTGGCGATATGAGCCGGTGGTCGCGACATCGACTCGTATGGTGGCCTCAGGCTCCTTGTTGTCAGGCGAGTTGTACGTCCTTGTGACCCATTCCGCCGGCGGCTGCGCACGGGCCGGCCCCGCGAGCCCAACGAGCAGGGAGGCGGCCAACACTGCCGCTGCCGGACGAGCGAGCGCGCGCAACACCCTCCTACACGCGGAGGCGCACACCATGATGCTTCCCCCTGTGCGGCAGTATCAACTCCAAGCGCACGAAGCGCAGAGTTCCGTGAGTCTCGCAACGAAGGAGTTAGTGGGACAGGAGCTGTCCTCCTGCCCCGTCCAGGGTGCGCAACGCCACACTACCGGATTCAGCCCGTCAGCCCAAACGCCCTCGCCACGTAGATGGCCATCTGGGCGCGAGTGACGACCTCGTCGGGGTGGTAGAGGCCGTCGAGGTAGCCCTGGACCACGCCGTGCTCGACGCAGTATTCGATGTGCGTGTAGGCCCAGTAGGGCTCGGTGCCGTCATCCCCATAGCCGGTGTCCGGCACGTCCGGGAAGTTGCGAGGGGCGGCCGGGATGAAGTCGGCCAGCCCGGCCTCGCCGCTCGGAGCGACCATGGCGCGGGCGACATAGACCGCCATCTGGGCGCGGTTGACCTCTTCGTCGGGGTGATAGGTGTCGTCGCCATAGCCCTCTACGACGTTCTGCTCGACCGCGTACTCGACATAGTCGAGCGCCCAATGCTCCGCGTCCACGTCGGGGAATCTCGGCGTGCCCGTGAACTCCGGCACGTTCTCCTCCCCGCCGGCCAGAGCGCGAGAGATGTAGACAGCCATCTCTGCCCGAGAGACGGCTGCCGCGGGGCGATAGAGGCCGTCGGCGTAGCCCCGCACAATACCGGCGGCCACGCAGAATCCAATGTCCACGAACGCCCAGTGATCGGTGGACACATCGGGGAACTGGTGATATTCGTGGGCGCCTCGGTCAATTCCCAGGCCGGAGGGGACTGGATTCCCCCAGTAGTCGAAGCCGCCGCTGTCTGCGATGGCCGCGCCGGAATCGATGCAGGGCGAATCGGGCGCGAGCTTGTATCCGTCACAGGTGTCCATTCCGATCCCGGCGCCGCCGGGGCTCACGAGCTTCGGGTCGCTGGTGAGCTTGTGCGGATCGTCCGGCTCGCCGGCCGGATGGCTGCCGTAGAAGACGTTGTAGTCGAAGATGTTGTTGGTGCTGCTCCGGAGGTCGTAGTCGCCGCTGCCCAGGTGGTAGAAGATGTTGCTGCGATAAGCGGTGTGGTCCGGGTATCCGGACCAGTCCTGATGGTAGACAAGGGCCTCCATGGAAAGGCCGGGGCCGATGTAGACAGTGTTGTTGTGTATCTCGGTGTTGGTGCAGGGACCAGCGATGCGAAATGTCCAGCGATAGTCGTTCTGGCTGACGTTGTATCTGACAATGGTGCCGTCGTTGAATCCGTCGTAGTCTCCCTTGGCGCATATCAGGCAGAAGCCGCCCACGTTGTCGTGACTGTAGTTGTACTGGATGATCGTATCGTTGGAGAACCAGTCGCTGTTGAACCCCTCCCCGTCATAGGTGGCCTTGGTGCCGTACGCTTCGTTGTACTGCACGACGGCATCATCGGAGGCCCATGGCCACATGGCGACGGCCCCGCAGTTACTGGCCACGTTGTGTTCGATCAGCGGCGCGTCGCAGACACAGGTCACGATCGCACATGTGCCGGTGTTCGCAATCGAGTTGCCCCTTACCACCACGTTGGTGTTGGGAACCCAGCATCCGGGGGCGCCGGGGGCCAGGCTGCGATCCCACCAGGTCGAACGGAAGTACACCCCCGATTCGTCCACGTTATAGACGGTGCAGCCCTCGATGAGCACATCATCGAAGCTGGAGCCGGTCTCGGCGCCCAAACCTTGGAAGTGTATCGCGCCGTCGTCCCAGTTTGGCGTCGGGCCGACATCGTGTACCACCAGGTCTGTGAGGTGTATGTGGTGCAGGGTCCCCACGTCCTCGGCCACCACCAAGACGCCATGCTTCAGCTCGACACCAGCTTGGTGGTAGTTGGTGAGTTCCAGATTGCTTACTTCCCAATACTGCTGGTTGTGGAGGTAGAGAGCTGCCTCGAAGAGGCCCTCGGCATTGATGAGGGGCTTGTTGCCCGTCTCGTACATGCCGACGACGATCGGGCTTCCTGCCGCGCCGGAGCCCTTGGGCCAGAGCTGGCCGGTCCAGGCGCAACCGGCCTTGAGTAGGATCTGGTCGCCGGGCGCGAAGGTGGCGGCGTTGACCTTGCTCAGGGTACGCCAGGCAGCGGCGGGGCTGGTGCCGTCCCGGGCGTCGTCCCCGCTCGTCGAATCAACGTAGTACGTCGTCGCAAGCGCTGCTGAGGCGCAGAGGGCGACAAAACCCGCGGTGGCCACCAGCACGAGCGGAAAGAGCCGCGGTCGGGCTCTCAGGCTAGCGCCCATCATCTTCCTCCTTGCGCGATCCTCTGCCCGGCGGCGGTCGGACTCAGCGCAGAGCTACGGCACCAGCCCAAACGCCCTCGCTACGTAAACCGCCATCTGGGCGCGGGTGATGACCTCGTCGGGGTGGTAGAGGCCGTCTTCGTGTCCTTGCACGACACCGCGGTCCAGGCATTCCTGAATGGCCGCGCCGGCCCAGTGGCCGGCCGGCACATCGGGAAACAGCTCGGGCGCGCCGCCCATGCCATCGCCGACGCTCATCCAACCGCTGGCCCGAGCGATGTAGACTGCCATCTGGTCGCGCAGGACCGACAGGTCGGGCGCGTAGAGGCCGCCGACGTATCCCGTCACGACGCCGGCGCCCTTGGCGTACTCGATGTGGTCGAAGGCCCAGTGGGTCGGGGGCACATCCGCGAAGGAACGAGGCCGCGGCCCTTCGGGGATGTTCTCGTCGCCACCGGCGAGGGCGCGGGCGATGTACACCGCCATCTGAGCGCGATCGACATCACCGGAGGGATCGTAGGTCCCGTCCTCGTAGCCGCTCACGATGCCCGCGCCAGCGCAGGCCCCGATCTCGTCGCAGGCCCAGAAGTCTTCGGGCACATCGCGGAAGTGGCGGGCCACCAAGTGCACGACCTGGGAGGTTCCGTAGTCCGCCACCCAGCAGGAGCCGTCCGTTGGATTGACGGAGAGAGACCAGGGATGGACGAAATCCTCCCCTCGCCACAGCTCGGTGCCGTCCTCAGCGAGCAGGGCCACATAGCCGTCGCAGGGAGCGGCAATCCAGCAGGAGCCGTCGGCGGAGTTCACCGACGCAAGACCGCACCAGACGGGACCCTCGCCGCGCCATAGCTGGCTGCCATCCTCGGCGAGGTGGACGACCTCGCCAGCGGTGGAGCCATCGGCGCGCCCGTTACAGATGGTCGCCCAGCAGGAGCTATCGGTCGAGTTGGTGGATGCGGACAACGGCGTGTTGGACTCGGTCACACGCCACAGTTCGCTCCCGTCCTCCGCCAGGCGGGCCACGTGTCGATCCTCGCGGTCAACGACCCAGCACGATCCGTTAGATGAGTTGACGGAGACGGAAACCACTTGGCCAAGACCATGTCCTCGCCACAGGTCGGTGCCGTCCTCCGCGAGGTGGGCGACGTTGTCCGTCGCCACCCAGCAGGAGCCGTCGGATGAATTTGCGGAGAGGGAAGCTACCTCGCTGAACTCGGTGCCACGCCAGAGCTCGGCGCCGTCGCTGTCCAGATGGCGGACCATGCCACTCCAGTCATCAAATAGGTAGCGAGAGGTGTGACCCACCCAGCAGGAACCATCGCTTGGATTGGCCGACATAGCGGAGAGGGTGCGACTCGCCTGGCGCCACAACTCGCTGCCATCCTCGGCGAGACGCGCCACCTGACCGGTACCGATGTCGTAGTACAACTGGTCGCCCACCCAGCAGGAGCCATCGCTCGCGTCGACCGAAACATCGACAGGGCCACCGAAGCCTTCCATGCGCCACAGGACGGCGCCGTGCTGGTTCAAGTGGACGACCTGAGCCGAGTCGGCAACCCAACATGACCCGTCGGTAGGGTTGACGCACACCGAGGTAGGGGCGACAAAGGTGTCGTCACGCCACAGTTCGGCGCCGTCCTCGGCCAGGTGGACGACTGCGCCACGGGTCGTGTCCGCGATCCAGCAGGAGCCGTCGGCTGGGTTCACGGCAACCGACACACGTCCGTCGAACCCGCCTACTGTCAGCAGTTCAGCACCATCTTCGGCGAGGTGGACTATGGTGCCGCCAAGCGCTCCGACCACCCAGCAGGAACCGTCCGTCGGGTTGACGGAGACGGACTGCGGGAAGTCGAGCCAGAGGCCGCGCCAGAGCTCGGTGCCGTCCTCGGCCAAGTGGACGAGTTCACGACTCCACGAATCGGCAACCCAGCAGGAACCGTCCGTCGGGTTGACGGATACGGCCCCGGCCCAGAGGTCAGAACCTCGCCAGATCTCCGTCCCATCCTGGGCCAGATGGAGCAGCCGGCCCGTGAAGCGCTCGCCGACCCAACAGGAGCCATCTGCGGGATTGACACCCGGCGCTGGGCCGGGGCAGCACAACCACGATCCAACGGTGAGAGGCATCCGCAGCAGCTCGGCGCCGGTGTCGTCCAAGCGGGCCAGCGCGCCCTCTAGGGACGCCGCGGAGCGACGGCACTCCGATCCCTCCAGCACCCAGCAGGACCCATCGGCGGGATTCACAGCGACCGCATGAGGCTCCACGAAGCCGCGGTCATGGCTGAGGATGGCCCCGTCGGCGGCGATGTGGAAGACGCCGGAGTCCGCGGCCAGCCAGCAGGAGCCATCGGTCGGGTTCACCGAGACCCAGCGCGGCTCCCCGAGAGGGCTGCGATAGGCCTCCAGGACCGCCAGCGCGATGGCGCGGCCGGGCCACACGCAGAGGACGAGGAGAAGAGCGAATCCGAGCAGCAGACGCCAGCGTGCCATTGGTTCCCTCCTTGGCACTCCATGCTACACGGCATTCGGCCTCGGCACGGCAGGGAGGGATGATGCTCAGACGCCGCGGGGCACCGCCGCTGGCACGTTCGCAGACGCACCCGGGCAGCGCTCCCCTTGCAGAGGCCTGCCATTGATTAGACGCAGTGGAGCGGAGGAAAGTTCTCGGCCCCAGACGCCCTGTGAGCGCCCACAGGCGACGAGATGAACCGGCTGCCACGCTGCCGGCCCATGTGGTGCCGCTAGTCTACTCTGTGCGCAGCACCTTTCGGCTCGGGCCTCCTGGTAGCGAACGATGTGGGTCATGGGGATGTTCGCCGCGTCGAGCGGGCTTCCCGCCGCTCCAGCTTCGACCGCGCCCTGCCAGGCCACTAGCCGGTTAGCCCAAACGCCCTCGCGACGTAGACGGCCATCTGGGCGCGGGTGACGACCTCGTCGGGGTGGTAGTAGCCGTCGAGGTAGCCCAGCACCACGCCGCGCTCGACGCAGTATTCGATGTGCGTATAGGCCCAGTAGGGATCGGTGCCATCATCGCCATAGCCGGTGTCCGGCACATCGGGGAAGTTGCGCGGGTCGGACGGCACGTAGTCGGCCAGGCCCGCCTCGCCGATGCCCGCCCAGCCGCCCTCCAGCGACTCCTCTGGGGTCTTGACAGGCTGGCTGGTTTGTGGTACAAACTAGTATGCAGTGCCGACAATAGGAGGGCAACGAGCATGGAGCCCAACGACAAAAAACCACAAACGGAAGCCGATGCCGGTCTCCGGGAGATCCCGAAGTGGGCGCGCCGCTACGCCCAGAACCGGACGTTGCCTGTGCTGGCCTCGCTTCTGATATTCGTGGCGGCGGGGGCCGTATTCTTCGGACTGCCCCTCCTCATTGTCTGGGCCTACAAGGCCGGGCAGCGGTTCCTCGCGGCCGCTGCCATGCTTGTTCTCTGTGGGTTCGGGGTCTGGTGGCTGTGGTTCAGCTTCGTGGGCGCGCCCGCTATCATGCGCCGGATCACGGAACGGCTGTACCGCGGAGAGGGGAGCGTCATCGCCGGCGCCTCCCAGGTGCAGGTGCCCAAGCGCCCGACGTTGGTCGTCCGCGTATTCATGTTCTGCGTGATTGCGCAAATAGGGCTCGGTTTCCTGGGATTCATCCCGGTCAGGCTCATGCAGCCCATCTCGGCGCTCTACGTTGTGCCAGTCTTGTGCTACCTCGTGTGGACGCTGCGTCGCGTCGGCAGCCCCTTATTGTCCCTCTGGCCCGCGCTCTACGGAATCCACGCACTCCTCATTGTGGCGGGTGCACCGATAAGGTTCGGTCCCGTGTTCGACATCATCGTGCCGACGTTCGGCTACGGATTGATAGCAGTGCTGGCGGGGCACATCTACAGCCGGATCGCGCTCCGCAGACTTCGAAGGTTGACCGCGAGCCCGGGCGCCTCCGAGCAGCACGAGGCCCAGAACGATGGCCGAGCTTGATTCCGCCATTCATCAGCCGGCCCGCTTGCGGATCCTCATGCTCCTTTCGGGAGTGGACATCGCCGACTTCACGTTCCTCCAGAAGACGCTCCAGCTAACGAAGGGGAACCTCTCCTCCCACATGACGCGGCTGGAAGAGGCGAAGTATGTGGAGGTGACCAAAGCCTTCCACGGCAACATGCCCAACACGAGCTACCGCCTGACGCGGCTCGGCCGGACCCGGCTGGCGGCCTACTGGAGAGCCATCGATGACATCCGGCGCGGCGCAGAGTGAGCGGACGCGAATAGGCCGGCATCCGATCGCACTGGATCTCGCACGCGTTGAGCTGCCGCGGTAGCTCCGCCGCCGGAGCCGTTGAGCTAACCCACCAGCCCAAACGCTCTCGCTACGTAAACCGCCATCTGGGCGCGGGTGACGACCTCGTCGGGGTGGTAGAGGCCGTCGAGGTAGCCCTGCACGACACCGTGCTCGACGCAGTACTCGATGTGCGTGTAGGCCCAGTAGGGTTCGGCGCCATCGTCGCCATAGCCGGTGTCCGGCACATCGGGGAAGTTGCGCGGGTCGTCCGGCACGTAGTCGGCCAGGCCCGCCTCACCGCT
>CAZLHI010000036.1:0-32705 GCA_964559435.1 uncultured bacterium | reverse complement strand
GCTGAGACCCCCGCTGCCCCAACTGGGGGAGGCGAGTAGGAATGCCAGCACTTCCCGTATATAATATAGAAGGAGAGCAGACCGGCGAGATCGAGGCGCCCGACCGGATCTTCGGCCAGGAGCCCAACCTGGCCCTGCTGCATGAGGTCGTGGTTGCAGCGCTGGCGGGCCGGCGTCAGGGCACCTCCCACACGAAGACCAGGAGCGAGGTGTCAGGTAGCACCCGGAAGCTCTGGCGCCAGAAGGGCACGGGGCGAGCGCGGGTGGGAGACCGCCGGCCGCCGCACTGGACCGGGGGCGGGGTGGCGATGGGCCCGCGGGCTCGGTCTCACCGCCAGCGACTGCCTCGATCTGTGAAGACCGAGGGGCTCCGGTCCGCCCTGAGCGCGCAGGCGCAAAGCGGCGAGGTCGCGATTCTGGAGCCGTTCGAGCTGCCAGAGGCGAAGACGCGAGCCTTGCGGACGATACTCGACGCGCTCGAGGCATACGGCAGCACGCTCCTCGTGCTGGCTCAGCCGGACCCGCTCATGTGGCGTTGTGGGCGCAACATACCCGGGCTGGCGGTACGCCCCGCGACCGAGCTGAATGCGCTGGACGTGCTGAAGGCTCGCAGGGTATTCATCGTCAGAGACGCCATCGAGGCCCTGGAAGCGCGGCTCTCATGAGGGACCCGAGAGAGATCATCATTCGGCCGCTCCTGACGGAGAAGAGTGTTGCCATGACGGCCCAGAGGAAGTACGCCTTCGAGGTCGCGCCGGACGCGAATAAGGTGGAGATTCGCCAGGCGATCGAGATGCTCTTCCCCGAGGCGCGGGTGGCCAAGGTGAACACCATGCGGGTGGCCGGCAAGAGGCGGCGCCTGGGCGGCTATGGTCGTCGCCGCATGGGACGCCTTGAGGGCAGCACATCTGTTTGGAAGAAGGCAGTTGTCACGCTGAGGGAAGGGACCATACCGGCCTTCGAGGGGCTGTAGTGGACCAGAGGTAAGGAGCAGCTGTGCCGACCAAGAAATACAAGGCGACGACTCCAGTACGCCGGTTCATGACCACGGTGGAGCGGCCGGAGGTCTCCTCGAAGGTACCGGAGAAGGCACTGGTCCGCGGGATGAAGCGCAGCGGCGCCCGCGACAACACAGGCCGCACCAGCGTTCGCTTCCGGGGAGGCGGCCACAAGCGCCGTTACCGGCTGATTGACTTCAAGCGAGACAAAGACATGGTGCCGGCTCGGGTGGCCGCGATCGAGTACGACCCGAATCGGTCAGCCCACATAGCGCTCCTGCACTACGCGGATGGCGACAAGCGGTATATCATCGCGCCGGCCGGGCTTCGAGAGGGCGATGTCGTGTTGTCGGGGACGGCCGTCGGCGCTCGCGCCCGAAGTGGGGAGACCCTGGAGCCGAGACCGGGCTGCGCCCTGCCCTTGGAGTCGATTCCGGTCGGCAGCGTGGTGCACAACATCGAGTTGAAGCCGGGGGCCGGCGGGCAGCTCTGCCGGAGCGCGGGCAGCGGGGCGCAGCTTCTCGCGAAGGAGGGCAAGTTCGCCACACTGCGCCTGCCCTCTGGAGAGATGAGGCTGGTGTACCTGGGCTGCCGGGCCACCATCGGGGTGGTGAGCAATCTCGACCACGCCAATGTCACCCTCGGGAAGGCCGGCCGAAGGCGATGGCTCGGCCGGCGGCCGCATGTGCGGGGCGTGGTGATGAGTCCGCGGGATCACCCGCATGGCGGCGGCGAGGGCAAGAGCCCAATCGGGCGGAAGAGGCCGGTGTCGCCGACGGGCAAGCCGGCCCTTGGGCAGAAGACGCGGAAGAGAAAACCCAGCGACAAGTTCATCATACGGCGCCGGGGCGCCAAGTAGCGCGGAGGGAAGCGATGGCGAGATCGCTGAAAAAGGGACCATACGTCCATGCGAAGCTCATGGACAAGATCGAGGCAATGAACGCTTCAGGTGAGAAGCGGATCGTGAAGTGCTGGTCGCGCGCGTCAACGATCACGCCGGAGATGATCGGGCACACGATCGCGATCCACGACGGCCGGAAGCACGTGCCAGTGTACATAACCGAGAACATGGTCGGGCATAAGCTCGGGGAGTTCGCGCCCACGCGACACTTCCGCGGGCACGGGCATCATACCGAGCGCTCGACCGCTCTCAGGTAAGACTGGCCGAAGCGACGAACGGGAGCTGCGCGCCAGATGCAAGCGAGAGCTGTCGCCCGGTATATCAGGATGTCGCCGCGGAAGGTGCGGCGCACGCTAAGCCTTATCAAGGGCCTGCCGGTGAGGGAGGCGCAGTCGCTGCTAGATCTAGTGCCCCATCGCGCGGCGCGGACGATCCGCCGGGTGGTTGACTCGGCCGCGGCCAACGCCGAAAACAACCACGACATGGAGCCGGACGATTTATGGGTGGAGGATGCATGGGTCGATGCGGGCCCCACGCTGAAGCGGTGGCGGGCGGCCTCTGGGGGGCGGATGAGCATGATTCGGAAGCGGATTAGCCACATCAGCGTGGTCCTCAGCGACGAGGAGTCTTGAGGCAAAGGAGAGGCCGATGGGACAAAAGGTCAATCCAATTGGGCTGCGGGTCGGAGTCATCCGGGACTGGGACAGCCGGTGGTATGCCGGCAAGTCGAACTACCGGGATTGGGTCCTGGAGGACGCGATGGTCCGCGGTCTGCTGCGGGAGCGCTTCGCGGGCGACGGCTCCGGCCGGGGCGCGCGGTTCCGCAACCGCGACGCGGGCATCAGCCGGATCGAGATCGAGCGCGCTCCGAACATGCTGAAGCTGACCCTTCACACGGCGAAGCCCGGGATTATCATCGGCCGGGGCGGCCGCGGAGTGGAGGACCTGCGGGCCGACATCGAGCGGATCGTCGGGCAGAAAGTTCACATCAACGTGCAGGAGGTCCGGCAGCCGGAGCTCGACGCGCAGCTCGTGGCGGAGAACGTTGCGGGACAGCTTGAACGCCGCATCGCCTTCAAGCGGGCCGTTCGGCAGGGGGTGCAGCGGTCAATGAAGATGGGAGCGAAAGGGGTCCGGGTGCTACTGGCCGGGCGGCTTGGCGGAGCCGAGATGTCGCGCGCCTATTCGGACCGGGACGGCAAGATCCCGCTACACACGCTGCGGGCGGATATCGACTACGGGTTCACAGAGGCTGCCACGGCCTCCGGGAACATCGGCGTCAAAGTGTGGATCTACCGCGGCGAGGTGCTGCCGAAGGCGCCGGCCCAAGAGGTGAAGCCTGAGCGACCAGCGGCTGGGCTTGAGAGGCCGCGCCGAGGTTGGCGCCGCGTCAGCGTCAGGAAGGTGGAGGGCGAGGCGGCTGAGGCAACGGCGGCGCCTGCGCCGGGGGCCGCTGCGGAGGTGATTGGCGCGTCGCCGGAGCCGACCCCGCCGGAGGCAGCGGAGCAGGCTGGCCCTGTGGAGGCGGCCCCAGAGGTGGCCGAGCAGGCTGCGGGTGGAGAGGCCGCGCAGTCGGGTGAGGCGTCGGAGGCCGAGGCCGGCGCACCAGCAGGAGAGCAGAACCAAGATGCTGATGCCGTCGAAGGTCAAGTACCGGAAACAACAGAGAGGCCGTCGGAAGGGTAAGGCGAGCCGCGGCAACACGCTGGTGGCCGGCGAGTACGGGCTGGTCGCCCTCGGCAACTGCTGGCTGACAAGCCGGCAGATCGAGGCGGCCCGCGTCACCATGACGCGCTACATCCGGCGGGCTGGCAAGGTGTGGATACGGGTGTTTCCGGACAAGCCGGTGACGGCGAAGCCGGCCGAGACCCGGATGGGAAGCGGCAAGGGATCGCCGGAGTATTGGGTGGCGGTGGTGAAGCGCGGCCGGGTGCTGTTCGAGATGGGGGGAGTGTCCGAGCAGGCGGCCAGGGAGGCGCTGCGGAAGGCGGCCCACAAGCTGCCGATCCGGACGCGCTTCGTGATGCGAGAGGACATCGGGAGTGTGAGCGGTGAAGGCAGCGGCGCTTAGGGAGATGGGCGACCTCGAACTGCAGGAGCAGCTTGACAGCGACCGGCAGGAGCTGTTCAACCTGCGGTTCCAGGCCGCGACCCAGCAGATCGAGAACACGCGGCGCATCCGCGCGGTGAAGAAAAACATCGCGCGGATCCTGACGATTCTCTCGGAGAGAGGATTACGTGAGGTCGCCTAAGAGACGGGCGACGAGAGGACGTGCTCTATGCTCGACAGAGGTGGACGAAAGGTGCGGGAAGGCACCGTTGTGAGCAACCTGATGGATAAGACGGTGGTCGTGCAGGTGCAGCGACTTGTGCGCCATCGGCTCTACAAGAAGGTGATACGGCGGACGGCCCGCTGCAAGGCACACGACCCCGAGAAGGAGTGCGCGGTGGGCGATCGGGTTCGCATTATGGAGACCAGGCCGCTGAGCAAGAGCAAGCGGTGGCGCGTCGTCTCGGTGGTGGAGAAGGCCAAGTAGCGCCGGATCCCGTGGCGATCCGGTAGGAGGCTCGCGAAGCATGAGAGTGTACGAGATCGATCGCTTGCGCAACGTAGCCCTGATCGGGCACGGCCAGTCGGGCAAGACCTCGATCAGCGAGGCCATGCTTTTCCAGGCCGGCCTCACCGATCGGCTGGGCTCCGTTGACGAGGGGACGACCGTCTCCGACGCGGATCAGGAGGAGATATCGCGGAAGACGTCGATCTCGCTGGCCTTCCTGCCGTTCCAGTGGGAGGGCTGCAAGATCAACCTGCTGGACACGCCCGGCTACGCCGACTTCGGCGGCGAGGTGGCGGCCGCGCTGCGGGTCGCCGACGGCGTGGTGGTGACGGTGGACGCAACTGCCGGGGTGGAGGTGCAGACGGAGCGCTACTCCGATGAGGCCGCCGCGCGGGGCCTTCCGCGGCTGGTGGCGATCACGAAGCTCGACCGCGAGCATACCGACTTCGGTCGCACGCTGGCCGAGGTGCGCGACGGGCTGCGCTGCAATGCCGTCGCCGTCTCCATTCCCGTCGGAGGCCAAGCGAACCTGACCGCAGTGATCGATCTCGTGAAGGGCGTTGCCTACAAGGCCGAAGGCGGCAAAGAGACGGAGGCTCCCATCCCCGACGAGATGGCCGCGGTGGTGGATGAATATCGAGAGAAAGTGGTCGAGGCGGCGGCCGAGGCCGACGACGAGCTGATGGAGAAGTACCTGGAGGAGGAGACGCTGTCCCGGCAGGAGATCGTGCGGGGGCTGCGGGCGGCTGCGTTGGCGGGCAACGTGGTGCCCACGGTCGCGGTCAGCGGAACCAACAGCCTGGGCGTGCGGGCCCTGCTCGACGCCATCGTCGCCGACCTTCCCAACCCGGTGGACGCGGGAGCCGTCAAGGGCACCGACTCGCGGAGCGAGGAGGAGATTGAGCGAACGCCGGACCCCAATGGCCCGTTGAGCGCGCTCGTCTTCAAGACCACGGCCGACCCCTATGCCGGGCGGCTCACCCACTTTCGGGTTTACTCCGGCACCCTCCACAGTGACTCGCAGATTTACAACGCGACCCGCAGCCAGAGGGAGCGCATCGGCCCGCTGCTCGTCCCCGTGGCCAAGAAGCAGGAGGCCGTCTCGGCGGTGCCGGCGGGCGACATCGGCCTGGTGGCGAAGCTGCACGCGACGGTCACCGGCGACACGCTGTGCGACGAGAGCAGCCAGGTGGTGCTGCCGGGGATCGAGTTCCCGGTCGCTGTCTTCTCGCTCGCGATCTCGGCGAAGTCCCGGGCCGACGAGGACAAAGTCGGGGCCGCGCTGGCGCGGCTGTCCGAGGAAGACCCGACGATTCAGTTCAACATGAACCCGGACACGAAGGAGAGCATCCTGTCGGGGCTGGGCGATCTGCACCTGGAGGTGATCGTCTCCCGCTTGCGGCGGCAGTTCAGTGTGGAGGTGGAAACGGGCGCGCCTAAGATCCCGTACAAGGAAACCGTGCGCGGCAGTGCCCGCGTGCAGGGCCGGTTCAGGCGGCAGACGGGTGGCAGGGGCCAGTTCGGCGATGTATGGGTCCGCGTCGAGCCGATGCCGCGGGGTGAGGGGTTCGAGTTCGCCAATGAAGTCAAGGGCGGCGCGGTGCCGCGGAACTTCGTCCCGGCCGTGGAGAAAGGCGTCCGGGAGGCGATGGGCAAGGGCGTGCTCGCCGGCTATCCGATGACGGACCTGAAGGCGATCCTCGACGACGGATCGAGCCACCCGGTGGACTCCTCCGACATGGCCTTCAAGATTGCGGGCTCGATCGCGCTGCAGAAGGGGGCCGAGGAGGCCGGGGTCATCCTGCTGGAGCCAATCGTGCAGGTGGCCGTGACCACGCCTGGCGAGCAGATGGGGGATGTGATCGGGGCGCTCAACAGCAAGCGTGCCAACATCCTGGGCATGGAGCCGCGAGGTAACTCCCAGGTGGTCAGGGCGACGGTCCCTCTGGGGGAGATGGCGAACTTCGGGTCGCAGCTTCGGTCGCTGACCGGCGGCCGGGGCTCGTACGGCATGCAGTTCGCGCACTACCAGGAGGTGCCAGCGCATCTGTCTCAGGGGATAGTGGAGGCGGCCAAGAAGGAGAAGGAACGGCAGTAGCCCTCGGCCGGACGGCTTGGCGGTGGAGGCGCAGGTAAAGGCAGACGATGATGATTGGGCTTCGCACGCGACTAAAGGTGGCGGACAACACGGGCGCCCGGGTGGCGGAGTGCATCCGGGTCCTTGGCGGATCGAGCCGGAAGTACGCCCGGGTCGGAGACGTGATCGTGGTGTCGGTGAAGCAGATCACCCCCGGCGCTCCGATTGAGAAGGGGTCGATGTCGCGGGCGGTGGTCGTCCGGCAGAAGCAGCCAATGCGGCGGGAGGACGGCTCGATCATCCGGTTCGATGAGAACGCCTGCGTATTGATCAGCGACCAGCGCAACCCCCGCGGAACCAGGGTTTTCGGGCCCGTGGCCCGGGAGCTACGGGAGAAAGAGTTCGCGAGGATAGTCTCGCTTGCACCGGAGGTGATCTGAGGTGAAGCGGAAGGCACAGAACCGCGGCCCCAAGCCAAGGATCAGGAACGGCGATACGGTGTACATAAGGTCGGGCCGGGATCGAGAGAGCCGGCTGACGCCAGAGGATATGGATCGGCTGGACGCCGAGGGCCAGCGGCGTGAGGCTGACCGGCGGCCAGGCCGCAGGGGGCGAGTGATCCGGGTGCTGCCGGACGGCAAGCGGGTGCTCGTCGAGGGTGTGAGCGTCCAGATCAAGCACGCCCGGCCCCGGGGGCGCGCGAGCCGCGCGGCGCAGATCCAGACTGGCCGCATCGAGCAGCCGGGACCGATCTCGATATCGAATGTGATGCTGGTGTGCCCGAATTGCGACCGGCCCACACGGGTGCGCAGGGGTGAGGTCGAGGGGAGGAGCGCGCGAATGTGTCGGCGCTGCGGAGAGCCGGTTGACGCCATCAGGTAAGGGGAAGTGATGTCGGCTGACGAGAGGGAACAGCAGGAGAGCGGCGAGGGCGGGTCGGCCGCGGACCGCCCGCGGCTCAAGGAGCGGTTCTTCAGCGAGATAGCGCCGGCCTTGATGCGGCGGTTCGGCTACACCAATATTATGGAGGCGCCGCGGCTGTGGAAGATCATCGTGAGCATGGGGGTCGGCGCGGCCACCCAAGACTCGAAGGTCTTGGACGCGGCCATGGAAGACCTGGCGACCATCTCCGGCCAACGCCCGGTCATCACGCGGGCGAAGCGCTCGATCGCGCAGTTCAAGGTGCGGCAGCACAATCCAATCGGCTGCAAGGTGACGCTGAGGCGCGACCGCATGTACGAGTTTCTCGATCGGCTCATCAGCGTGGGGCTGCCGCGTATTCGAGACTTCCGGGGGTTGCGCCCCGAGTCGGTTGACGGGCGGGGCAACTACAGCCTGGGTCTGCGGGAACAGACGGTGTTTCCAGAGATCGACCTGGATAGCGTGTCGCGCGTCCAGGGCATGAACGTGACCATAGTGACGACAGCGAAGAGCGATGAAGAATGCCTCGCGCTGCTGCGAGAGCTCGGGTTCCCGCTGCGGGAGTCCTAGCAGTGCCGGGATGGGAGGTCTGACGTTTGGCGCGTAAAGCACTCATAGCGAAGTCTCGGCGCAAGTCGAAGTACAAGGCACGCCGGTACAACCGCTGCCGGATTTGCGGGCGGTCGCGGGCCTATCTGCGGCGCTTCGGCATGTGCCGCATCTGCTTCCGGGAGATGGCCCACCGTGGCCTTCTGCCCGGGGTGACCAAGTCGAGCTGGTAGGGAAAGGCCAATGGCTGTCACCGATCCCATTGCCGATATGCTAACGAGGATTCGGAACGCCAACCTGGCGCGGCACGAGCACGTCATCATCCCGGCCTCGAAGCTGAAGCTTGAGATAGCCAAGGTGCTGAAGACCCAGGGCTACGTCCAGAAGTACGACCTGGTCGACGACAAGCGGCAAGGATTGATCCGCATACACCTGCGCTATGGGCAGTCTGGCCAACCGGTGATCTCTGGCCTGCGGCGCGTGAGCCGGCCCGGCCTGCGGGTCTACGTGGATGCCGGGCTGATCCCGCGCGTGCTCGGCGGACTCGGCGTGGCCGTCCTGTCCACCTCCCAGGGAGTGCTGACGGACCGGGAGGCCCGCCGACGACGGGTCGGCGGCGAGGTCCTCTGCCACGTCTGGTAGTCAGGAGAGGCAGCGATGTCGCGCATCGGCAAAGCACCAATACCGTTGCCGTCCGGCGTGACGGCTGAGCTGAGCGACCACCACCTCACGGTGAAGGGGCCCAAGGGCGAGCTGTCCCGGCACCTTCACGAGCAGATGGAGGTCGTCGTCGAGGACGAGGTGATTACCGTTCGCCGCCGCTCGGACAGCAAGGAGCACCGCGCGCTGCACGGCCTCACGCGCAGCCTGGTGGCTAATATGGTGACAGGCGTGAGCGAGGGGTACACCAAGGCGCTCGAGCTGTACGGCGTCGGGTTCCGCGTCCAGCAGCAAGGGCAGCGGCTCAACATGCAGCTCGGGTTCTCTCATCCGGTGATCTTCGAACTACCGGAGGGTATCTCGGCCCAGCTTGAGAGCTTTGTTCCCACCGGCGAGAACGACTACCTGTCGGCTCGGATCACATTGAGCGGCATCGACAAGGAGCTGCTCGGGCAGACGGCGGCCACCATTCGTGCGAGGAAGAAGCCGGAGCCCTACAAAGGCAAGGGATTCCGGTACCAGGGCGAGCAGATTCGACGGAAGGCCGGCAAGGCCGCGCAGGCCGCGGTGCAGCAGTGACGGGGTGAGGCGCCTGAACGTGGCGAGCACACATGGCAGATTGACAGGAAGGCAGCGGCGCCACCGGCGTGTTCGCAAGCGCGTCGGCGGCACCGCCGAGCGGCCGCGGCTGTGCGTCTTCTGCAGCCTTCGCTATGTCTACGCCCAAATCATCGACGATGAAGAAGGGCGGACGCTGGTCGCCGCCGACTCCCAGGACGCGGATGTGATTTCGAAGGGAACTTCCCGGCGGACGGCGGCGGCGGGGAAGGCGGTGGGGAAGGCGATTGGCGAGCGAGCGAAGGCCGCGGGGATCGAGCGGGTCGTCCTCGACCGGGGTGGGTATCTCTACCACGGAAGAGTGAAGGCCGTCGCCCAGGGCGCGCGCGAGGCGGGCCTGGAGTTCTGAGGAGAGCCTGATTATGACCGCGTTCTCAAACACCGACGAGGTTGGCGAAGCAGCGCTGGAGGAGAAGCTCGTCTCCTTGAACCGCGTGCAGAAGGTGCACAGGGGCGGCCGCACGCTTCGCTGGAACGCGCTGGTGGTGGTGGGAAACGGGGCAGGGTCGGTCGGCGTCGGCCTGGGGAAGTCGGCCGAGGTGCCGATCGCCATCCGCAAGGGGGCCGACGAGGCGAAGAAGACGCTCACGCGGGTGGCGATGCTTGGGAACACAATCCCCCACCCGGTGGAGGCGCGGTATGGCGCCGCGCGGGTGCTGCTGAAGCCGGCCTCCCCTGGCACCGGCGTCATCGCGGGCGGAGCCGTGCGGGCCGTGGTCGAGGCGGCCGGGATCAAAGACGTGCTGTCGAAATCCATGGGGTCAAACAACCCGCTCAATATCGCGCGGGCCGCCCTCGAAGGGCTGAAGAGCCTGCGCACCGTCCGGGAGGTGGCGGCCACGCGGGGCCGGAGGCCGGAGGAGATCGCCGACCGGTATCACATCGAGGGGCTTCCGCCGGAGGTCCAGCCTGAAGAGGAGGCAGCGGCGGAAGAGGGCGCGGAGGAGACGGCATGAGCCGGCTCCGGGTCACGCTGCGCCGCAGCCCCACAGGGAATCGGCAGAACCAGAGGAACACCGCTCGGGCGCTCGGGCTGACCCGGATCCGTGGGACTGTCGTGCGGCCGGACACGCCGGCCGTGCGGGGCATGATACGGACGATCAGCCATCTGGTGAGCGTGGAGGAGATCGAAGAAGAGGACAATCGGCAAGTCGAGGAGACCAAGGAAGGGGACGACGCGTAAAGAGGTAGCTGATGCACATCGGTGAGCTGACCCCAGCACCTGGGGGAAAGAAGAGGCGCAAGCGCATCGGGCGGGGCATGGGCTCCGGCCGCGGCAAGACGGCTGGCCGCGGCATGAAGGGCCAGAAGGCCCGCTCGAAGGTCCGGCCCGGGTTCGAGGGAGGCCAGACCCCGCTCTATCGGCGGCTGCGCAAGCGCCGGGGGCTGAGCAAGGCCTCGCGAAACATCGGCATCTTCCGCCGCACCTACGCCGAGGTCAACGTCGGGCGGCTGGAGGAGCGGTTCGACGCGGGGGCAGAGGTCACGCCGGAGGTGCTGCTGGAGCGCCGGATCATCGGCAAGGTCAACGACGGCGTCCGCATCCTGGGCGACGGGGAGCTAAGCAAGGCGCTCACAGTGCGAGCCCATCACTTCACGGCGGCGGCCAGGGCAAAGATCGAGGCCGCCGGGGGGACGGCGGAGGTCATCTGACGTGGTCAGCCTTCTGGGTCCGATGATAGCGGCCTTCAAGCTGCCCGACCTGCGGCGGCGGATCCTGTTCGTGTTCGGGATGTTCGCCG
Organism: uncultured bacterium; assembly: GCA_964559435.1. Lineage (GTDB taxonomy): Bacteria > Armatimonadota > Hebobacteria > Hebobacterales > Hebobacteraceae > Hebobacterum. The sequence goes on along the minus strand of CAZLHI010000036.1, from coordinate 21,681 downwards.
TCTACGTGGTCGGGCTCCACGTGCCGGTGCCGAACGTGGATCACAAGGCCATGGCCCAGCTCGTGCAGCAGGGGGCGCTGCTGGGGCTGTTCGATATGTTCTCGGGCGGGGCCTTCGCCCGCTTCTCGATCCTCGCGATGGGGATCATGCCCTACATCAACGCCTCCATCATCTTCCAGCTTCTGGGGATCGCTATTCCTCGCATCGCCGAGGTGGCGAAAGAGGGCGAAAGCGGCCGCAAGAAAATATCCCAGTGGACCAGGTGGCTCACGATCTTCCTGGCCCTGGTGCAGGGCAGCATGATGTGTGCCTGGCTCACGAGGTCGGGGATCCTGGGGACGACGGGCGTGGGCCTGATACCGGTTGTGCTGACGCTGACCGGCGGGACCTGCTTCCTCATATGGATGGGCGAGCAGATCACCGACAAGGGCATCGGCAACGGCGTTTCGCTCATCATTTTTGCCGGGATCGTCGCCCGCATGCCGGCCGATGTGATCCAGACCTACCGTCTGTGGCAGAGCGGTGTGCTCGTGTGGGCGAACGTGTTCGGCTTGGTGGCGATCTGGCTGGTCACGATAGCTGGCATCATCTACATCACAAGGGGCGAGCGCCGCATCAGTATCCAGTCGGCGAAGCGAGTCGTGGGCACCCGGATCTACAGCGGCGGGAGCAGCTATCTTCCCATCCGGGTCAACACCGCGGGCGTGATCCCGATCATCTTCGCTATTGCGGTGGTGCTGTTGCCCGCGCAGGTCGCGGAGTTCGGCCAGGGGCTTGGTGGCGCCTGGGGTGAAGTCATGAGGCGGATGGCAGACTTCTTCACGCCGGGCAAGAACTTGATCGCCTCGAGCATCTACTTCGCCACCGTCATCTTCTTCACCTATTTTTACACAGCCGTGACGTTTAATGTCGCCGATGTCGCGGATAACCTGAAGAAATACGGCAGCTTCGTCCCCGGCATCAGACCCGGTCGGCCGACAGAGCGCCATCTCGACAAGGTGCTGAGCCGGATCACCCTCGCCGGCGCCTTGTTCCTGGGCATAATCGCGCTGCTGTCGTATTATGTGCCGGTCATTACAAAGGTCACCAGCTTCACCGTCGTCGGCGGAACGTCGCTTCTCATTCTGGTCGGCGTGGCCCTCGACACGATGCAGCAGATCGAGGCGCACCTGGTCATGCGCCAATACGAGGGGTTCATCAAATGATCAGGATCGTGTTGCTGGGCCCGCCGGGCTCCGGCAAGGGAACGCAGGCCGGCGAGCTGCAGAGGCGGCGGGGCATCCCGCACATCGCCTCCGGCGATCTGCTGCGCGCCCTTGTGAGAGACGACACACAGCTCGGGCGCAGGGCCAGGCCGTACATGGACCGGGGCGAGCTGGTGCCCGACGATCTGATACTCGATATGATGGCGGACGGGCTGTCCCAGCCGGACGCGCAGGAGGGCTACGTGCTCGACGGGTTCCCGCGCACGGTGGCCCAAGCCGAGGCCCTGGAGCAGCGCCTGAAGGAGATCGGCCGGGAGCTGGAGGCGGTGATCTACCTTCGGGTGCCGGAGGAGGAGATACTGCGCAGGCTGTCTGGGCGGCGCACCTGCCCGGTGTGCAACGCGGTGTATCACGTGGACACAATGCCCCCGAAGAAGGAGGGCATCTGCGACGAGTGCTCGGCCGAGCTGATCCGGCGTGACGACGAGTCGCCCGATGTCATCCGGAAGCGGCTCCAGGTGTATGAGGAGCAGACGCGGCCGCTGCTCGACTTCTACGAGCAGCGCGGTCTGCTGAAGGAGGTCGACGGGACGATCGGTGTTGACAACGTGATCCGTGAGATCGAGCGCATCGCGGCCGCGCAGTCGGCCGTTCAGGAGCAGAGAGCTTGATCGCGCGGAAGCGCAAGGCGGGCCGCCGCTCGCGGCGCATCTCGCTGAAGGGCGAGGATGAGATCGCTCGCATGCGTCGGGCGGGGCAGATCGTCGCGCTGGTGCTGGAGCGACTGGCGAAAGCGGCGCGGCCAGGCACGACAACCGGGGAGCTCGACCGGCTGGCCGAGGGGCTCATCCGGAGCTTCGGGGCGACGCCGACATTCCATGGGCTGTATGGGTATCCGGCGAACATATGCGCATCGCTGAACGAGGAAGTGGTGCACGGCATTCCGGGCGACCGGGCGCTCCGAGAGGGTGACATCATCTCTTTCGACGTCGGCGCGACCGTAGACGGGATGATCGCCGACGCGGCCGTGACGGTCGCGGTCGGCGAGGCGCCGCGCGATGCTCAGCGGTTGATGCGGGTTACGTGCGAGTGCTTGAGCAAGGGCATCGAGCAGGCGCGGCCCGGCAATCGCGTGGCGGACATCTCGGCCGCCATCCAAACGCAGGCAGAGTCGCACGGGTATTCGGTGGTGCGCAAGCTCGTGGGCCACGGGGTGGGCCGGGCCATGCACGAGGCGCCGCACGTACCGAACTTCGCGGAGGGGAACAGAAACGACTCGCCCGAGCTCGTGCCGGGGATGACGCTCGCGGTCGAGCCGATGATAAACCAAGGGACGTGGCAGGTCGTGCAGGACGACGACGGGTGGACGTATCGCACCCGAGACGGCTCGCTATCGGCTCACTTCGAGCATACAATCGTGATAACGGAAGATGGATGTGAAGTGCTGACGCTGCGGTCCGCGGGCGGGAGAGGGACGGCCGACGCGGCTCCGGCGCGGGCGCAGGTTGGAGGATAGCTGTGAAAGTGAGGTCGTCGGTCAAGAAGATATGCGACCGCTGCAAGATCGTCCGCCGCCACGGAAAGGTCCGGGTGATATGCGAAAAAGTCAAGCACAAGCAGGTGCAGGGCTGAGCGATCCGGGCGTCGAGGAGAAGGCTGAATGGCACGCATAGCAGGAGTCGATCTTCCGCGAGACAAGCGGCTGGAGGTCGCGCTGACCTACATCTACGGCGTCGGCCGATCGGCAAGCAACACAATCCTCCGGGAGGCCGGAGTCAGCCCGGATACGCGTGTGCGCGACACGACCGAGGATGAAATCACGCGCCTGCGCGACTACATCGAGCGCAACCTCCAGGTGGAGGGCGACCTGCGGCGCATCGTCTCGGCCAATATCCAGAGGCTGATTGACATCGGCTGCTATCGGGGCATTCGCCACCGGCGAGGTCTGCCGGTTCGTGGGCAGCGCACCCGCACGAACGCTCGCACTCGGAAGGGGCCGAAGCGAACCGTCGGCGTGCGCCGGCGGCGGTAGTCTGCGGTAGTCTAACGAGGAGAAAGAGGCAGAGTTCCCCATGGCGCGACAGAGTTCGAGACCAAAGCGGCGTGACCGGCGAACACCAAGCCAGGGCCGCGCCTACGTACAGTCGACCTTCAACAACACGATCGTTACCATCACCGATGCAGAGGGCGCAGTGGTGGCCTGGGCGAGCGCCGGAACGGTTGGGTTCAAAGGCACGAAGAAGGGAACGCCGTTCGCCGCGCGCCTGGCTGCGGAATCAGTGGCCAGGAAGGTGCTCGACTACGGCATGCGCCGCGTGGATGTCTATGTCAAGGGGCCGGGAAGCGGGCGCGAGACCGCCATCAGGTCCCTTCAGAGCGCGGGCCTCGAGGTGGCGAGCATCCGCGACGTCACGCCGATACCGCACAACGGATGCCGGCCCCCCAGGCGGCGGCGCATCTGAGCCGCTGGATCGGTTCGGGTCCCGCCCCGAGAAGAGAAAGGCCGAACAGGGAAGCATAGCATGGCTAGATATCGTGGAGCAGTCTGCAGGTTGTGTCGCCGAGAGGGCGTTCGTCTCTACCTGAAGGGGGATCGCTGCTTCTCTGCCAAGTGCGCCATCGAGAAGCGCGCCTATCCGCCAGGCGAGCAGGCCCAGCGCAGGATGAGGCGCCGGATATCGGACTACGGCATTCAGCTTCGCGAGAAGCAGAAGCTGCGCCGCATCTACGGCATACTGGAGCGGCAGTTCAGGCGTTACCTCGCTCAGGCGGCGCGGCGCACCGGCGTGACAGGTGAGTACCTGCTTCAGCTGCTGGAGCGGCGGCTGGACAACGTGGTCTATCGCCTCGGGTTCGCCAGCTCGCGGGCTCAGGCGCGGCAGTTGGTCAGCCACGGCCACTTCACCGTGAACGATCGGCCCGTGAACATCGCCTCCTATCAGGTGAGGCCGGGGGACACGATTGCGGTGGACGAGTCCAGCCGCAGCGTGCCGCCGATCGTGGCGGCGGTGGCCGGCGCGGGCGGCCGTAGGCTGCCGCCGTGGCTTCAGATCGAAGCAGACGCAATGCGGGGCAGGGTGCTGTCCCTGCCGAAGCGGGACGAGATAGATACCCAGATTCAAGAAGGGCTGGTCGTGGAGTACTACTCGCGGTAGCCCCGGCGGCCCGGCCGGCTGCAGGAGAACGGTCCCATGATCATCGACACTTTGACGCCCAGAATAGAACGCCTGGACGATGGCAGCGATCCGACCCGCGGGCAGTTCGTCGTTGAGCCGCTCGAGCGCGGCTACGGCACGACGCTGGGCAACGCGCTGCGGCGCGTGTTGCTGTCGTCGATTCCCGGCGCGGCCATCACGTTCGTGACCATCGAGGGCGTGCTGCACGAGTTCTCGACGATACCGGGGGTGGTCGAGGACACCACCGAGATATTGCTGAACCTGAAGGAGCTAGCGATCAAGATCCTCGATGCCCCCGCGGGGCCGGAGCTGGCCCAGCCGCCCGCGGAGGGGCCGCGCATCCTTCGCATTGAGCGCACCGGCCCCGGTGAGGTCCTCGCAGCCGACGTCGAGGCGCCGAGCGACGTGGAGATTGCCAACAAGGATTTGCACATCGCCACCCTCGACACCGCCGATGCCACCCTGAACATCCAGATGGAAGTGGAGCGCGGCCGCGGCTACGTGCCCGCGGAGGAGCACGATACCACGCGCCGGCCCATCGGCTCGATTCCGGTGGACTCGCTATTCACCCCGATGCGCAGGGTCGGGTTCCGCGTCGAGCCGACGCGCGTCGGCCATATGACGGACTTCGACCGCCTCGTGCTGGAGGTGACCACGAGCGGGACCATTGACCCTGCAGACGCCATCAGCGACGCGGCGAAGGTCCTCGACCGCTACCTGATCCTGTTCTTCGATTTCCAGCAGCAGGAAGAGGAGCTGGCCGGGATTCCGGAGGTCGAGTCGGCCACCTCGCGGCAGCTTCAGACGAGGATTGAGGACCTCGACTTCTCGGTGCGGACCTCGAACTGTCTGCGCCGGGAGGGGATCAGCACGATCGGTGAACTCGTTCAGCGCACGGAGAGCGACCTCATGGCCATCCGAAACTTCGGGCGGAAGTCGCTCGTGGAAGTGAAGGACAAGCTGGCCGGCATGGATCTTTCCCTCGCGTCGGACTCAGACGAGGAGGCGGACGAGCTGGGTGGGGACGGCGACGAGGGCTAGCCCTCTCAGTGGGAGGACCTGCGAGCGGTGAAACATCGACAATCGGGGCGCCGCCTCGGGCGAGCAACGGACCAAAGGCTGGCTCTCCTGCGGAACCTGGTGACGTCTCTGCTGTGGCACGGGAGCGTTGAGACAACGCCCGCCCGGGCGAAAGAAGCGCGCAAGATGGCCGAGAAGCTGATCACGTTGGCGAAGGATGACACGGTCCACCATCGGCGTCTCGCGCGGCGGAGCCTGAGGCCGAGGACCGGGCTCGTTCGCATGAAGGAGGGCGCGCATCGCGAGGCGCCGGCTACCGGCGAGGTCCAGCGAGGCGTGCAGGCCGGCCGGAGCCCGAGTTCGGTCGAGAACTCGATCAAGCACCTGTTCGAGCACGTCGCGCCTCAGTATCAGGATCGGCCGGGTGGATACTCCCGGATCGTCCGAATCGGCTCTCGCCAGGGAGACGGCGCGGAGCTGGTGAAGCTGCAGCTCGTCGACTACACGCCGCCCGAAGCCTAGGCGGCCGGCCGATGCGCGGCCGATGCGCAACATCAAGCTGATTCTGGAATACGACGGGACCGACTTCCACGGATTCCAGCGTCAGCGGCGGCTTCGCACCGTGCAGGGCGTGCTGGAAGAGCGCTTCTCGAAGCTGCTTGGTGAGAAGATCAAGATCGTCGGCGCGGGGCGGACCGACGCCGGTGTTCACGCCCTCGGGCAGGTGGTGAACTTCCATACCACCCGGCCGGTGGGACTGGATCGGCTGGGCGGCGTGCTCAACGCAGCTCTGCCCAACGATGTGAAGGTGCAGGCCTGGGAGGAGGCAGAGGCCGGCTTTCATGCGCGGCGCTGCGCCCGGAGCCGGACGTATCGGTACTTGATAGTCGAGCGGGCCGCGCCCTCGCCGATCGTGGGTCGGTTTGCGTTGGTCGTGCCCGAGCACCTCGACTCGGCCGCGATGAGAGAGGCGGCCGCGCCGCTCGTGGGCCGGCACGATTTTCGAGCGTTTCAGGCCGCGGGGTCTGAGGCGAAGACAACTGAAAGAAACCTGATGCGCCTGGAGTGTCGAGAAACCAGCGCGCGCATCGAGATTGCGGCCGAGGCGGACAGCTTTCTCTATCAGATGATGCGCAACATCGTCTCGGGACTAATAGAGGTCGGCCGGGGCAGGATAGAGAGCGGCGCGCTGGGCGCAGCGATGGCGAGCGGTGAGCGCTTGCCGAAGTGCCCGCCCGCGCCCGCTTGCGGGCTGTGCCTGGTCCAGGTATCATACTAACGAGGCCGCCTTCTTCGGCGCGGCCGTGGATGGGCCGGCGCCAGGGAAGTGAGCGTGAGGATAGTCTGCCTGTTATGAGGACGGAGAAGACGAGAACCTATTCCGCGAAGCCGGGGGAGGTGGAGCGCGGCTGGCTGCTGATCGACGCCCAGGGCATGGTCCTGGGGCGGCTGGCGGCCGACATCGCCGCGGTGCTGCGCGGCAAGCACAAGGCCACCTACACGCCACACGTGGACACGGGTGACCATGTCGTCGTGATCAACGCGGCCGGGCTGGTGCTCACTGGCGCCAAGGGCGACAAGACGATCCGCTATCGCCATTCGGGGTGGCCCGGGGGACTGAAGTCTGAGTCGTATGGCTCGCTGCTGCGTCGCGACCCGGCCCGCGCGCTGAGGGAGGCCGTGCGCGGCATGCTGCCCCGCACGCCGCTCGGCCGCGCCATGCTGCGCAAGCTCAAGGTATACGCGGGCGGCGAGCATCCGCACCAGGCACAAGGGCCGGTTCCCTACGAGCCGCCCCACGCGAGGATCGTCTGAGGAGGTGTCGAGTCACGTGCCGCAGGAATACTATGCAACCGGGCATCGGAAGAACGCGATCGCCAAGGTGTGGCTGCAGCCGGGACAGGGAGAGATCACGGTCAACGGCCAGCCTCTGAGCGATTACGTGCGCCGGCCAACGTTAGAGCTCATCGTCCGATCGCCGCTGCACGCGGTCGAGCGGGCGGCCGAGTTCGACGTGCGGGCCCAGTGCCTCGGCGGGGGCATCTCCGGCCAGGCCGGGGCCCTCAGGCACGGCATCGCCAAGGCCTTGCTCCAGGTGGACGAGTCGCTTCGCCCCCTGCTGCGAAGAGCAGGCTTTCTCACCCGTGACCCGCGGGTGAAAGAGCGAAAGAAGTACGGCCGGAAACGCGCGCGGCGAGGGTTCCAGTTCACGAAGCGCTGATCCAGTCCGGCTCCCGCTCGGGGCCAGGCACTGGTGCCTGCTGTGCGGATCGTCCGGGGACGGCGCGATACCGACAGCGCGCTCCGGCAGCCGCCTGCCCAGCCGTGGAATACGCATATCGAGGCCAGCCGCTGACGTGAGATCGAACTCGCTCGCATCCATCATCGAGCTGCAGGGGCTCTCCCCGAGGCCGCGCCCATGCGCCCTCGGGGCCGTCTTGGTGGCCCTGGTCACGCTTGTCGCGGGAGCCGCGTGGGCCGAGCCCGAGTCGGGTGCGGCCGGGCCGAAGACCACGGGCGAATCCCAGTGGAGGCTTGCGGCCCTGCAGAAGGCACTCACTCGGCAGGCAGTGGAGTTCTGCTACGAGATCTACCAGGTGCAGCCCGGCGATACGGTCGAGAATATCGCAGCCCGGTTCGGCGTGCGCGCCTCCGCCATTCGGCAGTTCAACGATCTGGGCGTCGCTGCAGTGACGGAAGGCCAGGCCATCGCCATCCCGCTGTCGGCCCGCTCGGCACCGAAGACGCGTAGCGCCGACCAGAGGCCGGCGCTCAACCTGATCGATCCATGCTACGCGATTGTAACCACGCCGTGCGCGATCACCAGCCAGCCGTCAGGCCCGCAGGTGGCACAAGTGCTCTACGAGCCGGAGGTCGGCGCGCAGCTCATCGTCAATGCGGAGCGGGGCGACTACTGCGGCGTCGTTATGATAGACGGCTCGGCCGGGTGGATACCGAAGTCGTGTGTGGAGCTGACGGAGCGGAAGATCCCGGCGCCCGAGCTTGAGGAGATGCTGAGTGGCGGCCGCCCGGATGTCGTGCGGGAGGCTCTGCGGTATCTCGGCACGCGGTACCGCTACGGCGGCCGGCTGCCGTATGACATCGACTGCTCTTTGCTCGTGCAGGCCGCTTTCGGCGCGAGTGGAATCCGGCTGCCGCGCATGGCCGCTGAGCAGTTCGAGGTCGGCCACCGCGTCAACTACGAGGATCTCCTTCCTGGCGATCGCCTCTACTTCGTGAACAGGTCCGGCCGAATCAACCACACCGGGATTTACATTGGCAGCGGCCGGTTCGTTCACGCCTCATCTCGCCGAGGCTGCGTCGCCATCGACGCCCTGAACGATCCGACGTATTGGTCGCGCTTCGTCGGCGCTCGACGATCATAGCTTCGGCGCGGCCTGCTCTCGGCTCGGGCTGAGCGTCTTCTCCCACCTCTCCCTAGCTAGGGATTGCTTTGTTTCCGTACGATGCCCGTGCTTGTCGGGCGGGTATTCGGTGGTGTATAATCCACGATCCGAGGTCGTGATCTATGGCTAGCGTAGCTGTCATCGGTGCTACCGGGTACGGCGGTGTGGAGCTGATCCGGCTGCTTCACGCGCACCCACACGTCAGGCTGTCCTATCTCTCTTCGGACACCTACGCGGGCCAGCGGGTGTGCGATGTGTATCCACATCTGGCGGCGGTCGATCTGCCGCTGGAAAAGCGAGATGCGGCCGCGGCCGGCCGGTGTGATTTCGTCTTGATCGCGGTTCCCGCGGGAGGGGCGATGGAGGTCGCCCCGGACCTGCTGGAGGCAGGGGCGCGGGTTGTGGACGTCAGCCCCGACTTCCGCCTGCGGGAGGCCGCGCTCTACCCGCGCTGGTACAAGCTCGACCACTCTTGTCCGGAGCTTCTCGGGGAGGCCGTGTTCGGCATCCCCGAATGGCACCGGGAGAAGATCAAGTCGGCCCGCCTGGTGGCCGCGCCGGGCTGCTACCCGACCGGGGCGCTGCTCGCGCTCTGTCCCCTGGTGGCCGACGGCCTGATAGAGCCGGGTGACATCATCGTGGACGGGAAGACGGGGATCTCGGGCGCCGGGCGCACCTCGCTGCGGGTGGACTACCACTTCCCGGAGGCCGACGCAGACGTCGCGGCCTACCGGGTGGGCGGACACCGCCACATGCCGGAGATGGTGCAGGAGCTGGGCGATCTGACCGAGTCGGAGGTACGGATCACCTTCACGCCCCACCTCGTCCCAATGTCGCGGGGCATACTGCTGACGATCTATGCCGCCCCGGGGGCCGGTGCGGGTCCGGCCGAGCTGCGCCACTGCCTGGAGCGCCGCTACCAGGCCGAGCCGTTCGTCCACGTGCTGCCCGAAGGCAAATGGCCGCACACCAAATGGGCGACCGGGACGAACGAGTGCTTCCTCGCGGTTGGAATGGACGAGAGCTCCGGCCGCGTCATCGTGGTGTCTGTGCTGGACAATCTCGGGAAGGGCATGGCCGGCCAGATGGTGCAGTGCCTGAATCTGATGATGGGCGTCGAGGAGTCGACCGGCCTCGCCGTGCCCGCGGCCTATCCGTAGAGGGGCTGGCGGGCGATGGCGCGCCGGTCTCGCCTCGAGGAGGAATCAGCAATTGCCGACGTCGAAGCGCCGCCATGTTCTGCGTGAGGTGAGCGGAAGCATCGCCGCTCCGTGCGGCTTCGAAGCGGCCGGGGTGCGCTGCGGCCTGAAGGACAAGGGGCCGGACCTCGCGCTCATCTACAGTGTGTCGCCTGCAAGTTCGGCCGGCGTGTTCACGAGGAACGTCTTTCAGGCCGCGCCGGTGCATATCACAAGGGAACGCGTCGGGCGGGAGCGCGTCCGCGCCCTGGTGGTGAACAGCGGGAACGCGAACGCGTGCACCGGAGCGCGGGGCCACCGCAACGCGCTGCGCATGGCGGAGGTGGCTGCGGAGGCGTTGGGAGTCCCACCCCGCTCGATCCTCGTCGCTTCGACGGGGGTCATCGGCACTCCGCTGCCGATGAGGAAGATCGCCTCGGGCATAAAGCGGGCGGCCGCCGCGCTGGGGCCGGAGGGAGGCGAGAAGGCCGAAAAGGCGATACTCACCACCGACACGCGACCGAAGTCGGCTGCGGTGGAGTTCAGCCTCGACGGACGTCCGGTCCGCGTCGCCGGGATGGCAAAGGGCTCGGGCATGATCGGCCCGAGCATGGCGACGATGCTCGCCTTTCTCACGACTGATGCGCACGTCGCGCCGGGCCTGCTACAGTCGTGTCTTGTGAGGGCCGTCGAGGGATCGTTTCACCGGATCAGTGTGGACGGGGACACGAGCACGAACGACATGGTCGTGCTGCTCGCCAACGGCCAAGCGGAGGCCGGAAAGGTGACGGCGCGGCATGGGCTGGCACGCTTCCAGGCGGCCCTGGACCGGGTGTGCACCCACCTGGCGCGGGAGATCGTGCGGGACGGCGAGGGGGCGTCCCGGCTGATAGCCATTCGCGTGCGCGGCGCCGAATCGGAGGAGGATGCCCTCCAGATTGCGCGGACCATCGCGAACTCGCCGCTGGTGAAGACGGCGATCGCGGGAGGCGACCCGAATTGGGGTCGCGTGCTGGCGGCCGCCGGCAGGGCGGGAGTGGAGTTCCGGCCGGAGATGGTCGAGCTGCGGCTGGGCGGGGTTCGGGTGGTGCGGGACGGAGCCGTCTGCCCGCACAACATGGCGGCCGCCGGCAGGGCCGTTGCTGGACCCGAGGTCGTAATCACAATGGACCTGAACGCCGGCGAGCGGGAGGTGGTGGTTTGGACGTGCGATCTGACCGCCGAGTACGTGCGGATAAACGCCGAGTACCACACCTGAAGGGAGCGCGGCTCGCCGCCCGGCGGTCCGGCCGATGGCCGCTGACCCCATTTGGCGGAGACCTGTGATGCAAGCGAAAAGCAGCCAACCGGATATGGAGGGCCTGCGGCAGCGCGCCGCGGTGTTGATCGAGGCGCTGCCGTACTTGCAGAAGTTCCGCGGCGACACGATCGTCGTCAAGTACGGCGGCGCGGCCATGGTGGATGCCGAGCTTCGGACGGAGGTGCTGAAGGACATCGTGCTCCTCGAGCATGTCGGGCTGCATCCGGTCGTCGTCCACGGCGGCGGCCCCGAGATAAGCAAGATGATGGACAAGCTGGGCAAGGAGCCGGAGTTCGTCGAGGGCCAGCGCGTCAGCGACGCCGAGACCGTCGAGATCGCGCAGATGGTTCTCACCGGGAAGACGAATCCGGACCTGGTCGCCGCCATCCATCAGCAGGGCGGCCGCGCCATCGGCCTCAGCGGGAAGGACGGCGCGATGGTTCGGGCGCGCAGACGAAAGGGAGCGAAGGACCTGGGCTTCGTGGGCGAGGTGGCCTCCGTGAATCCCAAGCTCGTCCACGGACTGATCGAGCAGGGATTCATCCCTGTCATCGCCCCCATCGCGGGTGGAGAGCAGGGAGAGACGCTCAACATCAATGCCGACCACTTCGCCGGCCGGGTCGCGGGGCCGCTGGGTGCGAGCAAGCTGGTGCTGCTGACAGACGTGAGGGGCGTGCTCAGAGAACGCTCGGACGAGGGCACGCTCGTGTCTGAGCTCGACGTGGATGCTGCGAAGGAGATGATGGCGGCCGGGCAGGTCGAGGCCGGGATGATCCCGAAGGTGCAGGCCTGCCTCGACGCGCTGGCGGGCGGGGTGGAGCGGTGCCACATCATCGACGGGCGGCCGCCGCACGCGCTGCTGATGGAGCTGCTGACGGACGTCGGTATAGGAACGATGGTCGTCAAGAGGTAAGGAGGAGCTTCGCATGCCTCTTTACGAGTATCGCTGCGACAAGTGCAGGCGGAAGTTCAGCCTGCTGGAGGGCGTGACAGCGAAGAAGATCAAGCGCGCCTGCCCCAAGTGCGGCTCGCGCAAGCTCACCAAGCTGATCTCGCGCATTGCGCCGATCGTGCGCGAGGATGAGTTCGATGACGATTTCGGCGATGAGTTGGATGATGATCACGACGGCGCCGACTTCGGAGACGACGGAGACGGTGACGATTGGGATGACGACTTCTAGCTGATGATAGGAGGATCACCCTGAATCTCGACGATGCGAAGACGCTCGAAGGATCATATCTGCTCGACTTGTACACACCGATCCGGATGCCGATGGTCATGGCGCGGGGCGAGGGAGCGCGCCTCTGGGATACGCAGGGGAAGGAATACCTCGACTTTGTGAGCGGCGGCCGCGCCGTTACGGGAATCGGGCACTGTCACCCGAAGGTTGCCGAGGCCATCAGCAGACAGGCCGAGCGGCTCATCCACCTCTCGAACGACTTCTATACGGAGCCGCAGCTTCGCCTCGCGCAGAGACTGTCGAACCTCTTCGGCGGCCGGTGCTTCTTCTGCAACAGCGGCGCGGAGGCGGTCGAGGCCGCCCTCAAGCTGGCCAGGAAGCATGGATACAAGAGCGCGGGGCCCGAGAAGCACGAGATCGTCACGGCCGAGAACTCATTCCACGGCCGCACCATGGGCGCGCTCGCCGCGACGGGCCAGCCGAAGTATCACCAGGGCTTCGAGCCCCTGCCGGAGGGGTTCGTGCACGTACCGTTGAACGACGTGGCGGCCCTGCGCAACGCGGTGAGCGAGAAGACCTGCGGGGTGATGTTCGAGCCGATCCTTGGGGAGAGCGGCGTGTACCCCGCAACACAAGAATACCTGGAAGCGGCCCGGGAGCTGTGCAATTCATACCGCGCGGTGCTTATCTACGACGAGGTGCAGACCGGCCTGGGGCGCACCGGAGAATGGTTCGCCTACCAGCACTACGAGGACGTGGCTCCGGACGTGGTCACGCTGGCGAAGGGTCTCGGCGGCGGCGTCCCCATTGGTGCGATCCTCGCGCGGGAGCCGGAGGCGGCCTCCTTCACACCCGGGGACCACGCCTCTACCTTCGGCGGGGGCCCGCTGCCGGCCGCGGCCGCCTTGGCGGTGCTGGACGTGATCGAGGAAGAAGGGCTGCTGGAGAACGCGAGCCGCGTGGGCGGCCGGCTGGGCGAGGGACTGCGGAAGCTGCAGGAGAAGACCGGGCTCATTTCGGAGATCCGTGCCCGCGGTATGATGATAGCCGTGGACCTGACGCGCCGCGTGGCCGGCAAGGTGAAGGCGGAGTGCGCCTCCCGGGGCTTGCTCATCGCGATTGTGGGGGACAGCATGCTGCGGCTGCTGCCGCCCCTGGTGCTCAGCGACGAGCAGGCCGAGCGGGGGCTGGCCGTGCTCGAAGACGTGCTGGCCGCGACGCCATCCGAGTAGGAGGCTGCGGTGGAGCCCTCCTTTCTGGCGGTTGTGGGCATCGCGCTGGTCTTTCTCAGCGCGATGATCGGGATGCGCATGGCGGGCGGGGGCGCGCCGCGGCGTCGGATCGCGCTCGCCATAGGAGAGCTGTGGCTGACCCTGATAATCTGGATGGCGGTCTTCCGGGAGGTCGGCGTGGCGATTGGCGCGCCGGTCGGGGAAGGGGGAGTCGGGGAACTGCGCAACCTGGGATCGCGCCTGGCCTCGGTCGCCGGGCCCGCTCGGGCGTGGATTGCGGTGGGAGTGTTGGTGTCTGTAGTGCTGGTCGCACACCTCATGTGGTGCTTGAGGCGGCATATGTGCGGCGGCATCCAGCCGCAGGGAGAGGAGTGAGTGGCATGGCGATGTCTCTAGCAGGTAGGAACTTCCTCTCGGTGATCGATCTCTCGCGAAAGGAGATCGAGGAGGTGTGGCGCGTTGCCTCCGCCCAGAAGTCGGGCAAGATCGCGCCCGAGGAGCAGCGAGGGGTCGCGGCCGGCCGCAGCCTGGCCCTTCTCCTCGACAAGGCATCTCTGCGGACGCGGCTGGGCTTCGAGGTGGCGATGAATCAGCTCGGCGGGCATGCGGTGTACCTTGGTCCGATGGAGGTCAACATCGGCCACCGGGAGGCCGTGGGCGATGCGGCGCGGGTGCTGGGCCGCACGGTGGATGCGATCGCGGCGCGGCTCTTCTCGCACGAGGACATGCAGACGCTGGCCGAGCTTGCCGACGTCCCCGTGATCAACGCCATGTCCAACCGGGAACACCCCTGCCAGGCGCTGGCCGACTTGCTGACGATCCGCGAGCATAAGGGCGACCTGAAGCGAGTCGAGGTGGCCTGGGTGGGCGATGGCTACAACGTCTGCCACTCGCTGCTGCTCATCTGCGGGATGTTCGGGGTCAGCCTGCGGGTGGCCACGCCGGCGACTTATGATCCGCAGGCGGACATCGTCGCGAAGGCGCACGAGCTCGCGGGCGAGAGCGGCGGAACGATCGCACTGGGCACCGACCCGGCCGCGGCCGTGAAGGATGCCGATGTGGTGTACACGGACGTGTGGATCAGCGCGGGACAGGAGGACAGCGGGATACGTCGCCGCACCGACTTCAGGGACTTCCAGGTAAACGAAGAGCTGATGGCTCAGGCGAAGTCGGACGCGATCATGCTGCACTGCCTACCGGCCCACCGAGGCGAGGAGATAACTGACGAAGTGCTCGACGGCCCGCAGTGTGCCGCCTTCGACCAGGCGGAGAACCGCCTGCACACACAGCGGGCGCTGCTGACGCTGATCTTCAGCTGAAACCAAGGAGAGGCAAGATGGTCAAGGCAGTGCTGGCATATTCCGGAGGCCTCGACACCTCCGTCTGCATTCGCTGGATCAAAGAGAAATACGATATGGATGTCTACGCGGTCGCGATAGACCTCGGGGAGGAGCGCGACTACGAGGGCATCCGGCAGAAGGCGCTGGACATCGGGGCCATCGGCGCCGAGGTGATCGACGCGAAGGAGGAGTTTGCGAGGGACTTCGTCTTTCCGGCGCTGAAGGCCAACGCGTGCTACGAGGACCGCTATCCGGTCTCGACCTCTCTCGCCAGGCCGCTGATCGCGAAGCTCGTCGGCGAAGTGGCCGTGCGCGAGAAGGCCGACGCGGTGGCCCACGGGTCCACCGGCAAGGGCAATGACCAAGTGCGCTTCGAGGTCACCTGGGCGTGCCTCTTTCCGCAGCTCCGGCTGATTGCCCCGATCAGGGAGTGGAGCATGAGCCGGGAGGAGGAGATCGAGTACGCCAGGAAGCACGGCATCCCGATCCCGGTGGATAGGAAATCGCCCTACAGCTACGACACCAACCTCTGGGGCAAGAGCGCCGAGGCGGGACCGCTGGAGGACCCCTGGGTCGAGCCCCCAGCGGACGTGCACCAGTGGACGAAGGACCCCGACGCGGCCCCCGACGAGCCGGCCTACCTGGAGGTCGGCTTCGACCAGGGGGCGCCGGTGTCGCTCGACGGCCAGGGCGTGTCACCGGCCGAGCTTATCACGGGTCTGAATGCGCTGGCCGGTGAGCACGGTGTCGGCCGCATCGACATGATGGAGAACCGCCTGGTGGGCATCAAGTCCCGCGAGACGTACGAGTGCCCGGCGGCCGTGGTGCTGCTGGCGGCACACCGCGATCTCGAATCGCTGTGTCTGGAGCGGGAGCTGGCCCACTACAAGCGGCTGCTGGACATCAAGTACGCCGAGCTGGTGTACTATGGGCTGTGGTATAGCCCATTGCGCCGCGCCCTGGACGCGTTCATGGAGGACACACAGCAGACCGTGACGGGGACGGTGCGCATGAAGCTGCACAAGGGGAACTGCGTCGCGGTCGGCCGCAAGTCGCCCTATTCGCTGTACAGCTACGAACTGGCCACCTATGACAAGGAGGACCGCTTCGACCATGCCAAGGCCGAGGGATTCATCCGGCTCTGGGGGCTTTCGGCACAGATCGCCGAGCAGGTCCGCCGGGAGGCGGAGAAGGAGTAGGCGCCATGCGACTCTGGGGGGGGCGTTTTGCGAAGAAGCAGGACGAACTGGCGCACGAGTTCACGACCTCGCTTCCGTTTGATCGGCGACTAGCCGAGCACGACATCGCGGGCAGCATCGCGCACGCCCGCATGCTGGGCCGCTGCCAGATCATAACCGCCGATGAAGCGCGGCAGCTCGAGGCCGGGCTGGAGCGCGTGCGCGCGGGTCTGTCCTCGGGGGAGCTCGAACTGGACCCGGCCTCGGAGGACATACACACCGAGATCGAGCGGCTTCTCGGGGAGCAGGTGGGCGGCTTGGCCGGGAAGCTGCACACCGCGAGGAGTCGCAACGATCAGGTCGCGCTGGACCTGAGGCTCTTCCTGCGGGAGGAGATAGACTCGCTGCGGCAGGGGATCGCGTCGCTACAGAAGGTGCTCGTCGATGTGTCTGAGCGGAACATGGACGCGCTGCTGCCCGGGTACACGCACTTGCAGCGGGCCCAGCCGGTCCTACTGGCGCAGCACCTGCTGGCCTACTTCAACATGTTCCAGCGGGATCGGGAGCGGCTGGCCGACTGCCGAAAGCGCGTGAACGTGTGCCCGCTCGGCGCGGCCGCGCTCGCGGGGACGAGCTTCCCTGTCGATCCGAGCTTCGTGGCCGAGCAGCTCGGGTTCGATGGCGTGTTCGCGAACAGCATGGATGCGGTCTCGGACCGGGACTTCGTGCTGGAGTTCCTGGCCGATGCGGCCATGGCGATGGTGCACGTGTCTCAGCTCAGCGGCGAGCTGGTGCTCTGGTCGAGCGCGGAGTTTGGGTTCCTGCGACTGGACGACGCGTGGTGCACGGGATCGAGCATTATGCCCCAGAAGCGTAACCCCGATGTCGCCGAGCTCGCCCGCGGCAAGGCTGGTCGGGTGTTCGGCGACGTCGTCTGCATGCTCACGGTCGCCAAGGGTCTCACGCTCTCCTATAACAGGGACTGCCAGGAAGATAAGGAAGCAATCTTCGACGCGGTGGACACGCTGTCGAGCGCGGTGGAGGTGCTGAGGGAGATGATCGCCACGGCCACCTTCCAGAAGCAGCAGATGGAGAAGGCCCTTGAGAAGGGGTTCCCGACGGCCACTGAAGTCGCGGACTACCTGGTGCGCAAGGGGCTCCCGTTCCGCGAGGCGCATGGGATGGTCGGGCAAGTGGTAACTTACTGCGAGAAGCAGGGCACGGCCATGGAGGACCTCACCATCGAGGAATGGCGGTCGTTCAGCCGCGAGTTCGGTGCGGACATCAAGGAGTACATCTCACCGAGGGGTGCGGTGGAAGCCAAGGAATCGCCCGGCGGAACCGCTTCGGCGCGGGTGAAAGAGCAGATCGCGGCGGCGCGAAGGCTGCTGAAGGAGTGAGGGCGGCTAGCCCCGCGGGATGCCGAGCCTCGCGAGCAGGTCGCTCATGTACCTGATTGCCTGCGGGAAGGCCACCTGCGCCTCAGCCAGGTCCGGATGCCAGGCTCTCTCCCACTCGAGCGACATGTATCCCTGGTAGCCGGCCGCGTGCAGCTTGGCGACCAGGTCTTCCAGTGGGATGTCGCCGTCGCCCAGGGGCACGAGAGCCCCGTCCTCTTCGCTGTCCTTGATGTGGACGTGGTAGGTCCGGCTCCCTATGAGCTGTGCCGTCTGCTCCGGCCACTCGCCCCGGCGGGCCGGGTGGTTGAGGTCCCACAGCGCGCCCGTGCCCTCCTCTCCCGCGGAGTCGAGCAGCTCGGCTACCTCAGCGCCCGACGAAAAGGCATCGTGCGTCTCGACCAGCACGCGCTTGCCGCGGTGGGCGGCGCGCCTGCCCAGCCGCGCCAGCTTATCGGCCGCCCGCTTCAGGCACTCCTCCATGCTCTCCCCGGCCGGCAACTCGCCGCCGAAGACGCGGACATACGGCGCGCCGAGGGCCATGGCGAGCTCGATCATTCGCTCGCCGTCGGCGATGGAGGGATCGGGGTCGCTGAGCACGACCGAGGAGTCGAGACAGCATATCTCGACGCCGGCCTGCGCGAACCTCCTGCGGAACTCGGAAGGGCCGCCGGGAAACCCGCCGAGCACCTTCGGCAGATCCATCGAGCCCTGGTAGTGCCGGAGTTCGACGCCGTCGTAGCCATTGCTGCGCGCTGCGTCGATGATCTCACCAATCCCCCAGTCGGGACAACCCAACGTGCTGAAGCCCAGCTTCATCATCGTCCCTTTCCAGCCTGACGGACTGCATAGCTCTGTTGACGGTGTGTTGTGTTCTGCGGCTGTCCGCCGGGTCCTCGCGATAAGGCCTCGCTCGGCTCGAACATCGCCTCCTTGAAAACCGGACACCCGTGTGCTATACTCGCCGCGCACGAGGGTCGGCGCCAAACCGGCGCCGCGTGATTGGCCGCCACGGAGACATCGCGGTGGCCTCCATCGGTTCGGGAGGACCTATGCTCACTCGCTCCCTCTACATCCTGTCGGTGTTGTCGCTGGCAGCTGTCGCAGTCTGGTGCGCGCCTGCGGTTCATTCGGCCGACAGCTTCACGGAGGGTCTGGCGGCCTTCAACAGGGGAGACTACCACACCGCGATGGCGCGCTTCTCCGCCGCGGCGGAGGCCGACCCGGAGGACGCCATCCCACTCGCCTGGTTGGGCGTGGCTCAACTCCAGGCCGGTCGGAACGAGGAGGCGGTAGAGACCCTGAAGCGGGCGCTCGAGGTCGACCCCAAGCTGACGGAGGCCCATCACAACCTCGGCAATGCCTACTGGGCGCTGAGCAAGACACAGGACGCCATCGAGCACTATCAGGAAGCGATCTACCTTCAGCCCCACTACGTGCTCGCCCACTACAACCTTGGGACGGTCTACCTGTCGCTGGGCGACATCGAGCTGGCCGCCGGGGAGCTCTCCGTCGCGGTGCAGCTGGATCCGGAGAAGGCCGACGCGCACAACAACCTCGGCGTGTGCCACGAGACGGCCGGGAGGCTGCCCGAGGCCATCGAGTCCTATCGCAAGGCCGTGTCGCTGGAGGAGAGGAACGAGCTGTTCCGGTTCAACCTGGCGCTTGCGCTGCGAGCGGCGGACCGGACGGAGGAAGCCTACCAGCAGCTGCTGCGGCTTGCGGCGGCGGGGAGCAAGGAGCCATCGGTCTACTTCCAGCTGGGCGAGATCCGGTACGACCGCGACGAGCACAGGCAGGCGGCGGACGCGTTCCAGCAGGCGATTGCCGTGGCGCCCGACACCGCGGCGGCCCACTACAGGCTGGGGCTCTGCCAGCGCGAGCTTGGCATGGAGGAAGAGGCCAAGCTGTCCTTCAAGCAGGCAGTGGCCATCGACGGCGATCTGGCCGGCGCTCGCCTCCAGCTGGGCGCGATGGAGCTTGACGATGGCAACATGGAGGCCGCGGTGGAGCACTTCTCGGCCGCGCTGAAGGTGGAGCCAGACAGCTACCCGGCCGCCTTCAATCTTGGGCTGGCCTATAGGAATCTCGGCAACGACGAGGATGCCGTGCACGTATGGTCCATGCTGGCCGATCGCCAACCGAAGGATGAGGCCGTCCGGGAGGCGCTTGCGTCGACGTACTTTCGGCTGCACCGCTACGACGACGCGAAGCGAGAGTACCTGGCACTACTGAAGCTGAGGCCGGAGGACCCGGCGGCCTACAACAACCTGGGCATCATCTACGAGGAGTTCGGTCAACTCGACAAAGCGCTCGCCGCCTACCAAGAGGCGCTGCGGATCGACCCCCAGTACGCCCGCGCGCATAACAACCTCGGCGTGCTGTACGAGCGGCAGGGCAAGCTCGACGAGGCGAAAGCCGAGTACCGCGCCGCACTCGTGGTCGATCCCGAGCTCGAGGACGCGCAGCACAATCTCGAGCGACTGGCAGCCGTGGAGTAGCTGGCTCGATGTCGGCACGCTCGCCCGCTTCGCGGGACAAGTTCGATCCGAAGACTGTCAAGTGTGTGGGCATCATGGCGGCCATGCACAAGCGGCGCATTGCCGCCGCTGTACGGGATGTCCTCGACTGGCTGGATCGACACCACATCCGGGCCATACTGCCGAAGGAGCAGGCGGACGACCTGGCGCTGCCCGATCTCGGCGTGGCGATGGAGGAACTCGGGCACCGCGCCGACCTCCTGCTTTCGATGGGAGGGGACGGCACGTTCCTGGCCACGGCGCGTCTCGGCGCGCCGATCGGCAAGCCGATCCTCGGTGTTAACCTCGGCGGCTTCGGGTTCCTCGCCAGCATTCCGTCGGGGGGCGAGATGCTGAGCTTGTTCGCCGAGGTGATGCAGTCCTCGCTCGAGGTCCAGCAGCGTATGATGCTGCAGGCGACAGTGCAACGGCGGGAGGACGAGATCGGGAGCTTCCTGGCCCTCAACGATATCGTCGTGGGGAAGGGCGCGTTTTCTCGGCTGTTCCGGATGAGGACGAGTATCTCCGGCGTGCCGATCTCCTACTTCCCGGCCGACGGGATGATTGTCTCCACGGCGACCGGCTCCACAGGCTACTCGCTGTCCGCGGGGGGCCCTGTTGTGGATCCGGCGGTGCGAGTGATCATCCTCACGCCGATCTGCGCGCACACGCTGTCAGCTCGCACGCTGGTCGTCCCGGCGGATCGGGTCATCGAAATGATCTTGCCGGACCTGCGCGGGGAGGAGGTCAACGTGACTGCGGACGGGCAGGAGGGGTTCGCGCTTCGGGCCGGCGACCGCATACAGGTCAGCGAGGCGGCGTTCTCGGCCCGGCTCCTGGCGCCGAAGAACGCGAACTTCTACACGCGGCTCCGGGGGAAGCTGGGCTGGGGAAGTTATCGCTCTTAGCAAGCACGCCAGATGCGCGTTAGCGGGAAAGCACGAGTAGACCGACGCACGAAGAACCTGCTCCACCGCGTGGCGGCCGGCGAGATCGCCGTCATCTCCCACACCGATCTCGACGCGCCGTGCGCCTCAGCGTTGGCTGAAAGGCGGGTTGCCGCGGTAGTGAACGCGCAGCGGTCGCTTTCCGGGCGCTTCCCTCATCCTGGCCCGGCAATCCTCCTGCGCGCCGGCGTTCCACTGATCGATCAGGCGGGGGACGCGGTGATGGACAAGGTGCGCGAGGGAGAGGCACTGGAGATCGTGGACGGATCGGTGTACTTGAAGGGGGAGCAACTGGCGGAAGGGAAGCTGTTGACCGAGGAGGAGCTCCAGCTTCAACTCGAGGAGGCCAAGCAGAGCGTCGCGGGCGAGCTCGTGCGCTTCGTCGAGAACACGATGAGCTATGTCGCGGAAGAGCAGTCCCTGCTCGTCGAGCCGTTCGCCCTGCCGGAGTTGCGGACGCGCATCGAGGGGAGGCACTGCCTGATCGTCGTGCGGGGCCAGGGAGCAGCCGGCGATCTCCGCGCCATCCGTTCCTACATCTCGGCCCTCAGGCCCGTACTCATCGGAGTGGACGGCGGGGCCGACCTGCTTGTGCGAGAGG
>CAZLHI010000035.1:0-34552 GCA_964559435.1 uncultured bacterium | reverse complement strand
ATGGCTATTACCATGCCCAGAGTAGACATAACTATAAGACAAGAGATTCTCTAGGACGCCGCCAAGCCACATCCGGACTGCCCGCTCAGCGTTCGACGATCGGGCGCGCTCACCTTGTGCGGCATGCGCGTGGTGTAGCTCTCAAGATGGTTCAATCCTGCAACTACAAAATGCTACAGTCTGGGACCGAACTTGACGGGGAAGGACTGTGAGTAACCGGAGACGGGAAGCAGGAGCACCGGCGCGCCGGGAAACCGTGAGCAGGGCCGGCAAGACCGCCAAGAATCAGGCGAGACGAAGCTGCGGAGGAGCGTGGGTCCGCTTAAGGAATATGGAATAGCCTACTCGGGGTTTCGGACTGTGTTCCGTGCTGGGACTCCCCTGATGCCGGTGAACCGTTGCCGAAAAGTCTACCGGGTGAGGGCTGGCTCATGGCAACACAAGTTTTAGTAGTGGACGACCACGCGGAGACCATAAGAGTCATCTCGGACGTGCTTGCCAAGGAAGGGTTCTCTGTGTCATCGGCGCGGAATGGCGAGGAGTGCCTACAGAAGGTCGAGTCTGAGCGGCCGGACGTCATCATTATGGATGTCATGATGCCGGTCATGGACGGCCTCAAGGCGCTCCGTACCCTCAGGGAAAACCCGGAAACCAAGACTCTGCCTGTTATCGTGCTCACGGTGCGCGATCAGCAGGGCGACGTGCTTGCGGGATGGATGGCCGGCGCGGATCTGTACATCAACAAGCCTTGCAGAATCAAGGAGTTGATCTCCGCCATCAAGGGCATCACCGCGGCCCCTGCCCACGCCTAGCAGCCGGTTCGGCGGCGAACTCCGCACGAAACTCATCGGGGGCAAGGAGAGCCTGAGCGGCACACGGTGTGTCCTACTGGCCCTTGTGACCCCACCTGTCCAGTGAGGAAGCATCCCCCCGCAGCGGGCCCCGACTTGACGTGAGCGAGTCCCCGGCACGGGATTCCGCGCCCGCCAGGCGTAGCGTGGTGTACCGCCTGTGAAAGCACTCTGACTTACTTCTCGCAGCGGCCTGCGGCCGCATGCGCTCGTCTCATCTGAGAGCACCGGGCGGCGCCCCCGGCCGGATACCTCCGCCGCCGAACTGGTTCAAACCGCAGCAGTCGCTTCCGAGGACACCCTCGCGAGGTTGAGACACGCAGTCCGCGCGGCCGAGTTCCCCACCTCGACTCTCATTCGGCTTGTCTTCCCCCCTCTGCTCAACAACGTTTGTTGCGGAAGAAGTAGACGTACTCGGTCTTGACTCCCTTGGCGAAGAAGGCGTGCATTGCAATCCTGCGCCGTACCGTGTCAACTGGCTTCATGCCGACGGCGACGCACGCGTCGCGAACGAGTTCGTGGGTGCCGTGCTTCGATGCGCCTATGACGATTGCGAAGACGCCGTCGAGTACGGCCGCCAGCTCTCGAAGGACAACGCGCATATCATCCAGGTAGTCCTTCTTCTTTCGGCCGATTTCGTCCCTTCCCGGCTCCTTCAGCCCCAGCACCTGAAATGAGAGCCAGTGCAGCTTCTGGTAGTTCTGGGCGTCCCAGTATGGGGGCGATGTGACGGCGAGCCGGGCGCGGGGCGCGTGCTTGCTGAGCTGGCGGGCGTCGCCGAGAATGGGCTGGCACCCCGTATCCGCAGCAAGGCGGTGATACTCCGTCAGCGCCCGATGCATTCTGCGCAGTTGCGCGAGGAGGCGCCCGAACACGTCTATCTTCCGCGTGAGGTTGTCCACCACCCGGTTGTAGTGCTTCTTGTCGACGTATACTGGCTCGGGCGGGAGCTTGGGAATGGTGGAGTCCATCCGGGCATTGCTCATCCCTTTGAGCAAGTCCGAGAGGCCCACTTCCACGAAGTTCCGAGTGTTCTCGTCGAAGTCGTGGATGGAGTCGAGCACCCATCGGATGGCAGCGGCGACATCCGGTCGAAACCACTCCTCACTTCCGGGGAAGAGGTGCGCGCCTCTCGTGTCCCTCCTCAACTCGCACAGAGCCGGTTCGGCCGCGGTGGATGCCTTCTTGGCAGATCGCCGGCCCAGGCGATCCATTAGCTTTCCCAAGGCCGCCGCGTCGATGGGGGAGGTCTTGGCCCTCGCTATCTTGACGGCGAGCGGGTTGATGTCCATGCCATAGGCGGGCCGGCCGCGAATGGTGGCTTCCACCAGAGTCGTGCCACACCCCATGAACGGGTCGAGGACCGCGTCGCCCCGGTCGGAGTGCTCTTCGATGACCCGCGCGGGAATCTGAGGGATGAACTTCGCTGTCCAGTGGTGGAAGAAGTGCGTCAGATACTGCGTGTTCTTGATCCCGAGGTCGGCGAAGTCCCAGTCTTCTCCTGCTGTTCTGCGGTTGACTGCCATGGCTGTGCCCGAGGCCCTCACCCGTTGGTACACGGTTCTCTGCCAAGGGAGCTCAACCTCCGGTCTGCCCGGGATATCGCCGGCCGAATCGAGAGGGCATATCGCTGGCAGGCGGCGAGAGGGCAGGCGGGGAATGGGTCGTGCATGGGGGCTGAGATACCGGGCTGCTATCTTCGGACCCCGTGGCTCCTAGGCGACGATAAGGAGGCAATAACCATGCGACTCAAGTGGGCTATGACGGTTGCGGCCGTGTGTGCGGCATTCGCGGCCTGGCCTGGTGGAACGAGGGGCGCGAGACTGTACCGCCGGATATGATGGGTGAGGTGTGGAGAAGCCAAGACAAGCCTGCCGGAGCCGAGGTTGCCGCAGACGCCAGAAGCGCACAACAAGCATGGTCGGGGCGGCCGGATTCGAACCGGCGACCTCCTGCGCCCAAGGCAGGCGCGCTGGCCAAGCTGCGCTACGCCCCGGCCGCCGCGAGTATATCCCGCGCCCTCACAGGCGTCAACCGCCCTCCTGCGCCCACCGTTCGCGGAGAACCCTTGCGAGCCGGCGAAAGGCGCGGCCGCGGTGGCTGACGGCGTGCTTCTCCTCGGGCGTCACCTGGGCCATTGTCCGCGTCTCTCCCTCCGGCATGAAGATCGGGTCATAGCCGAAGCCGCCTGCGCCTGCAGGCTCGCGGGCGATCCGGCCCTCGCATGTCCCCTCCGCGAGCAGCACTTGCCCTTCAGGGTCCGAGTAGGCGACCGCGCAGCGGAAGCGGGCGGTTCGGCTTTCGTCCGGGACCTCGCGCAAGAGGCTCAGCACCTTCTCGTAGCGATCCTGGTCGCTTGCGTTCTCTCCGGCGTACCGAGCCGAGCGGATACCGGGTTCCCCATCCAGAGCGTCAACCTCGAGGCCGGAGTCGTCGGCGACGGCCGGCCGGCCAGTTGCGGCGGCCGCGTGCTCGGCCTTCAGCGTTGCGTTCTCGCCGAAGGTACCGCCGGTTTCCGGCGGCAGCTCGACCCCTGGGACGTCGGCCAAGCTGACGACATCGAGGTCCAGGCCTTCATCGGAGAGGATGCGCTGGATCTCGGCGGCCTTGGCTCGATTGTGGCTGGCAACGACCAGGCGGCTGCGCTGCCTCACAGGCCGGCCTCTTCGAGCGCCTGCTGCTGGGCGGCGAAGAGCCGCTGCATTCCTTTGCTGGCCAGGTCGAGCATTTCGTCGAGCCGGTCGCGGTCGAAGGGAAGTCCCTCGGCCGTGCCCTGCACCTCGACGAACTTGCCGCTCCCCGTCATAACGATGTTCATGTCCACGGCCGCCATGCTGTCCTCGGCGTAATTCAGGTCGAGCACGACCTCGCCGGAGACAACTCCGACGCTGACGGCCGCGACGGAATCGAAGGTCGGGATCTTGGCGAAGACGCCCTGCTCCTTCAGTCTGTGCAGTGCTTCGAGCAGCGCGACGTAGGCGCCCGTCACGGAGGCCGTGCGGGTGCCCCCATCGGCCTGGATGACATCGCAGTCAAGTGTGATTGCGCGTTCGCCCAAGGCGTCCAGGTCCACGACGGCGCGCAACGAGCGACCAACGAGTCGCTGAATCTCCGCCGTCCTGCCGCTCGTCTGAATTCGGCCGCGAGGGGTTCGCTCGGAGCCGGCGCGGGGGAGCATGCTGTATTCGGCAGTCACCCATCCGCGCTGGGTGCCCGCAAGAAACCGCGGCACGTCGTCAAGCACCGAGGCCGTGCATATGACGACCGTGTCGCCGACCTCGACGAGGCACGACCCTTCCGCATACTTGTTGTAGCCGGTGCTCAGGGAGACCGGCCTGAGCTCGTCGTAGGCTCGACCGTCGGATCTTGGCA
The DNA here is from genome assembly GCA_964559435.1 of uncultured bacterium. Taxonomy (GTDB): domain Bacteria; phylum Armatimonadota; class Hebobacteria; order Hebobacterales; family Hebobacteraceae; genus Hebobacterum. The sequence continues at coordinate 30,329 of CAZLHI010000035.1, read as the reverse complement.
TCGGTCTCCTCCCACGTAGGGGAGTTCTGATTGACCAGACTAAGTTAGGCCTTCTTCGGCACCCGCTGAAGCTTCAGGCGAGCATAGGGCGGCAGCGGGCCGCCGATGAGCGGGCGCGCATACTCGGCGAACGCCGGGGTGACGTCGTTGCCCTCTGCGTTGATGAACTCATCGGGCACCGGCCGCTCTGCCTTGGCAACGTCTCCCAGCGCAGCCAGACCCGTGTTGCAGCGGTAGGGGTCTTGGCTCACCCGCTCCAGGGTGATCATCTTGTCCGTCGTCCCCTCGCAGGCGGCGCGAACCGCGGCCTGGCCGACCATCCTCGCCTCCGCGACATCGACTTCGGACTGCGCCAGCCCGAAGGCGCGCTGGATGGTGCCCGCCTTGTCGAAGCGCGCCTTGATCCCCAACTCCTCGGCGATCAGATTCACCAGGTAGTCACCGACGCCGCCAAGCTGCTTGTGGCCGAACGAGTCGGTCCCGACGGTGTGCTTGAAGGAGACGAGCGGCTCCCCGCTCGCGTCCCGCAGGCCCTCGCAGACGGCGACCACACACCCCCGGCCCTTATCGACTTGGCGCTTGATGTCCGCGAGGAAACGCTCCGCATCGAAGACCCGCTCGGGAAGGTAGATCAGATGAGGCGGATCGCCCGGCTCGTCCCGCGCCAGCGCGGTGGCGGCCGTAATCCAGCCGGCGTTTCGTCCCATCGTCTCGATGATCTTGACCGTGTCAACGGTGTGCATGGCGGTGGTATCGCGACCCGCGTCTCGCGTGGCGAGCGCGTTGAAGCGAGCCACGCTGCCGTAGCCGGGGCAGTGGTCGGTGTAGGCGAGGTCGTTGTCCACTGTTTTGGGGATGCCGATTACGCGGATCTCCCAACCTGCCTCCGCGGCAAGCCGTCCCACTTGGTGGCTCGTATCTGCTGAGTCGTTGCCGCCGATATAGAACCAGTAGCGAATACCAGACGCCTGGAAGATGTCGAGAAGACGGTTGTAGTCATCGGGAGCCAGCTTCTTGCGGCATGAGCCGAGGGCGGCCGAGGGCGTATTGGGGAGGAGCGACACCATTTCAGCGCTCTCGGCGCGCAGGTCGGCGATCTCCTCTTGCAGGAGGCCTTCGACACCATTGACGGCTCCATAGATCCCCTTAATCTCTGAATGACGCTTGGCCTCCTCAACCACTCCCGCGAGGCTTGCGTTGATGACAGCGGTGGGGCCGCCCGATTGCCCCACGATTGCGTTTCCAGTGACTGCCATGCCGAGTCTCTTCTCCTCGAAGGAAGGCCTACCGGGTGAGCCACCTGGTCAGAGCGTCGAAGTTCTGGTTGCGGCTGGCCATCAGCCGGTCGAGGGCGCCTTCGGGCTCCCTTCCCTCGCGCACGACCGCATTCACGGCGAGGGCAAAGGACAGCGGGTCGTCGTCGCCCGGGAAGAGCACGCTGCGGCCGATGAGGCCGCCCCGCACATTCGTGCGGGCCCGAACCGCGTCTGAGAACTGACCGAGCATCGGAGTAGGGTCGTCGGCGACCCCGCCAGCGACCACGAACAGAGGGAGGCTCGTGCTCCGCGCGACTCGCTCGAAGCCATCGATGTACGGCACTTCCAGCCAGAGGCCGCGGGAGGAGTCGCCGAGAGCCGAGGCAACGCCGATCACCTTGACTATGTCCGAGACGGTGCGGCGGAGACGGAGCCTGCCGTCCACCTTGGCCACCGGCACGGGTTCGACGAAGATGGGAAGCCCGCGCTCGTTGCACCCGCGGATGGCCCGGGCGCAGTATTCCAAGGTGCGGTTCGTCAGCTCGGGCTCCTCGGGACAGATGCGAACCACCACTTTCCCGCCGTCCAGCGCGAGGTCATCGAGCGAATCCGGCGTGAAGCAGGTCAGCCTGTCGTCGGTCTCCCAGGCCGAACCGGCGAGGCCCGATCTATTCATCGAGCCGAGAAGCACGCGCTGATCGACGAAGCTCGGTCCCCCGGCCTCCCGGATAAGCGCGTTGATGATGAGCAGGTCCTCGATGATATCGGTCGTGGCAATGACGCCGTCGATGCCCGGCACCGACATGATCCGTAGAACCCGACCGAGGTACTGGTGACGGTCACCCATCGCAATCGGATTCTCGCCCGCTGCGCTCAGCATCCGCGCTGGGTGGTCCGCTGCAAGAAGGACGAGCCTTCCCTGCGGTGCGAGATCCGTCCGCCGCTGCCTGCGTGCGGCCTCCTGGAGAATGAGCTGCGGGCGGCGAACGCGCACCTCGGTGATACGGTCGAAGACCGACATCGGGAAGAAGGCGGGAAGATCGAAGACGTAATCCTCGAGCGAATATGAGATCATTGCGAGAGCACCTCCGGATTCACGAGATTGGGTGGGCGCTGCCCTTTGATGCCGGCGACCAGGTTGGCGGCGGCCATCTTCACCATCCGCGTGGGGATCGCTCCGTTGGCAGATGCGGCATAGGGCAGCAGCAGGACCCCGTCGAGCCAGAGAGCGGTCTCGGCCTCCGCTCGAACTGGCTGGACTGCTGCTTCACCTATCGGGCGCGTCACGCATAGCTTGGCCACTTCAGCCTCACGTTGGCACAACTCGTCGAGAAAGCGCCGTTTGGGACCCGCAGAGACACAAATCACCCCACCCACCCCACGCCGACAGAGGTCACTTCGGCAGCAGCGCCGGAAACTCCTCGTCTGGTGTGTGCCGTCTTGGAGCAGTTGCGGCAGTCGGCCCCGAGCGAACCCGGGTCCGCGGCGACCCGCCCCCTCTATCTCCTCGGCGTACTCTCAGGCTGCGAGCGACCCGCCTGTGCGGTGCGGAGCCGACATGGCCCGGCCTCAGAGTCGCGCCCAGGCATGGACAAGCGTTCGCTTAGCATTGGCTATCACAAGCTCCGGCTGCTCTCCCTCGGCGGGCCTGACTTCGAAGCTCACGACAGGCATGGTGGTGGGCGTGTTCCGCTTGAAGTAGCCTGCGTAGATCAGCGCTTCGAGGAAACGCCTGACTTCCTCCGTCCCCACCGCGCCGCCTGCCACACCGAAGCGAGGATGCTTGTCGCCGTAGGCCGCGTGACCCCGATCGGCGATGACGCAGTTCCCGATATGGGCGTGTATCAGGTGATCGACTGCGGCCAGGGCGGTCTCGTCGATGCGCTCGTTGAGCTGCGGCAGGTGGCTGAGGTCAATGGTCAGGCCAAAGTTGCTGCATTCGCTCCACACCTTCTCGGCGATCTCGGCCGCCTCTGTGGTGGGGCCGATCAGCTGGCGCTTGTCGATATCCCGGTCGAAGTTCTCCAAGGAGATCGAGAGCATCCGCTCTTCCGCTCGCTCCTGCGCGTAGCCGCACAGTTCCTTCAGCGAGGCGATAAGGGCCTCGGTGGCCTTTGGCCTATCGGCCTCGCCGGGATCGGGGCCACTCGCCAGTACCATCAGCGCGGCGCCGAGTTCGTAGGCTTGGTCGATGAGCTGTCTGGTCTCCGCAACAGCCGCCTGTCGCTTCGCAGCATCCAGGTCGCAGAGGCTCAGGCTTTGCCCAAACAGGGCTGGCTGTGCCGCGAAAATGACCTCCAAACCTGAGGTCGCAAGCAGATCGGCAGCTTGGGACCGCACCTTCGGGTCCTTGATCCAGCTCGCCTCGACCGCGGAGAAGAAGGTATCGGCCGCGATCTGCGCGAGCGTCTCCAGAATCGGCCCCTCGCCCCCGAGACAGTCCGGGAATGCCATCGGGTGGACTATTCCGACGTGGCAATAGGTTTCCAGTGGTTCTTGCATACGTCCCTCGCTTTATTGCTGGGCCGAGACCCAGGCATGTTGAGGATCGTCGCACGGGTGCATGATGCGGTGCTCCCCGGCGAGAACCCACAGGTAGTACAGCTCGTATCCGGGCGCGGCGGCGACGGGATGATAGCCTCGGGCAATGGTCACCACATCGCCATCGCGGACTGCGTATGTCTCGTCGAACCCGTCCCCGTAGACCCTCTGAATGCCAAAGCCCTGCGATGGATTCACCCGGAAGTAGTACACCTCTTCCAGGTCGGACTCCTGCGGAGGATTGTGGGCATCGTGCTTGTGTGGTGGATAGCTCGACCAGCGCCCCGGGGGGTTATAGGTCTCGCCCACCATAATCCGCTCCCCGTCCACGTTCCCAGGCACGGCGATATCATGGACTGCCCGCTCGAAGGTGCCCGCCCCGACAGCGCGCACCCGCACCTTCTCGGGTGGGATCAAGGCGGCCTTGCCGCCCTTGTTCGCCCTGGCTGAGCAGACGGCGATTCTGACGCCCTCTCTCGCCACGGCTCGGCAGACGGAGTTGGCGGGGCAGTACACCGCCGTGGCCTTCCCGCCGAAGACATCCTCGCGGGCCCCGATGTCGCACCACTTCTGACCATCCACTTCCACGTCACATCGGCCGCCAAGTATCACGAGGACCGATTCGAGCCCCTCCAATGTCCTCTCCCACTGCTCGCCGTCTGCCAGTGAGAGTAGTCCGAAGTCGATGTAGCTGAGGTCCGGGTGGTCGGGTCCCAGCAGGTGGGAGTAGCCGGATTTCGCAGATGCGGCCCGGATGACGGCCATACTCGCCTTCTCTATCGTGAGCTTGGCCTATGTTAACAGGCACAGGAAACGAGTGTCAACGCAGGAGCTTGGTGTGCCCCTGCGCGGCGACCCGGCGACGGGAGCCCAAGCGACCAGGCAATGCAATCGAGACCCACGATTGGTATAATCGAACAGGTGCGACGGGCTGAGCGACTGATGGCAGAGAACGGCCGCAAGGATAGGCAAGGCATCAGGGCACCCCTGCGGGATGTCCGCAGGATCCTCGTGTTCGCCTGCAATCTCCTCGGTGATAGTATCTGTCGCCTCCCGGCCATCAAGGCTGCGAAGGGCACGTACCCTGCGGCTCATCTCGCGGTAGTTGCCCACCCGAGCTACCAAATGGTCTTCCAGGGCCACTCCTTCATAGACGAAGTCTGGCCTCTGAGCCGCGGGGGCGGCCGACTGAGCCAGGCCCTGGCGTGGCTGAAGCTGATCGTCCGCGCGCGACGGGTCCGACCCGATCTCGTGCTGGACTTGTACGGCAGCACGCGCACGGCATTCGCCTCCTGGGTGAGTGGCGCGCGGTATCGAACCGGGCTCCACCGCGATGGACTCTCCCGCTGGTACAACATGGGGGATCGTGTCGACACCGACGCCCTCCACCGCGGGCACATTGTCGAGAGGATGAACGCCGCCGTAGCGCCGGCGGGCATTGCCGCTCGATTTGCCTACTGCCCGATGCCCATTAGCGACGCCGAGCGAGAAGCAGCCCGTCAGCTCCTGCAGCGTTCAGGGCCGGGAGACGGTGGACCCATCGTGCTCCTGAACCCCTCTGCCCGCGTGCCGGCGAAACAGTGGCCCGTCGAGCGGTTCGCCCATTTGGCGAGGGTCCTGGCCGCGCGGCCTGGCGACCGATGCTGGGTAATCACCGCGCCCGGAGAGCAGGCCTTGACACAGCGGGTGGTATCGGATTCGCAGGGAGCCGCGGCGGCACTGCCGGAGATGAGCATCAGGACGCTCGCCGTGGTCTTGCAGGGGGCCGACCTGCTCGTCACCGGCGACACCGGCGTTCTGCACCTGGGCGCGGCCATGGGAACTCCCGCGGTCGTCCTGGCGGGACCCACCGATCCTCTCCTCTTCGCGGCTCCGAAAGGTCGCCAGGTCGTTCTGTTCCATCGCGAGGCCTGCGAGCGGTGGCAGTCGGGCGAGCAGTGCCCCGTGTACAACACATGCCCCGACCGGCGATGTATCGAGGCCATCACCGTCGAGGAAGTGGCTGACGCTGCCGGCGGGCTGCTGGAGGACTAGCACCTCCGGGTCATATCTCGTGGGCCGGCGGCGTCGTGAGCAGGCCTTCTTCGATTGCTCGGGCTGTGGACCCGCTCGTTGTTCCGAGATAGGCTTCGACGATGGCCGCGGCTTCGTCCCCCGAGAGCGGTCCTGACCAGCGGGCGAGCTGGCGCATCTGATGGAGGAGCCGCTTCCGGGTGACTCGCTTGATGGGATGGACCTGGTCGAGATCGGTGAGCCAGTATTCGAGACCGGTCGGCGAGCTTCTCGTGAGCACATTCGTGACCAGATCTCTCAGGTAGATCCCGCAGTTGTGCCAGCGGCGAAGGTGACGAGCGAACTCGCACAGCATCTCCCGTCGCTCGGCCTCGCCCGCTGCATCGCGCAGCCGCACGTGGTAGGGAATGGCATCTGAGAGCCAATCTGTGGCGAGATACTCGGTCGGTCCGTCTCCGCCGAACGCGATGGCGGTGCCCACTGGCGCGGGCGTCAGTATCCCGATCCGCGGCAGGAGATGCGCGGCGCGCCAGGCGCGATCGACGCGGGAGCACCGCAGGGCTCGTTCGACATCATGTAGGACGTGGTGTCTGGGGAACTCCTTGAAGAAGAACCTCTCTTCTTTACCCGCCGGCCTTATCACGACACATCGGAAATTGACTTCCTCTATCTCGCCATCTTCGGCCTCGCCCCGTCGAAGGGCCAGGAGCTGACGCACCAGCTCCGGCCGGTAGCCAGCTGCGGCCCGCACTCTGCACTCGGGGTACGCTGCGCGCGAGGCGGGCGCGCCCAGCCCGAGGTAGAACCTGAAGCTCAGGCGCACCTGTGCCACGAGCCGACAAACGGCGGACGGCTCGTTGGGAACACTCAGCCTCGACGGTTCGCTCTTCATGGTCCACGAGCGGCCCTGCCGGCGCCCCTGGTGCGGCCCGGCCAGGGCTTTGGGATGAGAACTTCAGCGCCGAAGTCGGGGACGAAGGCCGGCTGTGCCCGGCGCTCGCCTAGCAGACGCTGCACGAGCGGATCGACTTCGGCCTTCGTCCAGCCAAACACCCATCCAATGTCCGCCGGGGTCGTCATGGCCACATTCTTCAGGAACTTCCGGGCAATCTCGTAGCGCGCTTCCGTCGCCGAGAGCCGGTCGGCCGGCATCAGTGCGGGAGCCGGGACCCAGCGGTCGACCAAATCCCAGCGATGGTGGCTCCAGCCGGCGGTGTCGCCGCCTGCCGCTGTGATGAGGAATCGAGTCTGCAGGTCGACGAGCATGCTCTTCACGCGGCGGGTGTTTTCTTTGCTCCGAGGCCCCGAGGCAAGCCGAATCTCACGTGTCATCATGGGCCCGCGGTCGGCGAGCAGGTCGAGGATCTGCTTCTCCGCGCGGTCGAGAAGCCCGTCCCGATACTGCCGCCAATAGGGACGCCGATCGGCGTATGCTCGATAGAAGCGGGGAAACCATTGCCACGAGATGAACGTCCCCCTTCTGCGCAGGACCTTGGCATAATAGCAGGCCTTTCGCTCGGGGAGGGTCTGCTTCCAGTCCCACCAGATCCAGTCCCTGCGCGCCGCCCTGTGAACTGAGGGCAGGTCCGCGCCGCTCATCGGCATCAGCAGCACGAAGCCCAGCTCCCTGATGAAGCGCAGAGCATCCTCTTCACTGGATACCCGACGTTCAGGAGCTGTGCGCCAGCGGTGGGCGCGCAGCCGTTCGACTTCATTCAGGGATATCCGGCGATGCTCCGTGGACACGAGTTCCGGATTCCGCCGTCTGTCGGCGCCCTCCTTCCCGGCGCGGGCCGGTCCCATTTGACCGGCGTTCCCTCATCTCGCTATAATCACCGCGATCCCATCCCACAGGTTGCCCCATGCTCGACATCCGACTCATTCGCGATAACCCAGAGCTCGTTCGAGATGCAATACGGCGTCGCGGCCAAGACACTGCTCCGCTCGAGGCGCTGCTGCGCGCCGACGAGCGGCGGCGGGCGCTATTGATCCAGGTCGAAGGCCTGCGGGCCGACCGCAACCGCGTGAGCGAGCAGATCGGCACCATCAAGCAGGCCGGCGGCGACGCCTCCGAGATGGTCGCCCAGATGCGCACCGTCGGCGACCGCATCAAGGAGCTGGAGGCCGACCTGCGGGAGGTCGAGGCCGAGCAGGAGCGTTTGGCTCTCGAGATACCCAACATCCCTGACGAGTCGGTGCCCGCGGGCACGAGCGAGGACGACAACGTCATCGTCCGGGAATGGGGCAAGCCGCGGGAGTTCGACTTCGAGCCCAAGCCGCACTGGGAGATCGCGGTCGCTCTCGACATCGTTGACTTCGAGCGAGCGACGAACATCTCGGGGGCCAACTTCGAAATCTTCAAGGGCGATGGTGCGCGCCTGCGCCGTGCCCTCATCAACTTCATGCTCGACCTGCACACGAGGGAGCACGGTTACTCCGAGGTCTCTCCGCCACTCATCGCCCGTCGCGACTCGCTCGTCGCCTCCGGCCACCTGCCGAAGTTCGAGGACGATCAGTTCCACGTCAGAGAGAACGACATGTTCCTCATCCCCACCTCGGAGGCCTCGCTGGTCAATATCCACCGGGACGAGATCCTGGATGGCGCAGCGCTGCCGCTGAAGTACGTCGCCTACACCCCGTGCTTCCGAAATGAGAAGTTCGGCGCGGGCACCGAGTCGCGCGGCCTCATCCGGCAGTTCCAGTTCGACAAGGTGGAGATGTTCAAGTTCGTCCCCCCCGAGACATCGATGGATGAGTTGGACTCGCTCATTCGGCAGGCGGAGAAGGTGTATCAGCTCCTGGGGATTCCGTACAAGCTGGCGCTGATGTGCGCGGGCGAGATGAGCGTGGCGGCCGCGAAGGCCTACGACCCGATGGCCTGGTTCCCCGGCACGGGCAAGTGGATGGAGCTGAGCTCCTGCTCGAACTGCCTCGACTGGCAGGCGCGCCGCGCCAACGTCCGCTTCCGACGGGAGCGGGGCGCGCGGCCCGAGTTCGTGCACACCCTCAACGGCTCCGGCCTGGCCGTCGGCCGCACCTTCGCCGCCATCCTCGAAAACTACCAGCAGGAAGACGGCTCGGTCGCAGTGCCGGAGGTACTGAGGTCGTATATGGGTGGCACCGAACGCTTCGGTCCCGATAGCTAGGCTTGTAGGGCGCGCAGGTCTCTGGCTGCGCGCCCTACAAGATGAACTCTTGCCCCGGTGCGAGCAGGTGGAACGCGTCCGGGTTGTGCAGCCGCTCTCTCACTTCCTCCGGGTCGCCGTTGTAAGCCTCGTGCTCGGGAGCGTCGTAGGTGCCCCAGTGATAGGGGATGATGTGCGGCGGGTCGAGGATGTTGGCGAGGCGGGCGCCGGCATCCACCCCGAGGTGATACTCGCTGCGGCCCACGTCGAGTAGCAGGACGTCGACTCCCTTCATCTGCACGTGCTCGTCCATGAGGCGCGTGTCGCCGGGACACCAGAGGCGTCCGTCCGGCGTGTCGAGCAGATAGCCACAGCAGTCTTCCGGTTTCCACGGCTGGCCGAATCGCTCGGGATCGCGGAGCTGCCAGGGATGATCGGCAGGCGTCGGCGTGATAGAGACCTGCTCGACCTCGATGGCTTCGTCAGCCAACGCCGTCCGAACGCGCTGTCTCGATAGCCCCATCTTCGCCAGCTCTCTTGCCACAGGCGGCGGCCCGACGAACAGCGCGCCGACGCCGAAGAGCGTCTGTGCCGTCGTGCGGGCGAAGTGGTCGTCATCCGCGTGGGTGTAGAGCACGACGTCGAGCCGCGGGACCTCCGCGGCCTCCAGGGGCAAAGCCACCAGAAGCCGCATGCCCGTCTCGCTGGTCTGCGGGGCATCTGGGTCAACTGAGATCACCGGATCGATCATCGCCAGCATGCCGCGGGAGTTGATGAGGAAGCCGGCGTTCGTCAACCACCAGAGGGCCGTTCCTCTTGCTCGCTTGAAGACATCGCGGCCGATGTGCTGGCTCGGGGAGGCGCTGACTTGTTCGGGGGGGCGCGCCATTAGTGCCTCCTGGATTGCGGGCGGCGAGACTTGGGAATGCTAGAAGTGTCCGCTCTTGCTTTACCTCTTCTGAGCCTCGGGGCCAAGATCCCTGCCGGTGAGCCGCGGGAGTAGCGGGTTGAACTTGCGCTCGAGGTTCGGCAGGAGGCTCGGGCACCGTGGGGGAAGAGGCACACTGGGGCGGTAGGGGGGCCACCGTTAGGCGGGACGACCAGGAGGCACGGCCATGGCCAAGGCGCGAGTAACCATCACCCTGAAGAAGACGATTATGGACGCGCAGGGGCAGACGGTGGAGAAGGCCCTGCACAACCTCGGCTACGAAGGCGTGCAGAACCTGCGGATCGGGAAGTACATCGAGATGGATCTGAACGGCGCGCCGGCTGCCAAGCTTTCCACCCGAGTTGACGAGATGTGCCGCAAGCTCCTCGCAAACCCGATCATCGAAGACTTCCGCGTCGAGATCGAGGAGTAGGCGATGGCCACCGCCACGAAGATGCGCTTCGGCATCGTCATCTTCCCCGGGTCGAACTGCGAGACGGACACCTGGCATGCGCTCGACGACCAGATGGGCGCGCCGGTCAACTACATCTGGCACGCGGAAACGGATCTCGCGGGCTACGATTGCGTGATCCTGCCGGGCGGGTTCAGCTACGGGGACTACCTGCGGACCGGCGCGGTTGCGCGCTTCTCGCCCGTGATGGAGGCGGTAAGCGACTTCGCAGGCAAGGGCGGCCTGGTGCTCGGCATCTGCAATGGGTTCCAGATTCTGCTGGAGGCCGGTCTGCTGCCGGGCGCGATGATGCGCAACGTCGGCCAGACGTTCGTCTGCCGGTATGTGCATCTTCGCGTCGAGTCCACGGACACGCCCTACACGCGGGCGATGGACGAGGGCTCGGTGCTGAAGATCCCAATAGCGCATGGGGAGGGGAACTACTACGCAGATGAGGCGACCCTGGCGGAGCTCAAGCGGAACGACCAGATCGTCTTCCGCTTCAGCACAGCCGAAGGGGAGATCACGGCAGAGGCCAATCCCAACGGGTCGCTCGACAACATCGCCGGCATCTGCAACCGTGAGCGCAACGTCCTCGGCATGATGCCACATCCCGAGAGATGCAGCGACCCGATCCTCGGATCGGCCGACGGGCGGCTGGTGTGGGAGAGCTTGCTGCAAGCCGCTTGAGGTCGGTGTAGCCTAACGCAGCGCGAGACCAGACGGGAGAGCAGAATGGCGATCGAAGCGCGCATGTGGCGCGAGCTAGGGCTGAGCGATGAGGAGTACCAGCGGATCCTCGACGCGATCGGCCGGGAGCCGACCCCGACCGAGCTGGCCATGTTCTCCGTGGAGTGGTCGGAGCACTGCGGCTACCCGCGAAGCCGGCCGCTGCTCGCGCTCTTCCCCAAAGAGGGGAAGTACGCCGCCAGCACCGATGCGAGCGCGGACGCAGGTGGCATCGAGGTACGGCCGGGCCTGACCGTGCTCTTCAAGATGGAGAGCCACAACCATCCGAGTCAGGTCGAGCCGTTCCAGGGCGCGGCCACGGGCGTGGGCGGGATCATCCGGGACATCTTCACGATGGGGGCGCGGCCGATCGCAGTGCTCGACCCGCTCCGGTTTGGCGAACTCGAAGATCCGCTGGCGCGCTACCTTCTCCGGCAAGTCGTCAACGGCATCTCCTTCTACGGGAACTGCTTGGGTGTGCCAACCATCGGCGGCGAGCTGCGATTCGAAGAGCCGTACAAGGGCAACTGCCTCGTCAACGTCATGGCGATTGGGATGGTGGAGACCGACAAGATCGCGGCTAGCCGCGCGGTGGGGGAGGGCAACCCGGTCCTTGTCGTGGGTAACTCGACCGGCAGGGATGGAATCGGCGGCGCCAGCATCCTCGCCAGCCACGAGTTCGGCGAGGACGAGGAGAAACGGCCGACGGTCCAAATCGGGGACCCGTTCACCGAGAAATGCCTCATCGAGGCGTGTCTGGAGGCGCTGGCGTCGGGCGCGGTGGTGGGCCTCAAGGACATGGGGGCGGCCGGACTGACCTGCACGACATGCGAGATGTCCGCGGCCGGCGGACACGGCATGGACGTGGACCTTCAGAAAGTGCCTCGGCGAGAGCCTGGCATGGAGCCCTGGGAGATCATGATGTCCGAGTCCCAGGAGCGCATGCTCCTGGTCGCGGAGAAGGCGCGAGAGGAAGAGGTCTTGGGCATCTTTCGCAAGTGGGGCCTCAACGCCGTCATCGTCGGGAAGGTGACCGCTGACGGGATCCTGCGCGTGCGAGATGACGGGCAAGTCGTCGCCGAGCTGGAGGCAAAGGTGCTGGCCGACCCGCCGGTGTATCACTTGCCCACAGAGGAGCCGGCCTACTATGCAGAGGTCCAGTCGGCGGACCTTTCCGAGGTGCCCCAGCCGCAGGACATGGGGGAAGTGCTTCGGAACCTCCTGGCAAGCCCGAACATCGCCAGCGCCGCCTGGGTGTACCACCAGTACGATCACATGGTGCAGACCAATACCGTGGTCGCGCCGGGAGGCGACGCGGCCGTTTTGCAGCTCAAGGGCTACCGGGAGGGAATCGCCGTCACGACCGACGGCAACGGCCGGTACTGCTATCTGGATCCCTACGTTGGTGCGCAGTTGGTGTTGGCCGAGGCGACGCGCAATCTGGTGTGCGTGGGGGCCGAGCCGGCCGGGGTGACGGACTGCCTGAACTTTGGAAACCCGGAGAAGCCTGACCGGTTCTGGCAGTTCAAGCGCTGTGTGGAGGGGCTTGCCGACGCCTGCAAGCACTTCGAACTCCCCGTGGTCAGCGGCAACGTGAGCTTCTACAACGAGACGCCGGACACGGCCGTCTACCCGACGCCGGTGCTGGGCGTCGTCGGCGTGCTGGAGGATGTTCGGCGGCACTGCACCATTGGCTTCAAGCAGGCCGGCGACGTGGTGCTGCTGCTCGGCGACACCTACGAAGACCTTGGCGGCACGGAGTACCTGAAGCGCATCCACGACCTTGTGACCGGGAAGCCGCCCGCGCTCGACCTCGACCGCGAGAAGGCCGTCCAGACGGTCTGCCTTGAGGCCGTGAGGCAGGGGCTTGCGGCCTCGGCCCACGACTGCTCGGATGGCGGCCTCGCAGTTGCGCTCGCCGAATCCTGCATCTGGGGGCAGATCGGCGCCACTATCAAGCTGCCGGAGCAGCCAGCCGGAGTGCGCCTCGACGCTCGCCTCTTCGGCGAATCGCCCTCGCGCATCATCGTGTCGGTCTCGCCCGAGAACGCCGAGCGCATTCGAAAGATGGCGGGCGAGCGGGACGTGTCGGTGCACGTGCTGGGCGAGGTCGGCGGCGACACGCTGACGATAGAGGCTGATGGAAGAACGCAGACCTCCGAACACGTGTGCGACATGGAGTCGATCTGGCGGGAGGCGATACCGCGGGTCATGAGCGAATAGCAGCCTGGTGTGGGCTGAAGAAGACCGTGAGTCGGCGTTAGGCGCAGGGCTTGTTGCGTCGAGAGCATCGGACAGGAATTGCGGAGTCGGTGCTCGAACGATGAAGATGTGGGCGCATAGCAGGCAGGAGACGTTGGCGGAACCGCTAACGGTATGCCGTGTAAGCCACGTAACGGGGACAGGGGCAGGAGAGCCTATGGAATCAAACAAGCCGGTCCTCGCGTCGCCGGAGGCGCGCGAGGCATGCGGTGTCTTCGGTATCTACGGGCCCGGCGAGGATGTGTCCCGTCTGACGTACTTCGGGCTCTTTGCGTTGCAGCACCGCGGGCAGGAGAGCGCAGGCGTCGCGGTATCTGACGGTCGCGAGATCGCCCTCTTTCGAGAGATGGGCCTCGTCTCGCAGATCTTCGACGAGGAGACTTTGAGCCGGCTTCAGGGGGATCTGGCCATCGGTCATACTCGCTACTCCACGACGGGCTCGACCAGCCTGGCCAACTCCCAGCCCATGCTCGCCGAGTGGCGCGGCGGCAAGATCGCGCTGGCTCACAACGGCAATCTGGTGAACGCGAAGATGCTTCGAGCTGAGCTCGAGGAGGCCGGCGAGACCTTGGTGGCATCGAGCGACAGCGAAGTCATGCTGCGCATGATCGCCCGCGAAGCCGAGCGCACCGGCAACGTCGAAGAGGCGGTGGCCACATGCATGCCGCGATGGGCGGGAGCCTACTCGCTGACCATACTGACCGAGGACGCGGTCATGGCGGTCCGCGATCCGTACGCCGTGCGGCCGCTGTGCATCGGCAGACTCAACGGCGATGTGCACGTGTTCGCCTCGGAGTCCTGCGCCCTGAACGTTATCGGCGCAGAGTTCGTGCGAGAGGTCGAGCCGGGGGAAGTTGTCATCGCCGACGCCGACGGCCTGCGCTCCCGGGTGGTCGTGGCCAGTCCGCGGCAGGCGGTATGTGTGTTTGAATACATCTATATGGCGCGCCCGGATAGTCAGATTGAGGGGCACCTGGTGCATGAGGCCCGCCGCGGGCTCGGCCGTCAGCTCGCCAAGGATCAGCCGGTGGAGGCGGATGTCGTGATCCCGGTGCCGGACACCGGCTGGCCGGCGGCGATCGGCTACGCGGAGGAGTCCGGACTGCCCTTCGGCGAAGGCCTCATCAAGAACCGCTATATACCGCGGACCTTCATCCAGCCCGATCAGCGGCTGCGCGACCTCGGCGTCCGCATCAAGCTCAATCCGCTTCGCGAGGCGCTCCAAGGACGGCGGGTCGTGATGGTGGACGATTCCATCGTCCGAGGCACCACGAAACGCCGCATCGTGAACATGATCAGGGACGCCAGCGCCAAGGAGGTCCACGTTCGCATCAGCGCGCCGATATATCGCTGGCCCTGCTACTACGGCGTGGATACGAGCAACCGATCGGAGCTCATCGGCGCGCGCTGTGGGATCGATGACATCCGACGGGCGATCGGCGCAGACACCCTCGGCTACCAGTCCGTGCAAGGGCTGCTGAGGGGCCTAGGGATCTCCCGCCGCAAGCTCTGTCTCGCCTGCTTCACCGGTCGCTATCCCATACCGATTCCCAAGGATGTCAAGCTCAGCAAACTCGACCTGGAGGAGTCCGATTGGCGGGAAGCCAGCCGCGACGTAGAGGCCGAAGCCGCGGTCCCCTCACCTACCGAGACGCGGGAGTAGATATCGAGCGCAAGAAGGAAGGGCTCGACCGCGCGAAGGCCCGCATCGAGTCCACCTTCAGTCCCCAGGTGGTCTCCGACGTCGGCACGTTTGGCGCGATGTTCTCCCTCTCCGAGTGGGCGGGTGGCGACTACCTCCTGGTGACCAGTGTCGATGGCGTCGGCACGAAGCTCATGGTTGCCAGCATGATGAGCCGACACCATACCGTCGGCCGGGACATCGTCAACCACTGCGTCAACGACATACTGGTTCAGGGGGCGCGCCCGGCCTTCTTCATGGACTACATCGCGGCCGGCACGCTCGCCCCCGACTTCATTGAGGAGATCCTCGCAGGCCTGGTCGCCGGGTGTGAGGCGGCCGGCTGTGCCCTCATCGGTGGCGAGACGGCCGAGATGCCGGGCGTCTATCGGGATGGGCAGTACGATCTCGTGGGCTTCGTAGCCGGCGTGGTCGAGCGCGGGCGAGTCATAACCGGAGAGCGAGTTCAACCGGCAGATGTCCTGATCGGGCTAGCCTCCGACGGGCTGCATACCAACGGGTATTCCCTCGCTCGCAAGGTGCTCTTCGAGACCGCCGGTCTCACCGTCCAGGACCGGCCTCCGGAGTTCGAAGCCCCCCTCGGTGAAGAACTCCTGCGCGTCCACCGCTGCTACGCGCCGGCCGTGCTGCCACTGCTGGGCGAGATCGACATTCGCGGGATGGCGCATATCACCGGAGGCGGGCTGCCGGACAACGTTGTGCGATTCCTGCCAAAGGGCTGCCGCGCCATCATCGACCGCGGGAGCTGGGCGGTGCCGCCGATCTTCCGGCTGATCCAGGAGCTTGGCCGAGTTCCGCAGGAGGAAATGTATCACACCTTTAACATGGGTATCGGGTTCGTGTTGGTCGTCTCCGAGGATGCCGAGGAGGCGGCCATCTCACAGTTTTCGAAGAGCGGCGAGACGGCCTTCCGCATAGGCCGGATAGAAGAGGGTGAGAGAGGCGTAGAGCTCCTCTGATTCGCACCGGCGGGTGGGAGCTGTCGGCCGCGAGCGTGACAGGGACCAGGTAGGACATCGGCGAAGACAAACCAAGTGTCAGGCTGAATCTCGACGCGGGGAGTGGTGAGATTCGCCCTACAGCCATAAAGTGTAGTTGCGGGCACCGGATCGTCCGCAGGGACGTGATACAGACAGGACTCTATCTCAGTGTGCTCGGCCCGAGCTATGTGTACGTGCGCTACCGTTGTGGGCGCTGCAAGCGGGTAGGCGAGAAGTTGGTCGAGCAAGAGTCCTGGGATCCCTCTGTTCTTCGGCCGAGCCGGCGAGGACCGAATGAGGCCGAGATGCGGCGCTTCACCGACATGGGCGAGATCACGGCTGAGGAAATCATTGACTTCCACTACGCTCTGGACCGTCTGACTGCAGAGGCCGACGAGGAAGCTGAGCGCGCCTGATCGGCCAGGGTGGGGTGCAACACGACAGCAGCGGGGCGTCTCGGGTGCGGGGCGCCCTTCTCGCTTGGGTGTGAGGCCAGTCCTAAGAGGGAGATTCACCATGTTGCGGCACCGGGTGCTCTCGGCTGTCGTCGGCATACCGCTTGCTCTGCTGCTGATCTATGCCGGTGGCTGGTGGCTGGCGGCGGCGATGGCATTGCTGGCGATCGGGGGGCTGCGCGAGCTATACCGGCTTCTTGCCCCACGCGGTCTGCTCGTCTACCCCGCACTCGGCTATGCCCTTGCCGTGCTCCTGATGGCCGCTGCGAGCCTGGCAACGTCCCGCGGCCGCTCTGTGGGAAGCCCGACGCTTGAGGTGGTCCTGGTGGCGGTGGGGCTACCCGTAGCAGCAGCGTGGCTGCTATTCCCGGTGCTGTTCAGGGGCGGCACCAGGGCCTTCACCACGTTGGCTTGTCACATCTATGTCTCGCAGTTGCTCAGCTACGTTTTGCGGATACGTGCCCTTGACTCACCTCCGACGGGGGCGGAGGACTCCGGCTCCATCCTGCCTGTCGGCCTGGGGTGGCTCCTTCTGCTGATGCTGGCCGTGTGGGGGATGGATACCGCGGCCTATGCGGTGGGGAAGGCAATCGGCAGACGGAAGCTGTGCCCGAGCATCAGCCCCGGCAAGACGGTCGAGGGAGCCGTCGCGGCGCTGGTGGCGCCCGCGCTGCTCGTATCCGCGGCGGGGCACTGGCTCGGTCTGCCCCTCCATCATGCGCTGATTCTCGGCGCGGGCATAGGCGTGGTGGGCCAGGCAGGCGATCTATTCGAATCGACGCTGAAGCGGCGCGCGGGCGTGAAAGACTCGGGGACGCTTCTGCCGGGCCACGGTGGCATACTCGACCGATTCGACAGCCTTCTGTTTGCCGCTCCCCTCGCCTACTTCTACCTCAGGCTCGTGCTCGGAGCTTAGCTGGACCTCAGTGCCCGGCGCTCAGCCGCTCCGACAGCGGGTCGGGCAGACGCACTTCTCGCATCTTCGCTTGCGCCTTCTCTATGTCGTAGCTCACCCGGCGCACCTCGATGGTCCCCGCCTCCGCATCCCAGAGCCCGAAGCTGGCGTTCGGGTTGCCGTCACGCGGCTGGCCGATCGCCCCCGGGTTGACGATGTAACGAAGATCGTCGGATAGCTCTACGCTCCCACCCGACCAGAGCGAGACTTGTTTTGGAAGGCGGGCCTTGCGCCCGGCCCGGTAATACTCCGTCACGTGAGTGTGGCCAACGAAGGTGAGGTCGCCGGGCATGGCATCGAAGCACCGCCGCGCCTCTCTCGCGTCCGTTATGTACTCCATCTCGTCGGGCAGCGACCCATGGACGAGAAAGGCTTGGTCCACATGTGCCGTCATGGGCAGCCCTGTGAGAAAGGACTTCTGCCCCTCGGACAGCTGCTCGGCGGTCCAGAGCAGGGCCGCGCGAGCGAACGGATTGAACCAGCCTAGGTCGTAGTTGCTCACTGCTGCGAGATCGTGGTTTCCTGCCACGCAGATCAGATTGGGAAGCTGCCGCACGCGCTCGATGCAGGCGCCAGGGTCAGCGCCGTAGCCGACGATATCGCCCATGCAGAGGAAGGCATCGATGTCCCGCAGCTCGTCGAGCACAGCATCGAGTGCCTCAAGGTTGCCGTGGATATCTGAGATAAGTCCGTAGATCATGGGCCGTCTGCGGGCGCAGCGGTATTCTAGGAAAGGGGCTGCCGGGTGTCAAGCAAGCACGGTCTTCTCGTCTGCTGAACCGCGAAAGTCTTCTTGCTTATGATGCCGCTGACTCCTCAGCTCCACCTTTCTTCTTTCCATGGATCGGCGCTGTTGCTGTACCCGCGCTGCTCCCAATAGCCCAGCTCCTGCTCGTGCGTGAACCGTACCCACCGCACCCACTTGGCGGCCTTGTAGGCGTACTTGTGAGGCACGACGAGACGGAGTGGAAACCCGTGCTCGGGGGCCAGGTCCTCGCCGTTCATGCCCCACGCGAGCAGGGCATCCGGCCTTGTGAGATCGGACAGAGGCAGGCTGGTCGTATACCCGCCGTCGCATCCGATGGTTGCGAAGCGGGCGCGCTCTGTCGGCGACACCAGCTCCGCGATGTCTGTGAAACGGACCCCCTCCCACGCGACGTCGAGCACGCTCCAGCCCTCGACGCAATGGAAGTCGGACATGTCGATTATCGTCGGAAGCGCGCGCAGCTCCCGGTAGGAGAGTGTACGCGCCTCTCGCACCTCGCCCTCGATCCGAAGGTCCCATTGCTCCGGGTCGAAGGGCGGAACCGAGCCAACGTGCAGCGGCGGCATGTGTTGGATGGCCTGCTGGCCTGGCGGCAAACGCGGCCTCTCTTTTTCGGTCATCTCAAGCTCCGCTCATACTGCGATTGGATAGCGCCCGTGCTCGCGGGCCGCTTCGAACATAGCCAGGACGTTCTCGACGGGCGTCTCTGCCTGTATGTTGTGTACGGCATTGAAGACGTGCCCGCCACCCGGCCCGAACGTGCGGACGCGCTCGGCCGCCTCTTGTCGGACCTCCTCCGGAGTGCCGAAGGGCAGCGTCCTCTGGGTGTCCACTCCGCCGCCCCAGAAGACAAGCCTGTCGCCGAACATGGCTTCGAGCCGCTGGGGCTCCATGTTGGCGGCCGAGCACTGCACCGGATTGAGGATGTCAACCCCGGCCTCGATGAAGCTCGGTATAAGGTGATAGATGGACCCACAGCAGTGGAAGAAGGTCTTCCACGACGTGTGCTCGTGGATCCAGTCGTTGATGCGCTTGTGGAAGGGGAGGTAGAGCTCGCGGTAGAGGTGGGGCGAGATCAGCTCGCCGCGCTGGCTGCCGAAGTCGGTGCCGGAAACGAAGATGACAGCGATGCGAGCACCGACCGCCTCGCGGTAGAGCCGGAGGTTCGCGAGGGCGACCTCCGTCTGGCGGTGGTAGATCTCCTTGATGTAATCGGGGTGAGTGAGGTGGGCCATGAGAAAGTCGTCGTACTTGCGGATGCCCTTGGGGGATTCGATCTCAGATGCCATGACCACAGGCATATCGCCAAGCCCGCCGCCGCCGAAGCTGCCCAGGAGGGCGAAGTCCGTGTTGTCGTAGAGCTGCTCGGCCTGGGTGCGGAGGTGCTCGAGGGTCCCGTCATCGAAGACGGCGAACTGCTCCGCGAACGTGTCGGCGTCCAAGTGATGCCAGTCGATGGGTTCCTGATAGGGGATGATGTCGAAATAGTAGCCGTCCTTTGGCATGCGACCGCGGGGACGTTTCCCGGGGTCGCCGCCGGGGGAGAGCAAGAGATCTCCGTTCTCGTCCGCGATCGGGTCGAACTGCCCGGGCACGAGCAGATCGAGGCCCTCGAAGGTGCGCCATGGCTTCCAGTCTCGGTAGGGGATGCCGAAGAACCCGGAGGGGAGGGAGACCGGAAGGATATCGCAGCCGAGCGCTTCGAGGGCCGGGAGCTCGACCTCGCCGAGCATCTGCAGGATCTCAGTGACCTTGGGTGGCGTGGAGTTGATACCGAGCTTCTCGCGGAGCTTGGCATAGGTGGTAACCATGATGCCGGTGGTGCCGCTGCTCCCGAGGTCGAGCGGGACGCGGTCGGGCTCGCGGTGGTCGAGAGTGGCGATTACTCTCTCGCGAGACGTCACCGGACCTCACTCCCTACGGGCCGCCACCCCATGCGGCGCGGGCCCAATCCTCCACATCCGAGTAGTCGTTCTCCCACGTCGTGTACATCGCTCCCGTGATGCCTGGGAGCCCTTGGCCGGCCTGGAGCCATTCCTCTATCACCCACCCCTCATGATCGTAATACCCGGCCAGAATCTGTTTGTGTCCGCGGTCGGCGAACCAGCGCAGGTTCTTCCCTTTCAGGTGGTTCGCCCAGTTCACGATCCCGACGTCGGGCGTGAGGCCCTCCCAGGAGCCGGCCCAGGTTCCGTTCACCATGTAGTATTGGTCCACGGCGTTGTGCATCGGGTCGAACATGTCGGACCAGACCCAGATCTGCGCCTCCGGGCTGATGTCGCGGATGATCTGGACGCAGCGCCGCACGTTGTCGGTCAGCAGCTCGCCCGGGGTCAGGCCGCGGCTCTGGCAGGCCTGGTCCCAGTTGGCGACCCGTATCTCGTCGTGCTGCATGAAGAAGGTGGAGGGATGGAGCAGGTCGTTGACTCCGCGGACCTGGTCGCGGAGGATGTCGTAGACCTTCAGATCGCTGAGGCAGCACATGACCTGCCACTCTCCGATCACGATGGTGTGATAGTAGCTGAGGCGCAGGCGCTCGCCCTCCTTGATTCGCGAATCCGCCGTGAGGTCGATGACCGGCGGCTCGTGGTAGATCTCCCACGGCCGAAGCTGCGGGTCCCGGATCTCCTCGAAGTCGCGGCCTTCCTCGTAGACGAGACCGTTCTCGCCCCGCACTGTCACGGGACAGCCACTCCTTCGGAGTACATTCACGAGGCCGATCTCTTCCAGGCTGACGTCGTCCCACCAGATGCGGCCGCCCTTGCCGCCCCAGGTTCCCAGGTAGACGCGCACGCGGTCCCAGTTGAGGCTGTTGAAGACCAGATCATAGCGCGTCCAGTCCTGAGTTGGCTCGACTCGCACTGTGATGCTCGCTACGGTCCGCTCTTTCTCGGTCGGGGCGAGGACGGAGATGTGGGCGGCCTCCGGCACCTCGAAGCGGTCGGTTCTCACCCAAGCACTGATGTGGTACTGGCGGTACGGCCGCACCTCCACCTTGCGCATGAAGCGGCAGTGCCCGTGCACGGGGTCGGCCTGGTCGATGTTCTCCATCCTCACGGACGTCCGGCCCGAGTGCACGATGGCATGGTCCGGTATCGTGCTCTGACCAGGATCGTCGTACCAGTCCCAGCCGAGAAACCGGCCCCCCTCGACTCCTTCGAAGTCGCCGCCCGGCAGCGAAGCCGGAGGCTCGGGCTGCAAGCTGGCGGTCCGGCCTCGCACCACGAACAAAGCGTCCTCGACCGGCATCCCCTCCGCCAGGTTCGGGTCCCGGCCCAAGATGGCACCCGAGTAGCCTATCGGCATGACACACGGGATAAGCTCGAGCCCATGGCGCTCTGCTTCCCGCTGGACCCTGAGCAAGTTCTGTTTGTATGTTTCGCCCGCGCGGTCGAGACGGTAGAGGTTGCCGTCCGAGATCACGACCGCGTTGCAGCCCGCCGCCTTCGCCCGCGGGAAGAGCGCGATCGTGTCGGCCACATTCTCTGCTCGGGCGAGATTCCGCATCACAAACAGCCAGCGATGCTCCAGTTCGTACTCCGCGGCGCTGGCGCATCCGGCCGCCGATAAAACCAGAGTCGAGATCAGGAGCAGCCAGCTCGCGCGTGCCATCGGCGGCCCCTTCACGAAGTGGACAGCCTGATCGGGCGCCCTGCCTCGGCGGACTCCCGCGCTCGCAGGACCACCTCGGTGATCTTCGCGCAGTCGGCGAAGGGAATGAACGGCTCCCGATCATTCCGCACCGCCTCGAGGAAGTCGGCGAACAGATTGTCCCCTGGAGGCAGCGGCAGTTCGACTGGCCCTTCCTCCTGCGTGATGAGGGTTACGGCGCCATCGCGGGCCTCGATCACACCCTTGTTCCCCGCGACACGCAGCCGGTCGTCGCCGTGCGTCGGCGCAGCCGCGGGGCGGCAGTAGTCGAGCCGGAAGGCGGCCGACGCACCGTTGTCGAGCCGAGCCAAGATGCAGGCGTTGTCCTCCATGTCGCCGATCTCGGGATGCCCGACGTTGGAGGCGTAGGCCATGACCTCGACGTACTCCCGCCCGGTCGTCCAGCGAAGCAAGTCCATGGTATGAATCCCGATGAACGGGATGACGCCGCTGAACGTCTCTCGGCTCTTCTGCCAGGCCGGACGCTCCCCCAGCCGGTAGGACTTCTGTCCGCCGCCCTGGGTGACTTCCCCGATGCTGCCGTCTGCTATAGACTTGCGCACTGCAAGATACTCAGGTTCGAGGCGCATCGTCAGCAGGGCGGTGCACTTGATGCCCGAGTTGGTGACCGCCTCCACGACCCTGTCCAGGTTCGCGAGGTCCTTCGCGACCGGCTTCTCGCAGATGACGTGGATGCCGCGCTTGGCGCAGGCGACGAGCACATCGGCGCGGTCCCGGTCTGTGCCGGCCTCTACGACGATGTCGGGATCGTGGTTTCGGAGAAGCTCGCCGGAATCCAGGTACACCTTCGTGTCTGAGCTGGCCCCCGGAAAGCCAGATACGCGCTTCAGCGCGTCGGGATCGTCATCGGCCACCGCTACGACTTCGACCTCCGGCAGGCCGGGGATCGCGTCCAGCACGATATACTGGTGGCCCTTCAACCCGATGAAAGCAACCGAGACAGACATGGCTGAAGCCGTTCTCCCTCCTACCGTGTGCGTCAGCGCCTGGCCGCCTTCACGCGCCGCGCTGGCGGCTCGATCCTGACCTTCGTCTTGCGGGGGCGGGCCGGGATGGGTTCGATTATCTCCGCAAGCCCGGATTCGACCTTTTCCATCGTCTCCGGCAGCGGGATGCATTCCAGCACGATCCTCAGGCCGCCGTCGTATTTCTCATCGAAATGGATGCCGAAGACGATCCCCAGCTTCTCGAGCAGCCGGTTCACCTTGCGGCGAATCTCCCGCGCAAGATGATCCGGGAGATAGGTGCAGTTCGTGACGAAGTGCGTGTGAATCCACATCTCCTGGCGACGGACGATCTTCATTGCAGGCCTCCGTCGGCCGGACACTACTTCGCCCATTGGCCAAGGCCACCTCCACGGGCAGGCGGGGCGGTCTGCGGGCAGAACACCATGCAACATGGCCAACGGGCGAGCTGAAGCTGACAGTCACGCCGCCGGCAGTCCCGCAGACGCGGCCTCGGCACCCAAGTATCGCCTGCACCCGGCCTGGGTAGTCGCTGGCGTGCTCTTCGTCCTTGTCTCCGCCGTGATGGTCGGCAAGTTCCTTCACGGCGACTACAAGGATGCGGAGGTATGGTACGATGCAGGCCGCCGCGTCCTCACGGGCGACACCCTCGCAGGGCTCCCGCACTACCGATATCCTCCGGCTTTTGCCGTGTTCGTCTCGCCGTTGGCGGCGCTGGGCTTTGCCCCTTTCTTCTTCGTCTGGTACCTGCTGAACGTCGCCCTGTTAGGGGTTGCCGTGTGGCTCGCGCGAGCCCTGGTCTCTCCCACCGGAGGCAACGTGTCTCCGCGAGACTACTGGGTTCCCGCCTTGCTGGTCGCAGCCTTCGCGATCGACAACCTGTTCCTCGGTCAGACCAACCTTCTCATCATGGTTCTGGTCTATTCTACCTTCCTATGGGATCAACAGGGACGGCAGTGGCGGGCCGGGATTCCGCTGGGTGCGGCGATGGCGATAAAGACCTTCCCCGCAGCGCTCTTGGCCTACTTCGTGTTTCGGCTTAGGGCCCGGGTCGTCGCCGGGGCTGTGCTCTGCTGTGCCTTCTTCCTCCTGCTCCTCCCCGCGCCGGTCCGCGGGTTCGGTCGCAACCTCCAGGAGGTGAGCGGCTGGGGGGAGCGGGTGGCAGCACCCTTCGTATCCAGGGGAGAGGCGGGCGACTGGGGGCAGCACTCCCTCGACTTCGGCAACCAGTCGCTCCCGGCGGTAGCCCGTCGATGTCTCACCCGGGTGGACGCACAGGTAATGGCGCGGGAAGGCCCGCCGATCTACGTCAACATCGCCCAGCTTGACTACGGGCAGGCGGTCCTGGTCGCGGGAGCTGTCGCGGCTGCCCTTTGCGCAGGCTTCCTGCTGAGCGTGGGATGGCGCCGTCCGTGGGATCCGCTTCAGCTTGCCGCCGAGTACGGGCTGGCCACCGCCGTGCTCCTGCTCCTGTCGCCTCTCTCATGGACCTACTTCTTCGTGATGCTCTTGCTGCCGGTCGCGCTGGGCCTGCGTTTCCTGTCCGAGCGAGAGAGGCTGCGCGGCCGCTCTGTGCTCTCCCTTCGGGCCGCGCTCTGGGGCCTGGCGCTCGCCACGATCCTGCTCGTCAGCCACTACGCCCGGGCGCTGGGAAACATGTTCTGGGCGACGCTGCTGTTCTACATCGCCCTGGCCCTTGCGTGCCTGGATCTGCGTCAGAGCCGCTCGGAGCCGCCGTCGCGCGCCTCAGCTCACACCCTCCCCTGAGTCACTAGGGCGATCACAGACCAGACCCCCTGGTTGAGCAGGTCGCCGACGATCAGCCCGATCGCCAGCGGCACGGTCGCGCGGTACAGTCGCAGACCCCCATACCGGATCACGAGCGACTTGAAGGCCCATCCGAGGAAGAACGGCATGTAGTTCCAGTGCATGCCCCAGCAGTTCGCCGCGATGTAGCCCACCGGGTGGAAGGGCCACCACCAGAAGCGCAGCCGCATCGCCCCCAGGAAGATCGCGAAGCTCATCCCGGCGAGTATGGCTGCTATGCCGTTGACATCCACCGGCGCCGGGTTGTTGAGATACTCGAAGATGCGTCCCCCGTCGTTCCTGACCTGCCAGGAAGGCCACCCATAGGCGCCGCCCATGCCGAGGCCGAAGAAGCCGTAGTGGTAGCAGCCCGCCAGCACCACGAAGACGCCAACCACCAGGGCCAGCACGAAGCCCGCGACCATGGCCGCGGTCAGGCGTCGGGAGTTGATGCGGGCCGCGTCGGCGATCTTGAATGACTCCAGCGCGTTCCCCGTCACCACCTCGTACGACTCGCCGAAGCCCGGAAAGAAGGCCCAGCGGGCCGAGATCATCGTCACGATCTCGCGAGGACGAAAGGCCGTGCTGCCCGCGATGGAGGTCAGGCCGTCCTGTATTTCGAGAGGGAAGGGGAGGAAGCCAATCCCGGTCTCCGCCCGGATGCGCGCCCACATCACGTAGTAGCCGACGATCAGGCCGACCAGGACCACCCCCACAGGGACGCGGCAGCCGGCCGACCAGCAGAAGTAGACCATGTAGGCGAAGGAGAGCAGGAACCCGATGAGGGCCAGCCGGTAGCCCATCGGCTCCCCCGCGTCGGCCTTGGCAGAACGGTTGCCCAGGGCAATGCGCAGCACGTAGCTCAGATGGCGCCGCGCCACCCAGGCGACCCAGAGAAAGAGAGCCAGCGTGGCCCCGCCGGCCTGGTAGTGCGGCGCGGGGAATCCGCTCTCGAACCACTCCTCGGGACGCTGCGGCGTGTGGCCGGCGGCAATGGCGCCCACAGTGAGCGCCAGCCGCACCAGCCAGAAGAACCAGGCCGAGAACGACAGCTCCTTCGGGATGAGATACGCGATCGCGATCATCCACGGCCAGAGCACGACGTCGATCTCGCCCAGCCCGGCCAGCGGGCCGACCTTCTGCCACTGAACGATCGCGGCGGGCCCGAGTGGAATGGCGGGGACGGTCGGCAGCCTCGAAGAGAGCGAGTTCATGAAGTTGACGAGCAGGGAGGCCCCAAGTCCGAGCCAGAAGACCCACGCTATGGGAAGCCTGGCGCGCTCCGAGCGCCCTCCGTCTGTCTCGCGAACCATCTCCAGGGGAATCTGAGCAATGGGGAACGTGAGACGCTCGTTGCTTATCCACTGGCGCTGAACCAGCGCCACCGCACAGAGCGTACACACGAAGATGGCGGCGAAGAAGGATGACCAGGCCCCTAGAGGCACCCACCACGCTGACCACGGAACGCGCGCATGGCCTTGGAAGAATCCCTCGACCATGATCGGGTCGGTTGGCGCGAACCACATGGGCACGTAGGGAAAGAACGTCGTCTCCCACAGCGGTTGGATGCGGGCCACATAGTAGTAGGCGATGACCTTTGGGATCATCCAGAACAGGATACCGTGGCTGACAAGCGGGCCGCCGACCAACAGGATCGAGTACACAGTCAGCAGCTCTCGGCGTGTCAGCGCCGCGCGGCGAAGCACTGGTGTCGCCATGATGCCCGCGAGGACAAAGAGCAGTACGACGGGGGCCATGGCGGGCACGCCGGAGCCGAAGTTGTAGATCTTACGCCAGGCGAGCTCCACGTAGAACGCGCCGACTGACACGGCGACCAGCAGCGCGAAGGCGAGCACGACGGCCCGGGCGGTGACGCCCCCGACGCGCCCTCTTGGTGCGTCGCGGGTGCTTTCAGTGATGGCAGAACTCGACATGATCCTCGACCTGTGCTGCTCCTCTTCGATCGCTCTCACCTCGGGCTGCGAGGAAGGCGGGACCCCGCAGACGGGTGCGTCGGAAGGAGGGAGGTCGTGCACTTGTGGGTGGCCGCGGCGCCCGCTCGGACCAATAGGCGCGCCACACGGGTGCCGACAGGATGGTCCTGTGGCATGGCCGCACACCTCCTCCAGCGACTTCTTCTCCTTTCTCCGGGCGAATGCCTCCCGACATGTCGCGGTGGACCCAACAGGTGAGGCGGGGCAGTCAGGAAGGCACCAAGAGACCGGCACGCATGTGAGCCGGCCGGCACGAGCGCAGGCGCCCACCTGCGCGCAGTGCCGCTGCAGATGAGAACGCAAGCGCTCGGGTGAGGAGGGCGACAGCTTCTGGGCTGGCGTCGAGGCGTCCGACGCCGGTGGAGCACCAGTGGTGGGACAACTGTCGGCTTACTGCCCGGTTGTCAGGACGCCGAAGATGACAGGCCGTTCTCTACGCTCAAATGTGAAGTCGGCGCCGTCGATTCTGACCGTCTGGCGGCCGGGCTCGACACCGCGCAACTCGAAAGTGGCGTCGGACCGCGGGCACACTATCGCCACCTCTTCGAGCACCACGGCCGCGTCACCGAGACCATGGCCTCGGTCATCGCTCACTCGGCCCACGACGCGACCGGCGCCGCGCGGCCCCCGGCCTGTGCCGCCGAAGGCCAGGCCGGCTGTCCCAAGCCGCCACTGCAGGCCCATGAGGTCGGCGCCTGATAGGAGATCGCCGGCCGGTAGTACCGTTGGATCGATGATAGTGGGATTGCCGGCCGTTACCGTGACCTGAACAGTAACAGGGTTCTCCACCGCGTTGATCTGCGGTACGGAATCAGGATCAGCCGACGGGAATGAGAGCGCTGCCGTGTCGAACGTCAGCCTGGCCGAGTCTGCGCAGGCCGCACAGGCAGCAGAGCGGCCGCCGTGCCCATGATGAGGAGCATTGCGGGTAGAGCGAGTGCCGCCTGTCCTCCGCTGCGGCTATATGCGGCTAGCCGCCGAGCCATCGTCGAGCCGCCTGCTTTCGTGTTCGAGTGTGCTTGTTCCGTGTGAGACAGCATTCCCAACATCCCAAAACGGAAAGGACCCGCTCCGGAGAGCCTCACGGCCTCTCAGAACGGGTCTTGCTTTATGCCCAACAGCAATAAGAAGACCAGGTCCATCAGCTCCCCGGGCCGTCGCCCCCTGTTCAGGGGCGAGATCTAACCAGATCTCCTTCGGCAGCCTGGCGGTCCTAGCTAGGGAGAGCCTTAGACCCATGGCTTTGCGTCCCCGCCTTTCCACCGGTTTGCCATTGTCGGGACATCTCAGCCTATCAAAGAGCAACGACCCAGGAGCGCCTGCGTCAGCGGTCCTCGGTCGCTTCTGTTGAGGTGTTCTACATTCTGACGGCGGTTCTGAGATGGGAGGGGAGAGAATGATGTCCGGTCTGGACGCCAAACGGCCTGGGGGCGGGAAAGGAGGGGTTTTCCAGGCTCTCAGCGGGCCCGCCGATCGTCTCGCTTCTTGCGCTTGGCGGGTGGGACGCGGTAGGTGCGGTCTACTTCGCCGGTCTGCTGGCGCTCTGTCGCGGGGTAGTAGTGGGTGCGCTCCCGGCCGCCGTGCTTCCTGAGCTCGTCCCGGAACTCCTTTGCCGCCTCGGCCGCCGTCCGCTGGGCCTCCTTGCGGCCGCCTTCGCCTTTGCGGACGCCGCCTGACAGCTTTACCGAAGGTCTCTCCTCTGCCAGCAGACGCTGGCGGTTGTTGTGGGTTTCTTGAGTCAGCTTCATCAGCGCGTCGGACAGGGGCTCGCGCTTCGACCGCTTGATGACGAGCTCGCTGTAGTCGTCTACGTGCCGCTGTTTTGACCGGTACCTGCGGTCAACTTCTTCCTTGCCCTCGCTTATCTCGGTCAGCGCGTCGCGCAGCAGGTCAGCAGGAGAATGAGAGTCAGGGTCACGTCTGCGCTCACCCTTGTCCTTTCTCCGTTTGCGAGACATGCAATCCCCCTTCAGCCGCCCAATCATTAGACTGCGAAAAGGCGGGATTTGTTCTGGGCTTGCCGCAACATCCATGGCATCGCGGCCCGCCGGGCAAGAACGGCGCCTCTCACGTCTGTCCGTCGAAGCCGAGCAGCTCCGCCGTGGTGTCCCCGAAGACGGCGTCCTGCACATCCCCCGGCACTCCGATGGCATCCATGGTTCGCTGGTAGTCATCTACCACATCGGCGATCTGATCGACGGCCACATCGGATCCGAAGACGATCTTGTGCCACGGGTGTCGTCCCTCCGGGTCGCGGTACTGCCCCTTCTCACTCCACCAGAGGATCGACTGGAAATACTCGGGCGCCCTCTTCTTGAGGCTGGAGCCGCTCAGGTCGAAGTAGAGGTTGGGGTTCCAGCGGCAGGCCATTCCGGCCTCTTCGTACCATGGGTTGCCGAGATGTGCCCCTATGATCTTCAGGGATGGGAAGGCTCGGGCGATCGTATCGAGATACACCGGCCGGTGCCGGTCGTTGTCCACATCGTGCTCGCGGTCGGTCAGCGTTCGCGCGACAATCCCGGTGTGGAAGAGGCAGACGAGTTCGCATTGCTCGGCCGCTTCGTACACGCGGTAGAACCCCCTGTCATCGTAGCGGGAGGGAGGACGGATGAACTTGAGACCTCTGAAGCCGCGCTGGTGGAGATCCCGCACGTGCTCGGCGGCCCATCTGCCCAACGGGAAGTAAGCGAATCCCACGATGATGTCCGGATATCTGGCCGTCGCCTCCTCGACTGCGTCGTTTGCGTCGCGATGTTCGAGCCAGTCGGCGCCGTTCAAGCAAACCTTGTCGAACCCCAGGCGCCGCTCCTCCTCCATCACGCGATCGAGGAAGCCGTCTTCCGAACTGTAGTGCACGTGTGCGTCGATCCTCATTCCGACCCGCCTCCGATCTCGGCCTGTGATTTCTGACCTGCACTCTGCGCGACCTGCTGGAATGGACTCATGGGCACTTACCGATTCGTGGAATAGACCCAACGGAAGAAAGCGATTCTGGGTGTGCTGCGGAGGGACCGGAGATGCGCTTTCATCGCCACCAGGTGGGCAGAGCCGACCGCTGGCACTCGGTGCGAGGGCGACACGAAGACGCCTGGGCCTGGTGCGCTCACCACGAGGAGGTCGAGCACCACCTAACCAAGCGCCGCAAGCTCAGGCAG
The DNA here is from genome assembly GCA_964559435.1 of uncultured bacterium. Taxonomy (GTDB): domain Bacteria; phylum Armatimonadota; class Hebobacteria; order Hebobacterales; family Hebobacteraceae; genus Hebobacterum. Next base: position 574 of record CAZLHI010000035.1, on the reverse strand, counting down.
TCGGTCGGCTCAAGCAAGGGCCTCAAGCTCCAAGCAGCCCACTGAGTCGACTTCAGGAGAAGAGCGGGAATGGTCTGTTGGCTGTGCGCAGGTGTGTCTTTCTGGGGCGCGGCCGCGCTGCTCGGAATCTATGCCGCCGTCGGTGTGCTGAGCGCGCTGCGGCCGCTGCGCGCTCAGTCGCCTCGGCTGCCGAACACCCGCATGAACCAGCCGGTGGCCTAGTCGTTGCCGGCGCCGCGCGTAGGACCGGCGGCGATGTCGCGTCTCGGCCGCACCGCTGCGACATCGGGCCTGCCCACATAGCTGAGCCGAGCTTCTTTGGCCCGGCCCGAGCTTTCCTTGTGCCCTCTCCCCGAATGTGATACCATACCCTCGCCAGCTCCGGAGAGGTGGCCGAGTGGCTGAAGGCAACCGCCTGCTAAGCGGTTATAGGGCCAAAAGCTCTATCCAGGGTTCGAATCCCTGCCTCTCCGCTCCTCATCATCCTGCGCCGAGATCCGATCCTCCGGACGGCCGGCGGACAAGTCCTCCAGACAGCCGGCGGACAAGTCCTCCAGACAGCCGGCGGACAAGT
>CAZLHI010000034.1:0-34712 GCA_964559435.1 uncultured bacterium | reverse complement strand
CCCACTGGCGGAACTGCATCAGATCTTGCATCTTCATATCGTATCCGAATAGGTGGAGCAAGGAGTAGAGGAGCATCGAGGCGTGGCCCGCGGATAGCACGAAGCGGTCCCGGTCCGGCCAGTGGGGGTGGCCCGGGCTGTGCTTGAGGAATCGGGACCAGAGCACATAGGCGGCATCGGCCATGCCCATCGGCATGCCGGGGTGACCTGAGTTGGCTTTCTGGACGGCGTCCATGGAGAGGCCGCGAATAGTATTGACGATAAGTTCATCGAGTGCGTCGCCGGAGAGATTACGTCCGTAGCTCTTCGGGTCGGCGGGGGCGGATTTCCGGTCTGTCACGTCATAGACTCCTCAGTCACGGATTCTTGCGGCGGCGCGGGCCCGACAGGTTGTTTTGGCAACACAGAAGGCAAAGTCCTGCCTCCTGGGCGGCGTTTTCGATCCCACCCGAGAACTTCCCGCGCCGACTGCGCGTCAAAGTGACTTATTAGCGCGTGAAGAGCCATACGCAAGGGGGAGAAATGCGACTACCTCTCTTGGCTGTCGTCATGGTACTCCAAATAGCGTGTTCCTGCGCGAGCGCGCGAGCGGACGGGGTCTTCGCCAACATCTTGCCGAACTCGTCCTTCGAGCAGGGGCAGCGGGGGCCACTGGGCTGGCAGGAGTTCGGTCTGGCGGCGCAGACCTGGGAGATGCATGGGCACGAGGGGGAGCGAGCCATAGAAGTGCGAGGCGACGGCCAGAACTCCGGGTGGTGGTCGACAGTGCTCGACCAGAACATTGCTCGCAATGCAGTGTATAGAGTTAGCCTGTGGGCGAGGGCGGCCGAGTGCGACGGCCGAATCGCGGCACTCGCCGGCCTCAACCTGAGCGACGATCAGTTGTCGGTCGGGCCTGAGTGGGAGCTACAGGAGTTCTCCTTTGGGTCACCCACCTTCCTCCCTGATCCGAAGTTCCGCCTCGGGCTGCAAAGAGCAGAGGGTCGACTGTGCTTCGACGACGTCAGACTGGAGCCCGCGGTGGGGATTGACCGGTGGAAGGGAATCGGTGGCGGGCTGTCCTTAGGCGATGGCGAGGAGATCATCGAGGGGAAGTACACCGCCCTCCACGACCTAACGGCTCGTCATACCATGGACGCGCGATTCCTCGATAGCTACACGGCCCAGTTCCACGATGACAGGTGGGTGTTGCACGGATAGGGCGAGGTGGTGTACGTGCATAGTATCCGCCAACTCGGCGTCCAGGGGATGGGGCCGACAATGAAGGTATCCGACCGGATCAGGTACGCCTCCGGTTCCACCGGCCCCCGCGGCACGAGCATGCCGATCGAGTGGGTGGAGAACGACCCCCGAGCGGGAAGCCACTTGCTCCAGCGACCCGTTGGTCTGCAGGTCGAGGTGGGGCGCCTTGCCGGCGCGCTGTTCGTCGAGATCTGCCGGGACGGACGGACCTGGCAAACGGTCAAGTTGATCGAGAAACCGGGGCATCACGAGGTGGGCTTGGCAAACGTGTCCGGCCGTGCGTACGAGCTATGGGTGCGGCTGAAGACGTGGGAGGGTTGGGGGACAGAAGTGACGGGCTATCGCTGTGATTCACTCGTCGAAGGCGATGACCGCATGACGGCCAAGGGAGAGACTCACTACGTGACAGTCGTGTACGCCGACCCAAATCTGGAGATGGGGGTGGATGATCTGGGCGAACTGAAGCCGGGCGGCCGCAGCGAGGTGAAGCTCACTGTCAAGAACCTTGGCGACCGCGTCCGGCTGAGGTGCAGAAGCGTGATCGAAGGGACGACTGCCAGCACCACCTACAGCGCTGAGCCAGACTGGTTGGCGAAAGGATCACAATGCCGGATTCATGTCCCCTACGAGGTCCCCGACGAGAAGGGATACGTGCTCAGGATCATGGGACGAGACGAGACCTGCGGACGCCTGCTGTTCATGTTAGAAACGAAGACTCAGACCGGGCCACGTCCCATCGTGGTGTCGGGTGCTGAGCCGCGTGCAGCCGATGTCGTTCCGGCGAGCACGGTCCCCGATACGGCCGCGGACTAGGGGGCCGATCTGCGTGGGGCTTTGCTAACGTGTGCCCCGCGCAAGGAGGTCATGACTCTGCTTGTCCCGAAGCGTCAGGCGGAGACCTGCCGCCAACCCCCTCTACGCGGGGATATCCGGTAACGGAGGCAACCAAGTGCTGAATGTGCGCGAAGCCCTGCTCACTGGCTTGACTGTACTTGCTCTGCTGGGTCTTATCTTCGCCGACGCAAGGGCGGCGATCACAAACCTGGTCCCGAACCCTTCCTTCGAAGAGGGTCGGACTGAGCCGACGGGCTGGAGTGCGTTTTCGCTGGCCGGACACGCCTGGGAGTACGACGGCGTGGACGGGGAGCGCTGCCTGAGTGTGGCCGGGCTGGGTGAGGACACATCCTGGTGGGCGCCAAAGGGCGTGCTCTCTCTCGATGCGAACCGCCTCTACTACCTCTCGTACTGGGTCAGGCGTACGCCGCAGACAACCGGCGGCGCGGTCATCGCCGGCCTACAAAGGGTCAACCGTGATGCCCGGGCCGGCACGGATTGGAGCAAGAGAGGATTCTACTTCCGCACACCGGACGCGGTGGTCTCGAGCGCGTCCTTCCGCCTGGGGCAATGGCATCTCAATGGCACAGTCTTCTTCGATGATGTGCGCCTTGCTCCCGCTGTGCGAGTGCTGCGCCGGCCCGGCGAGTTGAATATCCAGCTCGGCGAGGGGGAGAGCATAGTCGAAGGGCGCTACGAGGCATCGCATCGGCTGTCGGGCCCAGGCTCCACGGACTTCCGGTGTCTGGATCACTTCACCGCCCACTTCAACACCAACCGTTGGGTCTTTGACGGGGAGCAGCAGGTCACATACAGACATGCTGTGGGACGCCTCCGTCATGCCGAGCCGGAGGTCGAGGTCGGGGTGAACTGGCACGTGAGGGGCTCGGTGCTCATACAAGCAAGCGCCGACGGGAAGAGATGGGTCCCTTTGGGCGAGATCGACTCGGTGAAGATCGCAGCCTGTCCGGTGCCGCGCGAGCTGCTGCCGCTGCGCGAGCTGTGGGTGCGACTCAGGTCCACGCCAGGGGCGGAGCTTCAGGTGAACCGGTATGTCTACCGATGTGCTCTTCCCGAGGCCGAGTCCGTCAGTCGGATGACTGGCGGGACCCACTACGTTACGCTGCTGCGAACCAGCGATGACCTGGAGGTCGAAATACAGGGTCTGGGCGACCTCCGGCCGGGCGCTGATAACGCGGCGGAGCTCGTCATCCGGAATCACGGCCCTCGGCGCTCGATTCGCGCGCGGCTCACTGTCGGGCGGCACGGCGCAGTAGCAGACGAGTCTGAGACGAGGTCCTCCCTCTCTACCGACGGCACTCGCCGCATCTTCCTGCCGTACCTTTTGGATTCCAGTGGGTCACACCACATCAAGCTGGAGTGCAGTGAGCTTCTCGCCGAGGAGCTGCTGTGGGCCGCGGAATCCGATGTTACGATCTCCCCACTCTACGACCCAAGAGGCGGCCACCTCCTCCGAAAGAGCGCCGACCTGGCCATCTGGTGGTGTGAGCCTGAGAGGAAGGTGACTCGCCAGCGTCCAGTCCCCGCAGCGAGGAGCGCCGCGCTCAGGATTGAGGCGGCCGCGAATGAGTACGAGGCGGCCCAGCTTGTGCTCACGCCGTCTACGACGCTGAAGGGCTGCCGGCTCACCGCTAGCGATCTTATCGGTGACTCGGGAGCGCGGGTCCCCGCAGACGAGGTCGAGATACGCACGGTCGAGTATGTCTTCGTGGCAGAGCCGACTGACGACTTGGGTGCCGTCGACGAGTGGCCCGATCCCCTGCCGGTACACGATGCGCCCGTCGACCTCGCCGCTGGCAGGAATCAGCCGTTCTGGGTGAGCGTTCACGTGCCTTCTGGAACGCCCGCGGGCGACTACCGCGGACATCTGACCCTGCGAACCGACAGCGATTCCTATCACGTGCCAATCGTTGTGCATGTGTGGGACTTCGAGCTGCCGAAGGAGACCCATCTACGCACGGGCTTTGGGCTCTCGCGATGGCTGATTCCGCGCTACCACAACCTGACGTCGGAGGAGGAGCTGCGCCAGGTGCATCGGCTCTACCTCCGCGACTTCGCCGAGCATCGCGTCGCTCCGTACACCTTCGGGCGCCCGATCCATGTCGAGTGGGAGAAAGGCGCACACGGCTACCTCGAGCCCAAGTTCGACTTCTCCGAGTTCGATGAGGATGCCCGGTTCGCTCTCGATGAGCTTGGCTTCAACTGCTTCCGGCTGGACTTGCAGGGCTTGGGGGGAGGCACGTACCATTCCCGGCGACCGGGCCGCATTCTCGATCTCGAGCAAGGGACCCCGGACTACGAAGCGGCGTTCGCGCGCTACGCGCAGGCAGTGCAGGCCTATCTCGAGCAGCGGGGATGGCTGGACAAAGCCTACGTGTACTGGTTCGACGAGCCGGACGAGAAGGACTACGAGTTCGTTCGCGAGGGAATGGAGCTGATCCACCGCGCGGCTCCGAAGCTGACCCGCATGCTCACCGAGCATCCGGATTCTCGCCTCTATGACGCGGTCGACCTCTGGTGCACACCCACCTTCGCGCTGACCCCCACGACCCTGTGGACCCGGCAGACGGCGCACGACGAGTTCTGGTGGTATCTCTGCACGGCTCCCAAAGCGCCGTACTTCACCCTGTTCCTTGACCACTACGGGACCGAGCTCCGTCTCTGGTCTTGGGAGACCTGGAAGTACGGGCTCGACGGCCTCCTCGTCTGGCAGACCATGTACTGGACATCTGGGAACGCCTATCCCGGCGATGAAGTGCAGAATCCCTGGCAGGACGCCATGAGCTGGACCTCTGGGTACGGACTGGAGCCGGGCGAGCGCCGCCCGTGGGGGAACGGCGACGGGAGGTTCCTGTACCCGCCGAACCGCGCCCCGGGTGTGAATGACACCAAGTACCTGGAGGGACCGGTGCCATCCATTCGGTGGGAGCTTCTGCGGGACGGCATCGAGGACTACGAGTACTTCTGGCTGCTTAAGCAACACGTGGACAGGCTCAAGGAGGCCGGCGTCGATCCGTCCATATACGAAGAGGCGGAGACGCTGCTCCAGGTCCCGGCCGACGTGTGCTCGAGCCTGATCGACTTCACGACAACGCCGGAGCCGATCTACGCCCACCGCGCCAAGCTGGCGGCGGCCATCGAGCGGCTGCGACGCAACGACTCAAGCAATCCCTAGGCTCAGCGCGTATCAGGTGCCAGTGATCTCGACAGAGGCGGTACAGCTGGGCATCGAACGTATCTAGATCCCGGTCGGCGCCGCGAGCCCACACATCCCACTGGGCCTGCTGGCGCTGCCACTAGAGGTCCATAAACTTCGCGCGCCATTCGCGCTGGGCGTCTGTCATCTGAACGCCTCGAGGCTGCCTTGGCTCTTTCGCTCGGCATAGACATGCACCTGCACCGCGCGGTCTGCGCCGCCGAGTACACGGCCGAGCACGGGACTGTCTCCAGCCAGCCCGAACCCTTGGCCAGCGATCACTGTATCGCATGTTGGGAGGCGACGAGTGCTGGACTCGTGGCGCGCAAGGGTAGCTTCGGCGGCGGCCGACGAGATCGGCCGCGCAGTTGAGAGCCTGTCGGGACTTCCCGAGCGGGATACAGGTTCCCGACTGACGCAGGGCCTTATCCGCCGGGCCCTGCAGCAGGCGGCTCGGAAGCCGGAGTCGAAAGCAGACTCCCATGTCGTTGTCTGCGAGGGTCCAACATGCGGATTCTGTTTCTCGACCTTGATACACTGCGCCCGGATCATCTTGGCTGCTACGGCTACCACCGACAGACGTCCCCCAACATCGACCGGCTGGCCGATCAGGGTCTAGTCTTCGAGAACTACTACTGCTCTGATGCCCCCTGCCTGCCATCGCGCGCGGCCCTGATGTCGGGCCGGTTCGGCATCCACACGGGAGTTGTGGGCCATGGCGGCACGGCGGCCGACATGCGTCTGGAGGGATGGAGGCGGGGATTCCGGGACCGCCTCGCTTCGGAGAGCCTGCCTGCCTTTCTGCGGTCTGTCGGCTTCAGAACGGTGACCATCAGCCCGTTTGCTGAGCGCCACGGCGCCTGGTGGTTCTACGCCGGGTTCTCAGAGATGTATAACACTGGCCTCGGTGGTATGGAGTCGGCCGAACACGTGACTCCTACCGTACTGGAGTGGATCGAGCGCAACGCACAGGAGGACGACTGGTTCCTCCACGTCAACTACTGGGACCCGCACACGCCCTACCGAGCGCCGGCGGAGTTCGGCAATCCGTTTGAGAGCGAACCCCTGCCCGATTGGATAACCGAGGAGGTGCTTGCCCAGCACCGGCAGGCCGTCGGCCCGCACACAGCCAGGGAGACGGCCATGTGGGATGACACCACCGATCCGAAGTACCCGCGGTATCCCGGCGAGATCAGGAACATGGGCGATCTCCGCAGGATGATCGACGGCTATGACTGCGGGATCCAGTACATGGACGACCACATCGGTCGGCTGCTCGGCGCCCTTGACCGCCGAGGAATTCTCGACGACCTCGCAGTCATCATCAGCTCCGACCACGCGGAGAACATGGGCGAATTCGGAATCTATGGCGAGCATGCGACCGCAGATCACGCCACGTGCCGGATACCGATGATCATCCGCTGGCCGGGAGGTCAGAGTGGCAAGCCTGACGCCGGCCTGCACTATAACTTGGATCTCGCGCCGACGCTGGCCGGGGTGTTGCAGCGAGAGCCCCATCCCGGTTGGGATGGTCGCAGCTACGCACCTGCCGTGCTTCGGGGAGAGGACTGCGGCCGAGATTTCGTCGTGCTCAGCCAGTGCGCCCACGTGTGCCAGCGCTCAGTGCGGTTCGGTCCTTGGCTCTACGTGCGGACTTATCACGATGGGTTCCGGCTGTTTCCCGACGAGATGCTTTTCGATGTCGAGCGCGATCCTCACGAGCAGCACGACGTCGCGGCGGAGCATCCCGACATATGCCGTCGAGCCACGCATAACCTGAGCGAGTGGCACGACTCGATGATGAAGTCTATGCCGTATGCGGCGGACCCGCTGTGGACGGTGATGAGAGAGGGCGGCCCCGCGCATACCCGCGGCATGCTCCGGCAGTACTGCGAGCGACTCAAGGCAACCGGGCGTGAGTACGCTATCGCCGAGCTGAGGCGGAGGCACCCGCAGGAGCTGGCGTAGTCCGCCGCGGTGAGGCGAGCGGCTACGGGCGGCTCATCAGCCAGTCGGCGACCCTCCGTGCATGCTGCAGCTTCAGAGCCAGAAGGTCTCGACTGGCGCTGCGCTCGCCGGGGATCTCGAAGTTCAGCGCGCCCGCGAAGCCCACGTCGCGCAGCGCCTTCATCACGGACGGCCACTCGACAGTCCCGCCACCTGGTGTGAGGTGCTGATCCGCGGTCCCGTCGCAGTCGGAGATGTGGGTGCACCAGAGCACATCGCCACACTCCCTGATGGCCTCGGCAGGATCGATGCCCGCGACGTGCGCATGAGAGGTATCGAAGGTGATTCCAATGGCCGGGCTGCCGACCGCCGCGATGAAGTCAAGCAACTCCCGCGGACGCGTACCGAAGCGCGGACCCTTGTCGCTGCCCATCATGTTCTCCATCCCGATCCGGAGCTCCAGTGAGCTGGCGCGCTCGCCGAGGTGTCGGAAGCTCTCGACGTGGAGGTCGAAGACATGCTGAGTCTCCGAGGCTTCAGCGTGCGCTCCGCCCGGGTGCATCACGACGTCCCGCACTCCGAGCTCCGCGCAGTGGCTCATGTGTCTGAGGAGCGTCTCGGTGTCTGCCCGGCGCCGCTCTTCATCCGGGTGGGCGACATCTGCCCGGATGTATGCGTGTGCCTGCGGCATGGTGACCGACAGCTTCGCCAGCGTCGCCCGCAGCTCGACAATCCGGCCCGTCGGATCGGGGTCCTCGTGGATCTCTTCGAGGTGCTCGGTGGAAAGCTCGAAGCAGTCCCAGCCACATGACTTGAGGAAGCCAAGGCCCTCGGATAGAGGTTCGCCGTACACGATGCCGGTCCAGATGGAGGGAGTCATCGCCATGTGCGGTTGGTCACTCAGATAGATGCTCGCCCAGGCGCGCGGGCTCGACGCCGAAGATCTGGCGCATCGGCTCTATGTCACACACATTGTCCTCCGTGAGCATGGCAAGCAAGTCTGGAGTGAGCGGGAAGCGCGCAGACAGTGCGCTCAGAACGGCCGTCACCGGCTTCACAAGCCAGAGAGGGAGATGAACCTTGCTCGTCTCCAGTCCCTCGGCCTCGGCGATCAGGTCGAGCAGTTGCTCGAATCCCAGCGTCTCCGGTCCGCCGAGCTCATAGGTCTGCCCGATCGTATCGGTGTTGTCGAGAGCACCGACGAAGCACGAAGCGACATCCTCCGCCCATATCGGCTGCGTCAAGCTCATGCCGTCACCGATCACGGGAACTACCGGCCAGCGCAACACGAGGTCCCGCAGCTGCGATATGAGCGCACTTCCCTTTCCGTAGATCACCGAGGGGCGGAAGATCGTCGCCTCCAGGCCGGACTCGCGGACGAGTTCCTCGCTCCGCCATTTGGACCGGTGGTATCGGCTTCGCGCGTTTTCGCCAGTTCCCAGTGCGCTCATGTGCAGGAGGCGGCGAACGCCCTGTTGTCGGCAGGCCTCGATCACGGTTTCCGTGCCCTGAACGTGTGCGCGTTTGAAGGTGCTCTGCCTCGTCTCGCGGATGATGCCGACCAGATGGATGACGGCGCTGCAGCCGGCGACGGCGCGCGCGACCGCGGTCAGATCGGTGATGTCTCCCTCGACGAGCTCTGCCCCGGACAGCTCGCGCGCCGTGCGAGCCAGTACTCGTACGTCCTCGCCCATGTCCCGCAGGCGAGACACAATATGACGTCCGACGAAGCCAGTGCCCCCCGTGACCGCAGTCATCGCGATAGCTTGCTGCTCATCAGCCGGGAATGCTCCCCACAGGTACTGTTCCGCAGGAGGCGGGCGCGCGTCCTGTCACAATCGTGGGAGAACCGCTCCGTGACCGGTAAGCCGCCACCAGAAGGCGGCGACTAGAGCGGCCACAAGACCTGCCAGCGCTGCGAAGTCAGCCCAGCGCGCGCGCAGCTCGAGATACTCGGTGCGGGCACACGAGCTTCCGAAGCCCCTCGACTCCAGTGCCATCGCCAGCAGGTCGGTCGTGCGAACAGCGCCGAGTATAGTTGGAATCATCAGCGGGACATGACGCCGCAGGCGGGTGAGGATGCCGCCGGATTCGAGGTCCAGCCCGCGCGACTTCTGTGCCTGGATGATCGTATAGGCGGAGTCGGCGAACGTCGGCACAAAGCGAAAAGCCAACGAGAACGCGAAGGACACAGAGAAGGGTAGCCCGAATCGGCGCAGAGCGGCCGTGAACTCCTCCACGCGCGTCGTCGAAAGAAAGATCAATCCAGAGGCCACCATCGCGTCAAGGCGAATGCCGACCGCCAACCCATAGAGGACGGATTCCCGCGAAAGAACGAGCGGACCGACGCGTAGAAGCTCTGTAGGTCCCCTCACCATCAGGGGCCACAGCACCGAGCTGAAGAGGAAGAGCACGAGAAGGAGCGCGCGGAGACGCCGGAGGTTGACCATCGACTGACTCAGCAGCGCCAGTCCGAGGATCAGTGCCGTCGTGCCTCCCACGTAGGCCGGGTGGTTGAATGCGAGCAGCAGCAGGAAGGCGGCGAGCAGCCCAAACACCTTCACGCGAGGGTCGAGCCTGTGCAGAGCCGTGCCATAGTCGAGATACAAATCCATTACGGCAGCAATTCGTCGAGGCCAATGCACGCCCCTGCGTTGCTTGACACCTCGGCGTCTTCACTCCGAGGCCCGCACGCGCCGCCGACGCCTCATCGGCGGCGCGGCAATGGCGCCCTAGCCATCGGGCGAAAACCCGGCTAGAATAGGCCCAGATGGCTTGGCGCGGACGAGGCAAACTCGTGCTGGCTCGAACGCGTTCCGGAGCAGAGAGAAGGCGGCCGTGCGCGCGAAGAGGAACTGGCGCCGCATACTTGGTCTTGTGTTGGCCAGTGGTTTCGTCGCCCTGTTGCTGTGGATGCGGCCGTGGGCGCGCTCTGTCATGACCGTGAGAGTGACACTCGCCACGGACACACAACCCGCGGTCGTGCTCTACTCGGCGAGGAAGCTCTTCCGAGAGGAGGCCAAACGGCTTCCCATCTTCCGAGCGGACATAGATCTCAGCCAATGGGAGGGGCAGCTCGTCCTCCTCGACATCGACGGCAATCTGACCCGGCGAGAGCTGGAGCATGGCTCGACAGGGTACGTTGCCTGCGAAGCGCAACTAGAGGATCGGGAGGGAAGCTGCCCGGTCGAGTTTGTCGGCTGGCACCAGAATCTCGAGGCCGCCTTGCACTGCGGGCCGGTTGGTCCGCTTTCCTGCCGCGTCCCCGGGTCGGCTGCGGGCCGCTTTGCCTTTGCGAAGAAGGGAACGCTCTGGCATGCCTTTCGCGTCCCGCGTGGGGCTAGACTAGTGCTCCGCTTTAGGCCGATACCGCTGCTCAGAATCGAAGGGGCTGTCGAGCCCTACCTCCCCATCGATCCGGGCGCGGAGGAGGCCTCGACTCGCTGGCCTGCCCGTTCGCCCGAACGGCCGCCCGACGTGTTCATCTACGTCATCGACGCGGTGCGCGCAGACCACCTCGGCTGCCACGGGTACGACAGGGAAACATCGCCGGCCGTTGACGCGTTCGCGGCAGAGGCCGTGCTGTTCGAGGACGGCCACACGGCAACAACGTGGACGCGTCCATCGGTGGCGACGATCCTCAGCGGGCTGTACGCCAGCGTCCACGGAGCAATGCACTATGCGGATGGCCTGGCGGACTGGCCGGTCCTTCTTTCGGAGATGCTGAGAGATGCCGGGTATGCCACGCGAGCATTCGTGACCAACGCGAACGTGGCCGCGCCCATGGGGTTTGACCAAGGCTGGGATGAACTCGTGTTCGAGCACTCGACCGCCGACTGGGTGAACAGGATGGTCGAGCGAGCGCTCGACAAAGAAGACCCGGAGAGGCCGGTTTTCATGTACCTGCACACAGTGGAGCCTCACGCTCCTTATTCGCCCCATCCGGAGAGCTTCCGGTTGTTCGATCGAGGGTATGAGGGCCGCTGTGACGGTTCCCGGGAGGCCCTTGACGCGCTGGATGTTCTGCATCCCGACTTGTCAGAGGAGGACGTGCAGCATCTGCTGGACCGCTACGATGCCGAGATATATGAGGCAGACCAGGGCTTCGCGAAATTCGTCGATGTGCTCCGGCGGGCCGGACGCTACGAAAACTCTCTCATTGTCCTCGTCTCCGATCACGGAGAGGCCTTCACCGAACATGATACGCTCGGGCATGCGTGGGAGCTGAACCAGGAGGACATGCACATCCTATTCGTCGTCAGATTCCCACACAATCGGCACGGGGGAAGGCGCGTCCGAGAGCGCTCAAGCCTGGTGGACATCATGCCCACCGTCTTGTCCGAGGTCGGCCTGAGGCCGGAGCTGCCGTACGAGCTGCCCGGCAGGAATCTCGCGCGGCTGGCGCAGTTGGCGGAACCCGAGGCAAATCGGCGAATCTATGCGGAGGTGTCACGCTGGGACAGCAACGACCTCGACCTGGTGGCAGTGATCGATGAAGACGGCTACAAGCGAGTCGTGGACGTATCAGTTCCTCCGCGCGAGACGGCCGCGAAGAAGTCTCTGGGACTGTGGGACACGCACGCCGACCCGAGGGAGGAAACCGACCTGGCCGATACGCTTCCAGTCCGCGCGGCCTACGACGAACTTCTCCTAGCGCGCTGGCTGCTTCGGCAGCGAGACTGGCGCGAAAAGGTTGGCGCGGCGCCCCCGCCGAGGCTCGAGATTGACGACGGACTCAAGCAGCAGCTGCGTGCTCTCGGGTACGTCGGGGGCGGTCCTCCGTAGGCGAAGGCGGAGGTGACCGCGGCGAGCATTCGGGAGCCCGTAAGGTCATGCGCGGGGAAAGTCGCCAGCGGCGGGCCGGATCGGCCAAATGGGGCCGAGGGTGCGGGATGTCGGCTCCCGCGCCGCGGGCACTCAATGAGTTGGCAGTGTAATGAAGAGAGTATTGGCTGCGCTCGAGGACTGGCGGCTCCAGCTTGCCGTCGTCGTTATCGTTGCGGCGAGTTTGCGGCTGATCTATTTGCTGCAGATTCGGGGCTGGCCTTTCTTCTTTCATCCGATACTGGATTCGAGAACTCAGTGGAAGTGGGCGGGAATACTCCTTTCGACCCACTGGCGGGGCAACGCCGAAGTGCTGGCGAAGGCGCCTCTGTACGCGTACTTCCTGGGACTGAATCAGTGGGCTCTGGAATCGCGGGCGCATAGCCTTTACTCCGCCTATACCCTCCACTTGCTCATGGGCGCGGCGACGTGTGGGCTCACCTATCTGATCGGCCGGCGCGTGTTCGGTGCTGCCGTGGGGTTCCTAGCCGGCTTGCTGTTGGCGCTTTACAGTCCTGGGATCTACCGCGATGGGCAGCTTCTCGACACTGCGCTGGCGACCCTGCTTGCAACGGGCTTCCTGCTCTTGCTACTGCGGGCGTTCGCCGCCCCAGGGAACAGGGCTGCGTGGCTGGCAGCGGGGCTGGGGCTGGGATTCCTCGGCCTGACGCGGCCGAATCTGCTGCTGCTCGGCGTCACGACTGTGGTATTGGTGCCCATCTGGTTGAGGAGAGATCTTGGGTGGCGTCGCGCATGTGTGACCGTCGGTATTCTGGCGCTGGGGGTGGTGTTGCCGATCATCCCGATAACCGGCAGGAACTACCTGATAGCGCGCCGCTTCATACCGATATCCGCCACCGGTGGCATCAACCTGTACACGGGGAACAACCCGAGCTCAGACGGCTACTCCCCAATCCCGTCGGGCATCGCGTGGGAGCGAACGTGGTATGAGGCGCTGTCCCACGGCGCAATGCACGCTACCGCCCAGGATGCGTACTGGCGCAGGAAGGCGCTCGCGTTCTTCAGGAGCGAACCGCGAGCCGCGCTCGCCCTTCTTGTCAAGAAAGCCTATCTGTACTGGAATGCTTACGAGATACCGAACAACGTCAGCTATGAGTGGGGTCGGGACCATTCCAGTCTGCTCCGAGCAGTTCCGCTTACCTTCGCTGTGATAGGGCCGCTGGGGCTGCTGGGCATGGTCCTGGGCGGCTGGCGAAGCCGAGGCGCGTGGGTGCTGTCACTGTTGGTCCTGACGCAGATGGCGGCTGTCATCCTCTTCTTCTTCTCGGGCCGCTACCGGATGCCCGCCGTTCCTGCCCTCTGCGTGCTGGCCGCCTTCGCCGTCGTGGGGATGCTGGGCATGCTGCGAGCATGTCGGTTCGGCCGAGCGGCTGCGTCGCTTGCATTGCTCGTGGTCTTCGCACTGTTCGCCAACTCGGATGCCTACGGCGTGCGGCGGGAGCGGGGAGGGAACCGGGATTGGTACTACTTGGGCCAGTCTTACGTACTGGCGGAGGATTACGAGAGAGCGAAGGAAGCCTTCAAACGGGCGATTCATCAGGATCCCGAGGACGCAGATGCCTGCGCACTGCTGGGCCAAGTGCAGGTGCTGACGGGGGAGCCGGAGGCTGCCGCGCGGAGCATGAGGCGGGCGCTTCAGCTTGCCCCGGACTTCGCCATGACGGCGACGAGGCTGGCGAGTCTCTGTCTGGATCAGAGCTGGCCGCTGGAGGAAGCTGAGCGCCTCCTGCGGCGCGCCAGCGACCTCCAGCCGAGGAACGTCTACGGCCTGGCAATGCTGGTGCGGCTGAGCATCCGAAAGGGCGATCTGGAGCAGGCCAAAGCCGATCTCGAAGTGGCACTCACCGTCGCCGCCCGGATGAGTCCCGGCGACACGCGGGCGCTTCCGGCAATGCAGGCCGTGGTGCGCGCTGTGTCGGAGGCGCGGCAGGCCGGAGTGGAGATACCCCCCGGTTTCTGAGACAGAAGCGGGCCGCAACCGAGCCCCGAGGAGTCAACGGCAGATGAGACGGTTGATAGCGGCGGTGTTCATACTGGCGGGCCTGGCAATCGGCGCGATCGGCATATCTGTCCTGCCTGGCAGCCACGGCCGATTCGAGTACGTGATCGAGATAGCCGACCGGCGAGCCGCCCCCGAAGCTCAGATGCCGCCCAAGCTTGCCGCCATGGGGGCAGTGCGCGCAGTCATAATGTCGAATCCAAGCGAGACAGACCGCCCGCGTCTAGTGCTGCTGCTGCCCGAGGTGAGAAAGAGGCTTCGCAACGAAGACTGCGCGATCGGTGTGGTGCCCAAGGAAGGAATCTGGCAGGGTTTGGCCGGCTTCGACACCGGGCTGGAGCGCGAGACGGTCTCCCTTGCTGGTCATCAGGTGGCAGTCTGCGGGTTACTTCAACCTCTTTCGCCTGTGTTCGATCGGTCGCTGGTCATGGAGTTCTCCCCGGCGGTGGAAACGGCTCTCCGCGCGGCGGGCTGGCAATCGAGGGTGAGCTACTTTCTTCTCGCGGAAAGCTGGGACCAGCGCAACCGGCTCCTGGATGAGTTGTCCCGCCATCCGGATGCCCTGCCGTCGGGGGCGTCAGACATCGTGTCCGGCGCGGAGAAGCCCCTGGTCGGCACCGCGGCCCGGCGACTGCTCTCCGCACTCCTGATCTGCTCCGGCCTGCTTGTCATCGGCTGGCAGCTACGCAGTATGTCCCGGGAGGAGGTCGCCCGCAGATTCGGCCGCTCCTGATGCTTGCCTTACCCTGGCTGCCGCAGGAGAGGCATCGCCAGCACCAGGGCGGCCGCCAACAGCAAGGCCGTGAAGTAGGCCGTGCCCGCAACTCCCAGCAGAGGTACGGCGAATGCTCCCGCGAATACCGCAGCCCCAGCAGAGCCCACGAGATCGGCGGCGTAAACGGCGCCTCCAGCAGCGGCCAGGGGCATCTCCCGCCGGTACAGCGCCACCGCGATGGGGAAGAGCGCGCCCACAAGCGAGCCGACCAGGACAAGCAGGATCCCGATGACGAGACCGGCGATGGTGGGCGCCAGCAGGACCGAGCGGAGCAGCCCGGGCAGCAGCCCGGCGATCAGCGCCGAAGTGAGCAGCCCCGCGATGAGGAGTCGGGCGGCGCCCGACCGATGGAGCCGGCACGCGCTGAGAAGACCTGCCCCGATGGCGAGCCCTGCCATGAAGGCCGCAATGAGCGCTCCCAGCGCGTGGTACAGGTAGCCCAGTGCCGCCTGAAACACAAGCAGCCCGAGGATCTCCACCGCCAAGCCGAACCCGCCCACCGTCGCGATGGCGATGAGCACTGCCGCCAACCGAAGTCGGCGCCAGCGACCGCGCATAATGACCAGCACGAGAATCGCCGCCGGGAGCGCCAGCGCTGCCCACCAAAGGCGGATATTCTCGAGCCTCCTTGCCGGAGCTGCGAGCTGCGGCGAGAGCTGATCGAGCCAGACGAGCGTCTGGTGGTAGTAGCTGATGGGATTGAGGTCGGTGTTGATCGGGGGATCGAGGACCTCAGCCAGCTGCTGCTGGATGAGGTCCGCGCGGAAGGGGAGGAGCGCGTCGCGAAGCCAGGCATCGTTGACGAACACCGTCTGCAGGTCGCGATCGCGAAGGCGGCTCGCAAGTGTGTCCGCATCCGCACGGATGAGCTCGGGGTCCTCCGAGGCGAGGAAGAACATCCTATCGCCGGGCACGAGGCGAACAGCCGGGAACACTTGGCGAAGCGTTGCATCGGTGGCGGCCGCCGAGAGGAGCACAGGGCCGCTGAGGTGATGGGCGGAGCCCGAGAGCGTGATGGCCAGAAGGCCGTGCGGTTCCAGCGCGCGCTTTGCCTCCTGGAAGAACTCCCTTGTGTAAAAGCGGTTGAGAGACGCGGTGGTGGGATCGGGAATGCTGGCGATGATGACGTCGCAGCTGGCCGGTGGAGTGTCCTTGAGGAAGCGGCGGGCATCCTGGAACTGGACGGGGAGGCGTGGATCAGGCAGCCACCACAGCGGGAGCGAGAGGCCCCTCTCGGTCGCTATTTGCCCCGTTCTCACAGTGGCGCCGGCGGCCTTCGGGTCGAGATCGACGCACTTGACATCGACCCTGTGGCTCGCGATGTGGGCGGGAACGGCCGTGATGTAGTCGCCCAGCAGCAGCACCCGCTCCGGGGCGGCATGGAAGAGAAGGGGGAGGTGGGCTGTCACCTCGTTCTCGTAGTGATCCTCGGTGGTCCAGAGGAGAACGCCGCTCTGGAAGAGCGACACTTGCTCGCCGCGGGCGGCAAAGATGAGGTCGCCGTACTTGGATGGGAAGTGGGAGATAACATCATATCCTTGCCAACGATGTCCCGACCGCAGGGAGCTGAGGTCGGCCTCCGACGCGCGGGCGAGGAGAATCACCAGCGATGCCCCCAGCGGCAGGGCGATTATGACGGCGCCAATCCTCGATCGCAGCTTCGGGTGCGACCATAGGAGGGCGAGGCCGGAGGCGACGTTCAGGACCCCGACGGCCGCAACGATGCCAAAGGCAATCACGTGCTGGGAAAGCCACACGTGGAAGACGATGCCCCCGAGCACGGCGCCGAGAGCTTCGAGGGCATAGACGTAGCCCACGGGGGCGACCGTTTCGTCGCGGCCTTCTGCGCCGGAGCGGGCGGCTGTGGAGGCGGCGAGCACGAACTGCAGCCCGGCCATAACGCAGACCAGAGCCATAGTCGCGATCGATGCCAGCAACATGGAGCCCGGACCCCAGGCTTCCCCAGGCGTTAGACCCGGCGCCCGAAGTGATCTGGCGATCAGCAGCGACAGTGGCAGCACCATGGCCATGAGGAACTGGCTCCACGCCAGGGCCCGCTCGGGCTGTCGGATCCGAGCGGCAATGTGGGCCCCGGCCGCGCTGCCAGCGGCGACGGCCGACAGCCAAACGGCGAGCACGAATGCGATTGAGAGTTCATTCCCGAGGAAGAGTGAAAGGAGCTCCCGGGTGAGCACGACTTGGGCGATCAGTGCCGTAAGACCGAGGACGAGGGTGGCGGCGGCGAGGCGAAGCGGGATGTGCGGGCGCGTCTTGGAGGCGTCTGCGATCACGACCAGATGCCAGGGATCGCCTGCTCGCAGAACTCACACCGACCTCGCTTCACATGGTTCTCAGCTATACGGAAATGCTGCCGACGGATGAGTTCCCTCCCGCACTTGGGACACACCGTGTCCTGCGCCCGAATGCCTGGGAGGTTGCCGACGTAAACGTAGTGCAGCCCCTCGGCGCGTGCGATCTTATGGCAGCGGTCGAGGGTCTCATAGGGCGTGGGCGGCAACTTGGTAAGCCGATAAGCGGGATGGAAACGGCTGAAGTGCAGCGGGACATCGACGCCCACGTTGGCCTTCACCCATCTGGCGAGGTCCTTGATCTCCTGTTCGCTGTCATTGAGGGTTGGAATCACGAGGTACACGATCTCCAGCCATACTCCTTGATTCTTCACCAACTCGATCGAGTCCAGCACAGGCCGAAGACTCCCCTCGCAGTTGCTCTGATAGAAGCTGTCGCGCATCGACTTGAGATCGATCTTGATCGCCGCCAGCACTCGACACAGGTCGATCATGGGCTGCCTATCCATGTAGCCCGAGCTGATCATCGTGGTGCGGATACCGCGCCTGTTGCCTTCGACCGCCACGTCGAGCAGGTACTCGAAGAACACTGTAGGCTCACTGTAGGTTCCCGCGATCAGGGAGCAGCCCTGCCGCTGCGCGGCCTCGACGAGCTTCGCCGGGGGCAGGTCCGTGGCCGGCAGTCTCTCGGGCCGCGCCTGGGAGAGCTGCCAGTTCTGGCAATTCCTGCACTCGAGGTTGCAGCCCGCGGTCGCAAACGAGAAGATCGGGCTTCCGGGAAGAACGTGGAAGAGGGGCTTCTTCTCTATCGGGTCGATGTTGACCGATGCCGCGCGGCCGTACACCAGCGTGTAGTAGTCTCCGTCGCTGTTCTCTCGCACCTCACAGTAGCCGCGGCCTCCGGGGCCGACGAAGCAGTGCTTGGGGCAGAGCGTGCACCTGACATAGTTGTTAGGCTTCTTCTCAAAATGCCTGGCCGGGTGACGCCACGAGCCCTGGCTCCTGCGGGCCGTTATCGGCGAGTCCCCCGATCGCGCCCCGTCGCCGAGCTTGGCCAAACCGCCCGCAGCTCCCAGGCCGATGGCTGCGCCAAGACCGGCCTTGAGTAGAGTGCGTCGGCTCAAGCGGCTGTGCCGCTGGCCGCCAGCGGTCTTGTTCGGGTCTCCGCTCTTAGTCTCCGGCATCCGTTTTCACCCCCGGAGCGGGCGAGCTGAACGCCTGCACCGTGAAGACATAGAGCGCGGCGCCCTGCTTCCAGGCATCGGCCGGAAGCAGGGCCTTGTCCCGACAGAGGTGGGACAGCAGGACGTCTCTGCTCCAGCCCGTCTCGTGTGCCACCTGGGGGAGGTAGACACCGCTGCGAGATCCTTGAATGACGACGACCCCGTGTTTTGAGATGTCTATGTCGTCGGCGGTCGCGACTGGCCGCAAGGGCGAGAGCACGGATATCTCGATCTCGAGGTGGGGCAGCTCCTCGGCCTTGACCGGAGGGAACCTAAAGTCCCTGGACGCTGCCATGATCGCTCTGTCACGCACCGTTTCGGCCAGCGGCTGGCTTGGCTGAAGGCTGCCGATGCAGCCGCGCAGTTGTCCGTCTTTCCTCAGAGTTACGAACGCTGCCGCCGGGCGCAGCAGGGCCGGGTCAGACTCCTTGACCGCTGTCCGGCGGCCCGTGCGGACGTGCTCCTCTATCGTCGTTCGAGCAAGGACCAGCAGCCGCTGTTGCTGCTCCGACGTAAGCTCGCCGCTGTCAGCGCCGGACAAGCTAGCCTTGGGGTTGCTGCGGTAGAGTGCAACAGCGCAGTAGCCGACGACACCCTCGCGGGCGCCGTGCGGCACATCGCCGGAGTTGGCGTACTTGAGCACTCGGGCGCTGTCAGCCCCCAGCAGCCGCGCGGCCATCAGAATCGTCTTCACCGGCCCCTCGCCACACAGGCACGTTGACAGCCTGGGAACGCCTTGAGCCATGAGTTTCCTGGTGGTGGCCGCCACTTCTTGGGCCTCCATCGTCTCAATGGCCCTCAGCGTCTCCTTGTCCACTCTCACAGCGTCGTCATAGGCGGGGTAGTGGGACATGTCGGTGCTGGCGACCAGAAGCACGCGGCGGCCGCGCGCCCACTCGGCGAGCGCCCGCGCGAGTGACGCACAGTTCTCGGACGAGAAGTCGGCCATGAGCACGGGCAGGAGCTGGAACTCGCCCAGAGCCTCCTGCAGGAAGGGAAGCTGTACCTCGATTGAGTGCTCGGGCTCATGGGCGGCATCGACGACGCGGGCCTTCGGGTGTGACTCCTTGACAGCATCTGACCCGGCGCGGTCGACCTTGACGCGGCCCAAAGGCGTGTACCACTCGTCGAATCCGCTGAGCGCCACGCCGCTGAACGGAACCCGGTGGGTGGGCCCCACCACCGCGACTGTTTCGTAGCTTCGGCCGACGAGCCTGCGATAGGCGAACCCGGCGACCGGACCGCTGTAGGAGTATCCGGCATGCGGCACAATAAGGGCGACGAGTTCGCCCGGGCCTTCGGCGGTCTCTGCCGCGTCCAGATATCTGCGTACGGCCTCCCTCAGCTGAGTCGCAGCAAGCGGGTAGAACGTGCCCATGACGGCAGGCGCGCGGACCTTCGGCTCGCCTCGCCCCGAGGCAAAAGCGCGGACGCTCTGGCGAGGTATCGACCGGACCAGCACGACCCCGGCGACCACGAGGATGGCGACGACAAGCACGGCGAGCCCCGACGGCCACTTCATCCTAGCCCCTCCATGGCATCAGTTTACCCGGGGAACGCGGAAATCCTTCGCTCCGGTCGTCTCAGTGGGCCGGTGCGTGGATATCCCGGGGGACGGAAGGACCGGCGTCCCTGCTTGGAAAAGTCCGTTGCCGTCGTTCCCTACACGCAGAAAGGAGCTTGACATGGCCACTCTGGCATTTCCCGAGGGATTCGTCTGGGGCGCGGCCACCGCTTCCTATCAGATCGAGGGTGCCTGGAACGAGGACGGGAAGGGCCCCAGCATCTGGGACGAGTTCACTCATACACCAGGCAAGATCAAGAATGGCGACACGGGGGATGTCGCCTGCGATCACTACCATCGCTACCGAGAAGACGTAGCGCTCATGAAGTCGCTCGGGCTGGAGGCCTACCGCTTCTCGATCTCATGGCCCCGGGTGCTTCCGGAGGGACAGGGTGCTGTCAACGAGGCCGGCCTCGATTTCTACAGCCGACTGATTGATGAATTGCTGGCGGCCGGCATAACCCCGACGCCGACTCTCTATCACTGGGATCTTCCTCTCGCTTTGCACCATCTTGGCGGCTGGCCAAACGTGGACACGGCCGGCTGGTTCGCCGACTATGCGGAGCTGTGTTTCCGCCGCTTTGGGGACAGGGTCAGCAGGTGGATCACTCTCAACGAACCTCAAGTCGTGGCCAGCGTGGGATATCTGAGCGGCCACCACGCGCCCGGCCATCGCGACCAGCGGGAATGCCTGCATGCCGGACACACACTTCTCGTGGGACACGGCATGGCCGTGCAGAGACTGCGTTCCCTGCTGCCGGAGGCAGAGATCGGGATCACCGTTGACCTTTGGCCGGCGCATCCGGCGACCGACTCAGAAGAGGACCGGGCGGCGGCGCAGCGATGGGCCGAGGCGAACGGATGGTTCCTCGACCCCATCTTCCAAGGCGACTATCCGGCAGTCATGAGGGACGCCTACGGCGAGCTCTTGCCGGAGTTCACTGGCGAGCAGCGCAGCGTCGTCCAGGAAGGCATTGATTTCATTGGAGTGAACAACTACAGCCGCTCGGTCGTGCGCCACAATCCAGCGGCCGACCCTTGCCAGGCCGAGATGGTCCCACCGCCAGGTCCGATCACCGCAATGGGCTGGGAGATCTATCCGCCGGGCCTGGCAGAGGTCGTGAAGTGGGTGCACGAACGCTTCGCGCCGCCGGCCATCTACGTGACCGAGAACGGGGCGGCCTTCGACGACCGGCCCGATGCCTCTGGTCGGGTCGAGGACGAAGACCGGCGTATGTATATTCGCGACTATCTGGCCGAGGTGCATCGGACGATTGGAGCAGGGGTGCCGGTCCGGGGGTATTACGTCTGGTCTCTACTCGATAACTTCGAGTGGGCCGAGGGATACTCTAAGCGCTTTGGGATCACACGGGTGAACTATGATACGCTCGCGCGGACTCTCAAGCGCAGCGGGGAATGGTACGGGGAGGTCGTCCGGAGCAACAGCATTGACACGGAAGCCTGATCTGGCTCTTCACCGCGGCCTTCACCTCTCGCCGCGGTGCGCTGCAGGTGTTTGCGCGCCTGGGTCCCCGGGGGCCGCCGCGGGGCGGCAGGGCGTGCTGGTGAGGCCCCAGGGTCAGCCGGGGCGGGCCATCTCGAGCCGCTGGGAAAGGTACTGGCGGGCGGCAAAGACAGCCGGAATTCGCACGCAAACGATATCCCTGTACAATCCGCGCGCTGGCCCCTTTTGGTACACTGTGGTGTTGAGACAATACCCGTAGTGCCCTGCAGGCAGGCCTTGATTGGCTGTGAGGCGGCATCTGTGCTGGCCGGGCTGACAGTATGTACTCGACCGGTCGGGGTGCGGGCGGGAGAAGTCTGAAGACACGCTGGCTGACGCTGCCTGAATGCAGCGGGCACAGCGCTCGGTCCCGGCCCAGTTGCCGCGTACACCTGGATTCGCCCACTCAGCACGATTCCCTGGGCCGGGACTCCTTTTGCTGAGTCTCGAAGTGCGCTGGCCCCTACAGCTCACAATGCGCGGCCCAGGTAGGGCGTAGTCCAACCGCCCTCGACGCTCTCATCGGTGAGGCGGGCGGCAACTCTGCGCGCGGTGTTGCGCGGCGCCTGGAGCGCGTCTTGTAGTGCCGTAAGCCGGTTCAATTCCTGAATCACGAGTCGTGCGTCCAACTGCCGCGGCTCCGCAGCTACCACGCGTCGGAAGTTGTCTGCGTATACCTTCTTCAACACCTCTCTGGGCAGAGCGATCCCGCGTATCATCGTGCGATGGTCTGGCCAGAAGAGGCGCTCGTCGGTGGGCACGTAGAACTCCTCGTCAGTCTCCAGGAAATTGCGGACGACCCAGATGCGAGACAGCAGGCCTGCCGGGGCGAAGTCGGTTCCGAACAGTATTCGGTCCTGGTACTTCAGGAAGAAATCGCGTGCCGCGTCGGGGCGCTTCGTGAAGTTGTGCAGCATCTCAATCCCAGGGGCTAAGTCAAAGCAGACATTGCGATATCGGTCGAGGAAGTCAGCGGCTCGGGGCAGGTCGTCCGATAGGAAGTAGAAGTGGGCGAAGATGATGGTGAGGTCCGGGTGTTTCTCCAGCACGCGCTCGCACTCTGTGTAGATCGATTCCTTCGTGGGGAAGGTATCGTCGTACAGCCATCCGGGGCCCTTGGCCCATTCGGGGGCCTGCTCGGGGTCCCAGAACTCCTCTGGGTCGTTCACGTGCCACAGGACCGGGAGACCGCGCTCTTCCAGGCGAGCGAAGTACTCATCGTAAATCACGGAGTCGAGGGCGATACCTGACGCCTTGCGGTAGTTCGGCTTTCCATTCAGCATCTTGATGCCATCGCACCCGATGGCGGTCAGTCGGTCGACCTGTTCCGCAAGTGAGTGGGTGAGCCTGTGATCCACGTCCCGGGCGATAGCCGAGTAGTCCAGCCCTGGGAACAGGCAGACCGTACTCGGGTGTTTCGCCTTCGCGTACAGACCCTCGGGGTTAGCATTGACCCGGCCCGGGAAGCTGCTGATGAGAACGCAGGTCTGGCTGATCCCGCCGGCTTTCTGGCTCTCAATCACGGCGTCGATAGCGTCCACGTCCTCTCCACCAAAATGCGAGTGACAATCGATGATGTGAAGGTCGGCCAGCTCTTCTATGTCCATGGATTCCTCCTTAGCCGAATGGCCGCAGTCGCGACTCCGCACTGCTGTTCCGCCTTCAAAGGGGCAGTTCCTTGGGCGCAGTTCCGAGCGACGGCGAGGGGGGAGCTTGGTTCGCCGCTAGTGGGCTCGATCCCGGTAGGTTCGTGGGGTGCACCCGTAGTGCTTGACAAAGGTCCGGTGGAAATGGCTCGCGTCCACGAAGCCGACCTTCTGGGCAATCGCCTCCACCGGGAGGTCGGTCGTCAGAAGGCGGTGAGCCGCGTAGCCGAGCCGGGCCCGCAACGAGAACTGACCGAAGCTCGATCCCATAGTCTGTCGAAACAGGGCCCCAAACCGCGACCGACTCAGTCCACAGGCGGCGGCCGCCTCTTCTACCGTGGCCGTGCCGGGCCGCCGTTCCTGAATCAGGGCGATCGCGGGCATTATCCGACTGAGGTTGGTGGCGCTCGCGCGCGATGTGTCGAAGGACTCAGAAGGGGGTGACCAGTTTCGGCTCATCGCAAACAGCAGGCGCAACAGACCCAACCGCAGTGCCGTCAGCCAGCCCCGCTCCTCCTTGGCGATCTCATGTGCCATCTCGCGGCCTATGCCCAGCGCCTCTGCGCGTAACTTGCCGTCCGTGACCCACGGCCGATACTGGGGAGGCGCGGCGAAAAGGCTTAGCCACGAGAAATCGCCAAGCTTCTCTTCCCCGAGAAACTCGGGCAGGAAAACCAACACCACGTTCTCGGTGTCGGGCAGGGCCGCTCGCCAGCCGTGTGGTTCCCACATGGGCTGGAGCCAGACATCGCCAGGGGTCAGATCGATGGTCCATCCCGGATAATGTCGCTCCTGCTTACCCCTGAGTATGACTCCCACCTCGATGCCCTCGTGCAGGTCGATGCGCAGTGTGCTTCGGCGCGGATGAGTCCTGACGGTGGGATAGACAGGATTCTCGGGACCGAGAGGGTACTCGTGCCACGTGGCACGAAGCACCCAATCGGCGCCTGTTCTCAAGTGACGTGCGCGAGCCGGCATTTGCAGGCCAATTTTACAAGAGTTTAACCCAGTTGTGCAATGACCTGAGATCGCAGTTCAGGTATTTTTGCAGGCGAACTCGGCTCAGGCCGAGCAATGGTCGCAGTCGAAAGGTCAAGCAAAGGCAAGTAGAGTCGAACCTATTCATACTAGGAACTCGCAGTGCAATGCACTGCCAGAATGCCGTAACCTCCTCCATTACGGCGGCGAGTTCCGGCCCCGGATTTAGGCTTGTACCTTATCTCCCACGGTCAGTTTGCTTATCGGGGCCGGAACTCGGATATTTCTGATACCGCAATCCCCATCCGACAAGCAGCACAAGGTTTCGACTCGCCTTGGACTCTCGCCTTGCCCTGGCCGGCATCCTCAGCCCGCGCTCGCACCTCCCCCGCCGAGGAGGACCGGGGGAGTCAAACTCGGGGACTCCGTCATTCGCCTGCCGACGCTTCTGCTGTCCATGCCGGATGTTTGGTCCGTGGATACCGTGATCCCACGCGGCGCAGGGCGAAAGGCTACGGTTGGAGAACGCCGAAGTAGGCGGGCAGTGTGCGAAGATGACATCCGGCCAGATGGAGCACGATACGTCGAGCGAGGCGAGCGCACCAAAGGCCGAGGAGGTATTCGAAGCGATGCTGCTCCAGCTGGGAATGGAGCGCAGCGCTGATGACATTCTGCACGCGCGCATGGGATCGATCACACGCCGGGAACAGGTGAGCGCGCCGTTCAGCCACCGAGACCTCCATTCCTCGCACGAGTTTGCCCTCGTCACCGAAGGTGAGGCCCGTGTTGCCACCCCCAACGACGTGTTCGAGCTCACACCCGGGCGACTGCTGCTGATCGACCCAGGCATCCAGCACGATGAGTCCCCCGGTGACCGGCCAGCTCCCTATGTCGGCTTCTGGTGCCACATCGAGGACGCGGTGGCCCGCCTGTATAGGACAAGCTACACGCCTCCCCGGACATGGCGATCCGGACCGACCCTGGAGCTCGGCGGGCGCACCGGCCTCGAGGCGATGGTTCGAGCGGTTGCGACTGAAGTCGACAATCGGGAATGGAACTGGCTCGCCTCCGTCAACGCGCTGCTAGTCTATCTCACGTCCATACTCGTGCGCAGGCTGCGGAGAGGCAGCATACTGCGGCTGCGCGCGACTGAGTCGCCGGCGATCCATGCCGAACCGCGCACCTGGCGCGTGATCCAGGAGGCCCTATCCTACTGTGACTCGAACTTCCGGCGGCCGATGCGCCTGGCCGACGTGGCGGCCGCCGTGGGCTACAGCCCGACGCATCTGAGTCGGCTGATCTCAACCCATCTGGGGCACTCCCTGTCGGATCACATTCGCAGCCTGCGGATCACGGCGGGCAAGCATCTGCTGGAGACCTCGGACCTGTCGATAGGGGAGATCTCGCACTCGCTCGGCTACAGCGACCCCGCGCATTTCAGCCATGCGTTCACGCGGGCGACGGGGCTCTCGCCGCGAGCCTACAGACGGAAGATGGGGATGCCGTAGCAGGCGTGCGCGCAGCGCGCTCACGCATGGGGCGGCTGTCGCAAAGAGACAGCGGCTAGCGTGCCCAGCAGGTGGCGGGACGCCCTGGCTTTCAGGCCTGTTTGAACCTGACGATGGCGATCCCATATATCTCAAGCCTGGGGACGGTAAACCCGGCTCTCTTTCCGTCATGCTGAACCGGCAGGCTCTCCTGAACGCCGTCGAGCGCGTACCAGTCCACAGCCTCGACACGCCTTCCATTGAGCGCAACTGAGATGCCCACATCTTCCAGCGGCTTCACCTTCCCGGCCAGGTCGACGCCGTAGTTGACGACGTGGACTATGAGGTCCTCGCTCTCGGGCCGGCGCATGACGCTTATCTCTGCGCCCATGTGGCCGTGCCTTCGGGCCGCGAGGGCACCACCGGCCGCCTCCTCGACTGCCGTCACAACGCTTGCCATTGTCTCCTTCAGGCACCTTGGCCACTCGCCGCGCGCCCAGGCGGCATGGCGCGCAGCCGAATGGCCAGGTCGGACGTCGGCGCTGTACTCGGCCAGCTTGTCGCGGTCGATTGGTATCTCGGTGAAGTTCGTGGGGCCGCCTGTTGTGCCGGGACCAGGCCGGCCGCGCGGGTCCAGCGTCCCGACCTCGCCGAAAGCGATAACCCGGCCCACCCGAATGCCGAATTCCGACAGGCGCTGATATGCCTCCGCGCTGAGGACGGCCGTATTGGGAAGCACAACGGCGCGATACTGGGCCAGCTTCTCCTCTAGCAGATTCCGCGGGGCGAGCATTTCGTGGGCGATGCCGGCGTCGGCCAGGGCGCGAGATACCTCCAGGTGGTAGGTGTAGCGTTTGAAGTAGCATGGCTGCAGCGACGCCACGACCGCGACGTCGCTGGCCGTCTCTGCTCCCAGGATGTCGGGCTCCACGCTCTTCAGAAGGTCGTAAACCGTCTTGGCGGCTCTGTGGACTGGTTCAGCATGTCTCGCCTCGACGCGCCGGAAGGCAGTGTGGTTCGCAAAGGCCTCCGCCATCGCCAGCCGCTGGATATTGAACAGCGCCCCCTCGGTCGGAATTGGGTTCGGCACCTGCGGATAGTAAGTGTAGCTCGTTGCGGCATGCGTCCGGCTGGACGCCGCAAGGACCCGCACAAGTGGCGCCATTGAGGTTCGGACCCGCTCGCGCGTTCCAGGCGTGTTCCGCTGGCCTCGCTCCGGACTCTCGGTGCCGGTTGCCAGCTCGCTGTACAGGAACGTGTCCACCATGCCTGCGAGCTGGATGTCGCTGCCGCTCAGCGCGGCACTCTGGAATCCGAACCCGCCCCACAGGTTGCCCGCAATGATGAACTCCGGATCGCGCTGTCGGCCGTGGTCGCGCAGATAGCGATGGAACTCGGCCTCGCTTGCGCTCCGAAAGAGTGTCGTTTCCGGCCACAGCGGGTGATCGGCATCGGCTGCAGGCGCCGCATCGGAGATGTCATCAGTGCCGAATCGCTCTTTCAGCTCGGCAAGCGTGTAACGTGAGTTCAGGAAGTCGCGGAAGCACTCGACCGAGGCCTTCGAGTGTGCCTGCATCAGCTCAGAGTGATCCAGATAGATGCCGCGTATCCCGGCTGCCAGCAGGATGTTGATTAGGCCCGCCATGTATTGCCGGAAGGCGGGGCTGTGCGGGCAGCCGCGCACCTCGTAGTGACGCTCGTGTGTGGCCTCCGGCGGAATCCAGACGTGCCCGCCGTACACGCCGTCGGCACCCCGTTGCAGCCACTCGGACGGCTCTTCTTCTGGGCGTGGCCCGTAGAAGTCCGCGTAGCGGTCCCACCGGTCCTGCTCTCGCCAGATGTCTGACATGATCCACCCGGCCGGATCGGCCTCTCGCGAGGTCGAGACATTCTGACTCACGTAAGCGATGACAGTGATGCCGTTCCCGGCGGCCTTGCGCGTGTGCTCGCGGAGGCGCGTCAGCCTGTCCTCGAATTGGGCCCGCTCCAGGCGAAAGGGATCGCCCTGTGTGAAAGCCATTGGGTGGATGATCGAGAACGTGCCACCATGGTGCGCAATCTGCTGGATGTCTTGGGAGCAGAAGAGACGCATTCGGCCGAACAGGAGCGCGTCGGGCGGTCGTTCGCTGGCGTAGGTGCCGTGCGCCTGCTCCACAAAGTGTGCGATCTGAGCCCCTAGGCTGGGATCTGCTGGCATGAGTCCTCCCCGCGTCGGCCCTCCTCGCGTCGGATCTCAAAGCACGACCGAAAGGCCGTCCACGTCGGTCCGCACAGAACTCGCGGTTCCTTGAGCAGCCCCGACCGCGCTTCTCCGACCCGTCCGGCGCTCCTCTTCGGGTTGCTCGGGGCGTACGGCCGGAGGGGCACGGGCGACTCGCTTCTACGATACTCGCTCGCTAGGCAGGGATTTGGGAGGTTGGGGCGGATAAGTAATAGGCCGAGGGAGAAAAGAACAAGGGCGAGGGCAGGTGTTGAACCATGTCTGCTGAGGCTATGTTATCCTCGAGAAAATGGGTCCGCCACTGGCTGCTGCTGGCGGGGGCCGCGATGGCGATCGCCGTCGTAGGCCATGTTGCGGCAGCGGGGCCGGCCGCGCAGGGCGAAGCAGATACGACGACGTACGAGATCTTCCTGCTGCGCTCAGACGGCAGGCCTGCACGAGGCGCAACTGTCAGAGTGATGGGCGCAGCGTCTGAAATGCCCGCCGCCACCGCTGACGACCTTGGGCGCGTGAAGGTCGAGGGCCTCGTTCCCGGCGATCCGGCATTCTTCCTGGCTGCTTCCGCCGACGGTCGGGAGAAGGTGTTTATGCCGATTCTGGTCGTCCCCGAAGGAACGCACCGCACCACCCTGAGGCTCTATCGGCCGGGCGTGGTGAGAGGAGAACTCTTGGACGAATTGGGTCGGCCCGCGTCCGACGTGGAGGTGCAGCTATCCGGGGGCGAGCGGCCTGCCGAAGCTGAGTTGGAGCGCTGTTCTCGGACAGATGAAACGGGTCGCTTCGAAATCAGCGGCCTCGTTGCCGGGGCTTACTACACCGTGAGCGCTGCCGAGGGGCCCCAGGCGAAGCCCACTCGCGCGTGGCGCAGTACCCCCTTCCGGATGCTCGGGTGGGACGGCTGGCACCACGTCGGCATCCTACTCCCGGAGGAGGAACCGCGCGCCGAGCGCCCGCCGGGCACGGCGGTGGAGAGCGTCGTCAGCGGGACAGAGGATAACTGGTATGATCCCCACCAGCGCCAGTGGCAGCCGGCCGTCGAGACCTATGATCCCAATCGTAACTGGACCCCGGCGCCCGAAGGAGCCATCTGGATCTGGCGGGCGGGGCGGCCCGATCCGCCGGCCGAAAGATATGGGACCACGGTCGAGTTCCGGAAGCTTTTCTCGGTGCCGTCCAGAGACAAGGAGATAATGGGGTACTTGACGATCGCGGCCGACGACTACGCTGCCATCCGCCTGAACGGCGAATGGGTGGGGCAGACCAACCAGTTTATGCGCACGGCGAGTCTGGTAGTGCCGTCAGAGCTCATTCGCTCAGGGGAGAACGAACTCCGCCTGACGGTGACGAACATCCCCGGCACCAGGCGGGACTTCTACAATCCGACCGGGGTGGCCTACAGGCTTGAGCTGATCGAAGTCCCCGACTGACGGAAAGGCCATTATCTCCCTCGCAAAGGCGGGGCGCGCACTGAGCGCGCCCCGCTTGCTCATTCCAGCCAGGATGCTCTGCCTCCGACGGGCTCTTGACAGGACGGCCGCAGCCGTCTATGCTACTAACAACAGATTAGTAGATGCCTGGGGGCGGGAACCATGCGGGCAGGATCGAGTCGGAAGTTCGGCGAGCTGGAGCTTCAGATTCTCAACGTGCTGTGGGAGCGTGGGCCCTCGACAGTGAGGCAGATGCTGGAGGCGCTCCCCGTCAACCCGAGACCGGCCTACACCACCGTGCTCACGATGATGCGGCTGATGCACGAGAAGGGCTATCTCGACCGGCGACAGCAGGGACGGGCACACGTCTATCACGCGCGCCTGCGGGAGGGGCCGACGAAGCGAGGCATCCTCCGGCAGCTTGTGGGCACTGCATTTCGCGGGTCGGCAGAGGCGGCGGTCGTGGGCCTGCTGGAGGACGAGAAGCTGTCAGACAAGGAATTGAGGCGCATCAGGCGACTGATCGAAGAACGCGAGCGAGGAGGCTAGCCATGCACGCGCTGAGGGGGATGGTTGACTCGTGGGGTGCACTAGCACTGGCCGTTACCTGGCAGCTTGCAGCGCTGGTGGTGGTGGCGTGGTTGTGCGAGAGGCTGTTCCGGCTACGCCACGCGCGGGCAAGGCACTCCCTTTGGTGGTTCGTGCTGGTAGCGCCGCTGCTGCTCGCACCGGGGCGGATTGCCTTGGAGCGGAGGGAAGCGGTGGTGCGAGTAGCGGCGCCCGAGGCCGTGCTGCGCGTGGTGAGCGTGACCGCCCCGGGGATTGAGCAGCCAGCGAATGCACCCGTCGAGACGGGTCCGGTGGCGAGGGAGTCGGCACGGCCTGCCGCCTCCTGGTGGGAAGGGCTTTCGCTCACAGACGCGCTCGCCGCGGCCTGGGTCCTTGGCTGTCTTTCGCTTGCGCTTCGGCTCCTCGTGGGGCACCTTCGCGTCCGCAGGATGATCGCGGGAAACCAACCGGTGGCGGGAGAGGCCGCTCTGAGGACCTTACAGGTGTTGCTGGCGCAGGCCGGGGTCAGTGGCGAAGTCTGTCTGCGCGCGAGCGCGTCCGTTGGCGCGCCCGTGCTGTACGGGCTTCGCCGGCCGACGATCCTGTTGCCGGAGGGCTGGGTGGAGTCGCTGTCGCCGGAGGACCTCCGAGCGTTGCTGGCGCACGAGGTGGCGCATATCAAGCGGCGGGACTTCCTCGCGCACTTCGTTCAGCGGCTGGTTGAGATTCCGCTCTTCTTCCATCCAGCCACGTGGCTCGCCAGCCGCCGGATCACGCTGGCGAGAGAGGAACTGGCCGATGCCTGGGCGTTGAGAAACGGGGCCGATGCGGGCAGCTATGCGCGCTCGCTCGCCGCAGCCGCAGACCGGGCGCAGACACGTCTGAGCGTAGTGTCGGTGGGAGTGGCGGAAGGCAGGTCAACACTTCTCAGGCGGGTGGAGGCGATCATGAAAGGGGGAACGTTAAACCGACTAAGCCGGCCGCTGGTGGTGGGACTTGTGGCGATTGTGTTGCTCTCGGCCGGGGCGTTCGCTGGTGTGCAGCTACGCGGGGAGCCCACGAAGGGCGCAGTCGATGAAAGCATCGCCGATCTGCGAACACTCGAGCAGGAGATGAGAGATCTCGGCCTGGCGATGCTGATGTATCTGCAGGACTCCGGCGGCATCTTCCCGCCCACGGACGACATCGGTGAGATCCAGCGGATACTCGGGCCATATATGGAGACCCAGGCCGTCTTCGCGCGAGAACTGCGGTACATGATGCCTCCCGGCATCAGTGTGAGCGCGATCGAGAACCCATCCGAGACGCCATTCGCCATCGCCGACGACCATCCCGAAGAGGGAGTGCTGGTGTACGCAAACGGCCAGACCGGCTTCCGCGAGAAGGTGAAGGATGAGAGCTTCAGCCGCATCGTCGAGTTCAGGGTCCTTGACGAGGACGGCGCGCCGGCGCGCGGCGCGCAGATCAGGATGTTGGGCGATGGCCGCGAGGCAGTCCTCACCGCCGACGCGAGGGGTCACTGCAAAGGCGTCATTGAGGGTGGTTGGCGGACAAGCGAGGCCCACTTCCATGTCTGGAGCCCAGATGGCGACGCGGAGCGCATCTTCACGATCTACTTCTCCGGCGAGCGGACAGAGAAGAAGGTGGTGCTGGGCAAGGGGGCCCCGGCGAGCAACACAGTCTCCTTCTCCGGGCGAGTAGTTGACCGCCGCGGACGCCCTGTCGCGGGGGCAAGCCTTTGGGTGTATGGCTTCGACGCGCCTCATGGCATGGGCGTGGCGTTTCTGAGCCGGGAGATCGGCACGACCGATGCGGAAGGGGAGTTCAGCGCGGTGATCCCGCGCATGCCCGTCGGCAACACAGGCTGGGGCGGAGGGTGGATGGACCCGTGGACCTGCCAGGTCATCGCGCACAAGCCTGGTCAGGGCCTCGGTTGGGCGGAGGTGGAAGGGGATTCAGCAATTGCGGGCCTCAGGATCTCCCTGGCTCGCGCCGATGGCCTGCGCGGCACGGTCAGGGACAAGGATGGCGCGCTGCTCCCGAATGTGCTCGTCCAGGTGGAAGAGACCGAAGTGGCTGGCAAGTCGCTTCTGTTCGAAAGCATGGCCGCGTTTCCGCCCTGGATGGAGACGCGCACGGATGACGAGGGGCGATTCGTGCTGGACGACCTACCCGCGGACGCCACGGTAAAGCTGGGCGTTTCGACATGCGGGGCGGGCGAAGGCTACCGCGCCGACCAGATGGGGCCCGACCTCGGCGAGATCAACCTGGCCGAGCAGAGCGGAGAGCTGGACATCCAGCTCGTGCAACAGCCGACGATCACTGGCGTGCTGCTGACGCCGGAGGGAGAGCCAGCAGCTGGGGTGAGGGTCAAGCTGTGGGGAGAGATCAAGGGGGAGCAGCGCGGCGTCACCGGCGCGAGTGCAGTGACAGATGCGGACGGACGGTTCGTGCTCCAGGTCTGGGTGGGGGGTACGTGGGACGTGTGGGCGATAGACCGGCACTACTACGCCGCGCTTGCGGAAGACCTTTCGGTGGATGTGGCCGAAACAGTTGAGCTGCCTGCAACGAAACTCGAGCGGAATGGCACACTTCGCGGGCGCGTTCTCGACGCTGAGACCGGTCTGCCGATTCCCGGTGTGACTGTGAGGTCCCAAGGGCGAGGGCCGTCGGAGTTCGGCACCTTTGCTCCCCAAGTGAAGACGGACGAAGAAGGCCGGTTCGAGATTGGTGCCATCTCTGGGAGCACATCCCTGTCAACAGAGCTTCCACCAGGATACACGTGGAACCATGAGATGCGAAAGGAAGTCCGAGATGGCACCGTATACTTCGTCGTCACCGAGGATGAGGAGAATCCGAGCACGAGATCAGTGGAGGTCAAGCCTGGCGAAGTCCGCGCCGGAATGGATCTGTACCTCAGGCCGGGCGCCCGGCTGCGCGGCCGCCTCCTGGGGCCCGACGGCGAGGCTTGGGGGGACCGAGGACGCGTGTATGCGGAGCCGGAGGAGGGTCTGGTTGAACGACAGGGGTTCATTCGTTCACCTGGCGGCCTGCTGACGCGGGAGGGGGATTTCTCGATCGAGCACCTGTACCCCGGGATGCCTGCGGTCGTGACGATGGTCGACTACGAGCGGCGCCTCGGGGGAACGGCGCGCGTGGTCCCAGTGCGCGGCGAGGTCGCGGAAGCGACGGTCCGGATTCACCCATGCGCCCACATCACAGGCCGTGTGCTGATGCCGGACGGTACTCCTGCCCAGGGAGCCAATCTGAGCATAGCGCATCGCCTGGTGCGCGAGTCCATCGACGAGCGTGGGCGGTTTGATGTGCCCCTCGGGGTCGTTGGTTTTCCGAGTCGCATATCGGCGCGCTTGGGCAAGCTCTTCCCCGACTCCAGCAATCCGATCTGGCCGCCGAAGTACAGCGGCGAGAGCAGGCTGTTCGAGGTGCGTCCGGGGCAGGTAGTCATCGACGTCGGCGACATCGTCCTCGAGCCGTACGAGTACCCCGAGACGGACTAGCCCGCGGGCCTGAGCCCTACGCTCGCGAAGCTCACACAGGACTGGGTCTGTGGCTCGGTCGCCTGCTTGTAGGAGAGCAGGCGACCTTCCTTTACGGGGAGCGCCCGCAGGAGAGCGTAGATGCAGGGGAAGCCGCAGACGTTGTAGCGATCCTGGACTTCGGCGATGGTGAAGTAGAGGCTCTCTGCATCGCCGCCTTGAGCCCTGTCGAGAACGGCCATGTCATGGCTGCGGGCCATGTCGAGGTGTGCCTGGGTGAGGGGAGGGGGCTGGCCGAAGCGCGCCCCGACGTGGCTGAGGTCGGCCGAGGCGATGAGCGCGATGCGGCGCTCGTCGCTGGCGATGGTGTCGCGCAGTGCTTCGAGGAAGCCGTTGACGGGTTCGTTCTCGGCAGGATTGACGAAGTCGCCGTTCCGGCGATGATATCCACTGCAGAGAATGGGCACTATCTTCGGCGGCTCCTCGGCCTCGTGATACAGGAAGTGGGTGAGCGCGGCCTGGAACTCGATCGAATGCTCATCGCGGTGGACGAGCTCATCGGCGAACACGTCGAACTGCGCGGCCTTGGCAAGCCGCCCGATGATCGCCTCGTCCGTCTCCAGCGCGCCGAAGGGCGTCTCGAAGGGCTTGCGCGTGAGGATGAAGGGCGAGTCGCGGCCGTTGTGCGCCGTGCCTAGGATCACCACGACGTCCGGCTGGGGCGCGCTCCTGAGGAGCTTGTAGGCGACGGCGTAGGCCTCCGCGGCGTTGTTCATGTCGTAGTGCGGCGCAATGAGCGCGGGGCGCTGCTCGTCTAGCGCGAAGTCGTTGGGGGCACTAGCCGCCTGCAGCCTCGGCTCCCACGCCTGGATGAAAGCGGCCGCGCCCTCTTCATACGATCGTCCGGCGTGTGTCGCCGCCCGGGTCGGGCGAGCCCGGAATTCCGCCTCGATTCCTGCGACGAACTTTCGGAACCGGTCGGTGTCTAACAACAGGACATCGTCGAGCTGCCGCAGGAGTTCGTTGATCTTCTCGGTGGTGATCAGTGAACCGAAGCGGCGCACATAGCTGACCTGGGCCTCCCGGACGGTGTGAGTCCCGTCGAACTGGGCGATGAGGAACGCAATGTCCATCGGGACCACGATTTCACTCTCGGAGAGGCGCAGCGGGTCGCGGAGCATGATACGCTGACCCGCGGGCGTGTGCACCGGGAGCATGTCGAGAGGCCTTAGCTTGGGCCGTTCGTCTGGCATGATCGAAGCAATGTCGCTGGACCGATTCGCAGTAACAATACGACGCAGGCCGGGCGCTTTCCCTCGTGCGCACGTTCTCCCTGCACGCGTTGACACGGGCGCAACTCGTGTGATATTGTCGGGCCTGGGCCGGCGTGGCTCAGTGGTAGAGCAGCGGTTTCGTAAACCGCAGGTCGTCGGTTCGAATCCGACCGC
>CAZLHI010000033.1:0-36083 GCA_964559435.1 uncultured bacterium | reverse complement strand
TCCTCCCAACTTCCCTCACCGGGAAACACCACCCCCGCACTCAAAAGCATCTTCACCTTCTCCTCCAGCCGTTGCTTCCTCCCCTCCGGCCCCGGCTCCAGCTCCGAAGCCAGCACAAAGAACTGCTGTCTCTCCTGCTCCTCTTGCACGCTCTGCCATTGGGCTCTCTCTGCCATCAGGTCAACTCCAATCCGTCAAGCTGGGAACAACGCCCTCTCTGCGACCACCACCAAAGCAAAAGGGCTCGCCCAGAACACCGTCCCGGGCCAAGCCCTCGCGCCCGCACGAAAACGGGAATCCCTCGCGCTCTCTCCGTCGCCACCTCCTCGGCGGCTTCGCCGCCCAGCAGGGTCCCATCGCTCCCCCCTCAATCAGCTGCTGGCATCCCTGCCCTCGAAGGGTGACGCCTCAGCTCCGCAAACAGCTGGCACTGCTGCCCTGCATCTTGCCCACTCCCATACCTTGTGTCAAGCCGGCGAACACCCCAACTCCCCCGCGCATGGCAATACACGCAAAGAAAAGACGCTAACTGGTATACCGCCTGGGCCCCCTTTCTCCCAGCGATACACCCAACGCGTCGCGAAACATCGGGTCGTAGTGCCTGTCGATGATCGCCTCCCAGGACCCACTCATCTCGAACTGCCGCCGCGCCTCCTGGCCCATACGATGCCGTTGCTGTGGATCGTCCATGAGCCGCTCCAGACACGCGCACAACTCATCTACATCCCCCGGAGGGAACAGCAGGCCGGTCACACCATGGCTCACCTGGAACTGAAGGCCACCAATGCTGCTCGCGATGACGGGACGAGCGGCCGCCATCGCTTCCACCGTGACGATCGGCCAACCTTCTTGCACCAGGGACGGCACTACGCAGATCTCGCCTTCCGAGTAGTACCTGGGGAGCTCCTCCTGGGAAAGCCAGCCGGTGAACTCGGTGAACTCATCCACTCGACCGGCCCGTGCGCCCGTGGCGACCAACCGGAAGTCCCGGCGTCGGACCCAAAGTCGGCGGCAGGCCTCGTGCAGAATGTGGAAGCCCTTGAGGTGCTCCCCCACCACTCCAGCCATGAAGACAGTCAGGGGGCCGACGCGTTCGGTGTGGGAAGGGCACTGCCCCTCTGGGAATCGCTGCGCGCTCACCCCGGGAGGCACCACCTGCACTCGACCCACGTAGGGGGCTATCATCTCCTTGATGAAAGGGTTGACGACCAGCACAGCTTGCGCCCGCTGCAGCGCACCGTGCAGCACCTGTAGATAGTCCGGCTCAGTCACACCGCTGAGCTCCCGCTCCATCCGATGGAACGGCCCGCTCAACTGACCCCGCTCGTCCAGACATCGCCGGCACTCGTTCGGATGGGCCAGTTGATGATAGGTGCACTGCCGGGCCGAGCTGTCCTCGCCAACCAGGAGGCGGCAATTGTTCAGGGGACAGAGACATTCCTGGCTGTCGAACCGCAGCCACACCGGGTATTCGTCCAGTGCTTGCGCCAGATGCGGCTTGAAGCTCCAGGCATCGGTGATCAGCGCGACATCTGGATCGAAGTCGCTCACCGCCTCGTGGAAGCGGCGCTTGATCGTGCCGCGGGTCCACGAACCTGCATCGAACTCGACCGCCTTTCCGTCGAGCGGGTATGGTTCCTCGATCTTCCCCACTCCGACCTCCGGACACCGCGCGTAGAAGTGTCTGACATCACAGCCGTGGGCGGCAAGAGCTTCCCCCAGGCCCACCGTGTGCACACATCCTCCTCCGGCCGTGGACGAACGCCAGTTGAAGAGTAAGCTCGCGATGGCGATGCGAGGGGACCTGGACAGGCCGGTCGCCATGGCAGCGGCATTGGTCTGCTCGCTGTTCCCGATCCTCTCCAGATTGGCGAGAGCGGCCTTGCAGCCCGCATCGGACTCCAAAGCCAGGTGCAGCTGGCGACGCGCCTCGACCAGGTCTCCGCGTTCTGCCAACAGCACGGCCATGTCGTTATGACAGAGTGCTCGAAGCTGACCGGCGACAGAGTCGTCACTCAGCAGCCTGCGAAGGCCGGCCTCTGCCTCCCCGAAGTCGCCATCTTGGGCCATCCGAGAGAGGCGACGGTACTCCTGCCGGAGACGCCTGCCCGGGCTGTGGCTTCCTCTTTTCTTTACCGGCATGGCTCCTCCGATCCATCCGAACGCCTCAGCGCCTCCTGCAGCGCGTGCTGAGAAGGCATATGCTGTGGACGAAGCCGTGTCGCGATCTGCAGGTGTGCGACCGCTTCGTTGGCCTGCTCGAGCTCGAGCAGCAGGCAGCCAAGGTTGTGATGGGCCTCGGAGTCATCAGGAGCGAGTTCTATGAGTCGGCGCAAGACCGCTTCGGCCTCTTCCCTCTTGCCTCGCTGCAGCAAAGTGTGGCTCAGGTACCGGAAACCAAGGTCGAGGTCCGGAGCCGATCTGACAACTTCGCAAAGATGCTCCTCGGCTGTGGCCAGATCGCCCCCACGGAGGGCGATGCGGCCCAGCAGGAGGTGGGCCGTCATCTGGTTCGCGGTGCTCTCGGCTCGATCAACGAGCAGTTGCAGTTCCTTCTCCCGAGCTGACCCCGTGAGCAGATCCGCCAGAGCCAACCAGGCTGGGGCAAAGTCAGGCCGTTCGTCGGTCACCCTCCGCCAATGCTCCTCTGCCTCTTCGGTCCTCCCCATGTCCTGGTAGATGGCGGCGAGGTTATGGCGGGCCTTGAAGGAGAGTATCCCGGAGTCCAGGCTGCTCAGGTAATCGGTTTCCCCGGGAAGCGCCAGCAGCTCGCGGAAGGCGGCCTCGGCTCCATCCAGATCACCCGCCTGCCGATGGGCTAGGCCTTCATTGAAGAGAAGCTCCGGATCGGCCGGGAAAGGCGCCCTGCCCTCCTCGCACACGTTCAGCGCCTCGCGGGGGTCCCCGTTGGCCCGGCAGGCGGCGGCGAGCAAAGCATAGGCCTTGCGCACGTGGGACTCCTGTGGTGCCGAGAGCGCGATGCTCTGGCGGAGATGGTGGATCGCGCGCTCATGATTGCCTTCGTGCACAGCCGTCATGCCCGCGTTGAAGTGGACAAATGGGTGATCTGGATGCTCCTTCAGGTCCAGCTCCAGCAGGCGCCGATCACGGTCCCGTTTCTTCGCCTGCCCTGCTGGGCTGTTGTCGTAGTGGGCGTGGGTTACCCGGATCGGGGTCCGGGCGATCTCGCCTCCTGCCCGCCGGATGGAAGGCAGGATCTGTTCGTGAATGCGGAGCTCGAATCGCAGATCGGGCCGGCGGCGGAACAGCTTCACGTGGTCCACCACCGTCTCTCCATACTCACCAGGACCGGCCGGGCAGTGAACCTGCGCGACGAAGCCCAACACCTCCTCGCTAGCGTCCTCAATGCACCGGCGAAGGGCCTCGCCGCTCTCCGGTGGAAGAACATCGTCGGCATCCATCCAGACGACCCAATCGCCGGTGGCGTGTTCGAGCGAGATGTTGCGGGCGGCCGAGAAGCTGTCCTGCCAGGGGGCTTCAACCACCTTTGCCCCGAGCGACCGGGCGATGGCCGCGGTCCGATCGCGGGACCCGGTATCGACCACGATCATCTCATCCACGTAGGGACGCACGCTCTTCAGGCAGTCGGCGATGTGCGCTTCCTCATCCCGCACGATCATGCACAGCGAGATGGTCTGGCGCGCCGGCTCGAGCAACAGGCCGCCGGAGGCGTGGCGGCCGACATGCCAGCGCCGCGCGGGCCTCGCCTTGCCGCTCAGGTCGGGTGGTCGTCGGTCTGTGCTGCGGGCCCCGGCCTCCTCCGGCTCTTCTCCCTGCCGGTCGAGCGACCACTTCCGCTCGAACCGGCGCAGGTTCTCTTGGAGCAGCTTCTCCGCCGGGACCTGATTGCCGATCAGGGTGCGGCTGCCGAAGTGGTGGATGTAAGCGTCCCGGCAGATCACCAGACGGTAGCCGGCCTCTCGTGCCCGGCGGGAGAGATCGGTGTCCTCGAACATTCCCAGGCCGAAACGTTCGTCTAGCAAGCCGATCTTGTCCAGCACCTCCCGACGTGTGAGCAGACAGAAGCCGACCAAGAAGGAGGTGTCCGCAGATTGCCCGCGGTGCTCCCGGCCCAGCTCCCAGGCGAACCCATCGAGTTCGACCAGATTCCCATAGCCCGCGGTGATCTGCTGAGCGCCGGCCGCGTAGTTCGTCAAGGGGCCCACCATCCCCACCTCCGGGGCGGAATACAGGCGCTCCAGCAGCCTGCGAAGCCAGCCGGGCGTGACCACCGTATCGTTGTTCAGCAGCAGGATGTTCTCTCCCGTCGCCGCCCGGATCCCCTGATTCGCGCCCTTCGGGAACCCCACGTTCTCGCGGTTGGCGATCAGCTTGATGTCGGGAAAGGCCCGCAGCCACTCCTGCGTCCCATCGGTCGATCCGTTGTCAACGATCACTAGCTCATGGGGCAGGCGCGTGTGTCTGCGGACGCTGTCGAGACAGAGCCGAGTGCACTCGAACTGGTTCCAGGTGAGGATGATGACCGACGTTGTGCCCCAGTCGATCCGCGCGGCCGGACGTGCTGTGATCAACCACTGACCGACGAAGAACTCCTCCGCCTCGGCCGCGGGGAGGCCGGATATCCCCAGTCGTCCGGCCGCGATTTCACCGGGCCGCCCCGCCCGCTCCCAGCCCGCGTGGCCGGCCGCCTTCACGGGCCGCACCTCAGTCACCTCGAATCCGGCATCCTCCAGCAGTTGCTCGGCGCTGCGCCGCGTGAAAAACCGCAGGTGGTCCCGGTCCAACACGCCCTCCGGCTGGTAGGTCCAGTTCCCCTCGATGAGTTGGTGCACGACGTCCATGTGGCGAGCGTTGGGCAGACTCACTATCAGCATGCCATTAGGCGCCAGTAGGCCGCGCAGCTTCCCCAGCACCGCCGCTGGGTCGCGCAGGTGTTCCAACACGTCCGCGCAGACCACCGCATCGAAGCGACCCAGGGACGCTGGCTCAATCGTCTCTACGTCGCCCTCGATCACCTGGTCCAGCCTGGTGCGGGCCTCTCTGGCGGCGGCCCCATCTATCTCGATTCCCACGACCTCACATTGCCGATGGCGCTTCAGCTCCTGCCCAAGCATCCCAGCCGCGCACCCCACATCGAGCACCCGCTTCGCCCGGGACGGTATTAGCTCCATCACCTCCGGCCGCGGCCATCGGTAGTACCACGGCGCGCGGCCTGACAAAGCCGCGCTGGCGGGCCTAGACGAAGTCGGGGTGGCGCACCTGGACGGTTGCCAATCACGGGCTGCAAGGCGCTCCAGCATCCGCTCCATGCGATGCCGATAGGTATGGTGGGACGACGCCTCCTTGTGCCCCGCCTCCGCGATATCCCGGCGCTCGTCCTCGTGAGATAGGTAGTGCTCAATGAGGCCCAGTGCTTCCTCTGGGGTCTCGTACTCGACCAGGTGCACCCTGTCCTGGAACAGGTCCTCTTGGCCGTTGTCCTTGAGCCGGTTGGTGATGAGCAGCGCACCGCACGCCAGCGCCTCGAACACCCGCATGTTGAGGTCGTTGTCCGAGCAGTGGTTGATGACGATACGCGAGCGGCTGTAGATCTCGCCCATCTCGGTGTGTGGTGCCTGGCCGATAAACGAGCGGGGGAAATGGTGCAGCACTTTATCGAGAAACTCCTGACGGGGTCCCGGGAACACGTGCCCTACGAACCCCACATCGTACTCGTGCTCCACCTCTAGGCGCCGATGAACCTCCGGATCACAGGCCAACGGGAGCCACTCGCACTCCGCCACGGCCTCGGCCCGCAGCCGCTCCGCCCCCTCCTTCTGTGCGGCAAAGACCAGATCGTAGTCGCCGGCCTGGCGCAGGAGGGCGGCCAAGTTCCGGTGCGTGTCGATCGCCCAGAAGAAGGCCGGGTGGAAACTGGGGAGGGGGCGAAAGTCCAGATCATCATCCACTCGCACGTACAAGTCAAACCCAGACTCGATGGCATCGGTCTGCTCAGGTCGGTAGTGGGTCGCCTGCGCCAAACACCGCAAGGCGCGAAGGCAATAACCGCCGGTCGTGTCCGGCCGAAGCCTATCATCGTAGATGATGGCGATGCGCGGACTCGTCATGCTCCTGGTCCATTTGCGCGCGGCCGGGCTCCTCTTCCCGAGCCGATCACAGACCGGCCGGCAATCACCCGCCGGTCTACTCTTCGGCCTCCGTTCCGCGCGTGTCGCGCTCGGCTTGCCCCGTACCGGCCGCCTCACTCAGTGCCTCCTGCAGGGCCGCGACCGCGAGAGCAGCGCAGTACCCCTTGCCCAGTGGCAGCCCGTCGAGCCTGCTGTCCAGCTGCTCGGCCGTGATGCCGGCGGCCTCAGATACAGGCATCCCCGACACCCATTCCGCCAGACAGCTACCCGAGGCGACGGCTCCCGGGCACCCATAGGTCTGGAACCGGGCGGCGTCGATGATGCCGCCACAAAGCCGCAGCTCGATCACCATGAAGTTGCCTTCTCCGGGCGTTCCCGCCACCCCCATGGCGTCGGGACGCTCCAGAGGCCCGACATTGCGGGGGCTCCGGAAGTGGTCGATGATGGTGTCGCTGTACATTCCTGACTCCAGTGGCAGCCGGACTAGAGGCGAGCGAACTCCGGCTGCGCCTGGGTGTAGACGTGAAGAATGTCTGCCGCCACGTCTCGCCAGAGGTTGCTCGCCAGCACTCGCGCCTGTCCTTCCTCGCCGATTCTCTGTGCGAGGTCCCTGTCGTACAGCGCCCGCACCACTGCCATCGCTAGCGCCTTCGCGTCGCCAGGTGGCACGAGCAGGCCGTTTTCCTCATGTGCAATGAGCTCAAGTGTGCCACCCACGGCTGAAGCAACGACCGGCACGCCGCACACCATGGCCTCCACCACGCCTTGCCCGGACGCTTCTGTCAGACTCGGCATTACGTAGAGATCGCTCGCCCACAGAAGTGTTGCCAGCACTTTCCCTTTCAGGTATCCGGTGAAACTCACCGCTTGGTCCAGCCCAAGCTCCCCCACCCGTCGCCGAAGATGCGGCTCCATTGGGCCCTCGCCAGCCACCACGACGCGCGCTTCGGGCAGGACGGCGAGGACGGACGGCAGCGCCTCCACCAGGACCTGGGGGCCCTTGTGTTCGGCCAGCCGGCCGGCGAAGGTCACAACCCTGCTCTCCGGCGGGCCGGCTAGCTCTCGGAAGGCGGCCAGGTCGGCGTCGGTCTCCCAGTCGCGGGCATCCACTGGCGGCGGGATTATTGCGATCTTCTCTGGGGGCACGGCATAGCGTCGTCTGGCATAGTCGGCCGCGAACCGGGAGAGACAGATCACTCGCTGGGCCTCCTCGCAGATCCAGGCGGTCACCTCGCGTCCATAGAGCCGGTCTGCCTGGCTTTCCGCCTCCAGACCTTCGAGCCGATGCAGCGTGAACACGAGCGGCGCACCGAGCGCCTCCTGCAGCGAGTGGGCCAGCGAAGCCCCGGTCCAACCGTGAGCATGGACCAGATCGAATGGACCGAACGCGTCGTGCGCCTCCAGCGCCGCTGACAGCAGAAGCGACTGCTCCTGCAGCACGTCGGCGACCAGGTTCGGCCCGCGGAAAGAGGGCCGCTGCGGGGGCGAGTGTACCGATATGGGCTCAACTCCGCGCAGCGCCGTCGGCCTTCCATCGGGGGAGAGCAGGTGCACTTGGCAGCCCTTCTCGGCCAGGGCGCGAGAGAGGCCCAGCAGATGATGCCCTACCGCGAAGCCGACGGCCGGAGGCAGTTCCGGCGCCAACAGCAGCACCTTAGGGCCGGGCCGCCCGGTGCTGACCGAAGGCGGCTCAGGCGCCTCCACCTCCTCAGTCGGAGGCCTGCCACCGTTTGTTTCCCTACGCCGTCGGTGCGCGGCAACGAGCGCGCGGGCGGCAGCCGATTCGACGTCCAGCTCACACGACACGGGGCAGTCGGGCCCGCAGACACAAAGTGATTCGGGCAACTCGGCGATCCCAGAGTCCTCGCTGACACGCAGCCACCAGTCCCAGGCCTCGAATCCAGAGATGTCGTCTCTGAGCGCGCCCAGGGCCTTAGAGCATTCTGCGCGCATGAGAAACGCGCAGCCCACGGGATTGCCCTCCAGCAGGCGTTCGGTCCAGCCCTTTTCAGGTTCGTCAGGTGGCTTGACGGGCGGCTGACAGTGCGTACATCTCGCAAACACCGCGCCGATGTGTGGTTGCTTCTCCAGCGCCTCTGACAGCCTGCCCAAAGCCCCTGAGTCGAGGCGGCAGCCCGGCAGGAGCCAGGTGACGCAGGCCCCGCGGGTGAGCGCAAGCCCAGCGTTCACGGCTCTGATCAGACCGGGGCGCTGCTGTCTCACAACTGCGAGTACGGGGTGCTCGCGCTGCAGCGCAAGCAACTCCTCCACTTGCTCCTGATCCAGTCCTGACGCGGCTACCAAGATTTCCTGTGGCTGCGCCGTCTGATCGAACAGGGAGCGCAGCGTCTCCTCGACTGCGTCGAGGTCGCCCTCCACTGGCACGACCACAGAACAACTCGTCTGCTCCATTGAGCTAGCCACCTTCCGCTATTCGCTCCAGGCACTGCACCGTTTGCCGCGCGGTCTGCTGCCAGGAGAACTGGGCCGCCCTTCTCAGGCCCGCCTGCCGAAGCCGCTGACGCAGCTGCTCGTTGCTCAATACCAGCTTTAGCGCGCTGGCGATCGCATGCGGCTGGCAGGGATCGACGAGGATCGCGGCCCCGGCCAGCACCTCTGGCATCGCGGTCCGGTTGGAGGAGACCACGGGTGTCCCGCAAGCCATCGCCTCCAGCGCGGGCAGGCCGAACCCCTCGTACAGCGAGGGCCAGAGGAAGCACGTGGCGGCGCTGTAGAGACTTGGCAGGTGATCTCTTGGGACATGTCCGGTGAGAACGATGTCGTCGCCCAGCCCAAGCTGGCTGATCTGTCTGCGAAGGCCGGGCTCGGCACTGCCGGGACCCCCAGCCAGCACGAGGGCATGCCCGGTACCGGCACGCGCTCCGGCCAGGTGATAGGCCTCTAGCACCGCGCCAACGTTCTTGTTCGGCGCCAGCGACGCCACGGTGATTAGGTAGAGACCCTCGACGCCGTAGGCGCCGAGCACGTCATCACGCTCCTCATTTTCTGGGATCGGCCAGAAGATCTCATCGGCCGCCGGGCACGCGACCACCACTCGCTCTGGCGGC
This sequence comes from uncultured bacterium, assembly GCA_964559435.1. Taxonomy (GTDB): domain Bacteria; phylum Armatimonadota; class Hebobacteria; order Hebobacterales; family Hebobacteraceae; genus Hebobacterum. The sequence continues at coordinate 26,905 of CAZLHI010000033.1, read as the reverse complement.
ACTCCGTACGCGCGCTGAATGCTACCCTTCGCGTGGTGGGACACGGTGAGGATGAGATCGGCCTGGGCGGCGGCCGCCCGCAGCCATTTGCCCAGGTAGCGGAACAGCCCGGTCTCATAGAAGCCCGGCTCGTCCTCGATGGCGACGTCGTGGATGATGGTGGCTTGCGGACAGGTCTTCACCGCCGGCAGCACGCTGCTCAGGGAGAAGTACACGTCAGGCTTCAACTCCTGGAGCAGTTCAGGCAATGACAGTTGCTCCCAGGCCTCGTCCATCAGCCGGGCCCCCGGCGTCTCCACCCAACGGAGGCCGGGGCCAAGCGGCACCTTCGCCCCTGCGGACGGTCCACAGATCAGCCGGTACTCGTGCCCGCCGGAACATGCGGGCAAAGCGCGAAGCAACGAGCGACAGTAGACGCTGCTACCCATGTCCTGCGCACTCACCAGCCTTGCGTCGATGGCAACGAGCATCCCGCCCCCTCATCGCGCCTCGAAGAATCGAGACCACCGGCGGCGGAAGGTGGCCTCTTGTCCGCCCCGCGACTGCAGCAGCGCCCTTGCCTCCGGCAGGCCAGCAGTGACGCCGGCGTAATGGCGGATCTCGGAGAACGGCGAGTAGACGATGCGGAAGCCGGCTTGCCGGGCGCGGAAGCAGTAGTCGGCGTCCTCGTAGTACCCGGGGGAGTAGACTTCGTCCAGCAGGCCGATTGCGTCGATCACGTCTCGTGTGATGAGCATGCACGATCCTTCGACGTACTGCCGGTCCTCGGGGGCGCAGAAGCGCGGATCATGGCGGCCCGCATCTCGCCCAATCGGCAGGTAGCACCCGGATCGGGCGAACGTCAGGCCGCCGGTCGCCATGATTCGGCTTCCATCCGGCCGCAGTATTTTCGGACCCACGATGCCAACGCGCTCATCCAGGCTCAGAGCGAAGAGCATCCCTTCGATCCAGCCGGGCGAGACGAGCGTGTCGTTGTTCAGCAGCACCACACAGTCCGCCTCCGCGGCCCTCATGCCCTGGTTCGCTGCCACTGTGTAACCGAGGTTCTGTCCGTTTGTGATGATGCGCACCGGCCAGCCCTGGGCCGCGCGCTGTTGCAGATGCTTGGCCGTTCCATCAGTGCTCCCGTTGTCGACCACGATGATCTCGTAGGGGGAGCGCGTGTGCTCGCGAACGCTCTCCAGACACTGGACCGTGTAATGGAGTGCGTTGTATACCGGGATGACGATGGCAACGTCCGCGTCAGGTGACAGCAGCATCGCGCGCTCCCCCCTCAATGCGCGCAGTATCCAATACTGTCTTGTAGCAGGCCTGGGTCAGCTCGGCCACCCGGTCCCAGGAGAACCCAGTCGAGGCCCACTCCTGGCCTCGCCGTGCGAGCTGAGAGGCGAATTCTCGATCTTCTAGCAGACGACTCACGGCGGAGGCGACGGCGTCGACATCGCCGGCCCAAACGCGCAGACCCGTCTGTTCGTCGGTCACGATCTCCGCCAGTCCGCCAGCGTCCGACGCGATCACCGGTCGGGCCGCCGCCATCGCTTCCAGGGCCACCAGCCCAAACGGCTCGTACAGACTGGGGACTACCACCAGCTCGGCTGACTGATATATCGCTCCCAGCGCCGGGAGCGCGACGTACCCCAGGAAGGTGACCACGTCGGCCAGCCCAAGGCTGCCCGCCAAGTCCTGAAGTCCTGGCTTCGCCTGCCCCTCGCCGACCAGCACCAGTCGCAGCTGTGCCTCCCGCGGGGTCAACTTGTCAAAGGCCCGGATGAGCACATCCACGCCCTTCTCCCGGTCGAGGCGTCCCACATAGAGAACCAGCTTTTCCTGCGGGCGGGCGAAGACGCTGCGAAAAGCGGGCAGGTTCACTGGTGTCTGGTACAGAGCTGTATCGACACCGCAAGGGATCACCTCCAGCCTCGACTCATCGGCAGCGTAGTGCTCAATGAGTTCGCCTTTGACGAACTGGCTGCACGCAACAATGCGCTGCGACGTGGCCACCAGCCACCGTTCGGTCAAGGCCACATACTGCTGTCGCTGGTCGAGGCGGCCGAAGTTCTTCCCGATCGCTGTATCGTGGATGGTGGTGACGAGCGGCAGCTGGAGGCGCCGGGCGATGGACTCCGCCGCCAGCGCAACGAGCCAGTCGTGCGCGTGGACGATGTCAATGGCTCCCATCTCCGGCAGCAACTGGTGAGCGCGTTCGATCAAACAGACATTGAACTGCACCACGCACGACGTCGGATCGGGCGGCTCGGGCGGACTGGGGAAATTGATGCGGTGCACTGCGACCCCCTCCATCACCACCTCCTGATCCCGCCCTCCGATGCTATTGCTGAGGACGTGCACCTCTGTCCCTCTCGCCGCAAGGGCCCGCGAGAGATCGTGAACGGCCCGGCCCAGACCGTAGACCTTGGCGGGCGGGTACTCCGATGCCAGCATCAGCACCCGCATTGGCCTGCACCTGTGGCGCCCGCCACCGTCGCGTAGACCTGCAGTGTCTGGCGGGCCGTCTCCTCCCAGCTGAACGTGCTGGCCCGTTCGACACCCCGCTGAGACAACTCGTGCGCCAGTGCTGTGTCCGTGAGTAGCTTGGCGATGGTATTGGCGATCTCCAGCGGCTCGTCGGGATCGACCAACAAAGCACCCTTGCCTGCGACCTCCGGCAGCGAAGTCGCGCTCGACACGATGGTTGGGGTCCCGCACGCCATCGCTTCCAGTGGTGGCAAACCGAACCCTTCGTAGAAGGACAGGCAGACGAACGCTCCCGCGGCGGTGTAGAGCGATGGCAGGTCAACGTCCGGGACGTGGCCGAGGACGCGAACGGATCCCCCCAAGCGGCGGAGCCGCAGCGCCCGGCCCAGATCGTATGCCATACCGCCTTCTCCCCCGGCCACTACGAGCACCTGTCGCGGGAATCCGTCTCGCACCAGTCGCGAAAAGGCATCGAGCAACCCATCGATGTTCTTCTTTGGCTCCAGCGCACCGACGGACAGCACATATCCCCCCTCCAGGCCGAACCGCTTCTTCACTCGCTTCGCCGCCTCTTGCCGGTCGCGGGGCCGGAAGCCGCCACTGGCGGCCAGGTAGATGACGGATATGCGGTCCGGCGGCATCCGGTAGGCGCGGCCGATGGCCTGCCGGGAATGCTCAGATACCGTGATGACCCAGTCGGCCTCCCGGGCCGAGAATGCGGCCGACCGGTCCAAGTAGGCCGCCAGCCATGGCGCGACCAGATCGGGCCGCTCCCGGAAGACGACGTCGTGGATGGTGCTGATCACGCGGCACGGTTTCACCACCGGGGTCCCGAAGCAGGTCATGTGCAGCACGTCGAGCCCGAGATCCTCCGCCAGCGTCGGCAGCTGTAGCTGCTCCCAACGCCGGTCGAGCATGGCCGCGGGACACCTGATCTCGGTGACATTCGCCGCGGCGGCGATGGGAGCGGGCCCTTTCCTCTCCGTGCACAGCACGAAGTACCGGTTCTCCTGATCGACGCGAGCGAGCGCTCTGACGAGTTCGCGGGCATAGGTGCCGATGCCACCATGTCCAGCGTAGACGGAGCGGGCATCGATGCCCACGCGCATCACCCCGCATCCCCCGTGCCCTCACACGTCGCGCTCAACCCACTCCTCCAGTTGCAGGCCGGTCTCGTCGACCAGGTGCGAGTAATCGTGACCATCCTGCAGCGTCATGTACCGCTCGTACTTGAACCGGGCCTCCTCCGGATCGCTGTATCCGAAGTGCTTGATCCGCAGGTCTGACACGCTCATCCGGCCCTCCACGCCCATGATGGCCGCGCCATGCGCCTGCTGGAGTGGAAAGTAGATTCCAGGCTGGTTGCGGAAGAGCCGAAGGTGCACCCGCCCGCGGGTCTCCTCACCCCACTTGCTGTCCACCCGGTAATGGGTACGGCCGCGCCAGAAGTGGTACATTCGGAATCCCCAGATTGCAGCCTCCGGATCGGAGACGAGTTCGGGGAAGACCTCTCCGGCGCGCCCCTCGAATACCTCGTCGATGTCCAGACACAGGATCCAATCCGGCCGGGTATCCTTCGCCATCGCCAACACCGCGTTGCGGTCCAGCCCTTCGTGAAAGAAGTTCTTGGGCCAGCTCAGCAGGCGAGTCACCTTCGGGAACTGCCGGCAGATCTCTACGGTTCGGTCGGTGGAGCCGTCGTCGAGCAACACGATCTCGTCAACCAGCTCGCCCAGGCTGCTCAAACACTCAGCTGCATGCCTCTCCCCGTCCTTCACTCGGATACCGGCCGTGACGTGAGGCCGGCCCGTCCTCCCATCGCGGTTCATCCTGTCAGTCCCCTTCGGTAGGCATCCACGGTGCGCTCTCCCATGCGCTGCAGAGAGAACTCGGCCGCCCTGGCCTTCGCGGAGCGGCCCAGCGATTTCCTGAGTTTGTGATCGGATAGCATTCGCCTCATCGCCTCGGCCAGCTCCCGCGAGTCATAAGGGTCGATGAGCAGCCCCGCGCCATCGCTCACCAGCTCGGGAAGCGACGACACGCGGGTGACGATCACCGGCACCCCGTGGCTCATCGCCTCCAGCACCGGAAGCCCGAATCCCTCGTAAACCGAGGGGAAGACGAACGCGAGCGCGCTGCCGTAGAAGGCACGGAGCTGTTCTGGGGTGGCGGTCTCCAGCCGTATGACATTCCCCTCCCGATCAGCCGCGCGCAGCCTTCGATCCAGCTCGTCAGCCTTGCCGCGCGGCGCGCCGACGACGACGAGCTGAATGTGTCGCTCGGACTCTGCACATAGAATAGCGAAGGCGTCTAGCAACCGGGACACGTTCTTGCGCGGCTCCAGCGCGCCCACGAAAAGGAAGTAGGGACGCCGCGCCCCAGCCTCCGCCAGCAGGAAATCAGCGGCCGCGGAGTCGACCGGTCCCGTGTGCTCCGGGGGAGCCGCCTGCAGGACTATGCTGATCTTGCTTGGGGACAGGCCATAGAAGGTCGCCACGTCCCGTGCCGTGTGCTCGGACACCGCGATGAGATGGTCACACCGCCGCAGCCCGGCGGCGATACTGGCATCGAAGTACTGCCGGAACTGCTCGTCCACCACCTCCGGCATCACCCTCGGGATGATGTCGTGAACCGTCATGACCGCCGGGCACGAGCGCACTACCGGGACCGGAGCCAGCGGCGTGTGGTAGAGATCCGCCTCCCATTGCTCCAGGATTGGCTGGAGATTGCACTCGAGCCAGAGATCGGTAGCCGCTGGAATCAGCATCTCTTCGAAACGCGGGTCCGCCGGCAGCGGGCGGCGCGCGGAAGGAGCATGCCGAAGCAGCAGGTAGCGGTTGTCATCCTGGGTCGCTGCGAGAGCCGCCACTAACGTCCTGACATGCGAGCATATCCCCGTCGCGGGCCCATCTGCCGCTCGCACGTCGACGGCAATCCTCATAGCGCGCCCGGGATCATCGCGTCGGACTTCCAGTGTATCCCCCCTCGTCGAGCCTGTTGCCGCCGTGCCCACGCGGCGGCCCGTCTACTCCGCTTGAACCACCGGCACCGTCTCTGTCCTCAGAACCGGTAGGTGAACTCCACGGAGGACCAGTCGATGCGCCGGGTGCGGTCTGATTCCTCCTTGCCCCGCTTGTGAGCCAGGGTCAGCCCATAGGGCGCGAACGGGTCCGGCCGCCAGGTCACCCGCGCATCGAGCAGGGCCGCTGGATCGAGGTCAGATCCCCAGTTCGCGTAGGCGGAGGCGTCCAGGGCGAAGGTCAGCCGCGGCTTCCATACCAGCGTGCGTTGGGCGACCTCCGCAGCCACCCGTTCATGCCATGCCGTATGCGGGCCCCACGGCACCGTCATGAACGAAGTGTTCACAACATTCCGCAGTTCTTCCGGCAGATCGCCGGCGGGATTCTCCGACGTCACCAGCTCGTGGTAGACCGAGAGCACCCTGGGGTCGATCGCATCCACCAGGATCGCCAGACTCACTACGTCGTCCAGCAGCTCCTCCGCTTCGACTCCCGCTGCCCTCGACTGCCGGAAGGCCTCCCGACGCGAGAGCGGCGGGATCTGGTCCAAGGCATTGTCGGTGATGGCCCACTCGCGCAACGCTGCCAGGAGCCGATCATCGAGGAACACCTGCGGCTCCGCGGCCCACCGCTCCACCCGCGTCGCCAGCTCGGGCTCATCCAGCTTCGATCTCACACGCCGACCGAGTTCACTTAGGAAAACCGAGAGTGCCGGCAGGTCCGCGGCGATCTGCTGGCACTGTCCCGAACCAGGCCCGATCGGGCCTTCCAGTGTCGCGCACTGCATGGCGAGCTCACGCCACGCGGGAACAACTGTCGCCGACGCCACCACTAGATCGATAAGGGCCGGGTCGCCGAGGCCCTCCTCGCCGGCCCCGTTCACCGCGGCGCTGATCGCCTCCCGTATCCCGTCCAGCACCGGCTTGGCAAGCAAGCGTCCCGTCCATCCCCATCCCCGACCCCAGTAGGCATGGACCGCGCCCAGGCCGCTGACCTCCACCTCCTGGTCCTCTGGGCTGAGCCGCTCCAACTGCAGCGAGGCGCGCAAGAAGTGGGCCCAGCGGCGCGACCCGAAGTCCAGCGCCGACGGCAGCACGGCCCCCACGCCGAAGGCCAAGTTCAGGTTCTCCAGGTCGGGGCTGGCGCTGATGAACACGGAGTCGTGAAGCCGGAGGCCCGCCATGGCATCGCTGAACCCCAGCCGCTCCGACAGGGCCGTGCGCGTCCATTCCAGCGTCACCGTGTGCGGGCCCTCCGCCTCCTCCGGACCCGAAGCATCCAACAGCAGCGACCGTTCGGGAGCGATCACCTCTCCCCCGGGCTGGTCAACATCCCATCTGCCGAGCCGGTGCTCCACATCCACCGAGTCCAAGCGGAGCAGTTCGCCCGTCGGGTCCCGCACCACGAGCCGCCACTCCGCCCCCGACTCTCCGGTCCTTCGCCAGTATCCCGATACCTCGACGCCCGTCAGCAGGGCCTGCGCGACCTCTGCCTCGGGTTCGGGGGCCTGCGCGTGTGTGCTGGCTGTTGCTCCAAGCAAGCACGATGCCACCACTGTCGCCAGACAGACGCGCGCACGCCATCTGGTCATCTACCGATCTCCTCGGCGCCGGGGGTCAGCCCTGTACGGGCCGGTCTTCAGGTGCAGCACTCTTCGGGACTCCCCTCCTGCCTAACGGGGCCTCCCTGGCGGCGGTGCTGACGGTAGACCCGCTGTTGGAGCTGCCCCACGGTCAGCTGGTCGGACACCGGGCCGAATCGGCGACACCAGCACCGCAGCCGGATTCCATCTCGGATCTCCTCCAGAACATCGTCCGGCAGCGAGCTCCGGTCGGGGAAGAACTCCACCACCCGCGTCAGGTCTGAAAAGGGGCGGTCCTGTCCCCCGCCCTCGTTGACGATGGCGCGCACCACCCCCCGGCGTCGTTCGTCAGCGGAACACCACGAACGCGACGACATCGAAGCGTCCTCCTCGCCCTCAGTGCGTCCCACTCCCCGCGGCCGGCGCCCTCAGTCGATTAGCACCCGCCGACCGGGCCCGTCCCAAACCACCCGACGTCCCAGGGCCGTCGCGACCGGAGCAACAGGGGCCACCACCCGCCCCGACTCCAGCCTGCCCGCGGCGACCTTTGCGCCGCCTACCATCACCGCGATCTCGTCCACGGTGCTGGGCGGCGCCGACTCGGCCGCCGAGAACCGGATCGCCTCGAAGTGCATTGGGTCCTTGCGGTGCTGCCACGCCTGCCCGCACTCGAATCCATGCTTGCTCATGATCTCGACAAGCCGTGGATTCTGCTGCGCGTCGCTGCCCATCGGGCACTTGCTCGCATTCAGGTCAATGGCATGGCCCCAGCAGTGGTGGGAAGGCGAGTCCCCCCCGCGCACCAGCCGCGCGTTCCACGCGCCATCATAGGTCTCGATCCGATCCGATAAGCCGCGGTCCCGCAGTTCCTTCAGGGCCGCCAGTAACTGCGCCGCAACGCGACGGTGACAGCGGATCCTGGCGGCGTAGCCATCCCACCCCAGGCGCAGCGCCCAAGGTGAATCGACGTAGACAAGATTCGCTTCGATCCACTCCCGGTTGAGCCGCAGCTTGCCTCCTCCGAGCTGCACGTAGGTGAAGCTGTCAAGCTCGCGGTCGAGTTGTGCGCTCGTCAGCGGCACGACTCAGTCCCCTTCCTCCGGCCCGGCCTCAGGCTCCAGCACGACCTCCTCCTCGGCCGCCGCCTCATCCGTCTCCAGCCCGACACGGACCTCCGCAACCTGACGCCATCCGGGTTTGCTCACGGTCAGCTCGTACTCGCCTGGCGCAAGACCCCCAAAGAGGAAATGGGTCGCCTCGTCTGGAGGCGGTCCCTTTACTTCCACCACGTCGTCTCCGCGCTTCAGCGTAGCGGATACGTCCGATAGCTCATCCGGCGGGGGACCAGTGACCCGCACCCGAAGCTGCGCTCTCGTCGGCGGCGCAGCGGGCAGTCCCGCGGCGCCCGGCGGCACTTCAGCGGTTGGAAGGGCCGCAGTGGCGCCAGGAGCGGCTGCACGGGCCGGCTCCGCCGGCCCGAAGATAGCGCCGGCCACCCGGTCGATCAGCCGCAGCGAGAAGCGCTCCCCAAACCCCAACACGAATGCTCCCAAGTAGAGCAGGTGGTGGCTCTGGACGTCCGCGTTGGCGCCCTGGGTCGCCATCAGGCCCGCGCGTGCGAAGAGGTAGATAAGCGGGCCGAGCACCGCCCCGAGAACCGGCTTGAGGAAGTAGTAGGCGATGTAGCCGCTGTCGAAGTCTCGACGCGCAGCATGGATATAGAAGCCAAACAGCGCCGCCACCACCCCGCCCAGCGCGCCCCACACAACATAGGCCGGAGGCGGCAGCCAGCCCCACGTCTCGCTCGCCCAGGCCGGGCCGGAACTCACCACGCGTGCCAGGATGGCCAACAATGCGAGGAGCGCCAGCTCGTAGATGCCGATGAATGGACCCCACCGTCGGAGGGTTTGCTGGCTCTTGGCGGCCTGCTCCAGCAGGCATTCCGCCTCGAGCACCAGGGCTTGGGCCTCCTCAGGGTGACCGGTCGCCAGGTGAGCACGCGCGCTGGCCAGCACATCCAGACACCGGTCGGTTAAGTAAGCAGAGTCGCAGAACTTCTTGAGGTCCCGCTCAGCGTCCTCTGCCCGCCCCACCAGTTCGACGGTCTCTTCGCGCCGTTCTTGCGCGCTCATCTGCCCCCCCTCAGCTACTCGGTGATGACCCCGATCATCCACAGATCGGACGCTACCGAGCCAGGCAGCGTCAGACAATAGCAGAGAGTAAACCCAATGTCAAGTGACCCGCGGTCCGTCTGTCCCCTGCTCTGTCTGAGGAAACCGCAGCCCTCGCTCCATAGGTCTGCCTCCCGGCAGACCTAGTTCCTCCGATCCCCCTGATCGTGTAATGACACCTATGGCTGAACAGTTACGCTCTGGCGGTCAGGAGCCGGTCAGACCGGCTCCGTCGGCCGCGGGGCTTCAAGCCCGACCTGACCGACCTCACTACGGCCTGGCGTGCGAGCGGCCTGGACGTGTGGATACGCCGGAAGCTCGTCTAACTGAGCCCGAGAAGTCGCCGTGCGTTCGTGTGGAGGATCTTCTCACAGACCTCCGGTCGCAGTGCCAGACCGACAATTGAGTATCCCCGGTTGGTTCGCTGGAACGGCGGATTGATCTGAACTTTGTCGGTGGTCAGGAAGTCTATATGTGATCTGACGAAGTTCTCCGTGGTCTCGATGTACCTTTCGACGGGGTCGGCGTCTCCGAGAGGGATCTCGCCGGGCTGATGCAGGCATTGAGCCTGAACACCGGCGGGCACGTTCGTGTCGTCATAGATAGAATCAGTGCCGAAGAGGACTCGGTCCTGGTAGGCGACCAGGAACTCCCGCGCCCTGTCCCTGCGCCTGCCCGGGAGACCCATGATGGGGATTCGAGCCGAGACGTCGTAGTACAGATTCGGCATGGTGTCGAGGTCGTCTGCGGCGGCCTCGAGATCGGAGGCATTGCTGCCCATGTGAGGGCAGACAAAGAGCGTGTTGGGGTGTCGCCTGATGACCTCGTTGCGCTCCGCTAGCAGCTCCTCCCTGCTGGGGAAGCCCTTCCGGTAGTAGCTCCACCACGCGTACTCGCCCCGCAGGACGACATTCCAGAAGTTGTGTTCGTTCACGGGCTGCCAGAACATCGGCGGGTCCGCCGTGTGCAGCAGGACAGGGATGCGCAACTTCCCGGCCGTCTCCCAGATCGGGTCTAGACGCTGGTCGTTCACTCGCCAGAAATCCTCCTGCTCGTCCCGGTACTCCAGGCCAAGAGCCTTGTATACCTTGAGGCCGCGCATGCCGCTGCTGACATCTTGCTCCATCTGCTCGGCGGCGGCCTCGGCGAATCCCGACTCGTTGATGCGGCTGAAGTCCACATTCCCGAACACGATGAAGCGGCCCGGGTGGCGGTTGAATATCGCCAGATGCTCCTTCAGCGTCTCGCCGAATCCATCGTGCCATTCCGCCGTCACCATGCATGCGATCCCGCAGCGATCCATGACAGCGACGGCGAGCCCGGCGTACTGTGGGAAGACGTGAGTATGCGCGTCGATGATCGTCACGTCAGAACTCCAGGTTCTGGTAGAACTCGACTCGGACGTTGGTGAAGTAGGGAGACTGCTTCGCCGCCAGGGCCTCATGCTCGGCATCGCCCTCGAACAACCGCAGAGCGGCGCGCGCCGACTCGAGGTCGGGGAACCCACATTCCCATATCAGCGTGTGAGAGGGCAGCGCGCTGGAGATCGGCTGGAGCCGGCGGCCCTTGGGATAGTCGGGGCGCCTCCCTTCCAGTTCGGCGAACTGCTTCTCGAGGGCCATGAACTCCTTCTCGTGAGATGGGTCGAACTGCTGGACAATGCGCATGGTTACGCTCATCGCTATGCCTCCAACAAGGCGCGCACGTTCGATGCCAGTTGAATCCCGCATTGGTCGGAAAAGGCGCGCAGCGACTCCCTGTCGATCTCGTGGTTGATCGTGTGCGGTGAGGTGACCGAGAGTCCGGCGACCAGCGTCCCGAGCTGCTGGGCCTCCGGCAGCGGCAATCCAGCCGTCAAGCCGACAATTGTCCCGGCCAGGTGCGCGTCGCCCGCGCCGGCCGTGCTCTCGACATGGGCATCACACTTGGGGCAGTGCGTCAGCGTGGAGCCGTCCCAGGCCCAGCTTCCCGCGCTACCGGCCGTGATCGAGATCAGCATGTCAGGATTGGTGCGGGAGAGACGCGCCGCGGCCTCCCGCGCTACTAAGGCCGGGTCAGTTCCCTCTGAACTCTCCAGCTCGGCCGCCGCGGCCGCCTCGTCTAGGTTCACGGCGAGCAGGTCGACGTCGGCGAGCATCTCGCGGCCCGCGGGGTCAGTCAACTCCTCCCTGGTGAAGGAAGCCGCGCGGAAGAAGCCATATTCGCCCCCGAGCTTCAGCAGCGCGCGGCGAGCATGCAAGGGCACCTCCGGCGCGGCCAGGGCCACGCCCACGCCCCGGTGCCGCGAGAACTCTGCCTGCGCTTCCTGAACTGCGGCGGCGTCGACCGCGGAGGAGGCAGAGTCGCTGGTGGTCATGTTGCCGCCGCTGCCGTCGGGGTACGCGAAACAGAACGAGTAGAGGGTCGGCTTGCCTTCGACGGTGGACATGAGTCCCAGATCGAGGCCCGCGTCCGCCATCTCGGCCAGCAGGGTCCGGCCCACATCATCGTTGCCGACAGCGCCCACGGGTATTGTGCGAAACTCGTCGCCCAGCAACGTCTGTACATAGTGGGCGATGATATGCAGCTTGCAGTAGTCGCGCCGATCGAGGAAGCGCCCTCCCCGACTCTCCTCTCGCCCCAGCGTGTGGTTTCCGCTGAGAGCGAAGAACACGCCCGAGCCGAGGCCGCCGGTTCCGATCATCACGCGGTATCGGAGCCTCAGTTGATCGATGTTCAGCGAGCGCAAGGCCATGACTCTCCCCGGTCAGCCCACGCCCAGGTCCCACTCGGGGTGTTCGCTGATCGGGTGGCGTGCTGTGTCGATGGTAGCGGTGAGCACGGCGTCGGGGTGCTCCTGCAGAAGTGTGACCGGATACTCGGGAGTGAGCGGGCCGAAGAGCGCGACGCGCAGCGCGGTCGCCTTCCATGGACCGGTGTCGCTGAACAGCCGCACCTTCTTCGCCGACAGGCATTCTTTGATTCCAAGGGTCACGGACATCGGCGGCACAAACTGGTAGGCCGTGCCAAAGGTGCGCTGCGCGAGCGCAAGGACCGTATCCCAATTGTTGTCTTGGACCCGGATCGTGGAGTTGCGGAGATCGTCAATGGTGACCCGGCTGTACGGGTGGCGACGCGCTTGGTTGTAGGCGATATGTCCATCTTGCCCCCAGCCGCCGTAGGTGATGTCGAGCGGCGCTCTCCAGATCTCCTCGCGCACCTTCTCCACCGTCTCAGGGGTAAGCCAGAGCCGGTTCTCATCCGGGACGGCAAGCGCCGGGTCAATGGGATCGTAGAAGTGCTGATCCATGAAGCCGCGGAAGCAGTACGGGTGGCGGCGCGGCAGCTCCCGCCCCTGCCAGTCCAGACACTCGTCCATATGGAACACGACCAGGTCCCCGAGGCTGACCCGCTCTTTCTTGACGAGGTCGGCGAAGGGCCTGTACCAGCAGGCCGGACCACAAGGGATGATTGCGCGGGTCTCCTCTCCTTTCTCCTTATGAGACGCGATCTCGTCGACCAGTTCGCGGGCCATGACCTGCCCCATCTCGGCCGAATCCTCGCAGAGACGGAACGGGATCTTGAGGTCCGGGCGGCCTTCGAGTTCGTCGTATGGGACCTCGCACCAATGGTACAGCTGTTCCCGTGTTATGAAGTCCACTACCTGCTCTCCCGTGCTGCCGCTTTGCTCCCTGGCAAGTGCGTCCGCGAGTCGGCTCAGTGATGATAGCACCCCGGAACGAAGCCGTGAAGGGATCATTCGTGATCGAGAGTCTGCAGGCATAGGTGCTGTGCCCTGCTCCCGCGACACCGGCCTCACCGGCTCAGACCCAGCGAAGCACAGGGTAGGAGGAGGCGGTGTTCCAGGCCGCATGCCCGCAGTCACAGCGCAGTTGTGCATATTCGGTGTGCATCCTCAATATTGGCGAGACGAATCGGGGGCTGAGTTGAGCAACAGTTCAGGTGTTCCCGGACCGATCCTGTCGGCTTTGCGCTTGGTTGAACGGCGCAAGCGGCTGCGAGTTCCATCTCAGCATCAGAACCTTCGCAGGGACTGCGCTGAACAGCAGAGAAACCAATAATCGGCCTGAGATCAGACCTATCTACGGATCCGATCACGCGTGAACTGGTATGCCTAATCAGGAGAGGCGAGGCGGTCACATGTCGTCTGAGCACGTCATCCACAGCACATTTGACGGGCATCCATATACTCATGTCTTCACACCATCAGATCCAGCAGGTTCTGTGGTCTTCCGAACAGATGTGATGCAGCAGGTGGTGTGCTCGCCCCGCGGAGCGGAGCTGGTGAAAGCAGTCCTCTCCGGCGAGGCGAGCACAGACGTTCTTCCCCCTGCCGTCCGCGAGCTGCTCTGCGAAACGCCCCCTGGGCTGCCGATGTCTGCCCGGCACTCACTTCGAACTGGCACCGACCATCTGCAGACGTTGTACCTGGTCCCGACGCTGGACTGTCAGTTGGGGTGTGGCTACTGTCGGATAACGCGCGAGCAGGGACAGCAGGCCGGATTCCGTCTGTCACCCGAGTCGGCCTGTGATGCCATCGACCGCGTGCTAGGCAAAGTCTCGCTCGACACGAGACGGACGGTCGTGTTCTTTGGCGGTGAGCCACTGCTGGTTCCCGAAACGGTGTTCGCTGCAATCTCCCACATACGCCGGGGACCGGGAGGGGACAACACCGACATCATGCTGCAGACGAACGGCATCGCGATCGATGCCGACACGGCCGAGTTCTTGGCAGCGCACCAAGTCTTTGTGTACCTCTCGCTCGACGGCGTAGCCGAAGTGCACGACCGGCACCGTGAGCTCGCAACTGGCGGAGGTAGCTACGAGGCATCAGTGGCGGGCTACCGCAGCGCCAAGGAGCACGGCTGCTGTGTCGGCATTTCCTCTACGGCAACGAAGGAGACAGCCGACCTCTTTGCCTCGTCCTTCGAAGCGATGCTCGCCGATCTGCTCCCCGACAAGTGCGGGGTAGCGACACACCTGCACCCTATAACCGGCGCCCGCAGTCCGCACCAGAGTTCGCCGGAGGTTGCTGCCAGCATCCTGACGCAGACCTTCTTGTCAGCGCGCCAGAGGGGAATCTACCACCAGCAGATGTGTGAGCGCATTGCGCCGCTCGTGACCGGGACCTGGCGACGCTACGCCTGCGCTGGTTGCGGCGGCAAAGTGGTCGTGGCCCCCAATGGGGAGGCCGGAATCTGCGAGTACAACGCTGGCGACGGCCGGTCCTACGTGCCGTTGGAGGATTTCTCCGAGGAGACAGTATCCGATTTCCTGCGCTGGGCTGCTCGGAGTCCCCTCGACACGAGGGAGTGTGTGCAGTGCCCGGCGCTCCCAACTTGCGGCGGTGGCTGCGCCTACGACAGCCAGCAGTTGATGGGCGATGCGCTCAAGTTCGACCCCTGGCTCTGTGAGACGAACGTCCTGGTCACCCACTGGCTGATGCACGACCTCCTGTCTCATCTGCAGGATAGGCTGCGCGATCGAGACTTCCATCTGGTGGAGGAGCACGAGAGGGCGCTGGTGCTGGGGAACATCCCGCTGGACAAGGTGCACCTCCCCATGGCGCGGGCCTTTCAGTGCCGCGAGGTCAAAGCTGAGGAGTGCTGCGCGGAGTGACCCGGCGCTCTCCGAGGTCACGCACCGCGAAGAGGGCCCGCGGTCGCCTCGGCGGCCCCCCGCTGCGTGACAGGCGCAAGAGACGCCCGATTAGAGGTACGAAGGCCCCGGTTGTCGAACTGATGGGGCAGAGCGGGCGAGGCGTTCACCGGTGTTACCTCCTTGAGAAACTGCCGCGAGGCGACAGCGTGCGGTGTTAACTCGTAATGAGACGCCTGGTTGCCTGACAAGAACTATTCGTGTCACCGTGACGGTGTCTTGAGACTGAGCCAGCTCGTCTCTTCGTGCGATAGCGCGATATCCGCAGCCGCAAAGGCCGACTCGACCTCGTCGGGAGTCAGTGCTCCGACCACAGCGACTATGGGCGCCTGGAGGTTGACGACGTAGGCGAGCGCGATCTGCGCAATGGTGAACCCCTTCTCCTGCGCCAGGTGTCGCGCGCGGAAGAGACGCTCCAAGTTCTCGTCATTGTGATAGCTGCGCGCGACGATGTCCTCAGATTCCTCGGAAGGCCACGG
This sequence comes from uncultured bacterium, assembly GCA_964559435.1. Lineage (GTDB taxonomy): Bacteria > Armatimonadota > Hebobacteria > Hebobacterales > Hebobacteraceae > Hebobacterum. Next base: position 11,520 of record CAZLHI010000033.1, on the reverse strand, counting down.
ATGATCCGACAAGAAACCATGGCCGAGAGGGGACCAGGCGAGCAAGGGAAGGCCGGCTTCGGCATGCCATGCCAGGTCTTCCTCGGAGGCGTGGAGGCAGTACGGCCAGAGCGGCTGGACGGGGATTGCGAGGGATACGTGGATGCTGGAGACAGCGGGACCCTGAAGCCCGTGTGTCCGGGCGTAGTCGATCGCCGCCGCCAGCCGCGGGACCGGCCAATTGGAGAGGCCGTAGGAGCGAATGCGGCCCGCGGCGATTTCCTCGCTTAAGACATCAACCACCAGCTCCACGCCGACATCGGGATGATCGCGGTGAATGGTGAAGATGTCCAGGTGGTCGGTCCGAAGGCGCTGGAGGCAGCCGCCGATCGCGGCGCGAATGCCATCAGGCGTCAGGCTGTTCTCTTCCCCGCAGGCCTTGTCCATCACGATTACGGCGTCACGCAGGCCGCGGGTGGCCAGCCATTCGCCTATGACGGCCTCCGACTCTCCTTGGTGATACATCTTCGCGGTGTCGATCAGGTTCCCGGCGAGGCGACGGTAGGTGTCGAGGATGGCGAAGGCGGTTCCCGCGGCGGCCCCTGAAAGAGCAGCCGTTCCGAGGCCGATTGTCGATACGGCACATCCGATCTGGGGGATATGGACGGTCTTCATTCCGATGCCTCAGGCGCGTGCATCGCCAGGGCCGATGATGCGAGACGGAACTCCAGCCAGGCCACACTCCAGGTGTTCCCGTCCCGGCCGTCTTTGCCTCCTTCATATGCGTCCGGTACTGCTCCCGCTGGTGAATCGACCCCCTGGGTTAGATCGTCGAAGACGCGCATGGGAGGATGAACAGGCAGATGGAGGGCGAAACTACCGCGTCGGGGAGGGGCCGGTATGGCAGCTTGGCGCTCTGCGCAGGCGTGGCCCATCTCCGGGAGAGGCAAGTCATGCGGGTAAGCGACTCCATCTACATCGTCGGCGGCGGAGCCAACGGGCTGGGCATCAGCGAGGCCCACGACTGCACCATCTACCTGGTGGATCTCGGCTCGGAGGTCGTCCTCATTGACGCCGGATGCGGGATAGATCCGGGTCGCACCACGAAGAACATCGAGCGGGACGGCCTTGATCCTTCGCGGATAACTCATGTCCTCCTTACCCACTGCCACGCCGACCACGCGGGCGCGGCCGCCTTCTGGCGTGCGGAAAGCGGAGCCATCACCGCCGCGTCTGCGGAAGAAGCATCGTACTTGGGGTCCGCGAACGAAGAAGAACTAGGGCTAGTGCGTGCACGCTCGGATGGCGCCTATCCCTCGGACTATCGCCTCGAAGCCTGTCCGGTTGACCTTCCTCTCTCACACATGCAGCGCATTCGCGTCGGAGGCCCGGACTTCACCGCCATCCACGTGCCAGGGCACAGCCGCGGGTCGATCTGCTATCTGTCAGAACTGGACGGACGCCGCTGCCTGTTCTCCGGCGACGTCGTCTTCTCCGGGGGGTGGATCAGCCTGCTGAACTGCCCGGGAAGTTCTCTGTACGACTATGGGAAACACATCACTCGGCTGGCTGACCTCGCGGTGGATGCGCTGCTGCCAGGCCACTTCGGCTTCACTCTGGGCCTCGGCCAAACTCACATCGACAGCGCGATCGATGAGCTGCAAGGATTGTGGCCCCCGAGCCGTATGCTGTGAGAACTTCCTCTCGGTAACATCGACCCGCCCCAGGCTAGGAGGCTGACGATGGCTAGACTTCTCGCTGTGCTGAGCACTCCTCGCAAGAATGGCTACACGGGTTCACTGTGGCGCGCAGCCGCGGAGTCCGCCGCCGCGGTCGAGGGCGTCGAGGTCGAGCGAGTAGCGCTGGCCGATTACTCGTTCACGCCGTGTCAGAGCTGCTACACGTGCATAAGAAGGGAGAAGCACGTCTGCCCGCTGCCCGATGACATGGGCCGAGGTGGGCGCGGGCGGCTGTTCGCGAAGGTGGCGCGGGCAAACGGGCTGCTGGTTGCGGAGCCAGTCCACTTCTGGGGCAATGCCGCTGCCACGCATGTGTTCATCGAGAGACTCTACCCCTTCGGTTGGTCCGGTCGCCTCGTCGGCATGCCGTTCGGCTCGATAAGCTGCGCGGGGAACCAAGGGATGCACGGCCTTGCGGCCGCGGGCCTATGCAAATGGGCCTTCACAATGGGCTTGCGTTACGCGGGTGGAGTGGCGGCACACGCGGCCGATATGGAGAGCGCGCGGCTGGAGGCGAGGAGACTGGGGCGGCGGCTGGCGCACATGGCCTTGCGGGACGCGGAGGGGCGGAAAGGCTGGACCGAGCTTCAGAAGTACCGCGCCTATCGCGGCAAGCCGTGGGATCCGTACGAGCAGTATCTCGACAATCTGACGTCGGGGACGAGGAGCTACGAGAAGTCCTTGATAAGGCAGGCGGAGCGGTCAGAGGCGTTCGTTGACCCGGAGGCGGCGGGGCTGCTGAAGGAGGCCGGTAGGGAGCTGCGAGAGTGCCTGCGCGCGGACAGAGTGGGGGAGGAGAGCGAGGCGCTGGGACATCTCGTGAAGGCGGGGGCGCTGTGGACGCACGCGACGTGGAAGCAGCTTCTGGAGGAGGAGGTGATCGGCGCTCCTCAGCCCAGCGCCTATCGGCCGCTCACGTGGTAGTCCGACTTCAAGGCCCACTTATGGCGGTCCTACAGCCGTGTCAGTGCTGCAGGCGGGATTATTGAGCAGTACTGCTGGGCCACGCGGGGCCAGGCGAACAGGGTACGAGCCATGCGCGCGCCTTCTTGCTTCAGGCGGTCGCGCAGGCGCTCGTCGTGCAATCCCTTGAGCATAGCGGCGCCAAAGTCCTCCGTGTCAAACGGATCGGCGAGCAATGCGTCTTCATCGCAGTTGAGAGTGCGGCAGAGCCCACCGCGCGTGGTCACCAGGGTGGGGGTCCCGCTGGCCATGGCCTCGACGGCCGTCATCCCAAAGGGTTCGTAGCGGCTGCAAAGAACGAACAAGTCCGCCGCTCTGTAATAGTCCGGAAGATCCTCCTCCGAGATATACCCGGTGAAGCGGACGCGGTCTTCTAGACCGTGTTCGTGGCGAAGCTTGAGCAGTTCCTGGTACAGAACCTCCTCGTTTTCCGATCGCTCATCGGCTCCGACACCCAACACCAGATTAGCGTCCTTGTGTCGTTCTGCGACGAGGCGAAAAGCACTAAGGAGTAAATCGAACCCTTTGCTGCGCACCAACCGCGCCAATGAGAATATGACCTCGCCCTCAAACCCCAATCGTTCCCGGACGGCCTCCCGCGTCGCCTGATTCACCGGGAAAAAGCGAGTGTCGTCGTATCCCGGCGGAATGACCCGAATCTGTGCGGCCGGGACCTCGTAGTCCGACCGCAATTTGTCGAGCTGGACGGGGGTCGTGGCGATCACCCGCGCGCACCCGTGGTAGATCAGTCGCTCGTAACGAATGCGGGCCGAGAAGTTGTACTTCTCTTCGAACACCCCGGGGTCATCGGGAGAATCGACTTCCATCTGCTCCTTCTTCCAGGTGCCGATTGAGTGCGGCGTGTGCAGATGAGGCAGGCCAAGCGCTTCGCTCAATTGCTGGCCGGCCACGCCGCCGTCCCAGTAGTGGCTGTTGACAACCTGGTATTTCAGGCGTCGACCTTTGATGTAGCGCAAGGCGTTTTGTACCCACTCGGGGATTTCTCGATAGAGGTGTTCTTTCGGGATAAACTCACAGCCCCCGCAGGGCATTCGAACAATCCGGACGTTATCGTCGACGACATCCTTCTGCGGCTGATCCTCGAAGCGGCGCGTCCAGATGTCCACCTTATAACCGAACTGCGCCAGGTTCTTGGCCAATTCGAGTATGTAAACGACTTGGCCGCCTGTGTCCGGTGCGCGCAAAGGCGGGCGGGCAGCTACGTATCCGTGGGTCGATATCATGGCGATTCGCTTGCGCGGTATGCTCTTGCCCATCGTATGTCTTCTCTCCCACTACCTCCTCTGCTCCTCGACACTATCGCTGATTGAGCTAATGCACGGTCGGCTCTTGCGCCTCCGATCGCCAAAGGCAGCATCTTACGAGGACGCAGACTGCAGACGTGACAGCCGGCTTCGGATTCCTGCGACCGAGTTAGATGGCAGAGGAACGGACCAACTTGCCTTTCTTCGGTCGGAGGGTTGCTGTGTCGTATGGTACCGGTCCCCTCAAGAACGCCGATCCTCCAGCCAGGCAACGACCTAGGCCCGTCTTAGTTCGCCGCCGGACTCCCACATCCTGCCCGTGTCCGGTTGTGCCGTAACTGCCAAGACTGGACGAAATTGTAACTCCAAAAGTGAACGGATCACTGGAGGAGGACACCGGTGAGTTGCATGCGGACTGACATGCGACCCGCGACCGGTGGCCATGAGTTCCGCGCCGAACGAAGAAGCGACTCCCTATTCGACGGCTTGTTATTCGCTGAGGACGCGTCGTGCAGAGCCAGCCGAGCCGTGCGACGGAGGAACTCATTCGATCCTCACGAATACGGTGAGGTCGAGAGGCGAGCCATGGCGTGTCCGGTGCCGGGCGGGGGCGAGTCGCGAGCAAGACCGGTGACGATCATCACGCCGCGGGCAGTGCTCGTAGGCGGGCTCTGCGCGACGCTTCTTGCCATCATCAATCCCTATCTCGCCTTCGTGAGGCGCACCTGGGATGTCGGCTCCGGCTCGCTGCTTAGCGGCCCCGTAGTTGTCCTGTTCGCACTCGTGCTGATCAACGGTCTGCTGCTGCGGTTCGCGCGCGCCCGCGCCTTCGGACGGGGCGAGCTGCTGGTCGTATACGCGATGCTGGCTGTCTCGGTGGGGCTGGCCATGCAGGGCGGGTTGCCGTATATCGTTTCTGCCACTGCCTACCCCTTCTACATGGCGACCCCAGAGAACGCTTGGGAGCATATGATTCTGCCCCACGTGCCGCTCTGGCTTCGGCTCACCAACCTCGAGGTAGTGGAGTGGTTCTGGGAGGCTGCCCCCAGGGGCTGGGGCGTACCATGGCACGATTGGATCACACCCATGTTCGCTTGGGGCACGTTCACCCTGGCACTAATGGCTGCGATGTTCTGCCTGGGAGCACTGCTGCGGAAAGACTGGATCGAAAGACAGCGCCTGACCTTTCCTATCGTCGACGTGCCTCTGGCGATGACAGGCGACCAGCCCCAGCCCGCGCTGCGCACGAGCATCCTCAGCAATCGCATCTTCTGGATCGGCTTCGCACCCCCAGCACTGCTGGCCGTTCTGTCATGGTTCCATATGCTGTTTCCGTCTGTCCCGTCAGTGAATCTCTGGGACCTTCCGGTCGGGCGCTACTTCGCCGGCATGCCGCTCCCGTGGCGGGTGCTGGGAGACATGAGCGTCTCCATTGTCTTCCCGGTGATCGGCATCACCTGTCTGCTGCCCAGCGAGGTCTCCCTCAGCCTGTGGCTCTTCTATGTGCTGTACAGAATCCAGTTGCTGGCATGGGCGAGCTTCGGGGTCGCGGAAGAGGGAGCCACTGCGGCCGTGGCCATTAACCCGCGCCTCTTCATAGCCTTTCAGGAAGCCGGGGGATTCGTCGCTCTCAGTGCGGTGGTTCTTTACCAGTCGCGAAGGGCCATCCGCGCCGCCTGGTGGAGCCTGCTCGGACGCGCCCGCGAAGAGGCCGATCCTTACGCGCCACTCGCCGGCCGGTGGGCCTTGCTGGGCTTTCTGCTTGCCAACGGATTCATGATCTGGTGGGCGGTTCGTTCGGGTATGTCGTGGTGGGCCTTTGGCGGGCTGATAGGCGTCTTCTACGCTGTTCTCCTGGGGGCTTCGCGGCTGGTCGCCGCCGGCGGCGTGATGTTTGTGGACACTGGCTTCTACCCCCGTGGCGTCATGCTCCGCACCGTCGGCGCGCTGCCCATAGGCCCCGCCTCCCTGACTCTGTACTCATATCTCTCCTGCATCTACATGTACGATCCCATGAATCTGGCCATGCCGCAGATGATGAACAGCTTCAAGCTGGTTCACAGCGCGCGGCTGCGGGGCACGACCTTCACCTGGGCGGCGGGCGTCGCACTTGTGGCAGTGACCGCCTTCGGCCTGGCTGCACTCCTCCAGATGTTGCACCAGGAAGGGGCTACCTCTCTCGGGTACTGGCCCTTCACCGACTACCCGAACTGGGCCTTCGGGGAGCTGGACGCGACCCTTCGCACACCGGAGATAGCGGACAACTGGTTGCGCGTCGCGCTCGTGATCGGCGCGGGCTTTACGCTCCTGCTGGTGTGGCTGCACACCCATTTCGTCTGGTGGCCGGTCAGTCCCGTGGGATTCCTCATCGCCAGCTCCTACGAGACGAACCGCTCCATGTGGGTGAGCGTTTTCATTGCTTGGTCGGTGAGCACACTCATCCGGCGGTACGGCGGCCTGCAGTTGTTCCGGACGCTGCGCCCCGGCTTCCTCGGTTTGGTCTTCGGTTCTTTGCTGACGAATGGCGCGCTGGCCATCGTATCCTCCATATTCGGGATCACACAGCCGATCAGCTGACCCCCGCCAGGCCGAAGCTGCCTGACGGCGGGCGTGCCGTTCGGCGGAGAGCATATGCCATGATCTTGAATCCGGACGCGTTTGAGCACTACGTCGAAGCGTTCAACCAGCATGACGCGGAGAAGGTTGTCAATCACATCGACAACCGGCACGCGTGGCAATGGATGAAGAGGAACATCCCTTGGTTTGAGTGTCCGGATAAGGAAACGGAGGAGCTTTACTACTTCCGCTGGTGGGTGTACCGGAAGCACATCAAGGAGACGCCCGACGGGTTCGTGATCACAGAGTTCCTTCCACCGGTCCCGTGGGCCGGCAAGCACAACACCATCAACTGCCCGGCAGGGCACCACTACTATGAGGGCCGCTGGCTCAGGGAGAGCAAGTACCTCAAGGATTACTCGCTCTTCTGGTTCCGCAGGGGCGGCAAGCCGCGCCAGTACAGCTTTTGGGCGGCCGATTCGCTGTACGCATTCTACTTGGTGAACCGCGATCGGGAATTCGTGGCTGAGCTCCTGCCCGACCTCGTGCAGAACTACAGGGGATGGGAGGAGTCCCACCTCGGCGGCAACAGGCTCTTCTGGCAGCAGGATGGGGCGGATGGCATGGAGGTGTCGATCGGCGGGCACGGCTATCGGGCAACAATCAATTCCTACATGTACGGTGACGCGATGGCGATCTCCAAGCTGGCCGAGCTGCTGGGTAAACCGGATCTCGCCGGGCAGTACCGGGAGAAGGCCGACAACATCAAGCGCCTGGTGCAGCAGAAGCTCTGGGACGAGGAAGCCCAGTTCTTCGAGGTCCTGAGGATGGACGAGAACCACGAGGAGCAGGAGCTGGCCGATGTCCGCGAGCTGCACGGCTATGTTCCCTGGTACTTCAACTTGCCCGATCCAGGCTTTGAGGCGGCGTGGAAGCAGTTGATGGACCCAGAGGGGTTCTATGCTCCCTTTGGGCCGACGACGGCGGAGAGGCGGCATCCTCGCTTCATGTTCGAGTCCGACCACGAGTGTCTGTGGAACGGCCCGAGCTGGCCCTATGCTACGACGCAAACGTTGCTGGCGCTCGCGAACCTGCTCAACGATTACGATCAATCCTACGTCGGGAAGAGGGATTACCTCAAGCTGTTGAAGATCTACACCAGGTCACAGCACGTAACGTTGTCGGATGGAACGGTCGTGCCGTGGATCGACGAGAACCTGCACCCGGACACGGGCGTGTGGCTGGCTCGGGACATCATGCTGCGATGGAACCGGCCGGACAAGCAAGCGGACCGAGGCGAGTACTACAATCACTCCGCCTACTGCGATCTGATTATCTCGGGGCTGGTGGGACTGCGCCCGCGCGCCGATGATGAGATCGAGGTGAACCCGTTAGTGCCGGAGGGAACGTGGGACTACTTTTGCCTCGACCGCGTGCCGTACCACGGCCGAGAGCTGACCATTCTCTACGACAAGACGGGAGCGAAATACCAAAGAGGCGCCGGCCTCCGTGTCTTTGCCGACGGCAAAGAGGTGGGTGGGCGGAAAGGACTTGTCTCGTGAGTGCGAAGCTGCCACGGCATGCCCTCGAAGAAGCGATTCCGGCCGCCCGGGCCGGCGGCTGGCTCAAATGGCCTCTGGAGCCGGTCCTTGGCGGTGGAGCCATGGGGACAGTGTTCGAGCCCACGCTCATGACCGAAGGCGGGAAGTTCCGCATGTGGTTCTCCTGGCGCGCGAAGGGACTGATCGCCCTGGTCGAAGGTGAGGACGGGGTTCACTGGAGCGATCCTGTCATCTGTCTGGGGCCCAACTCAGAGTCAGGCTGGGAGGACGGCGTCAACCGCCAGACTGTGGTGAAGCGCGAGGACGGCTATCACATGTGGTACACGGGCCAGATCTCCGGACGCTCGGAGATTGGCTACGCTACCAGCCCCGACGGCGTAACGTGGGAGAGGCACAGCGACAGGCCCGTGCTCTCGCCGGACCAGCCGTGGGAGATGACGAACGTGATGTGCCCGCATGTCATCTGGGACGAGCAAGCCGGTCTGTTCCGCATGTGGTACTCCGGGGGAGAGCAGTATGAGCCCGATGCCATCGGCTACGCCACCAGCCCCGACGGAATCAACTGGGCCAAGCATCGCGACAATCCCATCTTCAAGCCCGATCCGAACGACCCCTGGGAACAGGCTAAGGTGACGGCCTGCCAAGTGCTGAAGCATCGCGGCTGGCATCTCATGTTCTACATCGGATTCCGAGACGTAGATCACGCCCAGATCGGCGTCGCCCGTTCCCGGGACGGCGTCACTCGCTGGGAACGCAATCCGAATAACCCGATCGTCTCGCCGACCGGGGGGTCCTGGGACCAGGACGCATGCTACAAACCGTTCGCCTTGTACGACGAGAGGGAGGACCTCTGGCGGCTCTGGTACAACGGCCGACGTGGCGAGCCCGAGGCGATTGGGCTGGCGGTACACGAGGGAGAGGACCTGGGATTCTGACCCTTGCCGTCCGCGCCAGGTATGGTCGTCATCCCGCCCTGGGACCGGCGCCCGCTGCTTGATCTGCTTAGTATGAAGACCATGTTGCTCAGTGGTCGATCGGCGGTTGACAGGGGCACAGCGGCCCCTCGCGCACGGGGCCGGCGGAGAACCGCCGGCCCCGAACGAGGAGTTCGTGCTGTGATATTGCTGCAAATGAGGGCAACGAATCTGAGTCTTCGCCCTCAGGCCTGGCTCTCTACTGCGGGTACAGCCTGCTCTTCAGGTTCACTTCGTCGCACACCATCATCCGCGCCCCTATGTAGGCCTCCGTGACCTCCGGGTCGACCTCATGAGGGCTCGGGCTCAGAACGATCTGGGCCTGGATCTCGACCACGTGCTCGCCAGACCCAAGGTCGTCCAGGCAGAAACAGAAGGCGTGCGCGGCCTTCGTGCGCTCGTAGATGGAGATCCACTGATCCCCCGCGCTCAGCAACTCACCTGTTCCGGGGTCTGTGTAGATCGCCTCTCCCAGGAATGCGCTCAGTTTCACGAGCCTGCTGTCGAAGGTCACTGGGCCGGGATAAGCCTCTACCCCATCGACGAGGCACCGAACCACAATAGCGGCCTCTGAGCTGTCGGAATCGACCTCCAGCAGGCCTCCGGCGTCCTTCTTGCTGTGGACCTTCACGTAGGTTCCCAGCATCGTCTCGCTGGTGAACAGGACGGCCACGTCCTTCGGAGCACCGGTCTTCAGTGAGCCGGCCAGCACTGTCGTCCAATCACCGGCCTCAGGGCCGCCAGCGATGGCCGGGACTACCTGTGTGCCACTCCAGGCGGCGGCCTCCTTGGTGGACTCTGTCGCCATCGCGGCGGAGGTCAGGGCAACCACCGCGACACACACCCACAGCATCACGCCTGTCATGCGTTTCATCTCTTGTCACCTCCCCTCCCAGAGAGATTGTCATTGGTGTCGGCGCGCCCATGACACCCTGTCGTAGATAAGAGTACGCCGCCCCGCGGCCACAGGGAATAGCTCGAAAGTGCGCTCTTTCTCCCCAAGGGTACGTAGGCCGTAAGAGTGAGGGCGCGCGGGGCGGCGCGGTCCGCGGCTCAGCTAGGGCAGCAGAGCCATGCCGGCCCCTTGCCTCGGCAGCGCCGTCAGGTTGAGGAACGGTGTGTACATGGCGCTGCCTGAAACGCTATAATCCGGTCTAGCCGGGTGGCAGAACTGACGATCCACATAGCAGGAATACGAGCAAGCTTTTGGGTAAAGGCCAAAGGAGCGTCAAGTGAGTAGAACCATGAGCATCGGAGTGGCGGCAGCCGCGATGCTGCTCCTGCTCTCACGCAACATGTGTGAGGGCTCCTCGGGATGGCCGATGTTCCGCGCCGACCCGCAGCATACGGGCGCCGGTTGCTCCGCCACCGAAGTACGAGGCGAGCTGGCCTGGAAGTTCAAGACAGGAGGTTGGGTGCAGTCTTCACCTGCGGTGGCCGGCGGGTCAGTCTACGTCGGGAGCATCGATGGCTGCCTGTACGCGCTTGACGTGAGCACCGGCCGGGAGAAGTGGCGGTTCGAGACCGTGGGGCCGGTGCGATCATCCCCTGCCGTCGTGGATGGAGTGGTCTACTTCGGGAGCAACGACGGGAACCTCTACGCGGTGGATGCTGACACGGGGCAGCAGAAATGGACGTTCAAGACCCGAGGCTGGGTAGTGTCCTCTCCTGTCGCGGAGGACGGGGCAGTCTACTTCGGCAGCCGCGATAAGAATCTCCACGCGGTGGACATGGAATCGGGGGTGGAGAGATGGAGATTCAGGACGGAAGGCTCGATAACATGCTCACCGGCCGTTGCTGGCGGCACAGTGTACTTTGGCAACCTGGACATGACCCTTTACGCGGTGGACGCGAAGAGAGGGAAACAACGGTGGAGATTCCGAGCAGCCGACGACATCTCTTCTTCACCGACGGTGGCCGACGGGATGGTCTACTTCGGGGGTTACGATCGGTCTGTCCACGCCCTGGACGCGGAGACAGGGCAAGAGCAGTGGAAGTTCCAGACAGAGGGACAAATAACGTCTTCCCCTGCTGTCGCGGCGGGTGCCATATTCATCGGAAGTGATGACGGGAAGATCTACGCGCTCGACAGCAAGAGCGGGCGGGAGAAGTGGAGATTCGAGACAGAGGGTCAGGTATCATCTTCGCCTGCTGTATCCGCGACGACAGTCTATGTCGGGAGCTTGGACGGGAATCTGTACGCCCTCGATGCCGGGAGCGGACGGAAGAAATGGACGTTCAAGACCGAGGGGCCGGTGAGGTCATCCCCCGCGCTGGCCGAAGGGATGGTGTTCTTCGGGAGTGATGACGGATACCTCTATGCCGTGAGGTGAGCGCCGCGGCCAGAGCGCCCCTTTCCCCGCCGTAACCGTTGGGCGTGCTGTAGGGCGGGCACATCGGAGATGCTGCGTAGCCTTGGCGAAGGAGCACCCTTGCCCGCCAGGCCGTTGCCCATTTCCTTACTCATCGCCACTCTTGACGC
>CAZLHI010000032.1:9141-36627 GCA_964559435.1 uncultured bacterium | reverse complement strand
TACAGACTAGGGGGTATCACTGAATGAGCGAAGGGCGGTTCGGAAGGCTGAGGGGCCTGTTGGTCGTGATCTTCGCGGTCGCGGCCGGCATGGCCATGACTGCCGCGTCGGCGGACCTTCCGCCGGGCGTCTGGCCGGCTGACAAGAACGTCGTGTACCGGCCCATCCCGCAGGACTTGGGGATCGATCCCTACAGCGACCAGTTGATGGCCGACATCAAGAAGATGATGAAGCGGAACGAGATGCGGCTCGCGCTCGGTTCCTGGACGATGTCGAACTACGTCATCAACGGCTCGAACTATCAGCTCGAAGACATCTACGTCTCGAGCGGCTACTGCCCCATCGGGCAGTGGATCAACGACGTGCCCTTCCCCACCGACCAGGTGGTGAAGTGCACGCCGGAGAGCGACACCGACGACAACACCGATATCACCGATCCCTTGCATGGAGTCGAGTACTCCTTCTGGCGAATCAGCCATGACGGCAACGGCGCCTGGCAGCGCAACGCGCAGGGCTATTACGAGTGTGAGAACGCCGGCTTCGTCTGGACGAACTCCAGCGGCGGCAACCCGATGGCCTGCAGCCTCCGCGGTCCCTCGCTGTCCCACACCGTCGGCCTGATCTACCCGGAGGAACTGGAGGCGGGCCTGATCGACCATGGCCTCTGCTCCGCCATCCCAGGGCCGGCCTCGCTCGTCATCCCGCCGGCCACCAAGACCGATGGCGACGAGTTCGGCAAGGTGGAGTACCCTGAGCGCCTGCCCGAGATCGCGGTCTACCGGCTGAAGCCGAGCATCTGGACGGACACCGCCATCGAGAACGCCACCCACGGGGACGGCTCTCCCTGGAACCACACGGAGAAGGTGGTCGCGAAGGCGGCCCGGGACTACGGCATCTGGATCACCGACAACAGCGGGACGGTCCACCTCTACGCGAACTGTGTGTTCGCCTATCCCGGGGCTGATCTGTGCAACGCGAACGATCCCTACGAGTACATCGACGGCACCGATTGCAGCCACCGGAACAACAGCAAGACCTATGCCCGCCTCTGGGATATCGGCTTCGTCGGCCCGGAGAACTTCGAGGTCATGGACACGATCTATGAGCCCTATCCCAAGGCCGACCGCTACCTCGACTACGACGGCGACGGGATGCTCAACGCGCACGAGACCGTGTGGGGCTACCACGACTCCGGCTGGTTCCCACAGCACAACGATCCCTCCAACGGGCCGCTCGATTGGGACAACGACGGGCTGACCAATGCCGAGGAGTGCGATCTGCGGATGAACTTCCGCAACCAGACCCTCAACCCGCTCGACCCCGACACCGACGGCGACGGCTACACCGACTACGAGGAGGCCAACAACTGGTCGGCCGATCCCACCAATCCCGCCGTCGTGCCCGACCCGGCCTGGCCGGGCCTGCCGTCCGGCCCGAACCTGGCGCTCGGCAAGCCGACCTCGGGTTCCTGGGCGAACAGCCAGAACGCGGTCGATGGTGACGAGACGACGGTCGCCGATGACGGCGGCCCCACCGCCGACCTCATCGTGGACCTTGGCTCAGCCCAGACCGTCGGCCGCGTCATCGTCAAGTGGGCGCCGAACGGCAACTACTATGCTCGCGGCTTCGATGTGGACGTGTCTACTAACGGCAGCGACTGGAGCACGATCAAGACCTGGATGCGAGGAGATGGCGGGCTCGACGACGCCTGGGGTTGGGCCGGCTCTGCTCGGTACGTCCGCGTCAACGTCTGGCAGGAGGGAACGCCCTGGGGCCTGCACATCCGCGAGCTGGAGGTCTACGGCGCGGGCGGCCCGGTCCCGCCGGTGGCCGACTTCGTCGGCAACCCGACCAGCGGCGACGCGCCCCTGGACGTCTACTTCACCGACCTGTCCACCGGCAGCCCGACGTCGTGGGACTGGACGTTCGGCGATGGTGGCTCCTCCGGCGCGCAGAACCCGAGCCACACCTACACCGGGGCCGGCCAGTATACGGTGAGCCTGGAGGCCTGCAACTCCGCCGGCTGTGACACCGAGACCAAGCCCAACTACATCGACGTGACGGAGCAGCAGCCACCGGTCGCCGACTTCGTGGGTGATCCGACCTCGGGCAACGCTCCGCTGGATGTTGACTTCACGGACCTGTCAACCAACAGCCCGACCTCCTGGGCGTGGACCTTCGGCGATGGGGGAAGCTCCGGCGCGCAGAACCCGAGCCACACCTACACGGCTGCCGACAGCTACACCGTCAGCCTGGAGGCGTGCAATGGGGCCGGGTGTGACACCGAGACGAAGGTGGACTACATCACGGTCACCACGGGCCAGCCTCCTGTTGCCGACTTCGTGGGCGATCCAACCAGCGGGCCGGTACCGCTGGATGTGAGCTTCACCGATCAGTCCACCAATGACCCGACCTCCTGGGATTGGGACTTCGGGGACACGGGAAGCTCGCCGCTGCAGAACCCGACCCACCAGTACACGAGCACGGGCCAGTTCACCGTCAGCCTGACGGCGGCCAACGCCTACGGACAGGACACCGAGATCAAGCCCAACTACATCACGGTGACCGGCGGCGGTGGTGGTGACTACGTGCCTTCGGCCTACACCATCCACACAGGGACCTACCAGTCCGGCGGCCTGAGCGATGTCCAGGCCTCCGACGACAGCTACCTGGTCGTGCAGACCGTGAAGGACGGCGGCAAGCAGACGACTGAGATCGAGTACGAATTCAGCACCGATCTGTCCTCGCTCTCGAGCCTGAGTGTTTCGCACGAGTGGCACATCAGCGTCGCCGGCGACCAGCGCCAGAAGACACGCCTGTGGAACTTCGTCAGCGGGAGCTGGGATCAGGTCGATGACCGCATCATCCCCATGACCGCGAGCGACACCACGACTGTGGTGGACGTGCCGAACCCGGCGAACTACATCTCTTCAGGTCAGGTGAGAGTCTGGCTGCGGTGCGGAGACCACCAGAGCATCGTCTTCGATCAGCACGACGATCTGGTGAAGATCACGGCTGCTGAGTAGGCCTGGCGTCTACGCCTCGCCCAGATCACCGGGCTAGGGGCCTGGCAGAGCAGGCCCCTAGCCGAAGAGTGAGCAGGTGATAGGTGTGGCCTGGTGTGTCGATACTGCCTCAGTTTTCGAAATTACAAGTCTTGGGCGTAAAGTTACATGGACGGCCAGCACCAGCCCTGCTATGCTCTCTATAGGCTGGGGTGAAGGGTGAGAGCCTGCGCAAGGCGAGAGCTGTTCTGGTGCACGACAGCGGTCTTGCCGGCTGAGTGGGCGCCGGTGGTGGCGGGCCGATGGTCCGTTCACAGCGTGGTATCGTGCGAGAAGGCCAACGGGCCCGCCACCAGCCGCGCCGGCGGCTTCCCCCCTTCCCTGTGTTTGCGCAGGGCCCGCCATCTCCCTTCCTCCATCGGCTCCGCTTTCAGGCTTTTCTCGCCTGGAGCCGCGGTCGAGGCAGCGCGATTGTGCGAGGCGGCCACAAGGGTGTCTCGAGCGCGGGGTGCCAGCGCACGGAACGACAAGTGTATGCATCGGTTTTGCATGGACACCAGTCAGCATTCGAGCTAGTGTGCTGTACGGCCGGCGGCGCGGTGCACCGGCCGGACTGTCACCAGCAAGGGGGGTGATAACCGAGACAACAGACGTGCAGTCTGCCTGGCAGAAACTTCTGTAGAGGGGGAATCCAGCATGCAACTCCAGCGACATCCACGCAGCTATCTTGTCGCCGTCATGACGGCGATGACGATAGCCGTGACCGGCGCGGTGGCTCTCGCCCAGCCGGAGCCGCCCGACTACCCGGCTGATAAGTGCGAGTTTCTCCAGCCTATCCCATATGACGCGCCGGTTGACGTCCACAGCGATCAGCTCATGCAGGACGTCATCGACAACAACCCCGACCCCGAAATGCGCTTCCGGCTCGGCGACTGGACTATGTCGGTCTACTGGGTAAACGGCGCGAACTACGTGCTCGAGGATGTGTATCTGACCGAGGGATGGTGTCCCTCGGGCCATTGGATGAGGGATGTGCCGTTCCCCACCGACCAGCAGCTCCGGGCGACCCCGGAGAGCGACGCGAACTTCGCCATCATCGACCCCTTGAGCGGGATGGAGTGGAACATCTGGGCCACTCTGTACGATCCGCTCACCAACGAGATGGCGAGGAACGCGGAAGGTTACTATCAGGGCGGGTGCGCGGGGGTCGTGTTCACCAACAGCTCCGGGAGCCAACCCATCGGCTGCAGCAACCGCGGCTGCGGCATCGCCCACTCCGTCGGCCTGGTGAAGCCCGGCGAACTCGGCGCCGGCCAGATCGACCACGCGCTGTGCGTAGCGATCATCGAGCCGGCCGGATGGCCCGTGCCGCCGGCCACCCACAACGACGGCCTGAAGTTCGGCTACATCGAGTACCCTGAGCGCCTGCCCGAGAGCGCCCACATCCGCCTGAAGCCGGACATCTGGACCGATGAAGCGATCGAGAACGCCACCTACCCGGACAGCACTCCCTGGACCTTCACCGAGAAGGTGCTCGCCAAGGCGGCCAGGGACTACGGCATCTACATGACCGACAACACTGGCTGCATGGGGCTCTATGCCAACAACCTCCAGGCCTATCCTTCCGACCCGTACCTGAGCATCCCCGGATGTGAGATGGAGAACCGAAACCCGGGCGGCGTCTACGTGCGGGTGTGGGGCCCGTACTTCTTCGCGCCGGAGAACTTCGAGGTGCTCGACACGATCTGGTTCCCGTGGAAGCCTCCCTTCGACGAGAGCGATCGGCCCTCCAAGAAGGACTACGACGACGACGGCATCTACAACTGCGCCGAGATCGCGTGGGGCTATCGGGATGGCACGTTCTACGATGAGATGCTCGACCCGGCCAATGGCCCGCTCGACTGGGACAGCGACGGCCTTTCCAACGCGGAGGAGCTGAGGCTGGCCCGCTACCACCGTTACATGCCGCTCAACCCCACCGCCGTGGACAGCGACGGCGACGGGTACACCGACTACGAGGAGGCCTACGACTGGTCGGCCGACCCGACAAACCAGTGGGTCGTGCCCGACGCCGCCTGGCCGGGGCTGCCCTCGGGGCAGAATCTGGCGCTTAGTAAGGCGGTCTCGGTGTCGGCGAACTGGACCGACGGCGCGCTGGCCGTCGATGGCGACGAGAGCACCTTCGCCAAACTCTCCGACGGCAACATCGGCAGCATCACGGTCGATCTCGGGGCGTCCTGCACAATCGAGCGCGTCCTGTGCAAGTTCCTCGGCCTGCCGACCGAGCCGGGGTTCTTCTTCGGGGCCGAGTACACCGTTCAGGTTTCGCCTGACAACAACCAGTGGACGACCATCGTCAACCAGCTCCGCGGCGAGGGAGGCGTGGACGACTTCTATGGCCTGGGCGCCGGCGGCCGCTACGTGAAAGTGGACATCACCGGGCTCGGCTCGCCGTGGAGCACCATGCTCCACGAGCTCGAGGTCTACGGCCAGGCCCCCGCGATGGTGCCGGAGGCGCAGTTCCGGGCCGACGTCACCCAGGGCAACCCGCCCTTCACGGTGCAGTTCACGGACCTGTCGGCCTGGGCGCCGACCTCATGGGACTGGAGCTTCGGAGACGGCGGCTCCTCCATCGCCCAACACCCGAGCCACGACTACACCACCGCCGCCAGCTTCACCGTCAGCCTGACCGCGGCCAACGCGCAGGGGCAGGACACGCAGACCAAGCCCGACTACATCCTCTCCACCGACAACAACTGCCGCGTGGCCGCCATCGACCTGGCGGGCGGCCAGGTGACGAAGGGAAAGAAGTCCGACCACGGCTACTACGGGGAGGCGACCATCACGGTCCACGACCAGAGCGGCGCGCCGCTGCCCGGCGTGGAGGTCCAGGTGGACTGGTACAATGCCATCGATGCCAAGGGCTCCGACATCACGGACGCCGGCGGGCAGGTGGTCATCCAGTCGCCGATCAACCGCTGGGGCGGCCTGTTCACCTGTTGCGTGCGCAGCCTGAGCGCGGACGGCTATCCCTATCGGGCCGATCTGAACGTGGAGGACTGCGACAGCCTCTACAACGGCAAGCCCAACATGGACTTCGTCGGCTCGCCGACCAGCGGCGAGGCGCCTCTCACGGTTGACTTCACCGACCTGTCGGAGGGAGCCACCTCGTGGGATTGGGACTTCGGCGATGGGTATGGCTCCACCGCCCAGAGCCCGAGCCACACCTACACTTCGCCCGGCGACTACACGGTGTCGCTCACGGCGTCCAACTCCGCCGGCAGCGACTCCGGCGACCGGCGCAACTACATCTCGGTGAGCGGCGCGCCGGCGCCGCCGGTGGCCGACTTCTCCGGCAACCCGACCAGCGGCCCGGCGCCGCTGACGGTCTACTTCACCGACCTGTCAACCGGCGCCCCGACCGCCTGGGACTGGACCTTCGGCGATGGCGGCACCTCGCAGGATCAGCACCCGAGCCACCAGTACACCGCGGTGAACAGCTACACGGTTAGCCTGACCGCCTACAACCAATACGGCCAGGACACCGAGACCAAGGTGGACTACATCACGGCGTACGAGGGTCCGATCCAGAGCTGCCACGTGGGCGCGATCGACATGTTCGACGGCAGTCCGCCGAACTATACGGCAGGGGCTACCATCACGATCCACGACCAAGCGTGTCAGCCGTTGCCCGGCGTGACAGTTGACATCACCTGGTCGGGCGCGGCTCCCGGCAGCGGTTCCGGCGTGACGAACGACCAGGGCCAGGTAACGTTTACCTCTGGCAAGAACAAGACCGGCGGCACGTTCACCATCTGTGTGGACAACCTCACCAAGTCCGGCTATCCGTATCAACCAGGCAGCAATCACGAGACCTGTGACAGCATCTCGTTGCCTTAGCTGAGTCGCTGCCTGGGAGCGGGGGACCCGTCTTGACGGGTCCCCTTTCTCTTATGCCTGCCGGTCACCCCAGAGGCCGCCAGGTCATCGGCCCGCCACCGCGGCA
This sequence comes from uncultured bacterium, assembly GCA_964559435.1. Lineage (GTDB taxonomy): Bacteria > Armatimonadota > Hebobacteria > Hebobacterales > Hebobacteraceae > Hebobacterum. The sequence goes on along the minus strand of CAZLHI010000032.1, from coordinate 29,616 downwards.
GACGAGGGTGATGCCGTGCTGCGCCGCCCGCAGCGCTCGCCAGGGGGCCTCGCCGCTGGGAGAGCATGAAATGGCAAGTTCTGACAACACCATGGCATGGCACCCCGCGACCGGCGAGGGTATCATGAGAGTGAAGCCTGCAGCGCACAGTCCCTGGGGTGCGCGACAGGGAGGTGAGGTAGGAGAGCGGGACTCGCCGCAGCAGGAAGTGCGTGATGGAGGAGGACGAGCGGGCGGGAGCTCAAGACAGCAATCGGTGATCGCTCATAGCTAGCACCGGATGTCCATCCCGGGGAACGCTGGGTGTCCGGTGCACGGGCTCCACGCCCGCTCCTTCCTGGCGCACGGATCACACGGGCGGCCCCCAGGCGCGGGCCGCCCACCGAGTGCCGCACGAGGACTTACTTCCCTTCCAGCACAGCGCCAACTCCAGGCGAAGAGGACCCGCCACGGCGGGTCCTCTTCCCATTGTTCCTGTGTCCTGGATCGCTTCCCGTGTTCCTCTCGGTGGCGAGGCGGCTTTGCTCGGGCCGCATATCCTGAGAGTCAGTCCCCTCGGGGGCAGGACGCGCCCTCGTTCCGACGAAGTCAGGCCCTGCTGCCTTACCCTCCGGCTGTGGGAGCTTTGGCGATGCAGGCCGACGACCTCATCAAACAGCTCGTCCAGTCCTTCCCTGACCGGCAGCTCTTCCTGGTCGGGGGCTGCCTCCGCGATCGGCTCCTTGGCCGCGAGAGCAGCGACCTCGACCTGGCCACCGACGCCCGGCCGGAGGAGATCCGCCGCCGGGTGCAGGGCTGGGCCGACGCGGTGTGGTCGGTGGGCGAGAAGTTCGGCACGATCGGGCTGGAGATGGGCGGCGCGAAGGCGGAGATCACGACCTTCCGCGCCGACACCTATGACGGCGTCTCGCGCAAGCCCGAGGTGACCTTCGGCGAGAGCATCGACGACGATCTTGCGCGCCGCGACTTCACCATCAACGCCATCGCGCAGAGCGCCCACAGCGGGGAGCTGCTCGACCCGTTCGGCGGCCAGCAGGACCTGGCGGCCCGGCTGGTCCGGTTCGTCGGCGACGCCAGCACCCGCATCGCAGAGGACCCGCTGCGCATGCTTCGCGCGGTGCGGTTCTGCGCGCAGCTCGGCTTCGAGCTCGAGCCGGCCTCGGCGGCCGCCATCGCGACCTCCGCCGACGAACTGGCGCGCATCTCTTGGGAGCGCATCCGAGACGAAGTCGATGGAGTGATGGTCTCGCCCAACCCCGACGAAGGGCTGCGGCTGACGATCCACCTGGGGCTGGCCCGCCACTTCATGCCCGAGCTGGATCGCCTCCACCTGCCCGAGCCGACGCGCTACATGATGAAGGATGTGCTCGACCACACGCTCGACGCGGTCCGGCTCAGCCCCGCCGACAAGAGGCTGCGCTATGCCGCGCTGCTCCACGACATCGCGAAGCCCGAGACGCTCAGCAGCGATGAGTCCGGCGTCCACTTCTTCCGGCACGAGAAGCTCGGCGTGGAGTATGCCCGCGCCATTCTGACGCGGCTCCGCCAGCCCGCCAGCCTGATCCACCAGGTGGAGGCACTCGTCCGGCATCACCTGCGGATTCCTTACTATACTTCGGAGTGGACCGACGGGGCCGTGCGGAGGCTGATGTACGACCTCGGCGATCAGCTCGGACCGGCCATCGCGCTGGCCGAGGCCGACGTGGCCGCCAGCGATCCGATCGACCAGCAGGAGTTCGAGGCGCGGCTGGAGGAGCTCCGCACCCGCATCCGGGGAATGGGCGAGGCGGCCGAAATCGCGCACATGAGGCCGCTTCTCAGCGGCGATGAGGTGATGGAACTGCTCGGCCTGGAGCCCGGCCCGCGGGTGGGAGAGGTGCTCGGCTTCCTCCTCGACGAGCAGATCGAAGGCCGCATCGCCACCCGCGAGGAGGCCGAGGCCGCGGTGCGGGAGCGGTTCGGCAGCGGTTCACGGTAGGCTCCGCTCCTCACAGAAAGGGGCCAGCCCCGGCCATGCAAAACGGCGGGCCCTTCGGCCCGCCGCCGCGCCGTCGCTCAATCCGGCTCTGGCCTAGGCCACGGCCTGCACGCTCTTGATGTCGGGGACCTCCTCCTTGAGCACCCGCTCGATTCCCATCTGAAGGGTCATCTGGGCCATGGGGCAGCCCTGGCAGGCCCCCTGAAGGCGCACCTTGACGACACCGTCTTCCGTCACCTCGACCAGCTCCACGTCGCCGCCGTCACGCTGCAGCGCTGGTCGAACCTTCTCCAAGGCCGCCTCGACTTTCTCCTTCATCAGCTATTCTCCAATCCCGGCTCGCCAGCGGAACCGACGGCTCACCGCAGGCCGGCTCTCGCAGACGGCCTCCCTCTAATAACTTACCCGATGCGAGCGCGTCTGTCCTCTACTCCCGGCCGGATGTTGTCCGGCGGCCGGCCCATCTTCAGCCTTCGGATGCTTTCTCCTCCGGCTCCGCGGGGCAGGGCGCGCCGCCGGCGATGAACTGCCACTGCCTGAAGATGTCCTGAGATTCCGGCGTCTGCAGGAAGGCCAGCAGCTTCTTGCCGTCCTCGGGGTTCTTCGCCTCCTTCAGCACCGCGCCCTCACAGCTAAACGGCGGGTAGAGGTCGGCCGGGAGCTGGCACACCAGCTTCAGGTTCTTCGGCTGGGCCGGCGGGTCGCCCGGGTCGTGCACCTCGATTGCGCAGGGATAGTAGCCGATGCTCGCCTGGGCAGCGCCCTGGGCGGCCGTGTCCTTGCTGTCGGCGGCGAAGCGGGCGAACAGCACCTTGCCTTCGACCTCCTCCCAGATGCCAGCGTTCTTCAGCGCCTCGACGGCATGCTTCCCGACCGAGTTGATCTCCGGATCCGGTATGGTGATCGTCTTCACCTCGGGCTTGGCCAGGTCTTCGATGGTCTTCACGCCCGCGGGGTTCCCGGCCGGCACCATGATGGCGAGCGAGTTCTCCGCGTACTTGACCCGCGTCCCTTCCATCACGAGCCCGGCCGCCTCGATCGTGTCGGCCTCCAGGTCGCCCATGGAGAGGAACACATCGGGGTGCTCGACACCATCGACGAGCTTGTTCACGATCGTCACCATGTTCTCCGGCACCCAGACCACCTCGATGTCCGGGTTCTGCTGCTGGAAGAGCTTCAGCATATGGGAGAAAGGACCGATCTGGCCGCAGGGCACCATCACCTCGAGTTTGGTCTGCGCCGCCTCCGGTGTCGACGCTTCCTGCCCACAGCCGCCGGCCGCGATACCCGCGCCGATGGCGAGGGCGGCCGGCGCCAGCCAAGCCTTTATTCTATTCACGAGAACCTCCTCACACTTCCATCACATGCGCTCGTGAGCCGGTCATCGCCGCTCACACCGTGTGGCAAGGACCACTGTTGCATTCTAGCGAAGCTTGCTGAAAGAGCTATGAAGAAACTGAGTCGATTTCCCTGCCGATGATTCCTTCGCTGACCGGCGTCCATTTCCTCATCACCTACGGCTGCTCCGCCGAGTGCGCTCACTGCTTCCTCTGGGGAACGCCGGACCGCACGGCCTCCATGACCGCCGAGCAGGTGGAGAGCTTCCTCGAAGAGATCGCCTCCCTGAAGCAGGTGACCGGCGTGTGCGCCGAGGGCGGCGAGTCGTTCGAGCTGTACGATGTCCTGCTTCCGTTCCTGCGGCGGGCGACCGCGTTGGGCTTGAACGCGTCGGCGCTGACCAACGCCTCCTGGGTCGAGTCGCGGGAGCTGGCGAAGGATCGTATCGCTGAACTCATGGCGGCCGGTCTCACCAATCTCGGCGTCAGCACGGACCGATGGCACCAGGAGCACGTGCCGGTGGAGCGGGTCGATCTGCTGCTGGAGGTGTGCGAGGAGGCCGGGCTTGCGGCGGCGCGCATGGAGACACCGCTCGACGGCGTGATGTTCCGCGGCCGGGCGGCGGAAAAGCTCGCGGGCGACATGCCGACCCGGCCGCCGGAGAGCTTCGCGGAGTGCCCGCACGAATCGCTCGGCGCGCCCGGCCGCATCCATCTCGACTGCTACGGGTTCCTCCACCTGTGTCAGGGCATCACCCTTGGCCGCCCCTCAATCGCGGATGCGATAGCCCGCTTCGATGCACAAAGCCATCCCATCGTGCGCCTCCTGCTGGAGGGCGGCCCCTATGCGCTGGGCCGCCTGGCGGCCGAGCGCGGGTTCGAGCTTGCAGGCGGTTACGTGGATGCCTGCCACCTCTGCTATCGGGCAAGGCAGTTCCTGCGGTCAGAGTTCCCCGACCTGCTCGCCCCTGACGAGATGTACGGTCCCTGAGGGCGCCAGCCGCAGGAACATTTCGCATGCCCCCGTAGTCTAAATTAGCAAGCGCCGCCCAAAGGTGGTCGCGGCCGGCGCTGAAACGTCGTGTCGAGGAGGCAGCGGCGATGTCCACGCCACCGGAAGGAAGCCGGAAGAAGTGGATTCGGCTGTACTGGCTGTTGGCGGCCGTGCTGGGGATCCTGGTTGTCGCGATGATCTTCCCCGTGTTCAGCCGCAGTCGGGAGTCGGCCCGCCTCGCTCGCGGCTACGTCCCCGGCGTCGCCGTCACCGATGCCGAGCGGAGCCCGCAGTTCGGCCTGGCAGAAGAGGACGCCTCCCTGAAGGGCGGTGGATTCGCAGCCGCCCGTGCAGGCGGCAGGATGCGCGGCGGTGGTCGCGCCACAGGCGGGCCCGCCGACTTCGCAGGGCCGGCCGGCGACTTCGACATCAGCCTGGCCTTTCAAGCCCCTGCGACGCCCATGCTCATCCGCACCGGCAGCCTTCGGATGCGGGTGGAGGACGTTCCGCATGCCCACGAGGAGGTCGCCCGGATTGCTCGTGAGGCCAACGGCTACCTGGCGAGCACGAGCCTGACCTCCGAGCACGGCCCGCCAAGGGCACACATGACGATCCGCGTGCCGTCGGCGAACCTGGAGGACGTGATACGCGAGATTGCGGCCCTCGGCAAGGTCTTGAAGAGGGAGATCAGCACCCAGGAGGTGACCGAGGAGTATGTCGATCTCACCTCCCGCCGGCGCAACCTCGAGCGAGAGGAGGAGCGGCTGCTGGAGCTGCTCAAGCGGGCGGGCAAGATCTCCGACTTGCTCCAGGTCGAGCAGTACCTCGGCAATGTCCGCGGCCAGATCGAGCGGATCGCCGGCCGCATGCGCTACCTGGAGAACCGCGTCGCGTTCTCCACCCTCAACGTCAACCTCGAAGGGCCGGAGCCGGCCCCCAGCGTCGGCGGCCCGGCCTGGACGGCCACGGACGTCTACCGCCAGGCGCTGCGCTCGCTGCGGGGCACCGGCCGCGCCTTCGCCGAGATCGGCATCTGGCTGGGCGTCTACGCGCTGGTGTGGGTGCCGATTGTGGTCCTCTTGGTGCTGCTCGTGCGGCGGGCCCTCCCCCGGCCGGAGTCGGAGGCGGCCGCTGGCAAGTAACCGCGCCCCAGCATAGCTTGAGTAGTTCCAACCCTCGGCAGGAGATCGCTCCTGCCGAGCCTGTTTGCGCGGCCGCCGCGAGGGCGCCTTCGTTGACGCGGCGGCGCTCCCGTGATATGATCCGGGAGTTCCACGGGGGGGTGCGTGGGAGGCGGCCCGGCCCCCCTCCCGGTCGCCCCTGGACCCGCATGCAACCGTAAAGGAGCGGTGTCGTGAAGGGCACTCTGCGCCTCGCTCTCGCCGTCTGTCTGATCGCCATCCCAGCACTGGCCGCAGCCTCCGAAACAGCCCCCAAAGTCGCCATCACGTCGCCCAAAGAAGGGCTGACCCTCGCCTCGCAAACGGTGACGGTCGAAGCGACCTTCGCCGCGCAGGAGGACGCCGTCGTCGAGGCCGTCGAGCTTGTGATCGATGGCCTGACGGTGGACACTCGCGCCATCGATCCACCGCAGGCCGGTGAAACCGTCTCCTTCGTGTGGGCCGCCCGCGGCTATGCCGACGGCGACCACACGATATGTGTCCGAGCGATCGATTCACGCGGCGAGATCGGCAAGACGACGATCACCGTCTCGCTCCAGCGCGGCCGGCCGGGGCCCGGGCAAGGAATCCGCATCATCTCGCCCGCCGACGGCGCGGCGATCTCGGGCCGGCAGACGATCCAGGTGGAGCTGGACAGCCCGAAGCTCGCCCGGTACGTGATCTTCCTCATCGACGATGTCTTCCGGGCCATGAGCAACGTGCGGCCGTTCTCCTACGTGTGGGACACGACCCGCTATCTCAATGGGCCGCACAGCCTGAAGGTCAAGGCCTATCTCGAGGGCCAGTGGGAGGCCGTCTCGCCCGTGGTTCGCGTGAATGTGAACAACCCGAGCGGCGCGACCGCAATGCGCCCTCCGAAGCCAACCGCGGCCGCCATGCAGCGGCCGGCTCGCGCAGGCACGCCAACCTTCCCGCCGCCGATGCGCACCGAGAGCCCGACGCCAAAGCCCGCGCCGGTTGCAGTGCCAGATCAAGAGGTGGCCCTGCCGGGCACCGCCCCCTTCGTCAGCCCCTCCGGGCACCTCATCACCCCTCCAAAGCCTGCACTGGGCCAGGCGGCCCCCTTGCGGAGAGCTGTCGAGGTCGCGGCCCTACCGCCCTCCGCTGAGGGCGCGCCCGCTCCCGCTCGGCCCGCCCTCGGGCCGGCGGCGAGCCCCGATGTACCCCTGATAGCGGCCGCCGACGCGCTGGCGGCACCGGCCCTGGACGCTCGCCAGCCGGCCGCGGCTCCGCCGGAGATCGCTTTGCTGGAGGCCGGCACCTCCCAACCCGCGGCTGCGATGCCGACCCATTCGCCCGCTGCCGCCGCCACGCAGAGCGCCGCGCCCGACACGCCACCCGCCGTGCATGCGCGCCGTCCCACACAGGCACCCATCGAGGTGGCCCTGCTGGAGGTCGAAAGTGCGGCCGCTCCCCCTGCTGTCACGCCGCCCGCCGCGGTGGCGGCCGCCCCTGCTGCGCTCAAGGAGGCCCCTGCGATCGACGCCCAGATGGTCGAGACGACGCGGCCGGCCGCTTCCCAGATCGAGATTGCCATGCTGCCGCCCAAGCCGGTGGAGCGCAGGCCCGCCCCACGGGTCACGGCCGAGCCGGCGCCCGCCGAGGTCGTCTACGTCGTGCAGAGCGGGGACTGGCTCAATCGAATCGCCGCCGAGACCGGCCTATCCGCGCAGGACATCGCGAGGGCCAACAACCTCGAAACCCCAAGCCTGCTCCGACCGGGGCAGACGCTGATCATCCCGAGCGCGCCGGTGTACTTCGACAGACGGCCGCTGACCTCGGAAGTGCCGACCGTGATCGTAGACGGCCGGGCCATCACCCCGTTTCGGCCGGTGATCGAGGAGGCCGGCGGCCAGGTGATGTGGGATGCGGCCGAGCGCCGGGCGAGAGCCGTCGCCCGCGGCCATGAGATCGCGGTGACCATCGGCAGCGACCAGGTGCAGCTCGACGGCGGCCAGGTCGCGATGGGCGCGCCGGCCGCGCTGCGGTGTAACCGAACGGTGGTGCCGCTGCGATTCCTCGGCGATGCTCTCGACCTGGTGCTTCAATATGAGGACGGGATCATCCACATCGCGAGCGGCCATTAGCGGACCCCACATAATATAAGGATAGGCAAAGCGCGGAGCGGCAGACAGGCGTCTGCCGCTCCTTTCATTGGTCGCGGGACTGGTGGAACATTTCTTCCGGGGCACGGGTCTAAAGGGTTGGATGCGATGCGACCATTGTCTTGCGACCTAAGGAGAGATCGATTGTGAATAAGAGAATCGCTTATCTGATCGCACTCATCGGCGTCGGAGTCGCCATCTGCGCGGCTCTCGGCGCAAGCTCCTCCCCTTCTTCAGGCGAGATCTCGCCTCTCCAGACCATCGTCAGGGGCCAGACACGCTGGCTTGCGGGCGGCCCGGCCGCGCTCAGAGTGATCGTGACCAACCACGATACCGGCGAGCCGGTCGCGGGGGCGGCCCACCTCTACCTTACGCCGACCGACGAGCAGGCCATCGGCCGCATGAACCTCTACAGCGGGCCCCTGAGGAAAGGCACCCTCGACGCGCAGTTCACGGTGCCGGATCTGAATCCCGGGACCTATGAGCTGTCGGTGCGGGTGGTGTCCAGGCTCGGGATCGACGATGTGAAGTCCTCCGTCACCATCGCCCGCGACACCCGGATTCTCCTCACCGCGGACAAGCCGCTCTACCAGCCCGGCCAGACCATGCACCTGCGCGCGCTCGCGCTGCGGCGGCCGGCGATGGCTCCGGCCGGGGGGGAGCCGATCACCCTCGAAGTGGAGGACGCCAAGGGAAACAAGGTCTTCAAGAAGACCATCGAGGCCTCGAGATTCGGCATCGTGTCGGCCGAGTTCATCCTCGCCGACGAGATCAACATGGGGCGCTACACCATCCGCGCCGTGGCCGAGGACGGCCAGGCCGAGCGCACCGTCGAGGTGAAGCGCTACGTGCTCCCCAAGTTCAAGGTGAGCCTCACCACCGACCGCTCCTACTACCTGCCGGGCGAGATGCTCACCGGCAAGGTGCAGTGCGACTACTTCTTCGGCAAGCCGACCTCGGAGGCCGATGTGCTCATCACCGTCTCGACCTTCGACGTCGCCTTCAACGAGGTGGCCGAGATCGTCGGGGAGACGGATGAGAACGGCACCTTCCGCCTCGAGACCGAGCTTCCCGACTACTTCGTCGGCCAGCCGCTGGAGCAGGGCAAGGCCTTCGTCAAGCTCGACGTCGAGGTGACCGACAAGGCCGACCACACGGAGAAGGTCGCCGAGATGGTGCCCATCGCCAAGGACCCGCTCGTGATCACCGTCGTGCCGGAGTCGGGGCAGGTGAAGCCCGGCGTGGACAACATCATCTACATCTTGGTAGCCCGGCCCGACGGCACCCCAGTCACCACCGTATTCAAGCCCAGCTTCCTCACGCACGAAACGATAGCAGCGCCTCCTGCGCCCATCGGCTCCGGGGCCAAGTGGATCGCACCGGCCAGCGGGGACGCGTTTCGCACCGATGAAATGGGGATCGGCGAGATCCTCCTGAACGCAGCGATATGCGACGCGAAGGTGCTCCGCGGGCTCGCCATCTCGGTAGCCAACCCGCGTGCGCGGAGCAAGGTGATTCGCTCTGTCGATCTGCCCGTCGAGTCAGCCGAGAACTCCCTCATCCTCCGCGCCTCCCAGGCCCTCGCCAAGGTCGGCGAGGCGGTCGAGTTCACCGTCATCTCGACCAAGCAGCGCGGCACGACCTATGTCGATGTGATCCGAGACAACCAGACCGTGCTGACACGTGCCGTCGACCTGAAGGGCGGCCGCTCCGAGTTCGAGCTTCCGCTCACGCCCGACCTCCAGGGCACGCTGGAGGTGCACGCCTATCAGATTCTACCGGACGAGAACATCATCCGCGACACGCGCTTGCTCTATGTGGAGCCTGCCGACGACCTCGTGGTGGAGGTGAGGCCGAACCAGGACACGTACCGACCCGGCAACCCGGCCGAACTGAACTTCGCCGTTCGCGATCAGCAGGGCCGGCCGACGCTGGCCGCGCTGGGCGTGACCATCGTGGACGAGAGCGTATTTGCTCTCCAGGAGATGCAGCCGGGGCTGGAGCGCATCTACTTCGCGCTGGAGCGGGAGCTGCTCACACCGCGCTACGAGATCCACGGCTTCACGACGGAGGGCATCATCCGCGGCAAGCTCCCGTTCGAGCAGCCGGAGCCGGCCGAGGAGGAGGCCCTGCGCCAGCGCGCGGCGGCGGTGCTGTTCGCCGCCTCGCAGACCCGCGACCCGTACACGCTCAACGTCAACACCTACCACACGCGCCTGCGAGAGGCGATGGTCGCATGGGTCAAAGAGACGGCCCGCGACGCGGAGAAGATCGACCGCGCCCTGCGCCAGTACGAGCGCATGCACGGCCGCCACCTGCGGCCCGAGGAAGACATCTCGACCCTGGTCGAGGAGGGACTGCTCAAGAAGAGCGACCTGCGCGACCGCTGGAACAACCCCTACAAGGTTCGCTGGCGGCGGACCAACTGCTGGCTCGAATCGGCCGGGCCCGATGGGAAGTGGGACACGAAGGACGACCTCCGCGGCGTGAGCCAGTGGATGAGAGAGGGGGAGGTACTGCGAAGGCCGATGCTGGGAATCGCGAGGGGGGGCGGACGAGGCGCCGCGGGCGTCGCAGGCCCGGACGTCGTCTTCGAAGAGCGGATGGAGATGGATGCCCTGAAGGCCGCCGCCGCGCCGCATGCCGCGCCGGCCGAGCCCGGCCAGCCGCAGGTGCGGCTGCGCCAGTTCTTCCCCGAGACGATGTACGTCAACCCGGCCGTCATCACCGACGAGCGCGGCCGCGCCTCGGTCACGGTGCAGATGGCCGACTCGATCACCACTTGGCGCATGCAGACCCTGGCCTCCTCCCAGCGCGGCCAGCTCGGCAGCGCCACCACCGGCCTGCGGGTCTTCCAGGATTTCTTCATCGACATCGACCTGCCGGTCGCCCTCACGCAGAACGACGAAATCTCGATCCCGATCGCGGTCTACAACTACCTGCCCGAGGCGCAGACGGTGAAGCTCTCGCTCGAACTCGAACCGTGGTTCGAGCTGGTCGGGGACCAGGCGGAGAAGTCGCTCGACATCGCCGCCTCCGACATCCGCCCGGTCTACTACCGCATCAAGGCCAAGGGAATCGGCAACCACTCGCTGACCGTTCACGCCCGCGGCTCTCGTCTGAGCGACGCCATCAAGCGCAGCATCGACGTGCTACCCGATGGCGAGGAGCAACGCGACACCTGGAACGACCGCCTCGAAGGAACCGTCGAGCGACAGGTGACCATCCCGAAGCAGGCCATCCCCGGCGCCTCGACCATCCTCGTGAAGATCTACCCCGGCCTCTTCAGCCAGGCCGTCGAGGGGCTGGACTCGCTGCTGCGCATGCCGTTCGGGTGCTTCGAGCAGACGAGTTCGGTGACCTATCCGAACATACTCGTGCTCGACTACCTCAAGTCCACGAAGCAGGCCAAGCCCGAGCTCCAGATGAAGGCCGAGCAGTATATAAACGTCGGCTACCAGCGACTGCTGTCGTTCGAGGTGGAGGGGGGCGGGTTCTCCTGGTTTGGGAATCCGCCCGCGCACAAGGTGCTCACGGCCTACGGGCTGCTCGAGTTCAGCGACATGAGGCGCGTGCACGAGGTGGACCTCAACGTCATCTCCCGCACACAGCACTGGCTCGCCGGCCTGCAGAACAAGGACGGCACCTGGGAGCGAGACCAGGGCGGCATCGCCGAGGGCATCATCAACCGCCAGACCGACACCCTCCGCGTCACCGCCTATATCGCATGGGCGCTGGCCGAGTCCGGCTACCCGGGAGACTCCGTCGAGCGGGCCCTCGGCTATCTCGACAAGCACTGGCGGGAGGCGAAGGACCCCTACGCGCTGGCCGTCATCGCCAACGCCTATCTCAGCGGCGGGGGAATGGCGGACCTCGGACGCATCTACCTGACGGACACCACGCGGGAGGTGCTGGCCGAGCTCGCCAAGATGGCGACCGTCGAAGACAACATCGCCTACTGGAAGTCGGCCGGGCCTACCTTCACCTCCGCGCAGGACGGATCGGCCGACCTCGAGACCACCGCGCTCGCGACCTACGCGCTGGTGAAGTCCGGCCGCAACGTGGACCTCACGAACAAGGCGATCACCTACCTCATCCAGTCGAAGGACAGCTTCGGCACCTGGCAGACGACCCAGGCCACGGTGTGGGCGCTGAAGGCGCTGCTGCTGTCCCTGCGCAAGGCGGCCGAGGAGGTGGACGGCACCGTCACCGTGTGGGTGAATCGCGAGGAGGCTGGCTCCTTCCGCATCACCCAGGCCGACTACGAAGTGGTGCGGCAGGTGAATGCGAAGAACCTGGTGCGCGTGGGCGACAACGATGTGCGCATCACGCTGAAGGGCAAGGGCGCCGCGCTCTACCAGATCGTGGGCAAGTACTACCTGCCGTGGTCGGTGGTGCAGCCGCCCGCGAAGGAGTTGCTCAGCATTGACGTGAGCTATGACCGCAAGCTGCTCGCGACCAACGACATCATCACTGCCTCCGTGCGGGTGGTGAACAACGACCCGCGTGACGCCAACATGGTCGTCATAGACCTCGGCCTGCCGCCTGGGTTCGCGCTGATGGCCGAGGACCTGGACAAGCTCGTCGAGGGCGGGACCATCGAGAAGTACACTGTCGCCGCCCGCCAGATCATCGTCTACCTGGACCGGCTGGCCTCTCGCAAGCCGCTCGAGTTCTCCTATCGCCTGCGGGCGAAGTTCCCCGTCAAGGCCGCCACCCCGGCCTCCCGTGTCTACCGGTACTACAACCCGGAGATCGAGGCGACGGCCGAGCCAACGGAGCTGGAGGTGCGGTAACCGGCGGGAGAACGAGCGCTGGAACAGATTCCCTCGCGCTCGCTGGAGGTCGATGATGAACGCAAGGTTGATTGTGCCTGTCGCTCTCGCAGGTTCTCTGGCGGTGTTCGTCCTCGCGGCGACGCCGCATGAGCCCGACAGTGGGAGAGCCGAAGCGACGACAGTCGTTCCGGCGGGCGGCGACCCGCTGTCCGACTATGCGAAGCGCGTGCGGGTCGCACCGGCGGCCTCGCATGCGAACCTGGCCCTCTTCCCGATCTCTGTCTCGGGAGTAAAGGTCCCAGATGTAGACCTGCCCGTTGACAAGGCGCTGAACGCGGGCCTGGTAGAGGTGACCGAGTTGGAGCGCTCCCAAGTGAGTCAGCTCCGGCTCAACAATCGCGCGAAGGAGCCGGTTTTCGTGATGGCCGGCGAGATGCTGAGAGGTGGGAAGCAGGATCGCATCATTGGTGACGATCTGATCGTGCCCGCCCGCAAAGAGGTGACGATCCCCGTCTTCTGCGTGGAGCGGGGACGCTGGTCAGCCCGAGGGCGAGGCGGGGCAGGATTCAGCGCCGGGCACTCGCTGGCCGGGGCGGGAGTGAGGGGCGCAGGCCGTGCCGGCGGGCAGGGCGCCATCTGGTCGGGTGTGGCGGCGCAGCAGGAACGCCTGGGCGCCCCGAGCGAGACGGGCGCTCTCAGGTCGGTGCATGACAGCGAGACAGTCAGAGAGAGGATGAAGCCGTACCTCCAGGCGCTGTCGGGCCTGGCCGAGGATCATCCCACGGCCAGCGGGATCGTGTGTGCGATCGACGGCAAGATTGCGGTCGCCGACCTACTCAGCTCGCGTGCCCTGTTCTGCGAACTCTGGCCGCAGTTGCTCGAAGCATACGTGATCGATGCGCTGGAACGAGAATGCGATGCAGAGCCGTCCGGCGGGAATCCTGCCAGGAATCGTGCAGTCGGCGCGGATGATGTAGGAAGCTGGCTGAAGTCCGCCGCGTCGGCGACGCGGAGGCCCAAGAAGACGCCTGGCGATGGCGACCTGTTTGAGGTGGAGGGGCCGGCGTTGGTCGGCACCGCTCTGATCTACGATGGCGGCGTCGTGCATCTGGCACTCTTCGGGACTGAGGCCCGCGACCCCGTCCGCTACAACCCGCTCCGGTTCCGCCGCGACCGCCTGGGTGCTCAATAGCGCGCACCGCGCGGGCGCCATTTCAGGTACGATGACGAAGCTCCGTTCGGAGGTGATGAAAATGAAAGCCCGAGTATTGCTTGCGCTGATAGCTGCGATGGCCGTGGTGGGGCTGCGGCCCGCGCCCGGCCCGGCCGAAGAGGAGGCCGAGTGCCGCCTGTACCCGCCGACGGGCGCGATCGATACTTACGTCAACCAGCTCAAGGTAGGCCCGCCGAAGCGGCACGCCAACCTCACGCTCTATCCCATCTTCGCCGATGGCGTGACGGTGCCGAACGTTGACCTGACGCTCGACGAGGCGATGGAGCGCGGCCTGCTGGAGATACGCGAGCTAAAGAGCGCCGAAGTCAATCGCGCTCTGCTGGTCAGCCGCGCCAAGGAGCCGATCTTCGTCATGGGCGGCGAGATGCTCACCGGCGCGAAGCAGGACCGGATCGTCGGCGATGACCTGATCGTGCCGGCGGGGACCGAGCTCACCGTGCCCGTCTTCTGCGTGGAGCACGGCCGCTGGGTGGTGAAGAGCGACGCCTTCGCTAGCGCCTCCTTCCTCGCCACCAGCGGGGTGCGCAAGGCGCGTGCCGCCGCCGACCAGGGCGAGGTGTGGAACCAGGTGGCGGCCGAGCAGGAGCGCTTGGCCGCGCCGAGCGCGACCGGCACGCTGCAGTCCGTCCAGGAGAGCAAGGTCGTTCAGGACCGGATGGAGCCCTACAAGCGCGCCCTGTCCGACCTGCCCCTCGACGTCGGGAAGGCCCGCGGCGTGGTCGCCTGTGTGAGCGGCAAGATCGTCGCAGCCGATCTGTTCGGCTCCCGCGCCGTGTTCGCACAGCTCTATGCGAAGCTGCTCGACTCCTATGTGATCGACGCGGTGGGCCGCGATGCCCGCGGCCGCGCCCCGGACGCGGTGCGCATCAAGCATTGGCTGACGAGTGTCGCGGACGCGGAGCGGAGCTTCAAGCGCAGTCCCGGCGTCGGCACGCTCTGTCAGCTGGGCGGCCGCTCGCTCATGGGCTCCGCTCTTCTCTACGAGGACGGCGTCGTGCATATGGAGGTGTTTGCAAAGGAAGGCCCCGAGCCCGTTCCCTTCGACCGCCTTCAGTTCCGCCGCCAGAGGCTGGAGGAAGACGAGGAACAGGTGATCGTGCGATAGCGCGACGCGAACGCTCACCCGAGTCAAGCGGGGCGCGCTGCTTCGCTTGCGCGAACTTCCGGGCGGGCCGGCCTCAACGCAGCGCTTCGCTGCGGCTAACGCGGCTGGGCCGCGGGCACGGAGTCCCATACCCGCGGCCCAGATGAGGCGAGTGTCGGTGCCCTACTCCGGTTCAGGCTTGAGCAGCGGCCCTTCCCTGACCGCCTCGCCAGTCTCTTCTCTTTGCTCCCGCCTCTCCTCAGCCTCCCGCTGCGCCTCGACGCGTCGGCGCTGCGCCTTCGGCGACGGCGGCTCGGCCTCGACGGGCTCGGCGCGGCCGCCCAGCGCCGATGCGTCGATGAACTCCTCCGGGGCTTCCTCACCAGTCAGCATCTCGCCGCCGACGGTGCCAACCACCCGCCTTCCTTCCCCAATCCCCTTCGTCACCTGGTAGTTCACAATGAGAACCACCAGGATGACGACCAGCAGGATGATGACAATCCCTAACATCGTGGGCACAGACTTGTTCACGCCCGCTCCTCCTTTACCCTTAGCGGGGCGGCAGCGTCCTGCTGTCTGCAAGCACTCAGTCTGCTGCTATGTGGGCATTCGACAGGTCAATGCGCCCCCTCCTCTGCTGGTGTTCCGTCCTGTGTTGCAGCTACGGAACATGGGAGATTCGATGGGCAGCGGCCCGCTGGCTGCGATCTGGTCGCACCGAGGCAGCAGCATTCGCCCTGGAGGCGGCAGGGCTATCCGTCTTCCTTCTTTCGCCGCTCCCTCGCGAGCCAGAGCTGCGCGGTGATGATCGCGTTGGCCAGCGACAGCGCCACCATCCCCAGCACGCCGGCTATCACGCAGGCCAGCCCCCACCGCCAGAGAGCCAGGCTTTGGGCCATCGTCTGGGTCCATTGCTCCGCGAAGAGCGTGACGGCGGCCCTCACGTCGAGCACCACGAGAACCGCGCCGAACACGACCAACCCGATGCAGCCCGCAATGGCCAGTTTGCGCATTGCCCTCTCCGACCACAGCCCACGTGAAGTCTATCACGACAGCCGGGAGGACGCCAGCCGACAGGCCCGGCAGGTGCCGGCCGGCCAGCAACCGAAACGTGCGTCTCAGGAGGTGGCCATGAAAGCGCTCAAGGCTGTGTTGGTGGTGTTGGGTATCGTGTGCATCCTCAGTGTCGCGCCCGGCGCGGTTGCGCCGTGGTCCACTATCGTGCGGTACCAGGGGTATCTCGGCCTCGAGCCCATGCCGGACCAGCCGATGGTCATCTACTGCGTGCGGCTGTCCTCGCTCGGCTTTGCGCTGATCGGCGCGTTCTTCCTGGTGCTGGCGACCGACCCCGTCCGCTACCGGCCCATGCTGGCGCTCGCTGCCTGCGGCCTCGTGCTGACGGCCGCGCTCGCGCTGGTGACCGGATGGCTCACCCAGATGCAGCCCCGCTGGTACCTGGCGGACTGCGCCGTCTCGTTGGTCGCCGCCGTGCTCATCCTCGCCTTCTGGCCCAGGCAAGCCGAAGCGCCCGCATCCGAGTGAACGGGCGGCCCTCGACCTCCCCGCCCTCGCCGCGCGGGGGCGGGCACCGGAGGTGTGGGGCAGGAGGCCAGCTCGCGTCTTGCCGTTCGTGTAGGGCGGGTACGCGCCGCAGGGGAATGCCCCCCGGCCGTCGCCTACCTCCCGCTTCTCATTCAGCGGCGTCTTCGGCGGCGAGCTACGAAGCCGACGGCAGGCGGTACTCCACCGTGCACTCGAAGAAGTTCGCCGGCGGGAGCACCCGCCGCCAGATGAGGGTGGTGGTGCCATCGCCTCTGGTGTCATCGGGCTTCGGCTCGGCGCGCAGCAGCTTCGCCCCAGCCGGCAGGCGGACCGCCTGCACGTAGGCGAACTCCAAGTCGGAACTCGGCCCCTGCTTCCACTGAAAGCGGAACCGGCCGTCCTCCAGCCGCTTGGCCGCCCGGCGATGGGTCGCGGGGTAGGAGCCCGAGGACAGCAGGGACAGCCGGCCTCCCGGCGGCACCGGCTGGTGAAGGGTGGCGGTGTAGTTGAGGTTGCCCCACTCCGGATGCGGCGCCACCGTGAATTCGATCTCCTCCCCGTCCTGGTAGAGACGAGTCAACTGCGAATCCTTGTCGGACTGGAACTCCCATGTCTCGAGGGAACGGTCCTTGTCGTTGAGGTGGCTCGATGCGCAGTAGAGCGTGACGCCGCCCTCCCGGTCCAACTCCACAGGGTGCATCTGCTTACGGTCGCCCTCCAGCGCGTCGAGCAATGCAACGACTTGGCCGAGCTCCTCCGCCTGCTCCCGGCAGCCTGCGCACTTACCCAGGTGGGCCTTCATCGCGGCCGCCTCCTTCTCCGGCAGCACGCCGTAGACATAATCGACCATGCTGATCTCGTCCGGCCCGGTGCATTCCGCCATCGTCGTTCTCCTTTCGGCCCGCAGCGCTGCCCTGAGCGCGCCGAGCGCCTCGCTGACTCGCCACTTCGCGGTTCCCACGGGAGAGCGCATGTGGCTGGCGATCTCCTGGTAAGTGAAGCCGGCGTAGTGCTTCACGATGAGGGCCGTCCGAAGAGCGGGAGCGAGATCCGCGATAGCCTGCCGGACCGCAAGCAGCTCGACACGGTCGTGGGTCACGCCGCCGGCCGGTGGCTGGCGATCGCCCAGCGGGACCTCGGCCTGAACATGCCGCTGCCGCACGTGGCCGTAGAACGTTCGCCTCGCAATGGCGGCCAGCCAGGCGCGGGGGTTCCCGCCGCGATAGGAGGAGATCCCGGCGCGGGCGCGCAGATAGGTCTCCTGGAGCAGGTCGTCCGCCAGGTCGAGGTCGCGCCCCAGCCCGATGAGCAGCCGCCTCACCGACTCCCGGTGGGACTCCCACATCCGCTGGAGGGCGTCCAGCTCCGGCTCGGCCATCTGCCGCTGCACTCGGAGTGCCTCCCACGTCTTAGACGCACCGAAGGGCCTCAATGGTTGGCGAGGGGGCGGCTTGTCTCCTTCCCCTTTGCGTCCGGCGGCCGAGGCGACGGCCACACAAACCTTCCAATGTAGGTGAACCCTCCTTTGCCTTTCAGGCCGAAATGGGGTATAATCTGATTCAGAATGCCCGTCAGGGCAGGCGAATCTAGAAGGCCGTAGGACGTCGGGGTGAGGAACACGTCACGTACGTCAGCCGATCTCCGTTCCCACGATGCTTTCGGAAAGGAGACCGGCACATGACCAAAGGTACAGTCAAGTGGTTCAACGACAGCAAGGGTTTCGGCTTCATCGAGACCGCCGAGGGTGATGTCTTCGTGCATCACTCGGCCATCGAGGGCCAGGGATTCCGCTCTCTGCGCGAAGGCCAGGAAGTCGAACTCGAAGTCGGTCAGGGCGACAAAGGCCCGAGGGCCGTCAAGGTCCGCCCGCTGTAGTTCAGCCTGTCGTCGGACGAACGGAGCTCCGGCTCATGCCGGAGCTCTTTTCTTTATGCCTACCGCCGAGCACTTACATAGCCCGCCTTGACGGCCGCTCCCTCGCGGCGCGAGACACGGCGCCGACGCGCCTCGGCCCCGCGCCGAGGGCTTCGCCCGACACCTGTTGCGCGTGAGCCTTGGTCGCCTCGGGCGACCTTGCTCGCCTCAGGCGACCTTGCCTCCTGCCCATCGCCCCACAGCGCGTCGCCGTGCCCTTGACGAGCAGCTTTCGTTCTCGTCGGCCCCTCGCCCATTAATCTTCTTCAATCCATCTCATTCTGCTCCGCGATTGTGGAATGAGGCCCCTTGCATCGTCTCCTTCTCGGATGTGAGGAGCGGGGGGGACTGAGGGCCTACTGTCGCCGGGTCACGAGGGCTTCCCCGCTTCTCGCGCGACTGGCTCGGCCCGCCAGACGAATCTCGCCGCCACTCACCAGCACACCAGGAACAACCTCCTCGTTCGGCGAATTCGTCCCCCGATTCCCATTGAGATGGGGGTGGATTTCATGCTCTCATTTGTGGCTTTGGTCGCGCTCTGCGGTGTGCTGGCTTCCGTCGTCGCCTGCGGGGCCGCGCCCGGTGACTTATCCGCGCAGCACGCGATCGCCAAGCCGGACCCGCGCTGGGACGATTACCAGGTCATCATGTGGGTCTTGCATGGCATACCGGGCGACGGCGATCTCTTCTTCCAGCGCCTGCGCGAGGCGAACGTCAACGGCATCCAGGTCGGCACCGGGGAATCGCCCGGGCCCGCACTCCAGCATGGCTTCGATTTCTATGTCGAGAACGTCCACCGCATCGCCTTTCTCCACGAGAGGAAGCCGATCTACGAGGCCGACTGGGAGGCCTACACGCGCACCCGAGACAAGCAGCACCTCCTCCGCAAGCCCTGCCTCCATTACCCCAGCTACCTGGCCAGCGCGAAGCAGGACATCCAGGACAAGGTGCGCCGGTTCGCGGATCACAATCCCCTCATGTACGACCTCGGCGACGAGTGCTCCGTAACCTCCTTCGCCAGCCCCATGGACTACTGCTTCGCGGAGCCGACGCTCAACGCGTTTCGCCAGTGGCTCCTCGACCACTACGTCACACTCGACCGGCTCAACGAGCAGTGGGAGACCGACTTCAGCTCCTGGGACGACGTCGTCCCCATGACCACCTATGACATCAAGGACCGCGAGAAGACCGGCAGCGAGAACTACTCCCCTTGGGCCGACCACCGCACCTTCATGGATATCACCTTCGCCGAGTCGTGGCGCACGTTCCGCCAGTGGCTCCACGAGGCCGACCCCGACGGCCTCGCCGGGCTGGAGGGCACGCAGATGCCGTCCACCTTCGGCGGCTACGATCTGTGGCGGCTCTCCCAGGTGCTCGACTGGATCGAGCCCTATGACATCGGCGAGTCCCGCGGCATCTTCCGCTCTTTCCTGCCGGCGGGCACGCCGGTCTTCGCCACCCTCTTCGAGCACGACCCGAACCACGCCAGCCGCCGGCTCTGGCACCTGCTGCTGAACGGCGACCGGGGTGTCATCATCTGGTGCAGCAGCGATTGGTTCGACTACGAGTCCCCCGACATCACGCCCAAGCCGTTCGTCGCGGGCATGGCGGAGGTGTTCGCCGAGCTGCGCGGCCCGGCCGCGAAGGCGATCATGCACGCCAAGCGAGACCGGCCGTCCGTCGCCATCCACTACTCGCATCCCTCCATTCAAGTCGGCTGGATGATCGACTCCCGCGAGGACCTCGACACCTGGCCGCGCCGGTTCTCCTCCTATGAGTCGGTGCACTCCCGCATCACCCGCGTGCGCGACAGTTGGTGCCGCATGCTGGAGGACCTCGGCTATCAGTACGACTTCGTGTCCACCGACCAGATCGTCGATGGGACCCTCGCCGACCGCGGCTACAAGGTGCTGATCCTCCCGCAGTCGATGGCCATCCGCGAGGGGGAGGCGGAGGCCATCGAGCGCTACGCGCAGGCGGGCGGCGTGGTCGTCGCTGACTTCCTATGCGGGGTCTTCGACGGGCACGCAAAGCGGCGCGACTCGGGCGTGCTCGACGCCTTCTTCGGCATTTCCCGCGCCCAGCAGACCGGCATGGTGGCCCAGCCCGAGCGGAGCCACGGCGATGACGGGGCACTCCGCGCCGCCGAGCCGGAGCTGCTCGCCGGCAACGGCGAGGCGGTCTCGCGCCTGCGCCGCAAGGTCGGCAAGGGCGCGGCCGTCTACCTCAACATCACGCCTATCGATTACTCGAAGCTCCGCCTCGAAGGGGCCGGCGGTGACCTCCGCGCCGTCGCGGCGGAGACGCTCGCCGCGGCCGGCGTCGAGC
>CAZLHI010000032.1:7263-9131 GCA_964559435.1 uncultured bacterium | reverse complement strand
CGAGCCGGCCGCCGACGTCACCATCGGCGGCGGCTCGGCGGTGGGATGTGAGGTCCTCACTTACGGAGGCGACGGCCGCCGGTATATCGCCATCATGCGCCGGCCCGAGTACCGCGTCGATAGCCTGGGCGAGATCGGCTACAGCGACAACTCGCTCTTCGAGAGGCCGGTCGAGGTGACGGTTCGCTTCGGCAAGAAGGCCCGCGCCACCGAACTCCTCTCCGGCCTCGACCTCGGCGAGACCGAAGAAACCACCCTCACCCTCAGCCCCTGGAAGCCGCTGATCCTCGAACTGCGGTGACGTCGGGGGGACGAATCGCCGGCCGTTCCCGTGGGGCAGGACCTTTTACTTGCTTCGGTAGCGTGCTGCCGAAGCCCGTGCCTCTAATCTCAGAGCGAGATCCCCTCCCAGCTATCGCAAGTGAAGGGCACTTCGGCCGACCCCAGGGCAAGCTGCCGATAGCTGGAATGCTCCCAGTCCGCCCGGCCCGCCGCCAGGCCTCGCCGCAGCGGGTTGTCGTGTAGGTAGTCCACCTTAGCCTGCAGCAACCTCCCGGAAGACACCGGCAGGACCCGAGGCCGCTCCTTCCACAGGCCGCCGCCCGGCTGTAGTAGGTGTGAGGTCAGCCCGAGTGTCCTCTGTAGGAACCGACGGACGCTCCTTCCGCGCTGCGCCCACAGCAGGGCGTGGAAGTGTTCGGGCATCGCCACGTAGGCGAGGACGCGGACATCGAGCGCCTCCCGAGCAGCATTCCACTCAAGGTACAGCACGTCCACCGCGTCATCGACCAGCAAGGGACGCCATCCCGATACGGTGGCCGTACAGAAGTGCGCGTGCGCGTCGAGATAGCGGTTGTGCCATCGGGACATGCCTTGCCTGCCCCCGCTTCGGCAGCACGCTACCGAAGCAACACGAATAGCTAACTGTCCCCGGTTTCCCCGTCTACGCCTGCGCAAGTTCATCAAGTAAGGCTCTGAGTGACGCCTCGCTACCTTCAATGAAGAGATGCGCCATGGCGCCGCGGATATGCATCGTGTGCAGCAGGGCATCTATCTCGATGAACTGCTGCTCTTGATTGCCGCCACAGGGCCATCGTTCCCAGTATCTCTGAACGGGTAGCGGATTCCCAGTACGGTTGCCGATGATGCTGTGTTGTCTGCGCCAAGCGGCCCAGCTGAATTGATGACCACAGGCAAGGCAGTGCAGACGTTCCGGCCGCTTTTTGTACGGTGCCGTGGTCGTATCGAGACACCGGTGGGGCTTGTCTCCTGACGGCTGCGGATGTCTGATTGACCTGTCGCACTCCGGGCAGAGTAGCCAGCGCCTTGCCTTCACGGACGCGCGGTAGTTGCGCCACCACCACACCCTCTTGCAGCGAGGGCATTGGAGTTGGTTCTTCGTGTAGTCGATCCGGAGAGTCGATTGGCAGGTGAAACAACGAGGGGCATCGAGCAATGCCTGCTGGCAGCCTTCCCACGTCAGTTCTGCCCCGCAACCTGGGCAACCGAACAGATGGCGGCCGCGCCTGATTCGGCCGGCGGCGACACGGCGTGCGTGTCTCGCACGGACCACTATCTCGTTGCATCGGGGGCACGGGACCTCGCCGCGCGTGGCGCGAGTAACTGCCAGAATATAGCCGCAACGGGCGTGAAGTGCCCAGCCGACCTCAATCAGCAGCTCTCGGTCGTAGATGCCGAATCGCAACGCACGATAGAGCTGGCGGATCTGCACTTGACTCACTCGGTCTGTTTGCTGCATACGTGCCTGCTCCTGACTCCACGGTACCACTGGAACGACGAATAGGGGACATTCCCCGTTGGGCAGGAGCTTTGTCTCCTGCCTTCTCCCGTTGGGCAGGAGCTTTGTC
>CAZLHI010000032.1:5671-7163 GCA_964559435.1 uncultured bacterium | reverse complement strand
TTCTCCCGTTGGGCAGGAGCTTTGTCTCCTGCCTTCTCCCGTTGGGCAGGAGCTTTGTCTCCTGCCTTCTCCCGTTGGGCAGGAGCTTGCCTCCTGCCCGACGTCCTAGCGCTTCGGCAGCAGGCCGGCAGAGGCGGCCAAGGCTACCGAGGCAAGGAATGTCATCTCTACGCGATAGCCTGCATGATGACGGCGATGATCGTTGTGACCACAACCCCTGCCCCGAAAAGGAGGTAGTCTCTCCGGGCGTTCCGCCTCTCGGTGGGTTCCACCAGTTTCGCGAAGTGCTCAGCAACGGGAATCGGGAGATCTTGCAGAGCCTCGATCCTCTCCTTGGTTTCCCTCTCCTTTGTCTCCATCTCGGTCAAAGCTGATTCGAGTCGTGCGACGGCCTCTTCACGATCTCTTGCGACCTGCGTGAGTTCGGACAGAATAGGATCCACTTCCGCTGAGGCCTTCGTCAGGCTGGCAGTCAGTTCGGAGAGTCGCTCGGCATATGATTTCCGCGTTTCGGGTCTCCCGAGGAGGGTCAGGAGGACTCTTCGGAGTGCAACGGTCCCCAATACGCCGTACAGAATCAAGCTTAGCAAGGCGGCGACAAGCGAAAAGTAGAGTTCCATTGGGACGTCCCCTCCTGTCGATGAGCAGTGCGCGTTGCTTCGGCAGCCCCTCCGTCCTCCTGATACGGACCGGGGTGCGGGCCCGCTTGTGGGCTCGGTAGCGTGCCGCCGAAGCCCGGTCTTCCGCCTCACACCCCCCTTCCCTCTCATTCTCGCCAGCCAAGTGAGCGGCTGCCAAGGGGCGGGGCTAAGTAAGGTGGCGGGTGTCGTTGCGGCGGAGGACGCGGAAGGCGGACCCGGATCCCTCCAGCTCCCAGATGCCGGCGTAGTCGATCGGGAGGTCCCTGCCCAGGGCGGAGAGCAGGTCGGGACGGAGCATCGTGAGGATCACGTTGTTCACCACACCGTGGGCGACGATGGCGATATCGCCCGCCTCCCGATCGGCGACATGGCGAGCGACCACGGGCCGGACTCGCACGGCAACCTCATCCAGGCTCTCTCCCTCAGGAAGGCAGACATGGGTGCGGCCTTCCCGCCACTCGGCCACGATCTGCTCCCACTCTCGCTGTTCCTCGGGTCCCCATCGCCAGAGCCTCCCCATCTCGATCTCCCTCAGCTCCGGCTCCACAACGAGCGGCGCGCCGACGGCCGCCGCGAGCGGCCGCGCCGTCTCCGCGGATCGCTGCATGGCGGAGCAGAGGACGCGGTCGAGCGCGGAGTCTCTCAGGGCCTCGGCGAGACATGCCGCCTGCGCTCGGCCGGTCGCGCTCAGGGGCGGATCGCCGCCCCAGTCGAGGTGAGGGTTGGGCTCGGCGTGGCGGATGAGAAGCAGTCGCATGCCCACTCGGTTCCCTCGTCGATCGGCCAGCTCCTCTTCCGACTGCTTCGGCAGACATTTGGGCAGGAGGCGAGGTGCCTGAGGCGGCCAAGGC
>CAZLHI010000032.1:0-5571 GCA_964559435.1 uncultured bacterium | reverse complement strand
CCTGAGGCGGCCAAGGCTCCTGCCCAACGATTCACGCTCCTGCCCAACGGAACACAGGTTGGAAAGCTGCGCCACCAACGGCCGGCGGGGATGGGTATCATCCCCGCCCTACAGGGGCAGGAGGCAAGGCGCCTGCCCAACGGGTCCCGCTACAGCGAGCCGCGGGCGATCACCTGAATCAGCGCCCACACCATTCCGTTCAGCAGGTCGCCCACGATGAGGCCGACGGCGAAGGGGATGGTGCTCCGATAGAGCCGCAGGCCGCCGTAGCGCGTGACCAGCACCTTCCCGACCCAGCCGATGAAGAAGGGGATGAACCACCAGTGGGAGCCCCAGGTGTTGGAGGCGAGGTAGCCGACCGGATGGAGCGGCCACCACCAGAAGCGCAGGCGCATCATGCCGAGCGCGATGGTGACGACCGCGCCGGAGGCAATGCCGATGACGGCGTTGTAGTCTGGCTCGCTGGGGTTGAGCCGCGTCACGATGTAGTTGCCGTCATTGATGGCCATGGGGCCGAGCCATCCGCCGCTGCTGCAGGCGAGGCCGAACCAGCCGTAGCGATACATGCCGGTCAAGACGATGAAGACGCCCACCACCCAGGCGAAGGCGAAGCCGAACATGATCGCCTTGGCGAGCCGGCGGGCGTCGAGCCGCGCCGAGTCGGCGATCTTGAACGCCTCCAGCGCGCTCCCCGGGAAGATCTCGGAGGAGCTGCTGAAGCCGGGCCGATAGACCCAGCGGAGGGTGATCATGGCGACGGTTTCGATGGGCCGGAAGAAGGTGTTGCCGAGCTGGACGCCGAGCATGTGGTCGATGTCACAGGGATAGCAGATGAAGGCCATGCCGTTCTCGGCCCGCAGTCGCGCCCACACCGTGAAGTAGCCGATGGTGAGCAGGACAAGCAGCAGACCCACCCAGGCCCTCGCGCCGCTGATCCAGAGGAAGTAGACGAGGTAGGCGGTGGCGAGGAAGAGGCCGAGGAAGGCGGCGCGGTAGCTGAGCGGCTCCTTTGCGTCGGCGCCGCCGCTCTGCCGGCTCACCGCGATGCGCACGGCGCGGGCGAGGTGCTTGCGTGCCACCCACAGCACCCACACCGCCAGCGCGAGCACGGCCCCGGTTCCCTGAAAGACGGGAGCGGGGAAGGAGGAGTCGTACCAGTCCTCCGGGCGCTGGGGAGTCGCGCCGGCCGCGATGGCGGCCACGGTGAGCAGCAGCCGGATGACGGTGAAGGCCCACAGCGAGAACGACAGCTCGGCCGGGATGAGATAGGCGAGGGCGATCATCCACGGCCAGAACACCACGGTCAACCCGCCGAGCCCCGCCGCCGGCCCGACCCGCTGCCAGGGGATGACGTCGTAGAGGAAGAGCGAGACGCTCGGCAGGGCCGGGATCTTCTCCGAGAGGCTGCTCATGAAGTTCAGTCCGAGCGCGATGAGGACGCCCACCCTGAATAGCGACGCGAGGGGAAGCCGGCCGGCGCGGCGCGTGTCTCCGCCGGGGTCGCGCACCATCTCCAGCGGGACCTGCGCGATGGGGAAGGTGAGCCGCTCGTGGGTGATCCACTGCCGCTGCACCAGCGCCATCAGGCACACGCTGGCGAGGAAGACGCCAAACGCGAACGACGACCAGGCGGCCAGCGGCACCGCCCACTCGCCCCACGGCACGGAGGCGTGGCCCTGGAAGAAGTTCTCCACCGTGTCGAGGTTGCTCGGCGACCACCAGGTCGGAACGAGGCGGAGGAAGTGCGTCTCCCAGTACGGCTGCGCCTGCGCACCGTAGTGGAAGGCGATGACCCGCACCAGCATCCACGCCATCACCGCATGGCTTGCAGTCGGCACTCCCACCACCAGCATGCAATAGACCGTGAGCAGCTCCCGCCGCGTGAGGCCGCTGGCGCGCAGGGCCGGAAGGGCCATCAGCAGCGTGAGAATGAAGAGCGCGGAGATGGGCACCACCGACGGAGCCCCCGAGGCGAACCACCACCCGCCGCCGGACCAGCTCTGCCCCCAGGCCATCTCGACGTAGAAGTCGAGCACCCCGAGCACGACAAGAAGAGCGAGAGCAACCAGCACCGCGCGGCGAGTCACCCCGCCGCGCCGTTCCCCCGGGTCGCGGGCATCACGAGGAGCGATCTGCATGGTCGCCTGTCAGCGTCGTCGAGCCGGGGCCGCCGATCGCCGGCCTGAGAAGCTTTGGCTCTCTCAACCGATCCGCAGCCTGCCCACAGCCACGAGCTGCCTAACCTTCAGACACGCTGTGCTGACGTTCACTTCTCGGCGCTCCCCCCCTCCTCCTCCGAGCGCGCTGCGTAGCAGCGTCAGTCCCCGGCGTCGCCGGCATGCGGTGGGGGCGACCCGCGAACATGCGGTTTGGCTCCCGCCAGCACGTCGGGATCGTCTCAGCAAGAACAAAGCCAGTTCCTCTGGTGTCTAATAGGACAGCAATAGACAGACGGAGGGCGACATGAGACGCTTGCCGTGGCCGCTGTGGTTGGCCTCGCTCGGGATCGTCGCCGCCGCGCTGATGGCGGCAGATGCGGTCGCGCTGGAGCTGATCCCGCGGCCGACGCTGGGCAGGCCCGCAGGCGGGCCGCCCGACCAGTACACCTACGTGTGGGCGCCGGGCGCGCTGGAGTCGGCGAGCATGTACATCCCCTCCGAGGTCATGGTCTACCGGCTCGTGCGGGCGAGGCCGACCAAGGAAATGGTGCGCGACCTCGTGACCCGGATCGGCGTCAGCATGTCCGAAGACCAGTACGCCGCACTGCCCGAGGCCGCCACCGACGAGTTGGGTGGTTCGAGCCGGTACGCGGTGAGCTTCGACCAGAAGAACGTTCACGACCAGCGGCTATTCGACTGCAAGGACATCGAGCTGGACGACGGCGGCTGCTTCATCTATCGGCATCGCGAGGGAGTGCCGCAGCCCGATAACCCGCTGTGGAAAAGAGATGCCCTCCCGGAGCGGGAGACGCGGCGGATTGCCGAGCGATTCCTCGCCGACTCGGGCCTGCTGCCGGAGGGATGCGAGTTCGCCGGCGTTCTGCCGGATGTGGCGCAGAACGCGGAAGGCTTCGTGGTCACACACACCGCTGGCGCGCCGCCCCGGGTGCTCTCCCGCCGGGCCGTCTATGAGCGCAAGCCCGAAGGGGTCCTGCTGGGCAAGTTCTGGATGAGTGTGAACGGGCAGGGCGAGGTCTACCAGGTGGAAAGCGAGGTGCCTCGGGTGGAACCGATTGCGCCCTATCCGATTCTATCGCTGGAGGAGGCGCGCAGGACGCTTCGCCCCGGCATGAACCCGTCGAATATCTGGGGGCCGGCGACGGCGGCCATCGAGTCCGTGTCTCTCCGGTACTCGGGGACTTGGCGGTCGATCATCGTCCAGCCGGTCTACCGGTTCGCGGGCACGGCGACGGGAGAGCAAGGGAAAACGGAGACCTTCGTGGTGAGAGCTCCGGCCGTGAGGCCGGAGTGCTTCGAGCGGGACTCGGCCAGGGCCGACTGAGGTTCGCCGGCTGCGGCGGTAGGCTGCTCCTGAAGCGGAACGGCGAAACACCACGCCCGGCAGATGGCTGCCGGGAGAAGCCTGCTGACGGTGTGGACTGCCCATTCGGCTTCGCTCAGGCCGGGCCGGCGAGTAGTTTATCCTGAGCCTGCCGAAGGACCCCTCCACACCCCCCTCACTCGCCTTTGCCATTTGCTGGCGACGTCGAGGACGTCGTGTGTAGGGCGGCCATGCGTCAGGCCCTACGTAGCCTTGGCGAAGTAGGGAAGCATCGCCGCCGGCCCCGCCACTGTTATCCTGAGTGACCTGTGGCCGCGTTGCTTCGGGTAGTTGCACTGCCGAAGCCGCGGGCTGTAGGGCGGGCATTCCTGGTGGCACAGGTTTTCAACCTGTGCCCGTTGGGCAGGAGCTTGTTTACCCCGAGCGAAGTCGAGGGGCCTCCTGCCCCGCTGCCTTTACTTAGCCAGCCCCTTTGACACCCGCTCCCTTGGTGCGCGAGAGTGGGAGGGGGTGTGGGGGGGAGACCGGGCTTCGGCAGCCCCTAGGTCCAGCCTAGGGACTCCTGCCCAACGGTTCAGGCCAAAAGAAGATAGCGGGGTCCGGCGGCCCCGCTATCGTTCAGCCTTATCTTCTGCTGTCGCTGAGGTGGTGTGTCTGCTGTTCGCTTACCAAGTGCTGTAGGCTTCGCCGTTCATTGCTGTGAGGGTCGAGCCGCTCTGCACGTGACCGGTGCTCGCGGTGTAGCTCCAGGTGGCGCCGCTGTCGGTGAACGGGTCCTTCGGCATGTTGTTGTCAGAGGTCCGCATATACGGACCTTGCCACGCAGTGACGTCCAGCGCGATGGTCGTGCCGCCCGTCGTGCCGTCTGCCGGTTGGGTCATAAGCTGCGAGATGGCCGAAGGATAGTCACCGCAGTCGGCCTCGAACTGCTGGATCGCGTTGCGTATCTGGTGCAAGTCACCGCGAAGGGCCGCCTCCTTCGCCTTACGTCCTGCGCCCATCAATCGCGGAATCACGATCAAGGCGAGGATCGCAATAACCACGATCACGATGAGCATCTCGATGAGGGTGAAGCCTGTGCGGCTTCGTGTGAGTGTACGCGCCGTCATACTTCCGCCTCCTCTTCTGATGGCTATACGCCATCGGCGCAGTCCTGCTCTGAGCCTGCGAACCGCGCCGCCGGAGTTGGGCGTGCGCCCCCGCGGCCGGAATGGCTCAGTTTCCCCTGATGGAGTCATTCCATGTCTCGCGCGCCGTCGTGAGACGGAAACTGCTGGGGGCGTCTCAAGGCAATGACAGACGTCCAAGGTGCCTGTAGGCTGGGGTGTGAGCGGGCCGCCGCAGCCGTCCCGCGCCGGGCGGGAATCGCGGCCGGCGCGGCGAACGGGCAGAGCGGGCGCAGGCCATCGAACTCCGACGCAGCGCGGGAGGGGGAGCATGCAGATACGCAGGCTGGTCGAGGGAGATGAAGAGGCGGCATGCCAACTCATCGAGCAGGTCAAGTTCGTGATCGACGAGGTCGCAGATGTGTCGCTCGACGACGCCGACATGCGCTCGCTCCTCGCCGACGACCGCGCCTATCTCATTGCCGCCTATGTCGATGACAGGCCGGCCTGGTCTACGGCTACCGCTTCCCCCGCCTCGATGGGCCCAGGCCGATGATGCTTCTCTATGAAGCCGGAGCGATCGAGGAGTACCGCAGGCGGGGCATCGGCCGCGCCCTGCGCCAGCGCCCGACTGGGCGGGGAAGAGGAGTGCAGGAAGTGGCTCGAGCGGCCTCGCGACCTCGCCGACCTGCCCTCTCGGAAACACATGGAGACCGACCCCGACCTCGACCGCGTCCGCGACAAGGACTGGTTCAAGGAGATACTGGCGGCCGCGCCGGAGAGGTAGCGACTGGGCAGCAGACACATGGCTAGCTCCGCGTTCGGGCGGACCGCCGGCTAGGCTTCCCCAGGTGGCCGCTGGCTAGGCCGCCCGAGGTGGCCGCCATCCCGGCCCCTCAGGGCCTAGGGACATCCCGGCCCCTCAGGGCCTAGGGACATCCCGGCCCCTCAGGGCCTAGGGACA
>CAZLHI010000031.1:0-36863 GCA_964559435.1 uncultured bacterium | reverse complement strand
GGCCTACCTCCTGAGCCAGCCCTTCACGATCTACCCGATCATTGGAACCGGCAATCCGCAGCACGCGCGCGAAGCGCTGGGCGCGGCCTCACTTCGACTGACAGAGGGGGAGTGCAGCTACTTGTTTAGCTGAGCCCCGAGGGCTTCCGGCCGAAATTCGCGAAGTCTCCTCACGGCTATGGGTGTTCTCTCCGTGTGTCAGTGCCGAACCGCTGGAGTCCTCCGCACTTTCTATCCCTTGCTTGCCGGCATCCTGACTGCGGTCCGGTTGCGCCCGAAAGATCGGCCATGCTATGATATGAGGTCGGGCTCGATATCAGGCACGGAGTCAGAAGATGGCTAGACGCTGCGATATATGCGGCAAGGGACCTCAAGTGGGCTACAATGTGAGCCACTCGCACGTTCGCACGAAGAGACGCTGGCTGCCGAACCTCCAGCGCATTACGGCACTTCGGCGGGGAAAGCCAACACGTATTCAAGTGTGCGCCAAGTGTCTGAAGGCCGGCAAGGTCGTGCGAGCCGTGTAGGCACGCGTTTTACGACGGGCCTCGCCGGGACGGCGTCGACCTCGCCCCTTTGCGGGCGGGGTCGTTCGCACTTATGGCGGCTCTCAGGGCGGCCAGCTCCTGCTGCGTCAGCTGTCGCCATTGGCCGGGCCGCAGGTCGCCTAGTGTCAGTGCGCCCAGCCGCGTGCGCCGGAGGGCGATCACCGCGTGTCCCACTGCTGCCAGCATCCTTCGCACCATGCGCTTCCGGCCGGCGTGGACCGTGATCTCCACCAGGGATTCATCCCTACCTGGTCGCAACAGGCGGGTCCGCGCGGGGCCGGTCGGCCCCTCCTCCAGCATCATACCGTCTTCGAGCTTCTTGAGCGTCGCGCGAGAGGGCCGGCCCTTCACCTCGGCCTGATAGACCTTCTCGACGCCATAGCGTGGATGGGTGAGCCGGTAAGTCAGATCGCCGTCGTTCGTTATCAGCAGCAGGCCCTCTGTGTCGGCGTCGAGTCGGCCGGCGGGGTACAGGCGCTCTGCCGTATCCGGCACGAGGTCGAGCACGGTGGATCGACCGCGCTGGTCTGTTGTGGTCGATAGCGGCCCCCGAGGCTTGTTGAGGATGATGTACCGCCTCGGCTGTATCTGGATCAGGCGGCCATCGACCTCAACGCGCGAGCTGTCGGGGTCCACTTCGGCGGCCGGCTCTCGGACGATTTCCCCATCGACGCGCACGCGGCCCGAGCGTACGAGTGCGGCGGCCTTACGTCGGGAGACGACCCCCGCGGCGGCAATTAGCTTTGAAAGCCTTTGCATAAGCCCTGCAGAGCATTGCTCCAAGAGCTATCAGGACGGCGGCCCGGAGGAGCCAGAGGCCGAGCGCGCGCCACGACGAGCGCGGCACTGCCTCGCCGGACACGAGCGGAGAGGACGAAAGCACTTCGCCACTGGAAAGAAGCCGGGCCTCACCTGCCAGCACGCCGGCCGCAACAGGCGCGTCGAGAGTATCCACGCTGACTTCGAGACGGAAGTCGTCCCCGATGCCGGGCCCCGTGACGCAGGCGAGTGTCTTCTGACAAACAGCCGGCACATCAGGTTCTCTGCCACCGCGCACGCGGGCGCGAGCGACAGCGTCGCCGCGTTCGGCGTACACGTGCCGACTGAAGTTCTCGAACCCGTACTCGAGAAGAGCCTGTGCCTCGCCGTACATGTCCGGGGTGTTCAGGAGCACAGCGATCAGCCGCCACCCTTCCTCGGTGCCGGATGCTATCAGGCAGTGGCCGGACTGGCGGACGTAGCCGGTCTTGACCCCGTCCACGAAGTCGGCCCGCCAAAGGAGCTTGTTATGGTTCACCAGCCGCTTGGTCCCGCCGGGCGCGCTGGGTACGCCCACCTGCGTAGTCTTGCTCGCCACAATGTCGCGGAATCGCTGGTACTTCAGCGCCTCACGGGTCATGAGTGCGAGGTCGTAAGCCGATGAGTGGTGATCCGGGTGGTGTAGCCCGTGGGGGTTAACGAAGTGGGTATTCACTGCCCCAAGTTGCCGCGCGCGAGCGTTCATCCGATCGGCAAAGGCCTCCGCGCTGCCCGCAATCTCCGCGGCGAGGACGACCGCGGCATCGTTGGCGGAGTGCATCAAGAGAGCTGCGAGCAGGTCACTAGTGCTCACCATATCTCCTGGCTTCAGACACAGCGAAGAGCCTGTAATCGATTGGGCTTCTGGTCCGATGGTCAGAGATTCCGGCAGATCGGCGGCTTCGAGCGCGAGCAGGGCGGTCATCACCTTTGTGGTGCTCGCCGCCGAGCGGGGTTGGTGCATTGACTTCTCAAACAGGACAGTCCCCGTTTCGGCATCCATGAGGACAGCGGCGCTGGCCTCGACCGCAGGCGGGGACGCACACGACGCGGGGGCAGGCAGACTGAAGAGGAGAGCGGCAATCCCGACCAAAGCCTTGATACTCGCCGACCTCATCACGTCGACTGCTCCGGAGCGTCGGGCCGTTGCTCGTGCGGCGAGGCGTCCTGGTCCGGGGATTCGCGCCCGCAGCCCACCTGGCCTGTCTCAGGCTCCTCCATTTCTCGCTGGGCAAGGCCGACGGGTCCGCGGAGATCGGCGCGCACGGCATCTTCGTCCGTCGAGAGCGCATCGATGTGTGGAAGGTCATCCACGGAGTTGAGCCCAAACCGACCCAGAAAGTTGTCGGTCGTCCGGTAGAGTATCGGGCGGCCGGGCGCGCTCTTTCTACCGGCCTGGCAGATCAGTTCGTACTGAAGAAGCGTGTCGATCGGCGAGTCGGAGTTGACGCCGCGGACCGCCTCTATCTCGGGCCGTGTGATGGGCTGCTTGTAGGCAACGATGGCGAGCGTCTCGAGCGCTGCCCGGGAGAGACGGAAACGCTCGGGCTTGTGGAGCCTGGCGACGTAGGAGCCGAACTCCGGTCGGGTGCAGACCTGGTAGCCACCAGCGACGCGGCTTATCTGGAGGCCGCGCCCGCGGTACTCCCGGTCCAGAGCTTGGGCCAGGTCTTCCGCCTGAGCGGGTGTCACCCCCAAGATCTGGGCCAGCTCCGCCGCCGCGATCGGCTCGGCGGCCATGAAGAGCACCGCTTCCAGTGCAGCAAGCTTCTGACGGCCGTCGAGTTCGGATTCGGGTTCTGAGTTCTGCGGCGTGTCCGCGGGCGGAATGTCCTGGGGCAGTTGACTAGTCATTCTTCATCTGATTTCTCGAACGGCCGCGGGCGCCTGAGAACCCTCGCCGGCGTACGGAAATACACGAATCTCTCCGAAAAGACCTCGCTGGACTACGCGGACGCGACGGAGTCGCATCAGCTCGAGCACAGCCAGGAAAGTGACCACCAACTCGAGCCGACTCACGGCCTCCTCGAAGAGGTCCTCAAATCTAATGCCGTCCTTCGACCATCGAGCTCCGGCGGCTATCGCCGCCATCTTCTGGGCCACGGTGAATCGCCCCCTGACGACCTCCCCGCCGGCCGGTTCCTTGACACGGCTCAACACGTTCTGAAAGGCAGCCCACAGGTCGAAGGCTGACACTTCACTGAGTTCCAGCTGAACTGCGTCGTGCCCGTTGTCGTCGGCACCGTTCAGCAGTCCCTTGCGAGAGAAGACGAAGCGCTGGATCTCAGCTCGGGCGCGCAGCTCATCGGCCACCTGCTTATACCGCCGATATTCGAGAAGTCGGGCCACCAGCTCTGCCCGCGGATCGCCCGCCTCCTCTTCCTCCTCCTCCGGCTGCTCCTCTTGGGGTAGGAGCGTACGAGACTTGATGAGCATGAGCTGGGCGGCCATCACGAGGAACTCGCCGGCGACCTCGATGTTGAGGGATTCGAGCTGGGCAAGGTAGTGAAGGTACTCGTTGGTGATGTGCTCGATGGCAATATCGAAGACGTCGATCTCGTCCCGCTCGATGAGATACAGCAGCAGATCCAGAGGCCCCTCGAAAACGGGAAGCTTTACCGGGTGACCGGTGAAGATTCGATCTGGCGGGGTGCCGGGATGGGTGGGCCCCTCGCGCTCGGACATCTCAGGTGTGAACATTACCGCCTCCAGGGCTGCAAGTGCTGCTGTGCCATCTGGTCTGTTTGACTCTAACGGGGCGCCGGAGCCCCAAAGTATCTATGCCTTATCCGAGATTGACTGTCCAGCTTAGGCCAGTTCGAGCGTTGTCGCTAGGAGCGGATGCTATCGAAGTTTCATTGCCTGCCACACCAGCTCCATTGTGGTGCCGGTCTTCTCCCGTGCCCGCTCTGCTCCCTGCGCTAAGGCCCGGTCCACGTATCCCGGGTCGGCCGCCAAGGCAGCGCGGCGTTCCCAGTGGGGTGTGAGCGCAGCTACCAATACATCCCCAAGTTGCTTCTTGTGCGGAACACAGCCCAGCTCGCCGGCCTCGCAGGCGCGCTTCGCCTCCTCTGAGCTGTCAGGCTCATAAGCCACATGATAGGCGTAGACGGGGCACTGGTCAGGGTGGCCGGGATCACTCTTGCGGATCTTCTTCGGGTCCGTGAACATGCCGCGGACTTTTTCCTGTACCGTATCCGGGCTGTCGGAGAGGTAGATGCAGTTGTCGTAAGACTTGCTCATCTTGCGGTTGTCCAGACCCGGCAGCACGGCGAACTCCGTCAGAAGGGACTGTGGCTCAGGAAATGTCTCGCCATAGATGTGATTGAACCGCCGCGCAATCTCCCGGGTCAGCTCCAAATGAGGCTCCTGGTCTCGTCCCACCGGCACGACCTCGGCCCGATACACCAGGATATCAGCGGCCATCAGCACCGGATAGCCGAGCAGGCCGTATGAGGGAGAAGCAATGTGAAGCTGCTCGCGTTTCTCCTTGTACGTCGGCACCCGCTCCAGCCAACTCACCGGAGTTATCATGGACAGGAGGGCGTGGAGCTCGCAGTGACCCGGCACCTGTGACTGGACGACAATGGACATCTTGTCAGGGTCGAGACCTGCCGCCAGGTAATCGACCGCCGCCTCGCGGACATTCTCGAGGATCTCGCCGGTGTCTTCGTAGGCTGTCGTGAGCGAGTGCAGGTCCACAATCCCCGCGTAGAGCTCATACTCGTCTTGGAGTCGGACCCAGTTGCGGAGCGCTCCCTCCAGGTTTCCCAGGTGGAGCTTGCCCGTGACCTGCATGGCGCTGAAGATGACTGGCTTCTTCGCTTCCGGCATAGTGCTGGCGATTATAGCACGGCGAGTTTGGAGGCCGCAACGAGCGCCCGTCAGTCGTCCTCTACAACCGTGCCCTTGATCTCTTCGCGCTGTTGGGGCAGCACCTTGAGCCTCCCCTCCAACTCTGCGAGCGCTGCCTCGAGGCGCTGCTGGCGCGTCGCGTTGGTTATGTCGCCGCGGGTGCGCTCGATGAGTGAGCGAGTGATGTCGGCCGTGCGCTTGAGGCCGCCCGAGATGGCGGTCGGATAGTCGAAGGAGACCATAGCGTAGTAGATCTCGTCCATGGCGGCGAGCACACCTTCGCCCCAGCCGAGTTCGTTGTGGCGAATGCGGTCGAGGGCATATCGCCTCAGCTCGCCGACGGCCTCTCCGAGCGCGTTCAGGTATGCGGGATAGCCGACGCGCAGCTCATCGGGATCCGGCAGGCTCTCTCCTCGAATGAGCGCATAGGTCTGGTGGGCTTCGGCGTGCTCCTTCTGGGCGTCGTGTACAAAGCCCGAGTAGTAGATGTCGGGATGGTCCTTCAAGGCCTCGTCGACTTCGGACAGAAGCCGCCCGCTCTCGTCCATCAGCGCCTTCGCCTCCTCGTACTCGCCGCGGTGAACGGCGCGAATCGCGTTGGCGCTATTGCGAATCACCTCCCGCGAGCGGACAAGCGCCGCCTCCCTGGCGGAGTCTTTCGCGTCGAAACACTTTCGGATCTTGTTGCAGACTGACTTCAGCTCCGCAAGGACTTCCTTCGCCATTGTCTCCGTTCTCCTCACATAATACCCAGTCGCCGCAGCGACCGGAGCCCCTCGGTCGCCACAACCACAGGGTCTTCTTCCCAGTATTCCTCGTTCTGCAGTTCGAGCGAGTAGTAGCCGGAGTATCCCTTTGTGCGTACGGCGGCCAGCAGCTGCTCAAGCGCAAGGGCACCCGTCCCGGGGTAGAGTCGGTGTCTGTCTTCGAGTTCGCGAAGGGGCAGGTCTGGTGTGTCGCTCACCTGCAGCAGGAGGATCTTCTCTGCGGGTATACGCTCGATCATCTCCGGGGTCGATCCGCCGCGGTGGAAGTGAAAGCTGTCGATCACGACGCCGCCGTTCCCCATTTCGGCCATCTCTACTATGCGCCAGGCCGTAGACAGGTCCTTCACCGTCGGCGAGTTCCCGAGGAACTCTAAACCTACGCGGACATCGAAGGGCTCGGCTGCGCGGCAGAGGTCGGCGAAATAGCTGGCCGCCACCAGCGCTTCCAGCGGCTCGTCGGAAGGCCAAGCGACTACCAACGACGCGCCGATTTCGGCAGCGGTGGCGAAGATATGTTCAGCCTGGACGATTGCAAGACTGCGAGCAGTGCGGGAGCTCTCCATCCAACCGTCGGCCGCCTCCAGCTCGGCCACCGCGAGGCCGCTCAGCCGAAGCTCCTCGCGCCCGCGTTCCTCCGGTTCGTCGAGGTCCCCCGCGCGCAGCCCCACGGCCGCAAAGCCTGCTGCGGACGCCGCATAGAACTTCTGCTCCAGGGTCGCAGCTCCGAGTGTGGCCAGGTTGAGAGCGGCCCTGTTAGCCATCGCCGGAAGTTCGCGGGGCAGCAGGCCTTCGCAGCTCGCTGTCGAGAACCGCCCGCAGCTCGTGGAAGTCGCTCTCCAGGGCGTCGGTCAGCCGCGCCTGATGGAGCGCAGCGGCGGGATGGTAGATGGGCAGGTAAACGATGCCGCTGATACGCCTGGCCTTGCCGTGCTCGCGGCTGATCGAGATGCTGCTGTCGATCAGAGCCCGAGCTGCAAAGCGGCCCAGGGCACAGATCACCTTCGGGTTGATGATTGCAATCTGAGAGAGGAGATGGTCGCGGCAGGCCTCGATCTCCTGCGGCTGCGGATCGCGATTGTTCTCGGGGCGACACTTCACTACGTTCGTGATGAAGACTTGGCGACGATCGATGCCTATTCTCCTGAGCTGCTCGGTGAGGACCCGGCCGGCGGCGCCGACGAACGGCCGTCCCTGCCGGTCTTCGTCGAGGCCGGGCGCCTCGCCGACGAACATGACGTTTGCGTCTGCCGCGCCCTCCCCGGGCACCGGCCGGGTGCGACTCCGCGATAAGTCGCAGAGGCGACAGGAGCGCACCCCCGCATGAATCTGCTCGAGCGCCTCCTTGGTCTCAGAGAACCCCAAGCCTAGCCAGCTCCTCTCGAAGCACCGCGCGGCATGACTCCGTGGCGGGCAGAAGCGGAAGCCTCACCTCGCTCGAGCACATTCCCATCAGCTCCAGCGCGGCCTTCACGGGGGCCGGGTTCGTCTCCAGAAACAGCGCTTGCGTGATGGGGAGAAGACGATAGTGAATCTGCCGGGCCTCGGCCAGTTTCCCCTCGGCGATGAGGTCCACCATTCGGAGCCATTCGCCCGGGAGGACGTGAGCGTCGGCAAGGATGCCCCCTGTTCCCCCCAGACAACATATCGAGAAAGTGAGATTGCCGTCCCCGCTCAGAATGACGAAGCCTGGGTCCGAACGCTGGATGATATCGCCTACCTGCTGGAGATCGCCGCTCGCCTCCTTTGCACCAACTATATTAGGGATCCGTGACAGCTCGACCGCCGTGTCGGCATGCATGTTGACGCCTGTGCGCTTGGGGATGTTGTACATGACGATTGGCAGGTCAGTCGCCTCTGCGATCTTCGTGAAGTGCTGGACGAGGCCGGCCTGGGTGGGCCGGTTGTAGTACGGGCAGATGATGAGAACTCCGTCGGCCCCTGCCCCCTCAGCGTGCTTCACCAGTTCAATGGCTTCGTTCGTGCTGTTGGAGCCTGCCCCGCCGATGACAGGGACGCGGCCGGCGACGTGCGCTATCGTTACCTCGACCACTCGACGGTGCTCTTCGTGGCTAAGGGTTGCAGACTCGCCCGTCGTGCCGCACGGGACTAGGCCGCTAATGTTAGCCTCAATCAGTGAGTCAAGCACCCGGCGGAGGGCGGCCTCGTCCACCGACTGTGCGGAGAACGGAGTGACGTTGGGGGCGAAGACGCCTTTGAGTTCCAAGGGCACGCGCACGACCTCCTTGTTCGAAGCAACTACAGCACGAGCGCCTGGTGCAGACGGCTCACTGCCTTCTTGCGCTCTTCGTCAGGAACCAGGAAAGAGAGGCTGATGTCGCCTTCGGCGCTGCCGTGTATTGCCACATTGCTGTCGGCGAGCACACGCTCCGCTTGCTCCCGCCAGAAGTCGAGTCGCTGCCGCAGCGCTTCGCCGACGACGGAGACCAGTGCGAAGTCGCCTGCGTTTATCTCCTCCGGCGTCCCATGGGCAAATAGTATCTCTCGTATGGTAATCTCTACGTCGCGGTACTTCACCGGCCTCACCGCAAACCTCGCGCCGGCTTCCCTCGAGGATACCTGGAAGTAGGTGAGGCGCGCTCGCTCCAGGCGCTCCCCTATCTGCAGCGGAAGCCGCGGGTTGTCGGATTCGATGTCAAACACGAGAAGCTTCGGCTGGTCGACGATGGCGGTGGCCCGCTCGTCGCCGCTGCAGCCAGTAGGAGATCCGACCTCAGTGCCCGGCCCCTCTGCAGCGAGGAAGTTTCTCACCGCAAGCGGGATCGAGTGCTTGCGGGCCATCTCCGCCGCCTGCTGCTGGAGCACCTCCGCTCCCAGCCGGGACATCGAGACACACTCGTCATATGTGAGCTGAGGCAGTGTGCGCGGGCTCTCTGCTCCTTCCAGGCTGTTCGGATTGGCCGTCATGATGCCGTCGACTTCCTTGAAGATCTGAAGGGGCTCCATCTCCAAGTCGTCGCCGAACGGCAGCCGCGGCGTGTCTTTGATTATGTGGGTCAGCGCGACAGCGGTGTAGTCGCTGCCTCCGGCGCCCAGAGTAGTGATCTGGTGGCTCTCGGTGTTCCCCTGGAAGCCCGCGACGAACACCATCCTCCCTTCCTGGAGGGCCGACAGCAGAGGCGTCGGCTGGATGCGAACAATTCGAGCGTGTCCGTAGAACCCATCGGTAATAAGGCCGGCCTGGCCGCCGCTCAGAGCGATCGTTTCGTAGCCCTTGGTCTTGAGCAGATGAGCCATCGCCACCGTCGAGATGATCTCCCCGCAGGACATCAAGAGGTCGAGCTCACGCGGGTCGATGTCCGCTCGGATGTCTCGAACGGTGCTCACCAGCTTGGCCGTGGAGTACGGCTGATCTTGGCGGCCCATCGCTGACACGACGATGACGGGGTAAAGCCCGCGGTCGCGGGCCTCCATGATGCGCTCAGCACTAGTGAGTTGGTTGGCCACCGACTCCACACATGTGCCGCCGAATTTCTGAACGACTACCTTCATCGCGCCAAGAACCTCACTGGGACTTCGGGGTCAGCAGGCCCATCTCCATCATCTTCTCGGCGATCTGAATCGCGTTGAGGGCCGCTCCCTTTCGCAGGTTGTCGGCCACGATCCACAGATTCAGCCCATACGGCACCGTGTCATCCCCGCGAATCCGCCCGACGAACACGTCATCGGTGCCCGAGCACTCTAGCGGCGTCGGGTAGCGGCCATTGTTGGGATCATCGATTACTGTAATCCCGGGCGAGGCCTCCAGCATCTCCCGAGCGCGCTCCGGCCGCAGTGGGTTCTCGAACTCCAGGTTGACGGCCTCGGCGTGGCAATTGAACACCGGGACCCGAACCGTTGTAGATGTAATCTTGAGGTCCGGCTCACCCAGGATCTTGCGAGTCTCGCTGACGAGCTTCATCTCCTCCTTCGAGTAGCCGTCCTCGCGGAAACTGGAGATCTGCGGTATTACGTTGCCGGCTATCGGATAGGGGAAGAGCGTTGGATCGCCGCACAGTTCCCCCGAGCACTCCTGGGCAGACCGGATTATCACGTGGAGGCGTTCCTCAGGCAGGCCGGTGTCGGCCGCCTCGCAGATCCGTTTGCACAGGACTACCATCTCCTCCCGCAGCGCATCAACAGGATCGCTGCCCTCCGGAGAGGTGCTGCGGCCCGAAACTGCCTGATACGTCGCGACGACGACCCGCTTGAGGCGGGCCGCGTCGTGAAGGGGCTTGAGCGCGACGACGAACTGGATCGTCGAGCAATTCGGATTGGCAATCAGGTTGCGGTGATCTCGTACCGCGTCGGGGTTTACCTCTGGAACAACTAGCGGGACATCAGGATCTAGCCTGAAGGCGTCGGCGTTGTCGATCACGGTCGTCCCGCGCTCAGCGGCCACCGGTCCGAAGTGGCCCTCGCGCTTGTCGCCGCCCGCGAAGAAGGCAACGTCTATATCGTCGAACGCTTCTTCATGGATGACTTCTACGTGGTAGGTCTCGCCATCGACCTTTATGTCGCGCTCCCGCGTGGCGAAGACGCGCAGGCTGGCCGCCGGGAATCTGCGCTGGCGGAGAACTCGAATCATCTCCCGGCCAACGGCCCGGGCTCCCACTACTGCGACCCGATATTGTAGTCGAGATGATGCCATTTGCCTTGGCTTTCCTCAGTATCGGCGATGATAACACCGGCCATTCCGGGGTGTCAAGCGAGCTCCCGAAGGTATGTGGACCGAGACGAAGAGACAAAGGGGACGGCCCCGAGCCGGCGGCCGGACGGGAGAACGGATTCCTCTTCAGAGCGCGTCGGCGCGGAGCGCCCCTCGTCAACCGGTCGGTGTTGACGATTTCGCCTGCTTTGGCAGGCGCTGGACACCTCGGCACTCGGGATACCCGGTACAGCCGAGGAAGAGGCCGTAGCGCCCCCGGCGAACCGCCATCGAACGGCCGCAGAGCTCGCACTTCTCGCCGGCGGCAGCTTCCTCTGCCGCGGCTTCGTCTTCAGGGAGCGGACGCGTGCTCCTGCACTTGGGGAAGGCCGAACATGCCAGAAAGCGACCGCGCCGGCCCGTCCGAATCACCATCGGACTCCCGCACTTCTCACAGACTTCGTCGGTCGGCTCGGGCGGAGGCTTGCTTCCTCTTTTCTCCTGCTTTGCGCCCGGGGCGGGCCGGGTGTGTTTGCACTCTGGGTAGCCCGAGCAGGCGAGGAAGGGCCCGTGCCTGCCTACGCGGAGCAGCATGGCCCGTCCGCACTCCTCGCACACCTCGTCGGTCTCGCGGGGCTGAACGCTGACCTTGTCCATTTTCTCCTCGGCCTGCTCGACCGACTCGGAGAAGGGGCCGTAGAACTTGCGCAGCGTCTCGACCCAGTCGGCCTCGCCCTCCTCGATCTTGTCCAACTGAGACTCCATCTCGGCGGTGAACTCAACGTTGATCACGTCCGGGAAGTGCGAGACAAGCTGATCGGTGACGGCGAATCCCAGGTCCGTGGGGCGGAACCGCTTGTCATCCAGATACACGTAGCCGCGGTCCTGGATCGTGCCGATAATCGGCGCGTACGTGCTGGGCCGCCCGATCCCCTTTGCTTCGAGCGCTCGAACGAGGCCAGCCTCCGTGTACCGCGGCGGCGGCTCGGTGAAACGCTGCAATGTCGTCAGGCTCACGAGGTCGAGCCACATGCCCTCCGTGAGGTCGGGTATCGAGACCTCACCGTCGCGCGTTGAGTAGAGGCGGGTGAAGCCAGGAAAGAGCACCTTAACGCCCCGACCGCGCAGGCCGTACGGCCCCGCCGACACGTCGACCGCCTTGATGAGGAGCTGCAGGTCGGCCATCTGGCTCGCCATGAATCGCGACCAAATCAGCTCATAGAGCCGCCGCTGTCTGTCGTCGAGGAACTGCCTCAGGTCCTCAGGGAAGCGGTCAGGATAGGTCGGGCGGATCGCCTCGTGCGCCTCCTGTGCTCCCCGCCGCGACGCGTACCGCCGCGGACGGGGGGGCGCATACTCCGATCCGAACCGCTCGCGTATGACTTTGCGTGCTGCAGCCTGAGCCTCCGAGGCCACCCGCGTGGAGTCGGTGCGCATGTATGTGATCAGCCCCACTGGTCCTTCATCTCCCAGCTCCACGCCTTCGTAGAGCTGCTGCGCCACCCGCATTGTCTGCCGAGCGGAGAGCCCGAGGCGGTTGGCGGCGTCCTGTTGTAGGGTGCTCGTGATGAAGGGCGGCGGAGGGCGGCGCGCCTGCTTCGACTCCTTCACGCGCGTCACTCGGAGAGGCGCATCCCATATCTCCCTGGCCGCGGTGTCAGCCTGGGCCGCGTTGCGGACCGCGATCTTCTCCCCGTCCTTCTCGACGAGCTTTACCTGGAAGGCGTCTTCGGCGGAGGTCGGCGTCACCAATGCCGTGATGTCCCAGTACTCTTCGGGAACGAACGCCTCGATCTCGCGCTCGCGCTCGCAGACGAGCCGCACGGCCACCGACTGCACCCTGCCTGCACTGAGGCCCCACTTGCGCATCTTCCGCTGCAAGAGCGGGCTCAGGCTGTAGCCGACCAGGCGGTCCAAGATGCGGCGCGCCTGCTGCGCATCGACCCGATCCGGGTCGATGCTCCGAGGATTCGCCAGCGCGCGAGTGACCGCTCCTCGCGTGATCTCGTTGAACTCGATTCGTTTCGGGTCCTTTATCTTGAGGGCCCGCGTCAGGTGCCAGGCTATTGCCTCTCCCTCTCGGTCTGGGTCGGTGGCCAGATAGACCTCGTTTGCCTTGGCGACAGCCTGTCTCAGCTTCCTGAGCACCGGCGCGCGGTCCCTCAGGTTCACGTACTTTGGCTTGAAGTCGTGCTCTACGTCCACTCCGAGCGTGCTCTTCGGCAGATCTCGGACGTGTCCCATGGAGGCTGCCAGGGAGTACTGCCTTCCGACGAAGCGGCCGATCGTCCGCGTCTTTGCAGGAGACTCCACTATGATGAGCGATTTGGCCATTGTCTCTGTGTGAGATCCTGCTCGGCCATGGGCTCTGCGAGCCTTCAGCGAACCCGCATGAACATGTTCCCAGGCAGCCGCCGGACCAATCCCTTCAACTCCAACATAAGAAGCCCCGCGTTTGCGCGGGATGCAGGCAGACGAGACTCGTTGATTAGCTCGTCGACGTGTCTTTGCTGAAGTGACAGGGCGTGCAAGATAACGTCCTCGTCCGACGTGAGCGCCTGTGGCGACTCTGGCTCTCCCTCCTCCGGCGCAGCGCCTTCCGTCGGCACTGCCTCGGCGAGGTTCAGGACCTCTAGTATATCTTCCACGGATGTGGCGATATGCGCACCGTCGCGGAGAAGGGCGTGAGTTCCCCGGCTGAACTGGCTGTTGATGCTTCCGGGAACGGCGAAGACTTCGCGACCTTGATCTGCCGCCATGTTGGCCGTAATGAGGGCGCCGCTGCGCTCCGGGGCCTCTGTAATCACGACGCCGAGAGCCAGACCACTGATGAGGCGATTCCGGCTGTGGAAACGGTGTCGTCGCGCGGGGGTGCCAAGCGGGACCTCCGAGAGTACGGCGCCATGCTGCACCGCCTGCTCGCGCAGCTCCATCGTATCCCGCGGGTAGGGCACATCGATGCCGCAGGCGAGCACTCCGATCGTGCGGCCGCCGGCGGAGAGCGCGCCACGATGAGCCGCGGCATCGGCCCCCACGGCAAGTCCACTTACTACGGTGACGCCCCGAGCGGCCAGGTCCCGAGCAAGCGTCTCCGAGACAAGGCGACCGTACGGGGTGACCCGCCTCGTCCCGACTATTGCCACGCAGCGCTCGTCGCCGGCCAGGAGCGACCCCCGTGCGAACAGCACCTGTGGGGGGTCATGGATTTGCCGGAGATTCGCTGGGTACTCAGAGTCGCGGATTGTGACGATGCGCACTCCGAGCTCACCGAGCTTGTGTATCTCGGTTGTGTGATCTCGGCCGGCGGCCGCGGTGAGGCGCGAGACCTCGGCCGACGAAAGCAGGCCCGCAGAGAGCAGATCCCTGGGGCCGGCGGAGATGGCAGCCTCGGGCGAGCCGTACCGATCAATGAGCTCGGCTGCCTTGCGCGGCGGCAACTCGGCCGCGTTCAACGCCAGCCACGCCTTGCGGTCAGTCATGCTGGGCTCCCGCACGCGTTGGGAAGCGGCTCACCGGGATCGGACGCGCGGCTAGAATCCCATTTGCCGAAACTGCTGCGCTCCCGGCTGCCCGGGCACCCGTTGCTCTGGACTGGGCAGGATGCTTGCGTCAGTGAGGAAGCTCCACTGGGCCGAGGCCTCGTTTCCTCGGTAGTCCGTCGCCGAGACCTTGACTATGTGGGAGCCATCCGGAAAGCCAGATCCGCGCAGGATCGCAACACCGGTAGTAATGTCAAATGAGACCGGAACGGGGCTGCCGTCCACCAAGGCCGCTATCGAGGTGGGATCCACACCGCTGCCGTCGTCCACGATTGAGCACGCGGGCACGAGGTACTGTCCTCCAGGGTTGGGCGATCCCGGCTCCGGTTCGAAGTCCCCGAAGACCGGGCCGCCTCGGTCGATAGCGGAGGCGGAGAAGCGGTAGAGATTGCCCCCGCCTGTCAGACAGTAGAGGGATCCATCGGCGATAACGAGCGGTGCGTAGATGCCGTGTTGGGTGCCCTCGTTGGGAAGCTGATCAGGGTTGCGGCAACGGTAGACCCATCTCACCTGGCCGGAGTCAGCGTTCCAAACGATGACCAGCCCGTCGGCAGAGCCGATGGCCACCACCGTGTCGGTGATAACGGGGCAGGAGGTCAGCGAGTGATCGACTTGGTAGACCACATGGTGCCGCGGGGCCCCGGACCCCGCATAGAGCGTGTAGAGCCGCCCGTCCACACATGGGACATACAGCATATCGTCCACCAGGACGGGGGTTGCGCCGATGCCCGCCGGCATGTCCGCCGTCCAGGCCACGATCCCGCTGCGTGCGACGCCGTGGATTCTGTTGCCGCTGGCCACGACCACCCGCTCGCCGGCGATTATCGGGCGGAAGGTCCGAGGGCCCGTCAGGATGCTCGAGGTCCAGCGATAGCGGCCCTGCGTGGCGTCCACGCACTGGATGCTGCCATCCTGACAGAGGAAGTAGGCCATGCTTCCGTCTGAGACCGGCCCGACCCTCGCCGCAGAAGTGAGAGAGCATATCCACGAGGCCTCACCCGAGGCGGGTGTCAGCGCGTAGACCATGTGCCCGGCCCCGACGAGAAGCACGTCGTTCAGGAGCAGAGGGTCGGGAGAGATGCCGGCGGCGCAGATGCGCTCCCAGACAGGATCGCCGGTCTTCGCGTCGAGCGCGTATACTGTTGCGTTCGTCGCCC
Source organism: uncultured bacterium (assembly GCA_964559435.1). Classification (GTDB taxonomy): domain Bacteria; phylum Armatimonadota; class Hebobacteria; order Hebobacterales; family Hebobacteraceae; genus Hebobacterum. Next base: position 21,554 of record CAZLHI010000031.1, on the reverse strand, counting down.
CCACCACGATTATGTCCTCCCACACGAGAGGGGCGGTCGTGACCGCGGCGTTCTCCGGCGAGAAGTTCCACTGCTCGGCCCCCGTGACGTTGTCGAGGCACCGCGCCACACCTCTGTGGGTCACGTAAACGCGGTCGTTCAGAACAACGGGACAATTCACGTTCCAGGCGTCCTCGCCCAGAGAGAAAGCCCACTGCACGGACAACGGGGGCGAGATGTCGTCGGAAAAGCCGATATCGCACGCCGCGCCGACCAGAACACACAGAAGGGCTGACGCGGCGAGGATCAGAGACATTTTCCCTCGCATTAGGGCCTCCTGCGAAGAGGCGGGAGACAAGCTCCCGCCCGTACCTCAGCGATCATGGCACGCTGCGGATTATAGCACAGCGGCATTGAGCGGGGCAAGCAATCATCAGAGGAGGCCGAGCTGCAGCGGCAGCAGGGGAGCCGAGAAGTAGATGCAGAGAATGCATCTGGGAGATACGGAACACCTTCCCCGGCAAGTGCCTGAGCCCACCGCGCGGGGGCGGCGTCCAGCTACATGAACAGGATTGCGCCGATGACCAAACCCACGGCGGCCGCGCTCCAAACGTATGGGAGCGTGGCCCGAAGGATTCTCTGGACATCTTCGCTGACGTAGTTGGCTATCCAAACGTTGTGCGTGTTGGTGGGGTCGGACACACCTTGAAGCTGTCCGACGGACAGGAGGGCGGCCATTATCGCGGCCGGCCCGAGCCCGGGAGCGGCGGCCATCATCCTGGCCAGCCCGAAGCCCATGCCCCACACATTGAGTGGACCGCGGTACAACGCCAGTGGTGCCAGGACAGTGAAGACCAACACGTACCCGAGGCGACTGCTCGGAAGGATTGCTGTGAGGAGCGGCCGCACTTGCTCCAGCACGCGTTGATGCGTGACAGCTTCTATCAGCATGCCAATGCCGAGCATGAGCGCCACCGCGGGCGCCACCGCGCCAATTCCATCGATGGCGCTGCGGGTGAGGAGCTGGATGCGGCCTTGGGGAGGCCGCGGGCAGGCGACAAGGCCGTAGGCGATGCCAATCACCATAGCAGTGACGATGGGGAAGTCGAAGGGGGCCGGCAGCCGGCCGAAGAGGGCGTAGGCGACGCTGATAATCAGGTCGCTCACTACCGGGACCCTGAAGGGCGCATCGGGGCGACCGATGAGACTATAGATGGCGCAGCCCAGCACGGGCAGGAGTGGGATGATAGGGGTGAGGAGCGAGTACCACGGGGCGAAGCTCACAGCCCTCTCCGGCTCCGGCGCCGACCAATACCGGCGAAGGCGGGACGGGCGAAGCTGAAGGAAGGCAAAGGCAGCGGTCGCTAAGGCCATCAGTGCCGCAAGTGGCGCGGCGAAGCTCAGAATGGTGCTATCGGACAGGAGGAGCACATCCTTGTAGAGCTGCCAGTTGGTCAAGTTGAAGATTCCGCCCAGGCTCATGCCGAGCAGGAAGAGGCAGCCGACTGCGAGCCGAGGAATGCCGAGCGCCAACAGCACCGGGAAGACGATCGTGGCGACCATGATGACAGCGCCGAGCCCGCCGAGAGTGGTGAACAGCGTGGCTACGACGGCTGTCATGAGCAGGGCCAAAACAAGGGGCCGGTCGCCGCCCAGCTCCGCCGTCTTCTTGACCATCGTCTCCGCGACCCCGGTCTTGCCCACGATCTCCGCCAGCACGGCCCCGAGTATCGCGGTGGCATAGGCCTTATGCAGCAGGAACGCGCCGTCGCTGATGATCGCGGCCAGATCTCTCCAAGGGACACGGGCGGCCAGCGCGATCGCAATGGCCATGATGGGACTGGCCACTATGGCGGGCAGGCGGTTCAGATACATCAGCACCGCCATGACCGCGAAGATGGCGAGGAGCGTCAGAGCGAGACCCAAGAGGCTGAGCCCTCCCCTACTCTATGCCTCGTGGCGGCGTGATGTTCTCAGGCCCCGAACTTCTCCTGAACGCCCATCAGGTTGGTCAGTATGGACATCATGTCCGAGCCGCGGATGCGGGAGATCCCGCCCGATACCACCGCGCGCTCGCCAAAACTCTGGACGGCATCGGGCCGCACGTTGGCGCCGCAGATCGCCACCGGAACAGTGTCTCCAGTGTGGTCGCCGAAGTTGATGGGCGTGCAGTGATCGGCGGTGATTGCGAGATGCACATCGGACCCACAGTTCTCGCGCACATACCCGACCAACTTGTCCACCTTCTGAGCGGCCTTCATCTTGGCCTCGGGCTTGCTGTCGTGGCCGCCAAGATCCGGCGCCTTGATATTGCAGAGGACGAGGTCGTGCTCTCTGAGCATTGTGATGACCGCGCGGGCCAGCGCAAGTTCGTCCGTGTCCGCGCCGCCGGTCGCCCCCGGAACTTCCGGGACCGTCATCTCCAGATAGCGAGCTATCCCGGCGATGAGGCCGGTCTCAACCACGGCCGCCCCTTTCACACCGTAGCGCTCGGCGAAGGGCTCCAAGTTGGGGGCGATTCCGCCGCCGCGGGGCAGCACGATGTTGGCCGGAAGCTTGCCCTCTTCCATGCGCCGCTTATTGACCGCGTGGTGCCTGAGCGCTTCCCACGACCGAAGCGTGAAGTGATTGAGCACGCGGGCCGTTTTCTGTGATTCAGCGTCGTCGCCAACTGAGGCATGCGGCGGCTGATTTTCCTCATGGGGGTCAACGTCGCTCGCGTGGGGGCCCAGGCCCGGGCCGCGCAGGACTAATGCGGCGCGATGTTCCACCGACTCCTTGATGTAGCACGTCACATCTTCGATGGTCATCTCGTTGAGGGCGTCGGCTAGCTCCCGCGTGCCCTCCGAGATTCGCTGGGCGCGGCGGTCCACGACCGTGGCGCCTGAGAATCCTGCCTCATCGGCCAGCTTGAGATCGCCCTCAAGGGATGCAAAGTTGCAGCGGAAGCAGATGTCGCCGCGTTCGACTTGCATGCCGATTCCGAGGGCCTCGAAAGGGCCGCGGCCGGTGTAGACCTCAGAGGGATCATAGCCCAGGATGGCCAGGTGAGAGGTGTCGCTGCCCGCGCGGACGCCCGGGCCGATCGGATCGATCTGCCCGCATTCCCCGTCGGCCGCGACACTGTCCAAGTTCGGCGTGTCCGCGGCCTCAAGTGGTGTGCGCCCGCCCAGCTCTGGCACCGGCCGGTCCGCCAGGCCGTCCCCGATGATGATCACCGCCTTCGTGCGTTTCATAGGTCAGACCTCACTCACTCTGCTCCGGGCGTGGGAGGGACAATCTTGCCCAGTATGACCGGCCGCCGTGCCCCCGTTGCGCTCGGCATATTGGCCGGTTGGCCCAGCATAGTCTGGTTGCCGAGAATGGCAAACGCGAGCGCTTCCTTTGCCTCGCCGGGGATGCCCAAGTCCTCGTGGAGGAAGATCGGGATATCGGGCAAGCGCTCCTGCAGCATTCTGCGGAGGGTCGCGTTGTAGCTCCCGCCTCCGCCCAGGATCACCTCGTCGATCTTGTGTTCGATAAGAAGGAAGTCCCTGTAGTTGGACGCGATGGAGGCGGCCGTAAACGCGACGGTGGTGGCAAGCAGGTCCTCGGCGGATACATCGGCCGCTTGTGCCCTTTCCAGCAGCTCGCTCACAAACTCTGCGCCGAACTCCTCGCGGCCCGTGGACTTGGGTGGTCGCCGCGATAGGTACTCGTGCCCCATGAGCCAGGAAAGCAGCTTCTCCTCCACGCGGCCCAGGGCGCTCAGCGCCCCGTCTTCGTCGAACGTCTTCTCTCCGCGCGTCAGCGCTGTCACCAGAGCGTCGATGATCATGTTCCCCGGCCCGGTGTCGAACGCGATGACCTCCTCGATGCTGCTGCCGGCCGGGATCAGCGTCACGTTCGCGATGCCCCCGATGTTCTGGATTGCACGAGTCTTTTCCGGGCTGCGAAATAGCGCGTAGTCGGCATAGGGAACGAGGGGGGCGCCCTGGCCGCCGGCCGCCATATCCTGCGGACGGAAGTCGGCGACCACCGTCACGCCGGTCATGTCCGCTATCACGGCCGGCTCGCCGATCTGCAGCGTGGACCCCCCCGAGAGGTCGTCGAGGGGACCGCCCGACGGCAGATGGCAGATCGTCTGGCCGTGGGAGGCGATCAAGTCCACGTCTCCAGGCTGAAGGCTGCAGCGATGCATCAAATCGAGCGCTGCTTCTGCAAACAAGCGTCCGATGGCAAAGTTCATGCGGCAGACGTCCGCAACACGCGCCTGGGGGGACATGAGAGCGAGGATGCCCTGACGAACCCTCGGTTCGTACCGCGTCTTCTTGAACCCGACCAGGTTCACCTCGATCTCGTGTCCGCAGCCGGAAATCCGAGCGAGCGCAGCATCGACGCCGTCGGCTGATGTGCCAGACATCAGGCCTATCACCGTGCGCGTCTCCTTGCTCGCATAGCGCTTGAGGAGGTCCATGCTCCCTACCGGGCCAGATCGACTAAACGGGCGCCCGGGTAATAGGCCGCCAGGATCTCAGGGGCCTGTTGCCCAGCCAGGGCCCTGCCGCGTGCGCCCCACTGACACAGGCCGATGCCGTGTCCATGTCCCTTTCCCGAGAACAGGAATCTGCGCGGCCGGCCAGACGCACCTTCTTCGACCTTCATCTCGAACGATGTGCTCCGGAGGCCCTCTCGCCCTGGGCGCCCGCCGCCGAAGAGCCACCGAATCGCATCGCCTCGGACTTGGTACGTTCCTGTGTGGGTGTATACCTTGAGCCACTGGACGCGGTTGTCGTCAGGGCCCGGAATCACTCTCAGCGCCTGGAGGCGCCCGGGACGGAGGTCGGGTTTGCCGAGCACTATTCCCAAGTTGGAGGAGACCAGGCGCCCGGCCTCGACGAGCGAGTAGCTTCTCGTCCAGGTGATGTCGTGATCTTGCGCGCAGTACGCACGCTGGAAACTGCCGAAGGCTGAGTCCGCGGACTGTCGGAGGTATGGCAGGAGCTTGCCCTGTCTCACCTGCCAAGCCGTGGCGGTCTTGCCGCCGCACGCGGAATGATACATCGCGTCCACGACCAGGCCATTCCAGATGAGAACCTGTCCTGCGCTTTCTCGCGCGGCGACAGCGGCCCGGGAATCCGACGATGGCATCCCACCGTAGGCCTGGCAGTGCACCCGGCCGCAGAGGTCCGCCTCCTCTCGGAGGTGACCGCCGAGATGGTAGAGTGCGTAGGTGCGGGCGGCCACGGTTTGGGCCTTCATCGCTTCCAGCGGGAAGTGAGAGGGCATCTCTGCCGCAACGACCCCTGAGACATACGTCTCAAGGTTCACGTGCTCGACTAGCCGCAGGCCTCGTGAAGTCGGGTAAATGTATATGGAACCGGCGTAGTGCCCGCGCCGGCCCCACCCGTCGGAAACCGAGAGGGCCACCCGGGGATCTTGCCCCGCCGGCGAGATGCGGATGCAGCGGTTCGACTTGCGCAGGCCGGGCCCTGTGAGTCGCACGACTCCGCCTGCCGGCCTGGCCGAGAGAAGCGCGCCTGCCTGAGCCACGGCCAGACGCTTGCCGCTGCTGGCGTCCTCAACATATGCGATGCCCTCGGGGCGCAGATGAACTCTCGATGCGCGATCAGCGATCACGACCCGCACATCCCGCTCGCCGGTAAGGTAGGGCTGAACCGATTCGACGTGGGTCTCCCGAGGCAGTGCCCCGACAGAGCTGAGGTGCAGGCAGATCAGCCCTGCGGCGGCCCAGGACGAGGCGGTCATCCCTGAAGCTCCCCCTTGGTGCGAAGCCAGCTCGGCAGGTCGGCGATGCTGTCGAGCACATCGTCCGCGCCTGCGGAGCGCAGGTCCGCGTCCGATCGGTTCCCTGTGCGGACGCCGAGGCAGAGGCGCACGCCGGCGGCGCGCCCGGCTTGCATGTCGTAATCATGGTCCCCTACCACGACCGCTTCATTCGGGCTCCGGTCGAGAGCGGCCAGCGTTCGAAGGACGTGGTCGGGGTCGGGCTTCGCGAGAGGCACGTCGTCACGCGTGAGCAGGACATCGTAGTCCTCAAGGCGGCGCAGGACGATCGCGGAGGCGGCGCGACAGTTGCGCGTCAGAAGCCCTACCGCCACGCCGCTGCGCCTGAGATCGGCCAGCGCCTCTGCCGCGCCGGGAACCAGGGAGGCCCTCTCAGTGAAGGCCACCTCGATCCGGGCCACCGCTTTCTCGGCCGGCTCTCTGAAGGCAGGACCCTTGTCACCGAGAAGCTTGGCCGTTCGGTCGATCTGCTCGATGACGCCTCTGACACCCAGGGACTGGCTATCGACGTTCCAGAGGGCCGCCACTTCTGCGACGGCCGCCCGCATAGCATCGAAATCATAGGGACACGTAGCGACCGTTCCATCTACATCAAGGACGGCCGCGCGAATGGGCATACTGTTGGCTCCTGCTGCATGGGCCGGCGCCGCCGGTCCGGCCCGTCAGTCGATTCTTCTGAGCACAAGGACGGCGTTGTGTCCGCCGAATCCGAAGGAATTGGTCATCGCAGCTTGTGCGCTAATCTCGCGCGCTTCATTGGGAACGTAGTCGAGGTCGCACTCCGGATCGGGATTCTCGAGATTGATCGTTGGGGGCGCAACACCGTCCCTCAGTGTGCAGAGGCATGCAATCGCTTCGATGGCCCCGCCGGCCCCGAGCAGGTGTCCTGTCACAGACTTCGTGGAGCTGATCGGGACGACACGGGCGTGATCGCCGAAGACGCGCTTCAGGGCACGTGTTTCGGCCGGGTCGCCGACGGTTGTCGCGGTGCCGTGCGCGTTGACGTAGTCCACCTGATCGGGTGATAGTCCGGCGTCCCTGAGGGCGGCCTCCATTGCCAGTGTCATCCCATCGCCATCCGGCTGGGGCTGTGTCATATGGTAGGCGTCGGCGCTCATTCCATAGCCTATCAGTTCTCCGTGTATGCGGGCCCCTCTCTTCCGCGCGTGCTCGGAATCCTCGAGCACCAGGATGGCGGCCCCCTCTGCCATCACGAAGCCGTCGCGGTCTCGATCGAACGGCCGGCTCGCGCGTTCGGGCTCGTCATTGCGCCTGGACAAGGCGCGCATGGCACAGAATCCGCCCAGCGAGAGCGGCGACACCGCCGCTTCCGCGCCGCCTGCGATCATCACATCGGCGTCGCCGCGCCGTATGATCTCGGCCGCGTCGCCAAGCGCGTGGGCGCTGGTCGCGCAAGCCGTTGCCACTGCCGTGTTGGGCCCTGTGGCTCCATAGCGCATCGCCACCCGGCCCGAAGCCATGTCCGTGATGAGCATCGGGATGAAGAAGGGGCTGATCCGGTGGGGCCCTTTTTCCAGGAGGATTCGGTGCTGCTGCTCCCAGGTCCAGGTGCCGCCGATGCCAGAGCCGATCAGCACGCCCGTGCGGGTGCAGTCTATGCTGTCGAACTCCAGGCCGGCATCCTGGACGGCCATCGCACCGGCGGCGATGGCGAACTGGACGAAACGATCGGTGTGGCGCACCTCCCGCTGCTCCATCCAGAGCGTTGGGTCGAAGTCCGAGACCTCGCCCGCAATCTGGGATGAGAAGCCGGATGCATCGAAAAGGGTGATCTTGCTTATGCCGGACCGGCCGGAGCGCATCCCTTCCCACGCAGCTTCAACACCGATCCCAAGGGGGGTGATGGCGCCCATGCCGGTGACGAGTACGCGCCGCTCCATGGGCTCTCCTGTAGACGGCCTCCCTCGCCGTGTGGTCGGCCACGGCTCACCAGCCGCCACCAGGCGCAGGTCTACCCAGCGCTTCAGTCGCTGCTCGTCTTGGCCTCGACGTAGTTGACAACGTCGCCGACCGTTTTGATCTTGTCCGCTTCTTCCTCTGGTATGTCTGGCAGCTCGAAACGTTCCTCAAGAGCCATCAGCAGTTCCACAAGAGTGAGCGAATCCGCTCGGAGGTCATCCTCGAAGGACGCACTAGGAGTCACGACCGATTTATCTGTCCCCAACTGCTCTGCGACCAGCGTTCGGACTTCCTCGAAGATGGCTTCATCCATGCGTAGCGACCTCCCTGGGAGTGTGGCCTGCGCTGCCGCCGCGGACTGCGAATTCGGCTTCTCGCCTGCTCACTCCTTCCATTCGGGCCAGAGGCATATCACATATGCATCCCGCCGTCAACCTGCACGACCTGCCCCGTGAGGTAGCTGGCCGCCGGCGATGCGAGGAAGGCCACGGCCTCGGCAACGTCCTCCGGTCTCCCAAGCCGACCGAGCGGGATGAGCGAATGCAGCTTCTCCTTCGCCTCTTCGCTCAGCTCATCCGTCATTGGTGAGAGGATGAAGCCCGGCGCAATGGCGTTAACCGTTATGCCCCGGGGGGCCAACTCCCGGGCCATCGACTTCGTAAGCCCGATCAGACCGGCCTTGGATGCGGAGTAGTTCGCCTGTCCGGCGTTTCCCATAACTCCGACCACGGAGGCCATGTTGATGATGCGGCCTGAGCGCTGGCGAAGCATGACCTTCGTCGCGGCCCGACTGCACAGAAAGGCCCCGGTCAGGTTGACCTCCAGAACGGAGCGCCACTGCTCGTCGGTCATGCGCACAAGGAGCCCGTCTCGTGTGATTCCGGCGTTGTTGACGAGCACGTCGAGGCGGCCGAACCACGATGCCGCCTGCTTGACGAGGGAGTCTACCTGCTCGCCGTCGGTGACGTCCCCAGGGACGACGAGGGCCTGTTCGCCGGCCGCGCCCACCTCCTGCGCTACCGCCTCGAGTTCTCCTTTCCCCGCTTCGATATCGTTCAGAGCCACAGGCCCAGACCGCGCGAGTCGCAGGGCGATCGCGCGGCCGATGCCTCGTCGTGCGCCGGTGATCAGCGCAACTGGGCCGCTGGCGGGCGTCTCCTCGCTTGCTGTCACCCCTCAACCTCCTCGAGGAGGGAATCGAGTTGGTCCATAGACCCGACGGCCAGGGCTGCAGCCTCTGCCGACGTCCGCTGGATCAGCCCTGTGAGGACTTTGCCGGGGCCCACCTCCAGAAAGAGCCCTACTCCGTCTGCAATCATCCGGCGGATCGATGCGCTCCACAGAACCGGGCTGGTCATCTGCTGCGACATGGCCAGCCGAACCGATTCGGCATCGGTCACAGGCTGGGCAGTCGCGTTGGCGACTACAGGAATGCGAGGGTCGGCAATCGGCGCTTCCGACACGAGCTGGGAGAATTCGTGAGCGGCGTCGTCCATCAGTGGAGAGTGAAAGGCGCCCGAGACGCGGAGCGGGATGGCCTTCGCGTTCACAGCGCCGGCAAGCTCCACGACTCTGTCGAGGGCCGCCGGCTCACCGGAGACCACGACCTGGCCAGGGCAGTTGAAGTTTGCCGCCACCACCCGGCCCACGCTCTTCGCTTTGTCGCAAAGCTTCACGACTTCTGCGTCGGGCAGCTCCATTACCGCCACCATGCCGCCCGGGCTTCGCTCGGCGGCATCCTCCATCAACTCTCCGCGACGGCGAACGAGCCTGAGCGCAGTCTCGAACTCCAGCGCCTCAGCTGCCACCCAGGCGGCGAACTCGCCCAGGCTGTGACCGGCCACGACCTCGGCCTCCATGCCGCGCCCTCTGACGACGGCGAGCCAGGCGAGGCATGTCGTCAGCAGGGCTGGCTGCGCGATGTCGGTCCTGGTGAGCAAAGCGTCGTCGCCCGTCGTGCACACGCCGGCCAGGTCAAGGCCCAGTACTTCTCCTGCTTGGTGGAAGAGATCGCGAGCCGCAGGCGCGCTGTCGAGAAGCTCGCCGGCCATGCCTTTGCGCTGCGACGCTTGGCCGGGGAAGACGAAGGCCGTTCCGGGCCGCTCTTGGGCTACCACCGCAGCACCAGGCTCCCCCAGCTGAGCCCTGCGCCGAAGCTGGACAGCAGGATGAGGTCCCCGGATTTGACGCGCCCTGCGCGGGCGGCCTCGTCCAGGGCGAGTGGAATGGAGGCAGCTGAGGTGTTGCCATAGCGCTCCAGATTACGGAGGAACCGCTCCTGCGGGATATTGAAGCGCTTTGCGGCCGCCTCAATGATCCGTAGGTTGGCTTGATGCGGGATTACGAGGTCGATGTCGCTCATCTTGAGCCCGGCCCGTTGGACAACTTCCTCCGAGGAGTCCGCCATGGCGCGAACCGCGAACTTGAAGACCTCCGGCCCGTTCATCGCGAGATAGTGCAGACGGTTGGCGACGGTCTCCTGACTGGCAGGCATTCGGGAGCCCCCCGCAGGGATCTTGAGCGCATCGGCGTTGGTGCCGTCGTTCCCGAGCGAGTAGCCGAGGATTCCGTGGCCTTCCCGGACCGGTCCGACAACCACCGCGCCGGCCGCATCGCCGAACAGAACACAGGTGCTCCTATCCTCCCAGTCGGTGATCTTCGACAGCGTCTCCGCACCGAGGACCATGATCCGCTCGTAGGCCGACGAGGCAATCATCTCACGGGCCACGGCGAGGGCATACACAAAGCCTGTGCAGCCTACCAGCACATCAAAAGCCGCACCCTCAGCTCCGAGACGCCGCTGAAGAACGGCAGCAGTGCATGGGAAGAGCATGTCCGGTGTGACGGTGGAGACGATGATGAGGTCCAGATGGGAGGCATTCATCCCTGCCTGGTCGAGGGCCGCCTGTGCGGCATGGTAGGCGAGGTCGGAGGTGGCGACATCGGGGTCAGCTATGCGGCGCTCAACGATCCCGGTTCGCGTGCGAATCCACTCATCCGACGTATCGACCATCTTCTCGAGATCGAAGTTGGTCAACACCCGGGACGGCGTATACGACCCAGTTGCCACTATGCCGGCGGGACGCAGACCAGGCTTCAATGTCAGCCCCCGGCCCCGTCTTTCCCGCTGGCGACTGCCGCCCCAATGGGCGGCTTCCCGTTCTGCCGGAAAGACGAAATGAGCTGTCCAACTACTTCCTGCGTTGCCAGACTGCTAGCGACGCGGATAGCACTCGCCACTGCATTCGGCGAGGACCGGCCGTGGCCGATAACGCAGATCCCGTTCACGCCGACAAGCATGGCCCCGCCATAGGTGGCATAGTCCAGTTGCCGGGCGACGCGGCGCAGGCGCGGACGAACCAGCCAGCCCGCGATTCGGCTGCGCACGCCCTGGCGCAGCGCATCTGTGAACATCGACCAGAAAAGCTCCGCGTAGCCCTCGGTCGACTTCAGGATTGCGTTCCCAACGAAGCCGTCGCACACCACGACGTCAACGTCGCCAAGGGCGATCTGCTGGCCTTCCACGTGCCCTATGAAGTTAATGGGCGACTGCCGGAGCAGGTCATAGGCTTGCTTGACGAGAGCGTTTCCCTTGGAATCCTCCGTCCCGATATTGAGCAGCCCCACGAGCGGGCTCTCGAGGTCGAAAAGGCAATGGGCGTACACAGAACCGACGACCGCGAAGTCGCGCAGATGCTCTGGGCGGGTGTCGACCGTGGCGCCAACGTCGAGCAGAATCACGCCCCGACCACGATTGGGCATGACCGTGGCAATGGCCGGGCGCTCAAGACCTGGGAGCAGACCGAGTCGCAACTTGGCTGCCCCCATCGCTGCGCCGGAGTTGCCCGCCGAAACTACGGCGCAAGCGCGGCCTTCCCTGACCAGGTCAGTCGCAACGATGATTGAGGCGTCGCGCTTGCGAAGGAGTGCTGGTCCGGGGGATTCATCCATGTCGATCGTGCTAGCCGCGTGAACCACCTCCACCCCTTTGGGAACCGAGCTGTGCCTTGCCAGCTCGGCCTGCACCTTGATCTGGTCGCCGACCAGCACTATGGGCAGCCCGGACCGGCTGGCCGCATGCAGGGCGCCCGCGACAGTAACTTCCGGGGCGTGGTCACCCCCCATGGCGTCCAGTGCAACAGGCTTCAAGGCAGCAAATCCTTCGCCAGCCCGGTTGGGGCGCTCATTGACCCCTGCCGCGATGGACGCGCGCCTTGACTGTGACCACGCTTGTGCCGGCGTAGTTGCCACAGGCCGGACAGGCTCTGTGTGCAAGCCTTAAGGCGCGGCAGTCCGGACAGTGGACCATGTTCGGCGGCTTCACTCGCCAGTTCGCACGGCGCTTGTTCTTCCGACTGTGAGAGTGTCGTCTCTTCGGCAGTGCCACGTCTGCCCCTCCGAGCGGGCAAGTTGCCTGCGCTCGCTACGAGTTCTCTTCTTCCTTAGTACCACGCGCAAGCAGATTGGCCAGCTGGCTCCAGCGACTATCTATAGGCTCATCTGCGCAGGTGCAGCTCCCCTCATTCAGGTTCTGGCCGCAATTCGGGCACAGGCCGCGGCAATCGTCCCGACAGACAGAACCCATCGGGATCCCCAGCAGGAGCTGCTGGCGCACGAGCTCGGATACGTCGAGCACAAAGTCAGCCATGGCCGAGGCCTCTGGTTCGTCCCGATCTATGGTTAAGACGTCCGGCTGGGTCTCCCTGGTTGCGAACTCCTCTTCTATTCTGATGTCCAGGGGACACTCGAACGCGCCAAGACAGCGCACGCACGTCAGCCTGGCCTTCGCGCGCAGGTTCCCTCTGAGCAGCAGGAGAGATCCGGAATTCTCGACCTCTAACTCGCCCACGACCGGGCCGACGCAGGAGAGCTCCTCGGTCGAGGCGACTGCTTCCGAGATGGAGTAGCGGCCGCGCGCGCCTGGCGTGCCTGCAATGTCGGCTAGGTCTATCCTCAATCTCGTACCCGCGCCGCAGCCTAAATCATACACGCGTGTGCATGCTTGTCAAGCCGAGGGGGGCGTGCACAAGCCGGCCGGCGCCCAGTCCCGGCCGGCTCCGGGAGACTCGCGCCCGGCCCCGGGCCGGGCCGCTCCTCGTGGGCGACACGAACGGCCACCGCGCTCCGGCCTAGGTCTCCTCTTCCCCCGCCGCCGCCGCGATGGTCTTCTCGAGACGGTGGAAGAACCTTTGCGCGTTTGGCGGGAACAGCCTCTTCTCGACAAACCACTTCTGGGACCGGGCCGGCGCCGTCCGACGCATGTAACGGTCGGGCTTCCAGCGCGCCAGCAGAAGGCAGTGTCCTCGCTCGGTCTGGACAACGCGCTGCTTGAACGTGAGCCCGTCGCACTCTACGTCGGGCAGTTCCAAGCTTGTCAGGATGGAAAGGGCTGTGTTGCCGACGTAGATGACCGCCGTGTCGTCAATGTCGCTAACGTGATATGTGTCGATTTCCTTCTTTAGGACCTTTTCCTTGCGGGTCATCCTGCGAGCGCTGAAGCGCTCGATAGGATTGAAGGAATCGCCTGACCTGAAGTCCTTGTTGCGGTCTGACGAACTCAAGAAAGCCCGCTCCTTTCCCTGACCAATAGGCTCCGCCCCAGCCTACTGACGAGGACGCTCCAGTCCATGTATAGAGTTCGTCGGAATCAGAGAATACCCTCTTCACCATGCAACAAACCGGTGTGCCGGCCGGCAGACATCAGGCTTTTGGCATCGTGACCGACAGGACGAACCGGCGGAAGAACGAGCCAGCGGCCTCCAGGACCTGCTCAGCTGTCACCGACTCTACACCCTCTCGGTAGCGTTCCTCAAACTCCACGCCCATTCCGAGTATCTCATACCACGCAAGGGCGTACGCTTGATCCCTCATCCGCTGGTGGCTCAGCGCATAGCTCCCGAGCAGATAGGTTTTCGCTCGCGCCAGCTCCTCTTCAGGGACTTCCTCTCTGGTCAAGGCCGTGAGCAACTCCACGACAGCTGACTTGACTCTGCCAATGTGCTCCTGCTCCGTCACGGCGTAGATGCCCATATGGCTCTGGTGCGCCAGTGTTGGATAGAACGAAGAGACTGTGTACACCATGCCCAGCTCTTCGCGGAGCTTCCGCGGCAGGCGCGCCGTCGCTCCCCCACCAAGAATGGTGTCGATTACCTGCATCGTGTAATAGCCGGGCTCGCCGACGGCCGGCGCGGGGAACCCCATTATCACATGTGCGCGCCCCAGGTGCCGCCCTCGGGCTGTCACCTCCGAGACCTTGAGGCGCGGCGCCGTGCGGCGGCGCCGCTGCCGCGGCGCCGTGGCGGCCCAGTCGCCGAAGTTGCGTCGCACCGCGCGCATGGCCCGCACCTGCCCGACCCCGCCGCAGATCGCTAGCGCGGCCCGATTCGCGCCGTAGTGAGTGCGATGGAAGGCCGCGATATCGTCGCGCGAGATGCCCGCCAGTGAGCCGGGGGACCCGAGGGTCAGAGCGCCGTAGGGGTGAGAGCGATATAGGCACTCACGGAAGGCATAGTAGGTCTCCTGAAACGGCTCCTGGCGGGCCGCCGTCGCCATTTCCGCGGCCCGCTCCTTCTGGCTCTCGACCTCCTCCGGAGAAAAGGCGGGACGGCGGACCGCCTGGGCCAGCAGGTCCAGCGCGACCTCGAAGCCGTCGGCCGGAACGAGCGCGTAGATCTCGACGTAGTCGAGGCCGATAGTCGCGTCCACGACGCCCCCGACGGCAGCCAGGCGCCGGCCCATGGCCACTCCCGATTCGCGCGTGGTACCGCGCAGCAGCAGGCGCTGGACGAGGTAACGTATCCCCTCTTGTCCCTGGGTCTCATCCTCGGCGGAGACGTCGAGCAGCAGTTCTATCGCGACAACGTCTGTGGACCAGTTTGGCTTGAGCACGACGCGTAGGTCGTTTGCCAGCGTCAGACGCTTCGCTTCAGCCCCCCACGCCGCGCACGGAACAGAGAGCAAGAGCAGTGCAACAGTCGTGCGCCAGCCTGTCATCGGTGTTCCTTCGGACGTAGGATGATCCACACTGGCTCGCCGGAATACCACCCTGCGACTTCGATGAGGGTCTCAAACCTCCCATAGGCGACCCATGACAGGTAATAGGACGCGATCCTGTAGCTATCAATCGCTTCGTAGAAGCCCAGCGTGGTCGCTCGATCCGTCGGCGTCTCGTTGGCGAATGCGTATCCGGCCGCAAGAAGGCGCTTTGCCGAGGCGAGCTCCTGCCCGGGGATCGGCTCCTGCGCGAGCCGCTGTATTTCGGACCGTATTGTAGCCTTGACCTCCGAGATATCATCCGGCGAGCAGACGGCCCATACGCCGAACAGGGCGCGATCCCGCTGTGTGAGGAAGTCGACGCCCACGTCCAGCGCGATCTCGGCCTGCTCCTTCAAGCGGCTGCCGAGGCGGCTGAGCGGACCGTGTGTCAGGAGGGTGGCAAGTAGATCGCTCGCGCACACGTGAGAGCGCTCGGACACATCCGGGCCGACGAACGCGCCCATCACATAGGCACGCTCGACGGGCATGTCAACGACCCGCTCGCTCGTCCGGCCGGGGCGGGGGACACGCGGCCAAGAGCGGCTCGGGACGGCGGCCGGTCGCAGGTCCCCGAACACGCGGATCGCCGCTTCGCGAGCCGCGTCAAAAGAAACGTCCCCGCAGAGGACCACCGCCATGTTGTTTGGCAGATACCATTTCTCGTGGAACAGCATCAGCCGGGCAACGTCGATGGTGAGCAGGTCATCTATCGTGCCGCAGATCGGGGCCGCGTACGGGTGATCCGGCGCGTAGATGTCAGCGAAAGCCAAGTCGTTCAGGACCGCTCGCGGGTCTTCGACCCGCGCAGAAGATTCCTCCAGGACGATCTGACGCTCACGGTTCACCATCTCATCGTCGAATCGGCGACTCAACACTATCTCGCTCAGAGCCTCCACCGCCTCGGCGAGGTATTCCGCGGGAACTGTGGCGTAGAAGCGCGTGTAGTCCCTCAAGGTGCCCGCGTCCGTGACGCCGCCGACTCGCTCGATGCGCAGTCGGGGGTCCTCATCGGCCGCGGTTCCGCTGGCCCACAGGACGTGCTCCAGCAGATGCGCTGTTCCGCTCTGATCAGGCGAATCATCCGCCGCGCCCACCTTGACGACGACCTCGATCGCGACAACTGCCGCGTTTGGGTCAGGCGCCACTATCAAACGCAGACCGTTCTTCAGCGTCTCCGACTGTACGCTTCTTGGATCGAGGACTACTGCGCAAGCGCCCGAGCACGCTCCGAGAAGACAGGCAGACGCGCCGAGACACATTATGAGCGCGGCCAGCCTCACAGGCCGCCGCTGGGAGTGCATAGAAGTGGAAAGCTCGCGGTATGCGTCTGCGCGAGTCGCCGGCATGAACTTCGGTTTTCTGCACACCGTCGCCACCTCCTTCGCGCCCCGGCGCTGCTTCGACAGCAGGAAAGGCTCTCTCGATCACAAAAGAAAGCAAGCAGGGATGCAAGTAGCAAGCCGCTTTCTCGTCACGGCCGTGTGACAGGCGGGCCAAGATGCAGCGACGCGTAACGAGAACAAGGCACCACTTCACAGGACTCCTCCCAGTCGTCCGCCCGGCCTATCTGGACGGATGAGCCGCGTATTCCGCTGCAGTGCATGCGGCGTCTTCGTGGGGGCGGAAGATCGGTTCTGCTGGTCGTGCGGGTCCGAAATCAGCAGCGCCGAATCCCAGCGCGGGGCGGTAGCACCTCCGCCGGCACCGCAGTTGGGTCTGGACCCCGAGGGTGCACTCGCGCTCCGCCGCGCCTATCTCGCCGAGCGGCGCGGACGCTTGAAGGAGGCGGAACAGCTAGTGCTGTCGGTTCTGCAGCGCCACCCGGACGCGGTACCTGCGTTGAGTATGCTGGCAGGCATCTTGCGGGCCAAGGGCGACCTTATCGGCTCCGTGGCGGCCGCTCAGCGCGCCGCTGAGGTCGCGGCAGGAGGCAGTGCGCCACCCGGGGCGGTGGAGCGAGCGCGTGAAGAACGTGCGAGAGTGGAGGAGCAGGTGGTGCGAGAGCTTGGAGGCCCGTCGAGCGCAAGGACCAATCCGATCTCCGCCTTCCAGTCGCGAGGAACTGTGTGGTATCGCTCGAGACAGCTGTTCTTCCCGCTCGCCGCGACGGGAACTGTAGCACTCTTTCTGGCGCTCGTCGCGGTGCTGCAGGGCGCGTGGAGCGGTTACGCCTGGTTTGGCGTAAGCCTGGTTTCGGCAGGATGGTGCTACAACGACGCGGAAAGCCGAAGACAGGCGGGCATGGCCTGGGCTTCTTTCGTGCTCTGCCTTGGGCCTTTCGGTCTGGCGATATACCTTCTGGCGACGCAGTGAGGCAATTGCGCAATGAACACCATCGGAGTCTTCACGAGCGGCGGCGACGCCCCCGGCATGAACGCCTGCCTGCGGGCAGTGGTAAGGACGGCCCTGGGCAAGGGCCTGCGAGTTGTGGGCATCCGGCGGGGATTCGCAGGCATGCTCTGCGGCGAGTTTGAGGACATGACACATGCCTCTGTCTCGAACATTATCCAGCTGGGCGGCACCATACTCAAGACCGCAAGAAGTAGGGAGTTCTGCGGAGCAGACGAGAGGACCCAGGCCGCACGCTTTCTCAGAGAAACCGGTATCGAGGGGCTCGTCGCAATCGGCGGGGATGGCACCTTCCGCGGGGTGCAGTGCCTCTGGGAGGAGCACAGCATCCCGATCATCGGGGTCCCGGGCACCATCGACAATGACATATACGGCACCGACGAAACGATAGGGTACGACACGGCAGTCAACACGGCCCTGGACGCGATCGACAAGATCAGGGACACCGCAACGAGCCACGAGCGGCTCTTCTTCGTCGAGGTCATGGGGCGAGACGCGGGATTCATCGCGCTGAGCGTCGGCGCAGCCGGCGGCGCCGAGATGATCCTGGTTCCCGAACACGATATCGGCATCCAAGAGATACACGATACCATCTTGGGCGGCATCCAGCAGGGGAAGATGAGCAGCATCATCGTCGTTGCGGAGGGCGACGAAGAAGGCGGTGCCCTCGAGATAGCCAGGAGAGTCCGAGAGCTTGGCGGTGTGGAGTGCAGGGCCACCATCCTGGGCCATACGCAGCGGGGCGGGCGGCCCACCGCCCGCGACCGCATTCTGGCAAGCGAACTCGGAGCGGCTGCCGTGAATGCGCTCGTGGGTGGGGAGTCGGGGAAGATGGTCGGTCGGGTGAACGGCGAGATCGTGCTGACGCCACTCACCGACACCTGGGGGAAGAAGAAGCCGCTCGATCAGCGCCTGTACGAGCTTGCGCTGGCATTGGCGGCTTGACCGCTTGCCGGGTCCTCGAGGAGGGTGGGTCACGGGGAGCAGCTGCTGAGATATGTCTCAAACCGATGTCAGGCCCGTGGTTATCGTTGTGGGAACCGACGATGATCCCACGGCCAGCTTCGCAGCGGACGTGGAGCGGCTGAACTACCGCGCCACTGTGCTGGTCTGGCCCGCTGCCAAAGCGGAGACTATTCAGGGGCGTCCCATCGCAACCATCGTGGACTTCCGAGCACTGGGCGTGCAGGCCGAACCGGCCTGTCGCGCCGTTCAGCAGAACGGGGCTCTGCGCAAGGCACCCATTATCGCACTCGTATTCGAGCAGGAAGGTCCTCGCGTGGATCTCTCGCTCGGATTCGACGATCTCATTCTGGCGCCGTATCGACTGAGCGAGCTCGCCGTCCGGCTCAGGCTCGCGCGGTCGAGAGTGGAATCGGCGACCGACCCAGACGTCATGCGGCTGGGCCCGATCATCCTCAATCAAGCGACCTACGAGGTATTCGTCACCCGAGTGCCTGTTGAGCTTACTCTCAAGGAGTATCAACTGCTCCTCTTCCTCATGAGGCACCCGGGGCGCGTCTTCACCCGCGCCGATCTTCTCGACTACGTCTGGGGCTCCGACTACTTCGGCGGAACTCGGACCGTCGACGTCCATATCCGGCGGCTGCGTGCGAAAACAGAGGCGGGGGGCGACCTGATTGAAACCGTGCGTGGCGTCGGATATCGTCTTGTTCCTCCTCCCATCGAAAGCGATTGACTTTTTTCGCTCCCGAAACATGCCTGAAACACTGGCGGGCCAGTATTGCTTCGGAGCGTATCTGTCAGTCCTAAGGAGGACGAGATATGGGAAGTCGACCGGAGCAAGTCCAATACGTGCTGAACAAAGCCAAGGAGTACGACGTCAAGTTCATCCGATTCTGGTTCACGGATATCCTGGGCTTTCTCAAAAGCTTCGCGATCACGGTGGAGGAGTTGGAGCTCTCGCTGGCGGAGGGACAGGGCTTCGACGGATCCTCGATTCAGGGATTCGCTCGGATTGATGAAAGCGATATGGTGGCGATGCCGGACCCGAGCACGTTCAGCATTCTGCCGTGGCGTCCGAGGGAAGGCGGGGCCGTAGCCCGGATGTTCTGCGACATCCTCCAGCCGGACGGCAGCCCCTATGTTGGCGATCCCCGCTACGTATTGAAGAGGGGGCTGCAGCGGGCGGCCGATATGGGCTTCACCTACTATGTGGGGCCGGAGCTGGAGTACTTCTACTTCAGAGAATCCAACGGCGCGCCGCAGGTGCTGGACCGAGGCGGCTACTTCGACCTGACGCCGCTGGACATCGCCAGCGACCTGCGGCGGGAGACAGTGCTGACGCTGGAAGAGATGGGAATCGGAGTTGAGTACAGCCACCACGAGGTCGCGCCCAGCCAGCACGAGATCGACCTCCGTTACACGGACGCCCTTACGATGGCGGACAACGCAATGACCTATCGGCTGGTCGTCAAGGAGATTGCCCTCAAACACGGCAGCTACGCGACCTTCATGCCGAAACCGCTCTTCGGCCAAAATGGCAGCGGCATGCATACCCACCAGTCTCTCTTCCGCGGGGACAAGAACGCGTTCTTCTCTCCGGACACCGAAGACCACCTATCGGATATCGCACGACAATACGTCGCTGGGCTCCTCATCCACGCCCGCGAGATCACGGCCGTCACGAACCAGTGGGTCAACAGCTACAAGAGGCTTGTGCCTGGCTACGAGGCGCCCATATACCTATCGTGGGCAAGGCGTAACCGCTCAGACTTGATCCGGGTGCCGGTGTACAATCCCCGCAAAGAAAACGCGACGCGCATCGAATATCGTGCCCCAGACCCTGCCTGCAACCCATATCTGGCCTTCGCCGTGATGCTCGCCGCCGGTCTGGAAGGAATCGAGAAGGGCTATGAGTGCCCTCCTCCGGTGGAACGCAATGTCTACGAAATGACAGCACAGGAGCGCTCAGAAATCGGAATAGGTCAGCTGCCCGGAGACCTGGCAGAGGCCATCGACGAAGCCGAGAGAAGCGAACTGCTGAAGAAGATCCTGGGCGACCATGTCTTCGAGAAGTTCATCGAGAACAAGAAGATCGAGTGGCAGAACTACCGAGCTCAGGTGACGGAGTTCGAGCTGGATCGCTATCTGCCGGTCCTGTAAGAGAGGCAGCGCGCGACGGCTTGCGGTGTCGTGAGGCGTGATATATCTTGTGGATGAAGCAGGGGCGGGAAGGCCGAATCATGCCTCCGCCCCCCCTTCGCCGAGCGAGACTGATGGACAGAGGCTTTGGAATTCGTGCTCAGGCTCCGCGGGCAGCGAGGAAGCGGTCCAGTTCCTCTCTGTCGGGCATGGAAGGCTGCGCCCCGAGCTTGAGACACGCCAGCGCTCCAGCGGCGTTCGCGCGGCGCACCGCGGTGGGCATGTCCGCCCCGGAGACTATGCTCACGGCCAGGCAAGCGCTGAAGGCGTCGCCGGCAGCAGTCGTATCGACGGGACTGATCTCGAAGGCGCCTACGTGCTGGGCTCCGTTGGCCCCGCTCCAGTAAGCGCCGTTCGCGCCCATCTTCACCACAACGTCCCGTGCCCCCATGGCCCGCAGACGTCCGGCCGCCGTAGCCGCGCTTTTCTCGTTGCGGACCTCCAGCCCGGTCAAGGTCTCGGCCTCGCTCTCGTTCGGAGATAGGACATCTACCAAGGCGGGAAGTCCCACTTCCACGGCGGCTGGCGTAGCCGCTCCCGCGTCCAGCACAGAGCACACCCCGGCTTCGCGCGCCGCGGCCGCAACCTCGGCGACTACTGGAACGGGGATCTCCAACTGGAGAAGGACCACGTCTGTGTCGGCCAGCAGCCCACGCACAGTGTCCACCTCCGCGTCGCCGACCCGCGCATTCGCGCCGCTCATTACCACGATGCGATTCTCACCGCTCTCTTCGAGTAGAATCAACGCGGCCCCGGTCCCTGCTTCGCCGTCCGTGGAAACGGCCTCTATGTCGACTCCGTTTCCTTGCAGTTCGGCGCACAGCCGCGTGCCGAACTGGTCCGCTCCCACCCGGCCCACCATGCGAGTTGGTGCGCCAAGCCGCCTTGCCGCGACCGCCTGGTTTGCTCCCTTGCCGCCAGGGGCCATCACCAAGTCATGTCCGTGGATGGTTTCTCCTTGCTTCGGGATGCGCTGGCACCGTACAATCAGGTCCATGTTGATGCTGCCGATGACCAAGATTCGTGGCATAAGGTGCTCCTCCGCAGGCGGCCCGAGGCATACGGGGGCCTCGTCTAGGCTGCTCAGATAAGGTGTGTGTTCGCCAGTAACTCAACCGCGCCTCTGAGCTTAGTTGCGGACAAACTTAGCTAAGGCAGCGGTGCCCCTCGGGCTTAGTGAGGAACGAGTTCAACGACCCCCACATGATATGTCGAAAGCTCTCCCGATCGCCCGAGAAGTCTCGCGAGAGTTTCCACCAGCTTCGGATCGAAGCGAGCGCCGGCGGCTTGATGGAGGCGGGAGATGGCTTGGGTTGGGG
>CAZLHI010000030.1:0-38588 GCA_964559435.1 uncultured bacterium | reverse complement strand
GACAAGATATTGGCGATGTAGGAGTAGCAACGCAGACGCGTTCACCGAAGCGGTCCCGCCACGCCAGCGGGAGCGCTTCGATTCTCTGCGAGGCACGCGCCGTCGGCGCAGACTCGTCGTCAGGAATCGACCGATTCGACCTCTCGCGCTATCCCCACCCCGCAACTGGCGAGGGCATCGCCCCACGCCGCCCGCCACTTCTCGATCGAGTACACCTCGACGACGACTTCCTGTTGTTCCTCCCCTATCTCCTTCCGGCTCGGATACACTGCCTCCATCGTCTCGACCAAGCTGGCGACCATTGGCAGGCAGTGCGGCCCCGGAAGGTCGCGGAGGCCGGCGACATAGGTGCAGATCGTTGCCGTGCCGCAGGCCATGCTCTCCAGAGCGGCCAGCGACGTGCCCTCCCCGCACAGCGACGGGATGAGTGTCATCTGGGCGCTGGAGTAGATTGCGGGCAGCTCGTCGTGGGGCACTGATCCATAGAACACGACGCTGCGGCGCAGGCCGCGCTCCTCGACTTCACGCTCGAGGGCCTCTACATATGCCGGCTGTCCCCCGCCGCCGACGATGAACAGCGTCGTCTCGGGATGCCGGGGATGGAACTGAGCGAAGGCTTCAATGGCGAGATGGATGCCGCGGTTCCGAAAGAGGTTGCGAGGGACAAGGATTGCGTCGCGGTCGCGGAGCTCGGGGACCGGCTCGGCGGGACGGAACTTGCCGGTGTCAACACCGTTGGGGAGGAACCACACGCCTGGGGCAATCAGGGAATGCATGCCCTGCCGAGGCTCGACCTCCAGTCCCATGGAGCGAAGGAAGTGGGTGTCATTCGCGATGTACAGGTGGGCTCGACGGAAAGCAAGCTTAGTGACCCAGGCCTTAATAAAGCTCTTCGGCGAGCCGGGCGCGTCGTCCCAGAAGACTCCGTGAGAGACGCCAACACGCACGGGACGCCGAGCGAAGAAGCTCATGAGATCTATGGCGAGCAAGTAGTGCGGGTAGTGGCAGATAACCACGTCGTGCGCGAGCAGCTCTTTGCGAAGGCGGAACAATGCGAGCGCCTGCGTCCAGAACTCCAGCGGGGCCCCGTACCAGGGGTTTGGTACGAAGGTTATATCCGACGCGTCGGTGTCGGATCGTCGCTGGTACACACGGTGCTCGTGTCCGGCCGCGACGATCATCTCCCCGAGCTGGGAGACGTACACATCGGCCCCGCCTGACAGCGGCCGGTAGGTGTAGGTCACCTGGGCGACCGAGAGCGGCCGATCCGCCGGCAGCCGGGGTGGGGCGGGTCGATGGCGAAGGAAAGCGAGGGAGTAGCCGAGCAGGTGCGCAGCATCGACTGTCAGCGAAACGCCAGGGGAGACAAGGGCGGCAAGCCACCCCGCACCCCGGCGCTGCGCGCGGGCCGTATACCGCGCCCAGTAGACAGCAAGGAGGCCGACCAGCAGAACCGGCGCCCACTTGGCGCCAGTCGCGGTCAGCAGCACCAGCAGGACGAAGAGAAGGAATCCGAGATAGGCCTTCCGGTAGTGGACGAACCAGTGCCCGAGTTGGCCGTCGCTCCGCGCGTAGCGGAAGAACTGCCGGAACACGCGCAGCAGGTCGGACTGCATGCGCCAGTGCACTACCGCACCGGGGGCAAACTCGAACTTGCACCCGGCGGCCTTAAGCCGCATGTCAAAGTCCGTGTCTTCGGCGTAATCGACGTACTCCGGATAGCCGCCCACGCGCTGCCAAGCGTCCCGCCGGAACGCGACCGAGCGACCCGACGGCAGGAAGGTCTCGGGATGGACCTCGGCCGCCGCCGGTACGGTGGCGACCGCAATCGCCTCCTCCATCGGCGAGTCCGTGTCGGGCTCATAGTAGCCAGCGACAACGTCGGGTGGGTCCTCTGACTCGAAGGGCGCGATCAGGTTGGAGAGCCAGTCCCTGGCCGCGACGCAGCCTGCGTCGATGCTGGCAATGATCTCGCCCGTTGCGGCCCCGATGGCTCGGTTCCGGCCGCCCGATCGGTTCGCTCCCTGCTCCACGATGAGACGCGCGGGGAAGCCGTCCACTATCCACTGCCGGATAATGTTGGCCGTCCGGTCGCGCGATCCGGCGTCGCAGATGATGATCTCATCGGGCTGCCGGCTCTGATCGATCAGCGACTGGAGCAGAGGGCCGATGCTCTCCGCCTCGTTCAGGACGGTCGTGATGAGTGATACAGTGCGCCTGGGCATCTCAAGCCAAACCGTGGGCGCGGTACATGGCGAGGTAGAGGTTCGCGACTTTGTCCCAGGTATTCTCGGCGGCCAGCTGAGCACCTCGCTCGCGCATCGCTTCGCCGGCGGCGGGCGCGCCCAGGTGGTGGTTCAGCACGGCCGCGAGATCGGCTGCGCTGTCGGAGATCGCCAGCACCTTCCGAGCTTCCGGGAAGCAGGTGACGTAATCGCGCTTCAGCTCGTTCTCGTAGACGGCGAACGCCAGACGCCGCCGCGCCAAGGCCTGCCAGATAGCGAGATAGCCCGACACGAAGGCGAAGCTTGCTGCGTCGAGCAGGGGGCCTGGGTCGGCCACCGCGCCCAGGAACCTGACTCGCAGCCCCTGAGCCTCCGCGAACTTCTCGGCGACCGAACGCAGCGGGCCTTCGCCGGCGACGGCGAGCTTGAGGGTCCGCCCGTAGTCGTGCCGCAAGATCGCGAGCGCATCCAGGTACAGCATGAGTGAGGTATCCTCGACCAGACGCCCGATGAACACCGCCGAAGGCTGATCGGGAAGCGATGGAGGATCGGCCACGGGGTCTGCTCCCCCATATGACACGGCGAAGCATGCTGTGTCATACCAACGACAGATGAACTCTCCCATGCAGAGCGCGTTGATGACTCGCCGGCGCACAAAGCGACGGCGGCGGATTGCTTCCCCCGGAATCGGATACTGCTCGTAGCCGTGGAAGGTTGCGAACACGGGGCGACGCGGGGGAAGCCAGCAGGAAGGCAGGTAGAAATGGAGGAAGCTGTACGTGTCGTGGCAGTGTACAATGTCGGCGCACGCGATATGGGGCCGGGCTGCTCTCCACGCGCTCAGCCAACCTGTCCGTGGGAGCCGACACACGCGGACCTGGCCGAGCATCTCTTGCGAGGCCGCATCGGCGTGGGTGAGCACCGTCACGTCGTGGCCCCTCTCGGCGAGGCACTCCGAGACGCGGCGTACGTGCGTTTCGACTCCGCCGATGGCGGGATGGAAGCTCGGAGTGATGGCTAGTATGCGCATCAGAGGCCGAGCTATTGTAGCAGAGGAGTCGGCTTTTGTCAGGAGCGCTATCAACCGAAGTCCGTGGGAGGCCCGATCCGGCGAAGACGCTCGTCGTTGTGCCCACGTACAACGAGCGGGAAACCCTGCCGGCCCTCGCGGAGGCTGTGCTGGCCCTGGCCGGCGGCTGGCGGCTGCTGGTCGTGGATGACAACTCCCCCGACGGCACCGGCCAACTTGCTGAGGACACGGCGGCCCGCGAGCCGCGCGTCTCGGTGCTGCATCGCGAGCGCAAGGAGGGGCTTGGACCGGCATACCTCGCCGCCTTCGGAGAGGCGCTGAAGCACGACGATATTCAGTTCGTCGCGCAGATCGACTCGGACTTCTCCCACGACCCGGCCGACCTGCCGCGGCTGCTTGAGGGGCTGGCCGGAGCAGATCTCGCCATCGGCTCTCGCTACGTCCCCAGCGGGCGGACGGAGGGTTGGGGCCTCCGCCGTCGGCTGCTCAGCAGATGGGGGAATACCTATGTGCGCGCTGTGGTCGGGGTGGAGGTGAGGGACCTAACGGCCGGCTTCCGCATGTGGCGCCGCCAGGCGCTGGAGGCGATCGACCGCGATGCGGTGAGAACCCGCGGCTACGGCTTCCAGATCGAGATGGCCGTGCGGGCGATAGCGGCCGGGTGTCGAGTGGTCGAGGTGCCGATTTGCTTCACCGAAAGACGGGCCGGTAGGTCAAAGATGTCCGGCTCGATCGTTGCTGAGGCCCTGGTGCTTCCATGGAAACTCCGGCGACTTCGCTGATGGGTCGACCGCGGTTCACAGTCTTCGAACGGGCACTTATAGTGGTGCTCTTCCTGCTGACATTCGGCCTGACACTCTGGACCGCGAACGACTACGGGCCGACCTACGACGAGCCGCACTATGCCTCCGCGGGCATGCGCTACGCCGACTGGTGGGCTAGACTCTTTCGCGGTGACTTCGGCGCCCTTCGGCGGCAAGAAATCGAGACTGCCTGGGAGCTGAATCACGAACACCCGCCTCTTCAGAAGTGCGCTTCGGGCTTCTCGCAGCGCTGGCTGGGCGGTGTCTTGCCGGGGCTTGCGGCGATGCGGCTGCCGAGCGCGCTCTGGTTTGCACTGACTACGTGTGCCGTCTACCTTTTCACTCGGGGAATCTGGGGAAGGCGGGGAGCGCTGTTCGGAGCGCTGGCCTTCGCGCTGTTGCCCCGAGTGGTGGCTCATGCGCACTTCGTCGCTCTCGACATGCCGATCACAGCCTGGTTCTTCATGACGGCGGCGCTGTCGGCCGAGGCACTTCGGCGCAATTCCTGGAAGTGGACGCTCGCCGCCAGCGTCGCGTTCGGCCTCGCGTCGATGTCCAAGCTCAACGCGTTCTTCCTGCCGATCCTGTTGCTCGCGTGGTGCCTGGCCTATCACCGTCAGCGATGGCCGAAGCTCATCGTCATAGTTCTGCTGGTCGGCCCGGCCGTTTTCTGGCTGGGTTGGCCCTGGCTCTGGATTGACTTCGCTCCCCACCTGAAGGAGTACCTCGCCTTCCATTTCCGCCATGCCGCCTATAACGTGTGGTACCTCGGCCAACTCCACCAGTATGCTCCCTGGCATTACCCCTTCGTGCTCACCGCGGTGACAACGCCCACGCTTGTGCTGGCCCTGTCTCTGGTCGGAATGCAGCGGGCATGGGCGCGCCGGAGAACGGAGCCGGAACGAGTGCTGCTCCTGTTCGGCCTGGTTGTCTCTCTGCTGCCTAACGCCTTGCCCACCAGCCCGAAGTACAACGGCGTGCGGCTGTTTCTGCCTGCATTTCCGTTTCTGGCAGCGCTGGCGGGAGGAGGGTTCGCCTGGGTGCAGGGGCAGATTGCGACCGCGATCAGGCGGGGCGACATACGCCGCACCCGCGTGTCGGCGTTAGCAGCCGCGGTCCTGGGAGCTGCGCTGCTCCTGCCTGCGTTCAGCGACGTTGTTCAGAACCATCCCTACCAGCTCGCCTACTACAACGCGCTCGTGGGCGGGCCCGAAGGTGCAAGACAGCGAGGGTTCGAGACGATCTATTGGGGACAGGTGCTCCAGGAAGCGCCTTTGTTCCTAAACCAGGTCGCGCAGCCCCACCCCCGAGTATTGCTGATTCCAGGAGCCGTCATCTACCTGTTGGAATTCCAGCAGCAGGCGGGCGCCCTTCGTCCCGATGTCGAGTTCGCCGGCGAAGAAACCGAAGCTCCAGAAGTGGACTACGTGATGTTCCAGGCCATGCAGAGCGATTACACCAAGCTGGCGTGGTCGCTGGTGACCGAACGGGACCCGGTGTGGTCCATCACGCTGGGCGAGACTCCGCTGCTGCTGGCCTACGATCGCTCGGCCGTGCTCGACGTTCTACCAGGGGCGGCGAGATAGCTGGTCGTCGCCCACGCGGCCAGCAGGGACAACGCCAGCAGCGAGATGAACAGCCCCACCCTGAAGCTGGCCGGTTCGTACCTAAGCGTCACCAGTTGTTTTCCGGACGGGACCGCGACCGCACGGAATGCGTAGTTTGCGCGGTAGATAGGCACCGGGCTCTCGTAGACCCATGCCCGCCAGCCGGGATAGTAGGAATCGGTCAGCACCAGCAGGCAGGGAGATTCACCAGCTGTTTCGAGTATGACTTCGTTTGGGGCGTCCCGCCGGAAAGCAACGTCGGCCCCCGCGGGCCTGATGCCGACTGCGTCGGGGAAGGCCTGAGCTGGAGGATCAGCGAGTATGGCCTCCCGACGAAGGCGGGCCGGGCCCTCCTCAAGCCCAGTGAGCGCGGCCTTGTCATCAGCTACGACGTACCGGGATACGCGATACGCCCGCGGCATCGCCTCCGGGTTCACATATACCGGAGAGGCGCCATCGTGCACCCTCTCCCAGGGCTCCGTCAGCTCTCGACGCGTCATGAGATAGCGCACACCCAGCACATCCCACAGGGGAGAGTCCGGCTGAGGATAGTCGCTCTGATCTACCCGGGGCCCGGAAACAAGCTCGAAGGATGGTCTCACGCGAAGCGAATCCGACCCGTGGATGTCGCGCAGCCCGAAGATCATCGGGCTGTTATGGGCCATCCAGTCGAGCCCATTGCTCTTCAGCGAACCGAAGCGTGCGTGGGCGATGTGGTTCTGGATCCATGTTATGGACTGCGTCTCTGGATACGCCATCTCAGGATCGACAAAGGGGTTGAAGCCCAAACCGAGCCCGAAGAGGTCTGCGGCAAGCAGTATCACCGCGGCTGAGGCGAAGACTGAGGAGCCGATCCGCAGGCGTGCGCGCAGCGCGAGCAGCACGGAAGCAGATGCGACGAGAGCGAGCGCCACCGCCACCTGGAGGCGGAAGTACTCCTCGAAGTGCCATTCCACTGCAAGCGCCTGCCTGAGCGGTGCGAAGGCCGCCGTTGCGCCCCCCACCGTCCCGGCGGCGACGATCCCACACACGAGCGGGAGCCCGAGCCGGCCGGGGCGAGTCCTCCCGAGCAGATGGTCGAACCCAACAGCAGAGAGACCGGCCAGGCCGAAGGCGGCCAGACAGAGGACTCGGCCAAGCCCCGCCAACTCTCGAAACCCCGGAGCAATGTAGTACAGCAACATATAGACAGGGGAGCCGATGGCTGCCAAAGCCGCAAAGAGAGTGAGCGCGAGGAAGAACCACAGCTCCGGCCGACGCCAGCGTCGCAAACTCAGCGCCGCCAGAAACAGCGGCAGCACGCCCACGTAGCAGGCTGTCTCGAAGAAGTTGAGTGCGCTCGGATCGCGGTAGTGGCCCCAATAGTTGTAGTTGACCGGGTTGCCGAAGAAGTTCGGCACGAGATAGAGGATGAAGTGGGTCAGCGGGAAGGCCGTGCGAACTGCGGCCGCCCCTCCGGCGGCAACGCGGCCCGTGTGATGTGCCAGTTCCAGGGTAGGCAGAAGCTGCGCTGACGCAACTGCCAGCCCGGCCGCCAGCGAAGTGCCGGCAAAGCCGGCTGCTGTGATCGTGAGCCTGCGGTCGCTCCTCGATGCTACCATGCGCACCACGGCGTAGAGGAGGAACGCGATCGCAACGTAGACCGAGATCTGCAGGTGCCCGCCGAGGAACTGCGCGCCCGCAGCCAGCGCGCACAGCACCGGCCAGACTGAACGGGGACTCCGGAGAGCGCGCTCGTAGCACAGCAGCAAGCCGGGCAACCACATGAAGACCCAGAGCGAAAGGGTCGGAAACTCCAGCCAGGAGACGGTGAAGCCGTTGAACATCAGGACCAGCGCGCCGAACAGGGAAGCTGCCGGCCGCAGGGAGAGCGTCCGCAGAAACGCGTACATGAGGAGGCCGCCGAGGCTGAGATGGACTATTGCTGAGATTCCGAAGCCGTACCGCGCGCCAGCGACCAAGAATAGTAAGTTCAACGGATACAGCACCGTTGACTGGAGGTTGGCCAGGAACGGCGTGCCACAGAACGCGTAGGGATTCCACAAAGGTACGAACCCATCCCTGAGCGATTCGACTGCATAGATGCGCCAGGGCAGATACTGCTGTATCGGGTCGAACATCGGATTGTGCGGCCGATAGAAGTCCGGGAATTGTGGTCTCAACTCGTTCCACGGCAGCATCAGCAGACACATGTCCGCGGGCAGCATGATACGCCCGGCGAAGACCGGCCAGCAGAAGAGACACGCTGCGCCGACGATCACCGCGGGCGGCCACCAGATGAGCTTGTTACGATCTGCCGCCAAGTTGCCTCTCATAAGATGCTGTAGATCGTGAGATAACTCTTCATCAGCAGGGCTTGAACCACTTGAAGGAGCACGAGCAGCGGCACGGCAGTCTCCCGGCCGGGCCGGCTGGTCGCCCACCCGCCCGCGGCCAGTGCCGCCGGCCAGAGCAGGAAGAGCCAGATTCGACCGACCTCTCCCCGGACGGTGCCCGAGAGGTCGAGCAGCACGAAGATGATCGCCCACGACGCAAGAAAGACCCGCAGCCGCGCAAGCCGGGGTGCCGCGATGGCCCGCCGTGCCCACAGCGCGGCCGCGCTCAAAGGTAAGCCTGCGAACAGTGCACACTCAAGCGGATTCATCAGCACCCACTTCCAGTAGCTTCGGACAGACTCCGTCGCCGCGACCGCGCGGTGAGCAAGGAGGGCGCCTCGAGCGACGGCGACAGGGCGGTACCCCACGAGCACATAGAGAAGCAAGTAGAACGCTGCGAGTCCGCCAGCGGCGATTGCGCCCGCCGCCAGCGCGCGCCGTACGTATCCGCTGGGATCGGTCGATTTCGCCGCGCCTGTCAACGCCCAGACGACCCCCCAAGCGACCACGAGGCCAAATGCGAGGCTGCAGAACAGTCCGATGCCCACCATGACGCCCGCGAGGAAGCCCAGCCATATGCTTCGCCTGCGCCAGCCGGCGTAGGCCGCATAGAGAGCTGCAACAGTGAGTGCGGCCACGATGAGATCGGGGGAGGCCGCCAGCAGAAGCAGCCCCGGCACTGCCGCTGCGAGGCAAGTGGCGCAGATGGCCGAATGAGCCCCCATCAGCAAGCGCCCGAGGAAATACACGGGAAGCAGCGACAGCGCTCCGACCAAAGAGATCGCAAGCGCGCCGGCGATCGCCGCGGCCGCGTCGGAGGGCGCCAGCCCATAGCCGAACAGGTCTGAGTAGTTCGTCGCGAGGTCAGCGAACGTGGAGGACGATGTCGGTGCGAAGGCGGCGACCGCACGCCGCACGGCGAGGAAGAACAGCACGAACCCCGGGGGATGAGTCGCCGCGTGATAGGGGAGTTGCTGCAGAACGGCCGGGTAGTCGGCAATCCAGCCGCTGACACCGGTCACGTCGAGCGACACTGCAAAGTAAGTTGTGGCGTTCGGACTGACGATGTACGCGCCCGGCGTCACCCAAGGCAGCCCGACTGAGTTCAACAACGCAACCTGGAGCGCGAACGTGAGACACACGATCGCGGCCAGGGAGAGACATCGCGCGCCGGGGCGCATCCTGTCCCAGGCCCGAGCGCGGCAGAGGAAAGCCGACAGCCCAGTCAGACCGAGGCCAAGCGCCAGCGCAAGCCAGAGCCGAACGAGCAGCGCGTTTCGGCGCCAGACCCACTCGCCCCGTATGCCCGGTTCCCATCCCAACACCAATGCGACGCCAAACGCAACCGTGGCAAGGGCCGATGCCAGTATCAGGAGGGACCTCGTGCTGTTCCCCTGCAGACGGCACATGCTTCAATCCACACGATAGACAGACACACGATCGGCATCGTGGACCAATGCCAACCAACCTGTCCGCTCGGGGTCAAAGGCCGGCAGCGGCCGCCCCTCTGGGGAGAGGTTGTAGATTTCGTCGTAGATGCTTCGGTCACGGAGCACATATGAGATGCCTTCGAGCCGAACAAAGGCCTCCCTTAGGTCCTCGCCCGTATCGGCGCTGCGGAATGCTGCGTAGTAGCGCAGTTTCTCCCGGAAATCTAGCGTCTCTGCCCAATGGCCCAGGTAAACCCGCGTCCCCGCCAGAGATGGCGCGTAGCTCCCGATGAACGAGCTGCACAGCAGAACGTCGTCGTAGTCGGCGTGCCGGTCGAGCCACTTCAGCGCGGCATACTGGTCCGCGCGGAGGTATAAGGGTGGCATGAAGTTGGCCAGGTATGCTCTGTTGTTCGTCTGCAGGTCTGCCACCGCTCGCGCCACGAAGAGAACGCTTGAGGGCAGCGTGAGCAGCACGACGAAAGCAGCAAGGCCGCGTGGGGCACGGCTCTTGGCAGCCGCAAGCAAAGGTTGCATGGCGAACGCCGTGAGCAGAACCGCCGGTATGTGAAGGCCCTGGGCGAGCTTGCGCTGGAAGGGGACCGGCAGGTAGGGCGCGGCAAGCCCAATGACCAGCCAGACCGCCAGCAGTACCGCGGCGGGTGGGGCCGCGCGCCGCGCGGCGCGAGCAACCCCGAGCACTGCGAAGGCAAGGGGCAGGCCAATGCCCATCGCGAGCATGAGTACTGGTGGAGAGTGCACCGGAGTCTCTGCGACCTTGATGGCCAGTGTTACTTCTCCGCTACGGACGAGCCATACCTGATATGCCAGCGATGGGAGCGCGATTCCGGCGGCGACCGCTGCCAGGCCCAGCGCTCGGAGAGATGCGATGCGCCGTATCCAAAGATAGGGGAGAAAGACTGCGAGCGTTGCCGCGACGGGGAGCACATCGTAGGTGTGGATGTTGCCGAGAACCAGACCGGCCACACCCGTGATCACCGCGGAGCGCAGCGACCCCGAACAGAAGGCATGCGCGCCGAAGCCCACGATCACGACCATGAGGAACATGGAGAAACAGAACAGCGGGTTGAGCAGCAAGCTGAGGAAGGTGATCGCCTCCGGCATGATCAGCCCTGGACCGTAGTCAATCGGGTGGGGCTGGCCTGGCTGCGGTCGGAAGAGCCATCCGAGCCCGGAAGCAAACGCAGCAAGGACGAGCGCCAAGCGGCGCGCGCGGATATGGGAGAACGCCTGCGCGCCCAGGCAGTAGATCGCCATCAGAAGCAGCCACCCCGCGATCAGCCGCGCTATCTGGTACACGAAGGGCAGCCCTAGCCGCGTGAAGCGCGCGACCAGACCCAGCGCCAAGAAGAAGAGGTTGAGCACACGGCCTTGCTGCGGCTCCGAGGTGAAGGGATCGATGAGGAAGAAGCGACCCTCTTGCACCTCCTTCATGTACGCGAGATACACATTGTGTTCGTCTGGATTAGTCAGCAACCCAGAGTAGTAGGCGTCGGACGGGCGAATGTGAAGCCCGTAGAGATATGGGACAGCAGTGAGGAGCATGGCCGCGGCCGCGAAAGCGGCAGCCCAGCGCAGCTCACCTCGCGCAGGCCAGCGAAACGCACTGCCGATACTGGGTCGCGTCATTGTCGCGGGTCGTAGTACACGGTGATGTGCGGCTGTGTGTACAGCCAATCGGGGGGTGCACGCCGCCGCCCCGGCGCAAGCCAGGAGAACGGCGTCGGAGGTGGATCGTAATCCCGCCGGCCGGCATACGCATTCTCAAGCGTGGAGACCAATCCCACCGCGGCCGCGTCGCCGAGCCGGAGTGGGTCCCTGGCCTCCAGGTCCGACAGGCAAAAGACGTAAGGCGGCGCCGGCGCGAGCGCTTCGGCGTTCCACCCGGTGACTGCGACCCTATGTCCCGCCAACTCGTTCCACTTCTCGAACTGGCGTCGAGAGAACGCCCCTGCGTTATACGGGGAGATTGGCGGGTGATAGAACCAGGGCGCTTGCGCCAGACCGACCTGATTGTCACGGAGGCTTGGGTCTGAGTGGTACCACACCGAATCCCTCGTGTCCATCCAGACAAACGGGAGCACCTGCCCAAACGCATACGCCGCTGTCAGCAGAACGATGCCGATAGCGACCGCGCCGGCCACAGCCCGCGCCCGAGGACGCTTGCACAAGCGGACGAGTGAGAGGAGACCAGCACCGGCCAGGACGGCGAGAAAAGGGGTCACCGGCACGAGGTAGCGAATGAACCTTTCCTTGCCAAAGCCGATCACGAAGAGATAGATGGCGATCCAGAGGAGGCACAGGCGGGTGGCAGGAGAGCGCCTGACGACGGCGACGGCCCCGAGGCCGGCGGCAAAGAGCAGCGGATAGCCGAGCGCGATGGGGAGACCCCGGGTGAGGTGGTAGACCCACCCAGAGCCCGTCCCAACGAATGCCAGCGTGCCACCCCTGCGAGCGTGGCTCAGCTCGAATCGGATGCCCTCCTTGAACTCCTCCGTCCAGAAGTACGGATTGCCGGCGACGAAGCCGAGGGCCGCGCCGACGGGGACGCCGGCACACCAGGCGGCAAACGAGCCCCTCTCGCGGCCAACGACCAGCGGCGCAAGCATCGCGGGTATGAGGAACAAGGCCGCGTTGTACTTGGTGGCCGCAGCCAGCCCCACGGCAAATCCAGCAAGCATGCCACTGACCGCGCTCGGCCGCCTCGCGCCGCGCAGCGCGAGCAGGAATCCCACGCTCAGGAAGAAGGCGGCCGGCACGTCCACAGTTGCGTAGTGGCTGTTCACCACGTGCAGCGGACACACGGCGAGCAACGCCGACGAAAGAAATGCCAGAGAACTCCCTTCGTGCCGCAAGGCGAAGTAGAGCATTGGCACGGTGGCCGCGCCGAGAAGTGCGGTGATAAGTCGCGCCTCCAGATACAGCGGACGGAGGCCCCGAGGGAAGATGTCGGCATCGGGGACAAGTCCCAGCGCTACGGCCGGCAGGCCCACGAGGTACAGGTACAGGGTCCCGTAGTTGAAGAACGCGGGGTTGAAGTTGCCGACGGCAAAGCGGAAGGAGGGCAACAGCAGAAAGACCTCGTCGGGATGATACGAGAAGTAATGGTCGGCGTTCGGGAGACCCCATCTGATGCCGGCTAGCCGGAGCCCGAGCGCGATGGCGGTCAAACTGACCGCGGCGGCGATCCCGCGTCGGCGCAGCTTCTTCTCCCCTCGTCCCATCACGTTCATGCCTACTCGCCCCGGCAAACACACTGACATGCCGCCAGGCAGCCTATCAGCATCGAGGCGACCAAGGTGATGAACAGTCCTACTCTGAAGCTGCCCGGCTCGTAGGTGAAGGTGATTGACTGAGCGTCCGCGGGTACAGCAACGGTGCGAAATGCGAGGTACGCAGTCCGTACGGGAAGCTCATCCTCCTCCGTATGGGCCCGCCAGCCGGGCGCATACGCATCCGCCAGGAAAAGGTAGCCGCCATCTCCTTGCGAGAGTTCCACCGACACCCTGTTCGGCGAGAGATCCGTGACCTCTGCCCTCGGGCGCTCCGCCCCTCGAATCTCTCCCGGGAGCTCCTCCAGGCCGGTGACGAGAACACAGTCTGGCATCAGTCCCAGCCGCGCAAGCGTGGCCACCGCGTCGCTGTGGCTGGGAACGTGGAGAGCAGACTCGGCGACCCATGCGCGCGGCCAGGCATATGGGTTCGAGTAGACGTAGTACGCTCCCGCCCGCTCCATCGTCAGACCCCGGACACGGACGGGAGAGACCACCGTCTCGACGGCGGCTAGACTCATCATGTCCAGTCCATAGGTGTCGCTGAGCCTCGCCAGCAAGAGGTTCCCATTGAGAGGTGGGCTGGGATCGCCGTGCTGCAGCGCGGCCGCGAAGTCGCGAAAGCGAGCCAGGTAGAGCGAGTCATATCCGAAGGCGTCGCGCAGCCCGTAGACGGTTGCTGAGTTTGGCGGGAGCACGGCAATCGGCGAGCGATCGATCGGCCAGTCCCTCGCGTTACTCAGAATCCGTGCCTCCCGGGGAGCGTCGAAGGGCAGAGAGCGGTAGGTCCAATCGGCCGGCGACACGTGCACGTGGCGGCGCGCCGCGAGCAGCAAGTCCGTCGCCAGAATCACTATCAGCGCGGCCCGGACGAGGCGGCGTCTCTGCGGTCGTCCCAGAGCAACCACCGCCCCCATGGCAAGCGCGACCGCTCCCCACGCGCGCACCCCCTCCCAACCGGCGAGAGGCTGAGTGCTCGGTTTGACGGCGGCCACGGCCGGCTTGACAAGAAGCAGGTACGCCCAATAGCAGGCGCCCAGCAACGTGAGCATCACCGCAATAGGGGCAAGCGCAGACGAGCTGCGCTTGACGGCTCTTCGGGCCAGCGAGTCGGCCCCCATCCCGGCGAGCGCGCTCATCGAGAAGACGGCGAGCACCAGGATACGGCCGGGGCCGCCGGCGCGAGCAATCCCGGGCACCCAGTGGTAGAGCGGCCAGTTCAGCGGCGTGCCGAGGGCTATGAGGAACGCTGCCAGCGCGCTTAGCGCGAAGAAGCGAGCGTGCCAGCAGCGAAACCTGACGGCCCCCCACAACGCAAGCGCAATGGCAACGACCCCAACGTAGGCTGCGAACTCAGCGTGGTTGTCTCGGCCGACATAGTTGCCCAACGCGGGGTGGCCAAAGGCGTGCGGGATGAGCAGCCCGACCAGCTGGGCTGCTGGCATTGAGTGCCGGAGAAACGCGTCGTAGCTCTCCGGCCCCGGGACGAAGGAGCGGTGGGCCATGCCGAGCAGTTCCAGAGTCGGGAGCAGTTGCAGGGCCGCAAGTCCAGCGGCGGTGGCGACTACTGCGGCGCCGGCGACCGCCAGCCGCCTCAGCCGCCGCAGCGGCGCTAGGACTACGGCGCCACTCCAAAAGCGACAGATCAAGTAGGCTGCCGCCATGAGAGCGGTGAGCAGGAACACCTGGGGGTGCCCCCCAAGGTACGATAGGCCGAGCGCAACACCCGCAGCCACCCCCCAGCCGGTCCTTCCGCGAACTACGGTCTTGTCGAGCAGAAGGAGTATCATTGGCAGCCATGATGCCGTGCACAAGACGGTCGGAAGGTGAATCCACGCCACGAAGAAGCCATTCCCCTGCCAGACGACAGCGGCGGCAGTCGCCCCAAAGCGCCCCACTCCAATCCGCCGCAGCAGGAGATACATAAACCATCCCGTCAGGCACAGATGCAGCCAGGCCGACCATCCGAAGGCACGCGCCACAGGCATGAGCCAGAAGATCAGGTTGAACGGGTAGAAGATGGCCGACTGGCCATTGGCGACGAACGGGGTGCCGCAGAACTGGTATGGGTTCCACAGGGGGATCACCCCTGAAGCCAGGCTCTCGGCTCCGAAGGCGCGCCAGGGGTAGTATTGCGCGATTCCATCCCACAGGAGCGGGTCCCAGGGGACCCTCGGTACTTCATCGAGCCCTGACCGCCATGGCTCGAACTGAACGAGAAGATCGGCCGGAAGCAAGACGCGTCCCGGCAGCAACGCCGGCCCGACGAGGGCCGTCGGGACAGCGAGCAGAGCAAGGAATACGAGGATTCGCCTGATGCTGCCTGATCTCTCTATCAGCGACCTCTATCCCTTGGAGGCTCCGAAGCTGGCAACAAGAACGAGTCCTGTGACCATGAAGAGAATTCCGACCCACTGGAGAGGAAGCACGTGTTCCCTGAAGAACGCCCGCGAGAGTAATACCACCAGCAGGTAGTTGGTCGCGATCATGGGGTAGGCATAGCTGAGCGCCCACGCGCTCAATACGATGAGCCAGAAAGCGGAGCTTATTGCGTAGAGGCTGAGGCCAAGCAGGACATATGGAGTGAACACTGCTCGCAGCAAGTTGGCCACGAGACCGATGCCGGGCTGCCCAAGTGACCCGAATTGCTTCATCCCGTGCTTGAGCGAGATCTGGCCGAAGGCGCCAAGCGTTATCGCGACCAGAAGGAATAGAGCAACTATCCAGGGGCGCAAAATAGCGACTCCTTTCACCTAGAGGTGTCCGCGGCTATCGCCGCAGGTGTTTCCGGTGCGGCGAGCGTCTGCATGCGGCTGAAGGGATATACCACCGCCACTGCGACCCCTCGAATCCGGTCACGCTCGACCGGACCATAGGTTCTGCTGTCGGTGCTGCCGTCGCGGTTGTCTCCCATGACGAAATAGTCGCCCCGGGGCACCTTGACGGGCCTGACGGAGGTCGGGATCACCGACGTCGCATAGGGCTCTTCGTAGCGCTGCGAGTTGATGTAGAGATCGCTTCCGTACGGCACCTGACGCTGTCCCACGGTTGCCATGCCGGGCACCATTGACACCACCTCGCCGGGCATTCCCACGATGCGCTTGATGTCTATTCCGCCTGTCTCGGGGTCTTCGAGCAGGACGATGTCCAAACGCTCCAGCGCGATCGGCTTGATGATGAGCACGCGGTCGCCCGAGCGAAGCGTATCCGCCATGGAATCCCCTTCCACGTACGCGCTCTCGACGACCCAGAGGCGCAGGGCACCGATCGACCCGAACACCAGCAGGGCCGTAACGGGCGTGACCCGAGTCAGCAGCAGAGACTTCCTCTTTCGCCTCCGCTCGCCAAACTGCACTTCGGTCATGTCCCACCACCCCGTCCGAAGGTCGGCCCCTGCACAGGGGCCGATGCAGGAAGCAGGAGGCGCAAGGCTGCGCCATGCCGAGACCCGCGCGACCTGCTAACTCTGTAGACAAGTCTACGATGAAACCGCGAACTGCTCCTTAGCTATGCTGGAAGAAGCTGCTTTGCCTTGTCAACCGCGCTGGCCGCGTCGGGCGCGTAACCGTCGGCTCTGATCTCGTCCGCGTAGCTCTGTGTGACCGGCGCGCCGCCGATCATCACGCGCATGTTATTGCGCATGCCCGCTTGCTCGAGGGCCTCGACAGTATCGCGCATCCCGCCCATCGTGGTTGTCAGGAGGGCAGACATTGCGATGACGTTGGCAGAGTTGTCCTTCCCCGCTTGTACAAACTGCTCCGGTGACACATCGACCCCAAGGTCCACAACTTTGAACCCAGCCCCCTCAAGCATGGCCGCGACAAGGTTCTTGCCGATGTCGTGAAGGTCGCCCTTCACCGTCCCGATCACGACCGTGCCGATGTGATCGACCGGCGTGCCGGACATCATAGAGAGGCTCTCTTTCATCGCCCGCTGGGCGATGAGCAGTTCCGGCACGAAGAACTCGTTCGCCCTGAACTTCTCCCCCACGACCTCCATTGCGGCGGCGATACCCTCAACGACGATCTTCTTCGCCTCAACGCCCTCGTCCAGGGCTTTCTGGGTCAGTTCCTTCGCCTTGTCTCGATTGCCCGAGATGATTGCCTGCTGCAGATCATCAAGCACTGCCATGAACCGGTCCTCCTCACTCAGAAGTCATGTTCTCATGCACCAGATGTCGGCACTATTGACTCGCGCTCGACCCGCGCCCACCCGCAGCGGGCAGCGGCCGCAGCATCATAGCATCCGCAAACCGATCGTAAAACCCCGGCCGCTCCGCCAGGTCCACATGTCTCACGCGGCGCGCTATCTCCTCGGCTTCTTGCCGTTCGGCCACTGAGCACAGCACGAGCCGCGCCCCCACGCCCGCAGCATTGCCGATCGGCCTGATCCTCTCCGCCGGCATAAACGGGATCAGTCCGATGGCCAGCGCGCTCTCCCGTCGTATGTAGTTTCCGAATGCACCGGCCAGCAGCAGCTCCTCGATGTCGTCTGGCGCAGCGCCGACCTGCTTGAGCATCAGCTCGATGCCTGTGTAGATGGCCGCCTTGGCGAGCTGAGCTTCACGCACGTCCCGCGCCGTCAGCCTGACCGGCTCGCCGCCATACGCCTCCTCGGCCCGGGCCAGGACGAATTCCGTCCCGTTTTCATTCTCGACCAGGCGCCGTGCCACCTTCTCCGGCAGCGAGGATGCCTCCTCCGGGGGCAGCATCCGTCCGCTCTCAGTTATTGCCCCAGCCCGAACCAACTCGGCAATGGCATCCACGAGAGCGGAGCCACAAATGCCGCGCGCACTCACCTCCCCGATGACGTGATATCTGACATCGTCGTCGAGGCCAACGGAGTCTATCGCGCCAACGGACGCGCGCATGCCTTGGGTTATCCTCGCCCCTTCAAATGCCGGCCCGGCCGCCGTCGAACACGCGTACAGCTGACCGTCCCTGGCCGCGATGATCTCGCCGTTGGTCCCGATGTCCACGGCCACCCGCAGGCCCTCGGAGCGATGGAGGTCGCTGGCGAGGATCACCCCGACGCTGTCGGCCCCCACGAAACCACCGACGCTCGGCGTCACGTAGACACGAGCCGCAGGATTGATGCTGATCCCCAATTCGACCGCACCGACGGTCTGGCTTGTGCGGAAACTCGGCGAGAAAGGGACCTGACCCAGCCCTGCCGGCGGCACTCCCAGGAGCAGATGCATCATGCAGGTGTTTCCCACCACGGCGACCTCATAGATGGCGTCCGCCGATATCCCTGCCTGGTAAGCGGCGCGCTCGAGCAAATCGTTTATCACCGTGACAACCGCCGTGGAAAGCGCGGACACGTTCTCACCACTGGCGGTGGCCGCGTGGATACGAGAGATCACGTCATCGCCATACTGGGCCTGGGAGTTCAAGTCCGATGCCACCGCCGCAAGCCTCCCGCTCGGCAAATGACAGAGATACGCGACCACGGTCGTCGTGCCTACGTCGACGGCGAGGCCATAGGTTTGGTCAGACGTATCCCCCGGCTCGACGGCTACAAGCCGATCTCCGGCAACGACCGCAGTCACATGATACTGGCTGCGCCGAAGGATGCCAGGGAGCTCTTGAAGCGGTGCCAGCCGCTCCGGCCGATTTGCCTCCGCGCCGATGGCGTCCATGACACGGTTGAGATCTGCTCGGGGGTCATCAACAGACGGACGCGGCAACCGCAGAGCAATCTTGCGGAGGTTCGGCGCGACAAGGGCCTCACGCTCCGCACCCTCAACCGCGATCTTCGGCGCCACCACGCGGGAGGACTCGGGCACTGTCACCCGCGCGTCGCCGACCACGTGCGCCTGGCAGGCTAGCCTCCAGCCGTCAGCTAGGTCAGAGTGGACAAGCACCCGCTCCTCGGAGTCAGTCGGCTCCGAGAGGCCTTCCCCGGCGCGGACCAGGCACTTGCCGCACCGGCCTTGCCCGCCGCACGGCGTCTGAAGGCGCAACCCCGCGGCAGTAGCCGCCTCCAGCACGGTCGTCTCGGTCTCAACCCAAACAGACTCGTTCTGAGGCAGAAAGACAACGGCGCAGCGGGCCATAGCTCACCGGGAACGCGTCGATTCTCAAGGATGGGCAAGCAGCTGACAGCCGTGCGAGCTATCCCATATCCTCAAAGTACTTGAGCTGCTTGGTGGCCTCGGGGTGTCCGGGCTGCAGCTCCAGCACCCGGCCGAATTCAACCTTTGCCTCGTCGTACATCCCGAGCATGGCATAGGTCTTCGCCAAGTTGAGGTGTCCATCTATCCAGGCGGGATCGCACTCCACGGCTCGCTTGAGTTCCTCCAGCGATTCATCGAATCGCCCGACAAAGCAGAAGACGAGGCCGAGACCCAGGTGAGCCCCGGCGTGATCCGGAGAAGCTTTCAGGATCTCCTGGAACTCAGCCGCGGCCTCATCGTACTGGCCTTGGTTCTTGAGCTCCAGGGCCTGATTGCATCGCCGCTCGATATTGTCCGCCTCGCCGGTTCCCACCTTGGGCACCTTCCCGACGTCTTCAGATAGGCGGGCAGTCTGAACACGGACCCCGGCCTCAGGTCCCCAGCCGCTCGCCTGCTCGCAGCCGATAGCCCTTCACATAATCCGGGGCAGACATGGCTCTTCGCCCTGCCGGCTGCACGCGTGTCACCAGCAGACACCCGTCGCCGGTGGCCACCCAGAACCCATCGCTGCCCAATTCCATGATCCGGCCGGGGATTCCTCCCTCCCCCGCTGCCTTTTTGCCCTGCCTTGCCCCGAGTATCTTGAGCATCTCGTCGCTGCGTGTAGTTCGCGCTCCCGGCCGCGGGGATAGCGCGCGAATCAGACGCCCGAGCGTCTCCGCCCGCCCGCCCCAGTCTATCACAAGCTCATCTTTCCCGATTGCAGGCGCATATGTCGCCTGCTCATCATTCTGGGGGATGCGCGGCCCTGCTCCCTGTCGTATCAAGGCCACACTCTCCATCGTCGCCTCAGCCCCAAGCGCTGCCAGCCGCTCGTGCAGGCCGGCGCAATCCTCTTCCTCTCCGATGACCGCTTCCCGCTGGAGCAGAATGTCTCCAGCATCCATGTCCCGTGTCATCCACTGGACGGTCACGCCGGTCGCACGTTCCCCTGCCATCAGAGCACGCTGGATGGGAGCAGCCCCCCGGTAGCGAGGCAGAAGTGACGCGTGCAGGTTGATGGCTCCCAGAGGCGGCACGGCGAGAGCGTCCTCGCCAAGTATCTCGCCGAAGGCGCATACCACCATGAGATCGGGCCTGGCGGATCGAAGCGCCTGAAGTCCTTCGCCCCGGCTCACGCGCTCCGGCTGTCTGACCGCCAGTCCCAGCGTCTCCGCAGCTCGTTTGACCGGGGGCGGGCGGAGACGGCGGCCTCGACCGGCGGG
This sequence comes from uncultured bacterium, assembly GCA_964559435.1. Taxonomy (GTDB): domain Bacteria; phylum Armatimonadota; class Hebobacteria; order Hebobacterales; family Hebobacteraceae; genus Hebobacterum. The sequence goes on along the minus strand of CAZLHI010000030.1, from coordinate 18,442 downwards.
GCGGTCAGGGCGAGTGAACACCGCCACGACCTTGTCTTCACCCTGGGCAAGCGTATGTAACGTGGGCACGGCGAACTCGGCCGTGCCCACGAAAGCGATGCGCAGCGGTCTTTCTGAGGAGCTAGCCATCCGTTCCTCGTGCTGCCGCCAAGACCTTGAGGGCGTTATCGAGCGTCGTTGCCTGTGTCACCGGCTCGCCTTCCTCAGTGTGCCCGACGACCCAGTAGAGAGTGTCCTCATCGGCCGCGTCGACAAACAGCTTGCCATTGAGATGATCGACCTCATGGCAGAGGGCTCGCGCCGGGAGTCCTTCGGCCTCGATCTTGATCTGCTTGCCAGCCAGGCTCCGCGCTCGAACCACCACATGGGTCGGCCTTTCAACCTTCCCATAGAGGCGCGGCAGGCTCAAACAGCCTTCGTCCGAGGCCTCTGCGCCCTTCGCGCTGACGATCTCCGGATTGATGAGCGGAGTAAGCTGATCTTCGATCTCTACCACGGCGATCCGCCGCGGGACGCCGATCTGATTGGCGGCCAGGCCGAGCCCACGTACAGACCTCATGACCTCCACCATCTGATTCACGAGGTCTTTCACGTCTGAGGTCACCCGGCCGACCTTCTCGGCCCGCTGCCGCAGCACCGGGTGTCCATACCGAACGATCTTCAACTCGCCGCTGTTGCGGGACTCCACAAGCTCGCAAGGAAGTGTATCACATGAGCGAGACCGGGTCCACGTCCACAGCCAGCGTACTCGGCCCGCGCTCGCCCAAGCCGGCCAGCGCCTCGCGGACCGCTTCCTGCGCCTTTCCTCGAGGTCCTTTTACGACCACGTGCCATCGGTGTCGCCCGCGGAGTCTCGCCAGGGGTGCGGGCGCGGGCCCAAGGATCTGGAGTTCTTCCGTGACAGACCGCTGCAGCGCGTCGGCGACGGCGCGAGCACGTCGCGATGCTTCTTCCTCCGTCTCCGAGCTGACCACGAGGTTGATGAGCTGCCTCAGCGGCGGGTAGTTCAGCTCGCGTCTGTTCTCCATCTCGCTCCGGTAGAAGGATTCGTAGTCGTGCACGGCTGCGGTCTGTATACTGCTGTCGTCGGGCCGATAGGTCTGGATGATGACCTCGCCCTCCTTATCCCCGCGCCCGGCCCGGCCAGCCACCTGCGTCAGCAGTTGGAATGTGCGCTCGGCCGCCCGGAAGTCGGGCAAATTGAGGGAGGTGTCGGCGGATATGACGCCGACCAGTGTCACGCCAGGGAAGTCGAACCCTTTGGCGAGCATCTGTGTGCCGACGAGCACGTCCGTCTCTGCGCTGCGGAACTGTCCGACTATGCGGACATGCGCGCCCTTGCGGGCGGTTGTGTCGCGGTCCATGCGGCCGGCCTTGGCGACGGGCAGTACGGCTTTGACCTCTCTCTCCACTCTCTCTGTGCCGAAGCCGGAGAAGCGAATATGGTGGCCGCCGCAATTGGAGCAGATGTCCGGAGCATCTCGGGACAGACCGCAGTGGTGACAGCGCACCTGTCCGGCCTCCCGATGGTACTTCAAGGCGACGCCGCACTGCTGGCACCGAAGCGCCTCCCCGCATACCGGACAGAGCAGGAAAGTTGCAAAGCCCCGCCGATTCAGAAACAGTATCACCTGCTCGCCCTCTCGCAGCCGAGCCGCCACCGCCTGGCGAAGCGCGGCAGATAAGATGGCCTGTCGCCCCTCCCGGCCGCGCATATCGATCACCCGCGCCCTTGGCAAGGGCCGGGCATCTATCCGTGTTGGCAGGCGCAGCAGCTGATGCCGGCCTCGCTCTGCGTCATAGAAGGACTCGATTGACGGGGTGGCGCTCGCGAGTACGACCGGACAGCGGCTCAACTGGCCGCGCTTCAAGGCAACGTCGCGCGCGTGATACCGAGGCACCTGCTCTTGCTTGTACGAGGTCTCCTGCTCCTCGTCCACAACAATGAGACCCAAATCAGGCACAGGTGCGAAGATCGCGGAGCGGGCGCCGAGCACGACCCCGGCCTCTCCAGTGCGGATCCGCTGCCACTCGTCCCACCGCTCACCCAGCGAGAGCGCGCTGTGCATGAGCGCGACCCGGTCCCCGAACCGGGCACGATATATGCCGATAGCCTGCGCGGTCAGGGATATCTCCGGCACAAGAACGATCGCCTGCTTCCCGGCGGCGAGCACAGGCTCAATCACCCGAAGGAAGATCTCGGTCTTCCCGCTGGCGGTCACGCCGTAGAGCAGGAAAGACCCGGGCGTGCCCGAACTGACGGCCGCCTTGATCGCAGCGACGGCCTCGGCTTGTTCCGAGGTCAGCACCGGCCGCTCATCGGCCTGGCCATCGACATGCGCCCAGGGACGTCGCCGAATCGGCGTCCAGCGCTCCTCCAGCATGCCATCTTCGACCAAGCCCCGCACGCCCGCCGCCGAGACTCCGGCCCGCCGCGCGAGCTCGGCGGCAGACAGCGGCCCTGCCGCGATGGCCACTCGAAGCCCCGCCACTCGTGCCGGCGCGCGGGCCGCCCTGTGCTCGAAATAGCGATCGATTTCCTGGGAGCTTGCACGCACCTCCAGCAGGCGTACGTGTCTCTGACGTGCCCTCGGCGGCCGAACGGTTGCGCGTTCTGCAATTCGATTGTGCGACTTCAGCAGGCGGAGCGCTCGCCGAAGCCTGTTCGCGGAAAGGACGCGCCGGAGGGCGCCGATGCTGACCTCTTCAGCGGCGGATTCCATATGACGCAGCAAGGGGCCCGCGTCTGGGTGTGCGTAGAGCGACTGGGGTATCGGCTCATCCGTCAGGCTGAACCTGCGGCCAACGCGGTAGCTCATCCCCTCGGGCAAGAACGGACGCAGGGCCTCACCGAACTCGCAGATGTAGTACTCGGCAAGCCATCTGGCCAGTGCCATCGCGTCTTCGGTGAGCACTGGCACATCGGCGAGCACAGTCTCGACCTCCTTGAGGTCTCGACGGTCGCTCTTATCGGCCAGCGAGGCAACCAGACCGACAATTGTCCGGGAACCAAACGGGATGACCACCTGCGCGCCGACCTGGATGCTGCCCTTGAGATGCTCTGGAACGCGGTAGGTGAAGAGCTGTCCCAGGGGCCGGCCCGGGTTGGGAAGCACCTGCGCGTAGAGAGACATTCGCATCCATCCGCGCTCGCGATAGCGCTGGACTGCCAGCAGATGAGCGGCTAGACCGCGGCCTCCTCGCGGAACTTGTCAGCCGCGTCCGTCCTCTCCCACAACACCGGAAGATCCGTCCTCCCGAAGTGGCCATACGCGGCCACCTGGCGGAACTGCGGGGTCCGAAGCTGGAGCTTATCGATTATCCCACGCGGCCTCAGATCGAAGAGCCTCGTGCAGATCTCCGCCAGCACGTGGTCTGGAACCTTGCCCGTGCCGAAAGTGTCCACCCAGAAGCCCATCGGCTCAGCGTGCCCTATAGCATAGGCCACCTGTGTCTCGATGCGTTCCGCGAGCCCCGCGGCGACAATGTTCTTCGCTATGTAGCGCATCATGTAGGCGGCCGAGCGGTCCACCTTTGTGGCGTCCTTTCCGGAGAAGCAGCCGCCGCCGTGGCGTGCGACGCCGCCGTACGTGTCGACTATGATCTTGCGTCCGGTCAGGCCCGTATCGGCCAGTGGCCCTCCGCGCTCGAAGCTGCCCGTCGGGTTCACCAGGATCTCGGTCTTGTCGTCGAGCATCTCCTTCGGACAGGTTCTCTGAATGACAAGCTCGATCATGTCGCTGCGGATGCGCTCGTGATCGACATCGGGCCGGTGGTGGGCCGACACGACGACCTTGTTGAGGTGCGACGGCTTGCCGTCCTTGTAGGCCACCGTGACCTGGGTCTTGCCGTCAGGGCGCAGATAGTCTACCTCGCCGAGGCGCCGCACCTCCGCAAGGCGGCGCGCCATCTTGTGGGCCAGCATGATCGGCATCGGCATCAGCTCCGGCGTTTCGTCTACCGCGTATCCGAACATCATGCCCTGGTCGCCCGCGCCCCCGATGTCGACGCCCATGGCAATGTCCGCCGACTGCTCCTGAATGGCGGTGAGAACGCCGGATACCTCGGAGTCGAAGCCGAACTTCGCGCGCGTATACCCGATCTTCTGGATCGTGTCGCGGACGACCGCCGGGATATCGACGTATCCCCTCGTCGTCACCTCGCCTGCAACGATCACCAGCCCCGTCGTGATCAGGGTCTCGCAGGCGACGCGACTGTTTTCGTCTTGCTCGAGCATAGCGTCCAGGATTGCGTCCGAGATTTGGTCGGCCATCTTATCGGGATGGCCCTCGGTAACGGACTCAGAGGTGAAGAGGTAACGCTCGTTTCTCATCTTGTCTGACCTGGTACTCCTTCCTTTGCTCGGGTTCGGGCCGGATGCCGCGACGGCGCTACTCCTGACTCACCGCGCTCCGTCGGCCCTCCACGATTGCGTCGAGCACGCGATCCGCAAACTCGCCCTTCGCCATTACGCGCAGCTCCACCGGCTCGCCTACAGGAAACACGAGGTACCCCGCATTGCGGTCAGAATCTATGCCCACGCCGCTGTCGGAAATCTCGTTGGCCACTACGAGGTCGAGATTCTTGGCGCGGAGCTTCTCCTGCGCGTTGGCCAACAGATTCTCCGTTTCGGCCGCGAATCCCACAAGGAACTGCCCCGACTTCTTCCTCCGTCCGCACTCGGCCAGTATGTCGGGAGTGGGATCGAGTTGCACGGACAGAGGCTTGGCCGCCTTCTTCAGCTTCTGCGCCGACGCAGAGGCCGGGGCATAGTCCGCCGGGGCCGCGGCCGCAATGAGCACATCGCATTCGGCGAATCGGCCAACGACAGCCTCGTACATATCGGCCGTCGTCTCGACCGGAACCACCTCACAGCCCGCAGGAGGCGCCACGGACGTCGGCCCCGAGACAACGGTAACGCTGCCGCCGCGCCTCGAAGCCGCCTCTGCCAGCGCATAGCCCATGCGCCCGCTGGAGCGATTGGAGACGAAGCGCACCGGATCGAGGGGCTCTCTCGTGGGACCGGCCGTCACGAGCACTCTCGTCCCCTCCAAATCCCCACCGGAGATCAGCCGAGCCACCGCGGCAGCGATCGCCTCCGGTTCCGCCAGGCGGCCCACCCCGATCGCGCCCGAGGCCAGGCGACCGGCCTGTGGCTCTATCACGTGAGCGCCTCGCGCGCGCAGGCGGGTCAGGTTCTCCTGCACCATCGGGTGTGCATACATCTTGTCGTTCATGGCCGGAGCTACTACCAGGGGCGCCCGCGTCGCCAGTGCAACCGTGTAGATGAACTCATCCGCTATCCCCAGCGCGAGCTTGGCGATGGCATCGGCGGTGGCCGGCGCCACCAGGACGGCCGCCGCACTCTCGGCCAAGGAGACGTGCCTGACCTCCCACTCCTGCGGGTCTTCGAACATGTCGCAGGTGACTTCGTTTCCCGTGAGCGTTCGCAGCGTGAGGGGCGTGATGAACTTCTCACCCGCCCTGGTCAGCGTGGCGTGCACGTCTGCACCGAGGTCCATCAGACGACGAGCGACCTCCGCCCCTTTGTAAGCGGCGATGCTCCCAGTGATGCCGAGAACGATTATCCTACCGCACAGTGGCCTCTTCATCGGCCTCCTCAAACCAACCGCTCAGATCGGCGCGCCCCACCCGGGCTCGCTCGGCTTCCAGGATGGCGAGCAACGCGCGCGCCGCCTTGGGCACCCGATCGTTGACGATGAAGTAGTCATAGTTGGCCAGCCACTTGATTTCCTGGCGGGCAACGAGAAGCCGGCGTTGCTGAATCTCTTCGCTCTCGCTCCTTCGGTTCTGCAGCCGGCGCCGGAGCGCCCGCCAAGACGGCGGCAGCATATAGATCGGCACCGCCTCGGGTCGGCGCTGCTTCACCTGCATCGCCCCTTGAACCTCGATCTCGAGCACGACATCACGGCCGGCGGCGAGTTCGCGATCCACCGAGTCGGTCGGGGTCCCGTAGCGATGGTCGAGATAGACGGCCCATTCGAGCAACCGCCCCTCCTGCACCTTCCTCTCGAACTCGTCGGCGCTACAGAAGAAGTAGTCGATGCCGTCCCGCTCGTCCGCGCGCCGAGGCCGCGTGGTGACCGACACCGACCGCCGAAGCCTGGCCGCCCCCTCGCTCTTGAGGGACATCGCATGGGCGACGACCGTGCCCTTCCCCACTCCGGACGGCCCGGACAGCACGACCAGGAGCCCCGTGTCGAAGTCGCCATAGGCGCGAGCGCTCACAGATCGAAGCACTTGATTCGGTTGTCTAGGCCGCGGATGCCGTGGATCTGATGGATGATGCTTTCGATGAGGGCCATCTCCTTCTCCCAGTCGCGCACTTTCGTGGCACGCGTGCCCCTGAGCTCGCCACTGAGGTATGCGACCCCGTGGATAACCTGCACCTCGAGCCGAGCTGTGTTCAGCTCGCGCTTGATGATCTCGCTCCGCACCTTGCGCTTGAGCATGGCATCGCCGGGCCTCATAGCCGCCCCTCCTCATCTCCCAGTGTACCCTCGCCCTCCGCCTCGCCCGGGGGTGGTTCCACAATCACGGGCAGGTCGGCCATTCCGTGGTACAAGTTGTCGCCGGACACCAAGCGCACCGTCAAATGCAGGGTACCGGCCTTCTTGGGTATCAGATGCAGGTCAATTCGCTGTCGGCCTCCGGGGTCCAGAGGCGGATACGAAAGCATCTCCCAGCGCCCGCGCCTGGCCGCTGCCGTTGGCCTGGGCGTTACCGAGACCAGCTCGAACTGCTCCAGCGAGCGTCCAGCTATCTCGAACCGCACGCTCGCGGCCCAAAGATCCGATGTATTATAGATCAACGCCGTGACAGTGAAAGGCTCCCCGACCACGGCTCCTTCGTAGTCGGCCTCGATCGCCAGCTCCAACTTCGGTATGGGCGGCGGCCCTGGCGGCCCGCGCAATCGCGCGACACCAAAGCCGATCAGGGCCACCACCGCGGCCATCGCGACCCATATCAGAAGCTGCCCCAGACGCCGGCTGACCACAACGCGCTCGTTCGGCGCGTGGTACACACAGGGCGGCGTTGCCGACTCGCTGACCTCGAATATGCCCGCGACCACCGGGTGGCTGCACGTGCCCGTATCGAGGTCGAACCAGCGGCAGTACCCGCACTTCGCTAGATTGTCCTGGCAGCCCACGCAGAACGGGTAGTCGGCCGCGCGCGTATCGTTCTTCGCCCCGCACTGCGGGCACATCACCTGGGGCAAACCGCTGCCTCCCGGCTCCTTCGGATTATAGGTAGGCTCTCCGACCCATGTCAAGCAGTGGTCCTGTCCCACGGCGCCGCGCCCTGCTGGACCACCGGTGCAACTGCGCGTGTGGCGGCTCGAGTGCTTGTTCACCGCTGTCCCGTGTGCAGCCTTGACAGCGATTTCGCGCCCGGCTATACTGCCGCCGACGGTCAGAGAACCCTGTGCTTCAGTTCACCGTCGAAAACACCGACCCTACCGGCGCACGGGCAGGCCGAGTCACAGTCCGCGGCCGAGCTTTTGATACCCCGGCTTTCTTGCTGGTTGCGACCCAGGCCTCGGTCAAGGCCCTGAGTCAGGAGGAGATCTCCCGTCTCGGAGCGCAGATAATCCTCGGGAATGCCTATCACCTTTACCTGCGACCGGGAATCGATCTCGTGAAGAGAAGTGGCGGCCTGGGCGCGTTCATGTGCTGGCCCGGCGCGACTTTGACCGACAGCGGCGGCTATCAGATCTTCAGCCTCGCGCCGTTGATCGAAGTATCTGATGAGGGCGTTGCATTTCGTTCTCACATCGACGGCTCAGAGCACTTCCTAACTCCCGAAGCGGCCACTCGGATCCAGCACGCAATCGGCGCAGACATCATCATGGCCTTCGACCAGCCTGTCGGCTACCCGGCGGATACGGCGATAACGAACGAGACGACGCGGCGGTCCGACGCGTGGGCCGGCCGGTGCCTCGCCGCGCACGAGGGCGCCTCAGATCAGGCCCTCTTCGGCATTGTGCAGGGAGGCTTCGACGAAGCCCTGCGCGCCGCGAGTGCCAAGCGCCTGACCTCGCTATCGTTCCATGGCTATGCCATAGGCGGCCTTTCGGTTGGCGAGCCCAAGGATCAGACTTTTCGCTTGTTGAGCACGACCGTCCCGCTGCTGCCGGCCGACCGGCCTCGGTACCTGATGGGCGTCGGAAAACCTGCTGAGATCGTGCGAGCAGTTCTGCATGGGGTTGACATGTTCGACTGCGTCCTGCCCACCCGGCTCGGGCGCAATGGTACGGCCTTCACATGGGCGGGTAAGATCAATCTGAAGAACGCACGGTACGAGAACGATATGGGCCCGCTCGATCCAGACTGCCGCTGTGGAGTGTGCATTCGTTACTCGCGGGCATATCTTCGTCACCTGCATAAGGCACGGGAGATCTTGGCCGCCCGCTGTCTCAGTTATCACAACCTCCATCTGTACTTGCGTCTGATGGCACTGATACGACGGGCGATCCGAGAGAATCGGTACCAGAAGTTCGCAAACGAGTTTCTCAGCTCAGGGAAAGAGGATGGCACTACCGATCACATTTGAGGATGTGAAGAACCGCGAGGATGTGAAGATCTATCTGGCCCGCGGCGATGAGAACATGGACACAATAGGTTACACGGAGCATGGTTTCCGCCACGCCGAGGTGGTGGCAGAGCGAGCTCGCCACATCGTCTCGGCGCTTCAGCGAGACGCACGAGAGGCCGAACTCGCAGCCATCGCGGGCTATCTCCATGACATCGGCAACGTCGCAAGTAGGCAAGACCACGGGCAAATCGCGGTGATGCTGTCGTACTCGATACTGAGGGACATGGGCATGCCGGAGAAGGAGCTTGCGGAGCTCATGGCCGCCGTCGGCAACCACGAAGAGCAGTACGGCGACCCGTTCGGTCCCGTGGCGGCCGCCGTCATCATCGCCGACAAATCGGATGTCGCTCGAAGTCGAGTCCGCGACCTACACCCCTCGCGGTACGACGAGCACGATCGTGTCAACTACGCCACCATCTCCTCAGCCGTCACAGTCAACCACCAGCGCACGATTGTTTCACTTCACCTGGAGATCGACACCGAGATTGCCTCCATTATGGAGTACTTCGAGCTGTTCCTCGACCGCATGGTCATGTCACGGCGAGCGGCCAAAGTGCTCGGATGTGAGTTCGAACTCATGATAAACGGCACGAAGCTCCTATAGCCGCTATCCCGAACGGTCGCACACACAGAAGCGAGCCGCCCGCCGGATATCCGGCGGGCGGCCATCCTCAACGGAGGAATGCTAAGGACGCCACAAGCATGTTTATGTCAACGCGCCCATCATGCGCGCTTTCCAGCGGCGCGGCTGGTCTCCCCTCGCCGCCCCCGCAGAAATAGAAAAGGCCCGGCGGCTTACGGCCTCCGGGCCATCAGAGGTTCGCTCTGTTCGGCTGCTTCAGTTGACCAAATAAGCTTCAGCGACAGCTCAGTGTCAAGTTAGTCTATTCCACAGATTCGCCGATTTCTGGAGGCGCCCTCACGCCACGCAGCCGTGCTTCCGACCATGCCGCCTTCCCCGCCTGCGGGCAGCGGCTAGTCGAGCGTGCCAGGCAGCAGCCCCAGCGGGAGCGGCGCTGGCTTCTGACACGTGCTCTCAGGCTCTACGTGCTTGCCGTTCCGGGAGGCATCCTCCACAGCCTCCATGACGTCGAGAACGTGGTATGCCATGTCGCCATTAGCACGGTGGGGCCGCCCGGAGCGCAGCGCGCAGGCCAGGTCCGCCACACCAAGGCCGCGGCTATTCTCCGCATAGCCGTGAGTGAGGGGTACCTCCTTCCATTCGCCGTTCAGCCAGATCCGAACAGGACCCCCGAAGGTATTCGGGTCCGGAACGCTCAGGGTGCCCGCGGTACCATAGATCTCGATCCGCGGAAGCTCGGCCGCCCACACGTCGAAGGTGGCCATGAGCATCCCGATGCCGCCCTCGGCGAAGTCGAGCACTCCGACGGCGTGGGTCGTCACCTCGACGTCGATCACCTTGCCATATTTCGGCTGGCTCGTGATGGTCCGCTGCGAGAAGCTGGCTCCGGTCGATCCGGTCACACGGCGCACGGGCCCCATCAGCGCGATGAGAGCGGTGGTGTAGTAGGGGCCCATATCGAGCATCGGACCGCCGCCGACTTCGTAGTAGAACTCGGGGTCGGGGTGCCAGAGCTCGTGCCCGCGGCACGTGAAGAAGGCCGCCGCGCCAATCGGCTTGCCGATCCAGCCGTCGTCGATGAGCTTCCGGCAGGTCTGGATCCCGGCGCCCAGGAAGGTGTCCGGCGCGCAGCCCACGGCAACGTTTCTGTTCTTCGCGGCATCCAGGATCACCCGGCCGTCTTCCCGCGTGACGGCCAGCGGCTTCTCGTTGTAGACGCTTTTCCCGGCCTCTATCGCGGCCAGCGCCACCTCGGCATGCGCCTTCGGCACAGTCAGATTAAGCACTATCTCGATCTCCGGATCGGGGAGAAGCTCTTCCGGCGTACACGCCTTGGGAATGTTGAACTCCTTCGCCTTCGCCTCCGCCCGTTCCATGATCAGGTCCGAGCAGGCCACCAGATCGAGCGCCTCCAGCTTCTGCGCGTTCTGGCAGTAGATTCCGCTGATGTTCCCACACCCGATGATCCCAAGCTTCACAGGCTCGATCGCCATCTTCTCTTGCTGCTCCCTTCTGTTCTGACTACGTCATCGCGCGGCCCAGAGCATGCCGCGCTGGACGATCTCCTTCGCCTCCGGCACGTCGAAGTCGGCCGCCACGTGTCCGACCGATGCGAAGAACACGCGGGCCTCACCGTAGCGACGCTTCCAGACGGCCGGCATGACGACTCCGTCGGTCCAGGGATAGACGTTACCCTTGAACGTGGTCGTCGCGAGCACCTCGTTGGAGGGATCGACGTGCATGTAGTACTGCTCGGAACGCATCTTGAAGTCCGACAGCCCCTGTGTGATGGGGTCATCATGATTGATGATGTTGACCTCGTAGTCGATCACCCCGCCCGGATGGACGACCCACTGTCCGCCGACCATGAACTGGTAATCGACGTTGTTGCGGAACGAGTCGCCCATTCCTCCGTGCCAGCCGGCGATGCCGACGCCGCTTCGGACGGTCTCCAGCAGGCCCTTCTCCTGCTCATTCGTGATCGTCCCCATCGTCCACACCGGCACGATGAGGCTGAGCGACTGCATGTAGTCCTGTTCGAGGTAGACGTCGAGCGTGTCGGAGACCCGGACCTCGAAGCCGTTCGCCTCCAAGTGGGGTGCAAAGATATCCACACACTGTTTCGGCTCGTGGCCGTCCCACCCGCCCCACACCATCAGCGCCTTCTTCATCGAGACTGCTCCTCGGAAACAGAATACGGCGGGCAGTATAGCAGAGCCGCAAACACAGGTAAACTGCGCCCAGTCCGCGCCGACAGTTATCTCGGATGCGCCGGTCAGAGACGATAAGCACGCGGGACGGCGGGCGCGCAGAGCCGGTGATGGTTCACGCCGACTCGGATCATGGGTTGTCGGTGTCCAAGGGGTACACTCGCTGGCCGGAGCTGCTACGTCAAGTTGGCCGTGACGCTGTACTCCCGCCCGGGTGAGAGGCACATCACACTTCTGGCGATCCCCTCGGCCGTAAGGTCAGCGTGCCCGCGCGGCTCGTCCACGAGATAGGCCTCTCTCGGGGCGCCGATCTCAAGGGAGAGCTGGCCCGGCGCTGTGGCCGCGCACGTCGCCAGCCACGAAGCGAGTCCCATCGCTGCGAGAAGCGCCTTCACAGAGGGCCTCTGCGTCGTCCGCCGCCGAGTCACGGCACCCCTCCTGCTGGGGCCCGGGCCGTTGCAGCCCCGCCAGACCCCGTCCGGTGCGCCTATTAGACGCCCGGTGCGTGCCGGAGGTTCCCGTGTTGCAGTCACCCCTGGTACGGGCAGACGGAGGAGCGGCTGCCTCACTGCCTCCTCCGAGACGCCGCAGCCGCTTGCGCCGCGTTAAGGAAACGTGTATAATCTGCCACAAGCAGCAAAAACGTGGGCTCCGTCCGGTCTCAAGCGCCACCGGAGGAGCAGATGCAAGTAGAGTTGGTCTCGGTTGGAACCGAGCTCCTACTTGGGCAGATTGTAGATACAAATGCCGCTTATTTGGCCGGAAAGCTGTCTGAGCTTGGTATCAACGTCTATCATAAGACGACGGTCGGTGATAACGCCGAACGGCTTGCTGCCGCGCTGCGCGTCAGCCTGGGGCGATCCGATGTCGTGCTCGCCACCGGGGGACTGGGGCCCACGGAAGACGACATTACGGCGGCGGCTGTTGCAGAGGTAATGGGGGTCGGCCTCGTCGAAGACGAGGCCACCTCCGAGAGAATCCGATCGTTCGCCCGCTTCCGCGGGATCAAGCTGCTGGATAGCCTTCTGAAGCAGGCTCTCGTCCCGAGCGGGGCCGAAGTGATCTTCAACCCGACCGGTACGGCCCCCGGCTTCATCATCTCTCGCCACTCCGAGACCGTCATCGCCCTGCCCGGCGTCCCCACAGAGATGCGGGCCATGGCCCAGCAGAGCGTGTTCCCGTACCTTGCCGAGCGCATCGACGGGGGCGCCGCCAGCGTCATCCTCTCCCGCGTGCTACGCATTGCCGGGATGGGTGAGTCCCAGGCCGAAGCTGAGATATCCGACCTGGTTCGCGAGCAGGACAATCCTACCATCGCTCCTCTTGCCAAGACGCACGAGGTGTTCCTGCGCCTCACTGCACGGGCAGCGGACCGCGCCACAGCGGAGCAGACCATTGCGCCCGTAGAAGCTGAGATCAGGAGACGTCTGGGTGAGCACGTATATGGGGCCGATGAGGAGTGCCTCGAGTCCGTGATCGGCCTCATGCTCAAGGACGCCGGCCTCACGCTGGCCGTTGCCGAGTCGTGCACCGGCGGGTTGATCGGCCACCGGATCACGAACGTGGCCGGCAGCTCAGATTACTTCTTGTCCTCCGTCACGGCCTACAGCAATCAGAGCAAAGTGCGGCTCCTGGGGGTCCACGAGGCAACGATCAAAGAGCACGGCGCGGTGAGCGCCGAGAGCGCGGCCGCCATGGCGGAGGGCGTCAGAGGAGCTGTCGGCAGCGATATTGGGCTGGCCGTGACAGGTATCGCAGGGCCGGGAGGCAGGACGCCGACCAAGCCGGTGGGTCTGGTGTACCTTGGGCGCGCCGACGGCTCGGAGACGGTGACTGAGGAACTCCGGCTGCGCGGAGACCGCCGGATGATCAAGGAGCGAGCCGCGCAGATGGCGCTGTACTTGCTCTATCGAGGGCTGCGGGCGCGGCGGCCCGCGGAGGTGTCGGGATGAACAAGCCGGTGCGCTGCTTCCTGGCGGTGAAGACCCCGCTGGACCGAGCACAGGCACTGCGGGAGGCGCAGGCACAGCTGCGCGCCGCTGGCGGCAACTGGAAGTGGGTCGATCCCGACACCTTCCACCTCACGCTCAAGTTCCTCGGAGACGTTGAGGAATCGAGGACCGCTGAGATCTGGGAATCGGTTTCCGCGGCGCTCGTCGGCAGCGAAGCCTTCGCCATCCGGTTCCGCGGCCTGAGTGTCTTTCCCAACCTCCGGCTGCCGCGGGTCGCCTGGGCTGGAATCGACCACGGGGCCGCTGAACTCCACGAACTCGCACGGAAGGTGGAGGAAGCGTGTTCCGCTCATGGCTTCGAACGAGAGCGCCGGCCCTTCAGGGCCCACCTGACACTGGGGCGGGCGCGGCGACCTGAAAGCAATTCAGCGCTGGCCGGGGTCATCGAGGGCATGGCCGACGCGGAGCTGGGAGAGACCGACGTCAGCCGAGTACTGCTCATGAAGAGCACGCTGACGCCCAAGGGCGCCATCTACGACGTACTCGAAGAGCACTTGCTCGACCATGGAGAAGCGGAATGAGCAAAAAGAAGACGGACGATAGGGCGCGCGCGCTCGAGCTTGCAATGACCCAAATCGAGCGCCAACACGGCAAGGGAGCTATCATGAGGCTGGGCGGGGGGAAGAAGCTGGCTGTGGATATCATTCCAACCGGAGCGCTGGGCCTCGACATTGCGCTGGGTGTCGGCGGTGTGCCGAGGGGGCTTATCACCGAAATCTACGGCAACGAGGGGTCCGGAAAGACGACGCTGGCCTACCACCTGATCGCGCAAGCGCAGCGGGCAGGGGGCACAGCCGCCTACATCGATGCCGAGCAGCGCATGGATCCCTCGTACGCACAGGCGGTCGGCATCAACCTCGACTCTCTTCTGATCTCCCAGCCGCAGACCGGAGAGCAGGCGCTCGACATAGCCGATATCCTCGTCCGCAGCGGCGGCCTCGACATCTTCGTCGTCGACTCGGTGGCCGCCCTGGTGCCTCGGGCCGAGCTGGAGGGCGAGATGGGGGACTCCCATGTCGGTCTCCAAGCCAGGCTCATGTCCAAGGCGCTGCGCAAGGTGGCGCACTCCATCCGCCAGTCGAACACGGCCGGCGTATTCTTGAACCAGATCCGGGAGAAGGTCGGAGTCATGTTCGGCAATCCGGAGACCACTCCGGGCGGCAGAGCGCTGAAGTTCTGGTCGTCGGTGAGAATTGAGCTGCGGCGAGTGGAATCCCTGAAGCGCGGAAACGAGATCATCGGCGGCCGATCTCGGGCAAGGGTCACCAAGAACAGTGTCGCGGCCCCGTTCCGGCAGGCCGAACTGGAGATCATCTACGGCAAGGGTATCTCCCGCGAAGGCAATCTGATCGATAAGGGGACGGAACTTGAGGTCATGTCCAAGTCGGGCGCGTTCTTCAGCTACGGAGACACCCGTCTCGGCCAAGGACGCGAAAACGCCCGGACCTTCCTCCAGGAGCATCCTGAGATTGCCGAGGAGATCGAGCAAGAGATCCGCTACCGAGCCGGTCTAGTGCGGGCCGAGGCCGAGCCAGAGGCCGATGAAGAGCAGGCCTAGCGACGAGTCGAACGGAGCGCGGGACGAAGGGCATGCGCGAGCCAAGTGTTTGGCGCTGCTGTCTCGGCGGGCCCGCTCGACGGCGGAGTTGCGCGAGCGGCTGGCGCAGGGCGGCTTTTCGGAGAGTGTGATACGCGATGTGCTCGCGGGCCTTGCGGAGGCGGGTCTATTAGATGACGAGGAGTTCGCCCGCTCCTGGGTGGCGAGCCGCAAAGGCGCCGGGGGTTTCGGACGGCGCAAGCTGCTGTGGGAGCTCAGCCGAAAGGGTGTCAACCGAAGCGTGATTGAGCGGGTGCTGGACGAAGAGTTGGACGACAAGACTGAACTGCAGCAAGCCGCGCAGCTCGCGCGCAAGCGGCTGCGCGCCAGCGAACCCAGTGGCAACGAGATGTCTCGGCTGCGTAGATATCTGCTGGCCCGGGGATACGGGTTTGACACGGTGGACAGTGTACTGCAGACCATCACTCGAGAGAAAGGAGCATAGCTTCGTGACTCTTGCGCCGCGACATGCCGCGCCCGGGGTCGTCCCACCGGGCCCACGCCGGGGCGGTGCCGGCGGCGCGCAGGGCATGATGAACCATCTCGCGATTCGGCACGGAGCAGGGCCGGCCGGGGCACGCCGGCCCGGAGGTGGCGAGGCCCGCGCCGCGCGCCGTCCCGGATCGGATTACATGAAGGGAGTGAGTCTCAATTGCCTGAGGAATGGTGGAGGTTGCCGCTTGTCATGCTGGCGGGAGGAGCAGCTCTTCTCCTCGCCGGCTATTACTTCTTGCTCGTACCGCGCTACTGGCGACGGATGCGACAGGTCGAGGAGGCCGAGCGCGAGGTCGAGAAAGCTCGCCGCGACGTAGACGCGCGCCGAAAGGAGGCTCTCCTCGAGGCCAGAGAAGAGGGACATCGGCTTCGCAAAGAGATTGAGAAGGAGAACCGAGAACGCCGCCACGAGCTGCAGAGGTCAGAGCGTCGTCTCACCCAGCGGGAGGAGGGCTTCGAACGCCGGACCAGCGCCCTGGAGAAGCGTGAGCGGGCCGCTGAACAGCGTGAGCGCGAGCTCACACGGCTCCGTGAGATGACCCAGCAAGAGCGGGCCCGCTGGCGCGAGGAGCTCGAGCGGGTGGCAGGGCTCACGGTTGAGGACGGTCGGCGCATCGTCCTCGCGGAGGCAGAAAAGGAAGCGCGCCACGAGGCCGCGATGTTGCTGGAGCAGATCGAGGAGGAGACACGCCGGGACGCCGACCGGAAGGCTCGCGAGATCGTCTCACTCGCCATTCAGCGCAGCGCCGTGGATCACGTGTCAGATATGACGGTGACGGCCGTTGCGCTTCCCTCGGACGAGATGAAGGGGCGGATCATAGGGCGAGAAGGCCGCAACATCCGCGCCTTCGAGCAGCTGACTGGCGTCGATCTCATCATCGACGACACGCCGGAGGCGGTCGTGATTTCGACGTTCGACCCGGTGCGCCGTGAGGCCGCCCGTATCGCCCTGGAGACTCTTGTCAGCGACGGCCGGATCCATCCGGGCCGCATCGAGGAGGCGGTCGGGAAGGCGAACAAGGTCATCGACGAACGCATTGAGCAAGCCGGAGATCGCGCCACCTTTGAGACAGGTGTCACAGGGCTTCACCCGGAGCTCGTCCGCCTGCTCGGCAAGATGAAGTTCCGGACGACCATCGGTCAGAACGCGCTCGACCACTCGATAGAGGTGGCCAACATCGCCGGGATCATGGCCGCGGAGCTTGGCGCGAACGAGGCGGTCGCCCGGCGAGCCGGTCTACTGCACGACATCGGCAAGGCGGCCGATTTCGAGGTCGAGGGAACCCACACCTCGATCGGCGTCGATCTAGTCCGCCGATACAGGGAGAGCCCCGAGGTGATCCACGCTGTCGCCGCCCACCACGAAGACGAGCCGTTCAAGTCGGTGGAGGCCGTGCTGGTCTACGCCGGCGACAGCATCTCGGCCGCTCGACCGGGAGCCCGACGGGAGACTCTGGAGGGATACATAAAGCGGCTCGACCGTCTGGAGCAGATTGCGCAGTCGTGCGAGGGGGCCGAGCGGTGCTACGCGATTCAGGCCGGGCGCGAGGTCAGGATTCTCGTCAAGCCCGAGGCCGTCGACGATGTCATGGCGAGCGCTCTGGCCAAGGAAGTCGCGGACAAGATCCAGAAGTCAGACCTCGAGTATCCCGGGCAGATCAAGGTGACCGTCATACGAGAAACGCGGGTAATCGAGTACGCTAAGTGAGCCCGCGCAAGAAGAGGGACTGCTTGAATCTGCTCTTCATCGGCGACGTCGTCGGCCGGCCCGGAAGGGCTGCGGTCCGGGCACGTCTGCCGGATCTCGTGGGCCGCTATCAGATTGACTTCACGATAGCAAATGCGGAGAACGCCGCCGGAGGGCTCGGGATCACGCCAAGGGTGGCCCAAGAGCTGCTCGAGATGGGCGTAGATGTTCTGACGACCGGGAATCACATCTGGCGGCACCGGGAGTTCTTCGAGTTTGCGGAGGGAGAGCCGCGCGTGATACGGCCGGCGAACTTCCCGCCCGGAACGCCAGGCCGCGGCGCCGGAGTGTTCACGACGCCCCAAGCGGAGTCTGTGGGCGTGGTGAATGTGGTCGGGCGGGTCTTCATGGATCCCCTGGATTGCCCCTTCCGAGCGGCTGATAGGGAAATCGAAGTGCTTCGTGGAAAAACAAACTTGATTGTGGTAGACATACACGCGGAGGCAAGCAGCGAAAAGGTCGCGCTTGGCTGGCACCTTGATGGGAGGGTGGGGGCGGCCGTCGGAACCCACACCCACGTGCAAACAGCCGACGAGAGGCTGCTTCCCAACGGAACCGCCTACATATCCGACGTCGGCATGACCGGGCCCCGAGACTCGGTCATCGGAATGCAGCAGAAGCCTGTCATCGAACGGTTTCTGACCGGGCTCCCGTCCCGGTTCGAGGTGGCGACTGGACCTGCCATTCTGAGCGGAGTCGTGGTTGCACTGGAGGCCGAAACAGGACGCGCACGTTCTGTCGAGCGTGTGGTAGAATTGATCGAGATGTAGCAAGGAAGCCGTGAATCCGGCAGTCAGGATTCGGCCGCACAGAGGTTCGCAGCTCAGGTTCAATCTAACGATTGCAGGAGGACTTCAGAAATGGAGGTCCTACGGGTTTCGACGAAGTCGAATCCGAATGCCGTCGCCGGCGCACTGGCCGGAGTCGTCCGGGAAAAAGGCGCGGCGGAGATCCAGACGATCGGGGCGGGCGCACTTAACCAGGCAGTCAAAGCAATAGCGATCGCCAGAGGTTTCATGGCGCCGTCCGGCGTCGATCTAATCTGCCGGCCCGCGTTCGCCGATATCACGGTCGATGGCCAAGAACGCACTGCCATACGCCTTATGGTCGAGCCGAAGTAGCCTGCTGAAGTAGGTGCCGTTCCTCGGCAATCACTTCGCGGCCCCTTTCGGGGCCGCGATT
>CAZLHI010000029.1:0-39129 GCA_964559435.1 uncultured bacterium | reverse complement strand
GAACGACAGCGAGTCTTCCTCTAAGTCGTCTTGACCACCTTCGAGGAGGCGACGATTGCCCTGCCCGCACTTCTCGAACGACAGCGGCGACTGCCTCTTATGGCAGGATCACGGGGAGGAGGAGGACTGCCGGGAGGCGCCGGTCGAGGATCGAGTGAACCGGGAGTGGTGCTTGAGTTCCCAGACGGGCTACCGGCAATGCCCCGTGTTTCAGCGATTCCTGGCCGAGCTATTTCCTTAGCCCGCGGCCGCAGGTAGGCACACGGCCAGTCGCTTTCACGGCTTGACATCGACACGCCCCTTGTGCTAACTTTCGCCTAACTGCTTTGCCCGTAGGGTGAGCGGCGGACCAAGGGAGGGACGCAGATGGCGCGGGGACGGGTCAAGTGGTTCAACGCCCAGAAGGGCTATGGGTTCATCGAAGTGGAGGGCAGTGCGGACGTCTTTGTCCACTACTCGTCCATCCAGATGCCCGGGTTCAAGACTCTCGAAGAAGGTCAGCAGGTTCAGTTCGATCTGGAGGAAGGCGAGAAGGGCCCCCACGCCAGCAACGTGCTCCCGCTGTAGGTAGCTGACCGCAGCCGCTTCTTCTCCGGTCGAATCCGGCGAGTTGGCTGGGCCGGCTCTAACGGCGAGGTTCGCGACCACGCCGCGTCCTAAATGGCCAGGGCACGCGCGCCTTCGCCAGTACCAGGCCGACCAGCTCACCCGCGTGCGCTCCTGCCTGAGCGCGTCTGAGCAGCTGGATCCGCAATCCATCTATCGCTTCCGCCCCCAGCGCGGCCGCGCCCAATCTCTCGGGCAGAGAGCGGAAGCAGAACTCGCCCACCACCACCTGCTTTGGCAGCAGCGCCGCATCCAGATGCGCTATGCGGGCAGCATAGGCCTCGCCGTCCACAGTGAGCCTGCGGCCGTCACGATCGCGGACCCTGTCACAGCTCGCCAAGGAACGGCGCACTACGTCATCTGGGATGTCGATGCCAAGGTGCTTGAGATGCCTTGCCTCCTGCCGCGCGGCGAGGCGGGCCTCGGCCTCCGCGCGATCTCGCTCGGCGGCCGGAACAAGTCCGAACAGTCGGCAGGCAAGGGGGCGGCTGTCATAGATGGTGCAGCGGCCGGAATGGAGGAAGATGCAGGTGGAGTCCGGCTCGATCCAGGAGAAGAACAGCTCGCGGAAGGCCCGCCTCTCGGTATCCGCCGTACGCCTTTGGGGAAGGGCGCGTATCTTCTCCAGCAAGTAGAGATATTCCGTGTAGAACACGCCAGGGCTCTCGAAGCAGCAACGGGCGCAGTTCTGGCATACCGTCTCGGGCAGCTCGGCGTATGTTCGCAGAAGCGAGTCGAACAGTCCCTCGCGACGGGCGCGCTGCGCGGAGCGCGCGGCATCGGCTTCGGCCGAGCTTGATATCAACTTGCCCCGGAGCTCTGACACTCTATGAGTCGCTTAAGCCGCGCCTGAACCTCGGCGAAGACCTGCTCCTCGTCCAGCGTCTGAAGCTTCCGGTCAATCATCACCGGCCGACCGTTGATGAACACGGTCCGTACGTCGCCTGCACGGGCCGAATACACCAGGTGCGAGACGACGTCGTGTCGGGGAAACAGGTGGGGCTGTCGGAAGTCGAGCAACACCACGTCCGCCTTCATCCCAGGCTTGATCTGTCCCACGCGGTCCGCGATCCCAAGCGCCCGGGCGCTTCCCCGGGTCGCCATCTCCAGCGCCTGGTAGGCCGGTACCACAGTCGGGTCGTCGGCCTGCAGCTTGTGCAACAGGGCGGCGAGCCGGACTTCCTCAAGCATGTCGAGGTTGTTGTTACTGGCGGGGCCATCCGTACCGATGCCCACCACGGCACCGGCGCCAAGCAGCTTCGGGACCGGCGCTGCTCCGGAGGCCAGCTTCATGTTGCTGCCCGGGCAGTGGCAGACGCCCACGCCCTTTTCCGCGAGCGTCTCGATGTCAGCATCGGTGAGGTGCACGCAGTGGGCGGCCGCCACGGGGTGGATGTCGAGAATGCCAAGTTCATTGAGTCGCTGAACGGGCGTCTGCCCAAAATCGCGCTTGCTGTCCTCGAACTCGCCCTTGGTCTCGGAGACGTGGATGTGAATCCCCACGCCGACCGAGCTGGCCCCCCGCGCGACCTTCTCCAGGAAGTGGTTCGGAACAGTATAGGGAGCGTGCGGGCCGAGCATGGTCACGACCAGGCCGTCGCCCTTGTCCTTCCAGTCTCGGGCGAACTCGACCGCGTGTTCGAGCCGCTCCTCGGCATCCGGCAGGAACGCCAGCAGCACACCGGACACAACTGCCCGCATGCCTGTGTCCACTGCGGCACGGGCGGCGGACTCGAAATAGTGATACATGTCGTTGAAGCATGTCACGCCCGCGCGCATCATCTCGGCGATTCCCAGCAGCGTACCCCAATACACGTCTCCCTCGCCGAGCTTCGTCTCCACCGGCCAGATGCGATCGCGAAGCCAGGGCATCAGCGGCATGTCGTCGGCGTATCCTCGCAGAAGCGTCATCGCGCAGTGCGTATGCGAGTTCACAAGGCCGGGAATGGCGACCAACCCCGAGCCGTCTATGAGGTGGTCCGCAGCAATGTCACCGGGTTGGGTGCCGGTGGGCGACAGCAGCTCGATCTCACTTCCTTTGATGAGCAGATCGGTGTTGGGCAGCACTCGCCGATCGTCGTCCATCGTGACGATCGTCGCGTCTCTAATCCGCCAGCTCTGCAAGTTGATACCTCCGCGGCCTCTCTCCCCCGCGACTCGCGCAGCCGCTGGTGGGCTAAGGAGCCTCCACAGTGATCGCCAGTATCTTGACCCATGGTGCTTCCGGCAGCTCCAGGGCAACTGCTGTCCCGGACTGAGGCGAAAGAGTGAGGTGATACAGATAAGCCTTCTGACTTGCATCATCGCCGGCCAGAGTGCGGACATACGGCGTATAGGCGCCAAGAGGCACTCCTTCAATTCTCTCGTCCCAGGGCGGCACGAGCGCATTCACGACTTCCCGCTCTCCTGATTGCGTGACCATGCTGAAGCCGGCTTCAACTGGCCCGGAAGTGCTTGCCGCTACGATGTGCACACGCTCCGCGCCCGGCTCTCCGAGCGCAATGGATTGCCCGGCGCATGCGACCGCGCCGCCGACACCGGAGATCATCGCGGGGAAGGCAAAGGGCACGCTTGCTTGCGGCCGGCCGGGGGCGTAGTACCCGCTCGGGTAGAGCTGCTCCGTGGGACCGGACTGGTCCGGCGCGAGCCACTCCGCAGGAAGGCTCCTTCCGCGCCCGTCGAAGTCCCCGCGCGCCCGATAGCTGTCGACTACAACCGCCACCACGTTAGTGTGGGAGGAGAGATCAATCGGACGCACGCCAGTGGATCGCACGTGGATTCGGGACATGGCCACATCTCCGCCCCAGCCCTCCTGGAAGGCTCTCATGTCATCCGCGTCCACAAGTAGGTCCCATCCGAGCCAATACGAACCAGGCATCGGCGGAGCGATCAGCGAGGCGGACACCCGGGTCCTCTCGCCAGGCTCAACGTCGGAAGGCAAGCCAGTGGTGGTCACATCCGCCTGGAGCGGGCGACCATCCCACCGGTACCAGCGGTAAGCTATCCGCGTCTCTCCCGAACGCCAGAGCCGCCCGCCTGTGTTCGCAATGACGAGATCGACACTCGCAACCCCCTGCGCCGGCAGTTCCGCCGGCGCCATGACCGACTCGAACACCGTGGTGCGATCCCTCGCCACGACCTGGGTTGCCTCCTCCCCGGCCACGCGGCCCGCACTGGAGAACCAGGTATCGTCGCCTTCGATGAGGTCCCACTGGAGTCGGTAATGCCACGGGTCCGCCGGGGTCGCGGGCGGCAGCGCCTCACCATGTGAATCGATCGCGCTAACCGGAATCATCACCGAGACTAGGTCGCCGGGCGGCACATCTCGCGGGAGATCGGCGCGGGCGCCCTCCCAGACGAGCACTTCTTTGCCGCCGGCGGACGGCGCGTCGAGGTCATCGCGATGCTTGAGCCAGTGGTATGAGAGTTTGACCTGGCCCATCGGCCACGCGGCCGTGCCGTCGTTCCGCAGCCGAACGGCGGCCTCCCGCGTCGCTCCTGTCTCAACGGCGGCGGGCAGTGAGCTGCTGATGACTGTCGCCTTGTACGTCGGGGGATCGCCGACGCGGATCGGGACAGTCAACTCTGCGAGCGTGCGAGTGAGCCACTCCGACCTCAAGTACGCAACCTTGCTCCGCACGACGCTGAGCGTATACACGTAATCGCCGGGTGGCAGAGGCCGTCCCGAGTCATCTTTCGCAGAAATCCACAGCAGCATTCGCTTTGTCTGACCTGCGGCTACGCTGACACCTTGGGCTGCCTTCTCCGTGCGGACCACAGCGCCATCCGAAAGGCGCCGGATCTCGAAACCGGCGGAAACGCGGGGGCCCGTGCGCAGGTCCTCCACGCCGATATTCTCCACCACCACCTCGGCCTGAGCCTCGGTCCCGGGCGCGAGCGGGTGCGGTACGCGGCACTGCTTCAGCCGCAAGTGGTACGGCTGCTCGCTGCCGAGGCGGGCCTGGAAATACCGCGTCATGTCGACGTAGACCACTCCGTACTGTCGGCTGGGAGCAATCTCGCTTCCTCTTGCGTAGTCATTCCAGCTGTCGATGACTACGAACTCGGGCTTGGCCGCCAGGGCGCGCTGCCAATCACTGCGGTAGGCTCGACCTTCGGCTCGCTCGCGAATCTTGCCGTTCTCGGCTGGGAGCGGGAACTGTCCTGGCGAGATCGCAACACCTCGGGCCCCGCTGGGACTGGACATCGTGAAGCCCGTCTCCGCTGGCATGCTGATGTACGCATACAGTTCCGCTCCGCCTCTCTGCCAGGCGCTGCTGCCGATCCAGACGAGCCGCGCTCCGTCGAAGTCGTGTGCGAAACGCTCTCCGCAGAAGTCCGTGAAGCTCCCGTCCCAGCCGCCCAGCGCCTCCGGCTCGCCGAGCAGCACGGGAACTCCACCGCTCACCCCCTCATCGGGCGCCGCGCCGAGTTCTGCCCAGAACTCCCTCGGCATGTGAAGGAAGAACTCGCGCACCATGCCGTACAGACGCTGCTTGCCAACATCGGACTTGAGGTCTAGGCCCGCGAGTGCCCCCGTATCCAGCGCCATCCCTACGAGCGGATAACCCAGGCCCTGCGCTCGCCGCTGCTTCAGTGCCTGCCCCAATCGGCTCAAGCCGGCTCGGGCCCAGGTCCGTCGGGCCTCTTCGTCGCCCGAATAACGCGCAAGTATGATGTCGATGCCGGCTCGCTGTGCCTCTTCGAGCTGGTCTGTGTGCCAGTCCACCCTATCGTAGCTCACCCAGGGGCCTGCGCCCGTCTGAGGCTGGTGGATGGTCGCCGGCGCGCTGTCTTCACTCCAGAGTGGTCCCCCTCCCCCGCCGCCAGCGCGGCCCTGCCAGTCGTAGCGGTAGATTGCCATAAGGGCGTTCGCGACGCCCGTCTTCTCTGCCGGTGGAGGGACGAACTCGAGCAGCGGCTCCGGCTTGTCGAACTCAAGCGTCGCCGCCGCCAGCCACTCATCGGCCGATAGCTTGCCGTCTATGAACGGCGTTCGAGAGACGAAGGGACACGCCACCCGGCTGCCCATTGCCTTGGTCAGGCCCGAGCCGAGCTTGATCAGCATTGTTCCCCAACGGGCCGCGTCTCCGGCCTCGCTCGGCTCGCGCACCGGCGGCGACCAGCTCGCGATGCCCTCATGCTCGCCCTGCATCCAGCAGAGCAGATTGAACCCGATCTCCTCACCGCCGGGCACCGCGCCGCCGAGGAACTCCCACGGAATCGCACATTCCACAACGAAGGCATTGTCCTTATCGCTTGGGTCGTTGAGCGTCCCATCCACAGTGACGGCAAACTTGATGGTACGAAACCCCGAGGTCCAGGATGGGTCGGCACGCCAGTGCCCCCGGCTGTCTCGACTGTACAGCGTCATGCCGCCGGCGGCGCTGACGATGAAGCGATATGCAGCCGTCTCAGGGCGGCCGGGTATTTCGAAGGCCAGCTCTATCGCGTCGTCCCGCTCTGGCGCAGACATCGGTGCGGTGCTCGTGGCAGTTATCATAGCGTCCGGGACCTTGGCGGCGACGCAGAGGTACTGGCGGTTCCACATCGCGTACGCGCGCACACGCCTGGTCTCGTCTTCGGCTGGGAGACGCAGCGCGCTGGCACGCTTGGCAGGCAGGCATACACCCATAAGCAGGGCGAGCAGGATGGTCAACCAGCGGGGAAGGCCACGTATCACGAGACTTCGGCTGCGACTGAAAGGCATTTCTCTCCTCACGGCGCGCCTCCCGGCTACCGGGGCGCACTGAGCGACATTATACGGAAACCGGCGCCGGCCTGTAAAGAAACGCTCCCGGGAAGGCGGGAGCGAGGGGTGGATCGAGGCCTTGCCGAAGCTAATTCTTTATCGTGCGAGTTGGCCTGCGACCAATCAGGATGGGGGACGCGGAAACCTGCCTTAGGTGGGTATCGGACCCTGAGGTGCGCCGCTTCCTGGGGCTGGTGCGGCCCGCACAGACGCTGGCGCAGGAGCGCTCGTGGATTGCGAGCATCCTGACTGACAAACAGCATCAGCGTGCGTTCATCATCGAGGGCGAGCCGGGCACCCCGATCGGCACGTGTGGACTTAGGGGCATCGATGCGGAGAAGGGAACTGCCTTCCTTGGCATCTTGATCGGAGAGAAGAGCCTGTGGGACCAGGGCTACGGCACGGCCGCCATTGAGGCGTTGCTGGACTACGCATTCGTCGCGCTGGGGCTTCGGGAGGTCAGGCTCTCATGCCACCGTGAGAACCGGCGTGCGCTCCGTTGCTACGAAAAGGCCGGGTTTCGCCCCAGCTCTCACATGCCCCAGCGAGGACGACCCCGACGGGAAGACATCAGGATGGCCGCCGACAGAGCATCATGGACGGCGAGCCGCGGTCGCTGCGACTCGGCAGAGGAGGGCGAAGACGCGACGCCTCTGGAGCACCTGACCGAGCAGTGCGAGCCACCTGACGAGGAAAGATCGACCCCGGGAGGCCGCACGCGTTGACGAGGCGTCTCAGCTCCCGCGCGTAGTCCAGCGAATGATCGCGGTCGGCCGGCCCTAGTCGGCCTGCGGGCCCTCGGGCCGGGTTCGCCGGTTTGGCAGGGAGGGCTACATCCGAGAGGAAGAACGTTCCGAGAGGGGTCCCGCTCCATGTTGACTCGCGCGCGACTTTTTCTTCGAAACAGTTGGCCGGCCGTCATCGTGTTCGCAGTGGCACTGGCCGTCTACTCTGTCACCCTCTGTCCGACCCTATTCGTGGAGGGAAGCGGTGAGAACATCGTGTGCGTGTGGACGCTTGGGGTGCCACATCCACCGGGATTCCCTCTCTTCTGCCTCCTCGGCAGAGCCTTTGCAGGGCTCATTTCTGTCGGAGAGCCGGCCTTCCGCGTGAATCTGTTCTCAGCCGTGATGGGGGCCACAGCTGCCGCTGGGCTGTTCCTTCTCATCATAACAGCAGGCGTAGGCCGGATTGCCGCAGCGGCGGCGGCGCTGACCTACGCCTTCTCGGCGACGTTCTGGCGCCAGGCCGTCATTGCAGAGGTTTACACGCTCAGCACGGGCCTGGTGATGGTCCAGATCGGGCTCTTGCTGCACTGGAGCCGCGCCCGGAGGCAACCAGTCGCTCAGGCACCAGCCAGCCATGACAAGCAGAAGGTTGAACGCCAGGCGAAGAGGCATGGCGTCCGAGACCGCGACGCGGCCCTGCTCTGGTTCGGGCTTGCCTTCGGACTCGGGCTGACCGTCCACTACATCCATGTCCTCCTTCTGCCGGCCTACGCTTTCTTCGTGGCGGCAAGCGACCGGACTGTCTTTCGCAGGTGGCGCACTCTGGCCGGCGCTGTTGGGATGGCGGCCGTTGGCTTCAGCCTCCACGTCTACGCGCCGCTCCGTTCCCGTGCTGACCCGCCTATCGACTGGGGGAATCCCGAGACGCTCGCCAACTGGTGGTCCTATCTTACTGCCGCTCAGTATCGCGGGAAGATGTTTCATCTCCCACTTCAGTCCATCGCGTCTAATCTATGGTCATTCTTTGCTCGGCTTCCGGCAGAGCTGACTTGGCCCGGCTTGGCGGCAGCTCTGGCAGGGATAGGCGTCATCGTCAGGCGAGACAAGGCACTCTTCGGCCTCCTTGCGCTGATGATCGTGCTGGCCTTGGTTTGGGCGACGAACTACGACATCCCGTGGGAGATTGATGTCTACTACCTGCCAGCCGTTCTCGGCCTTGCGGTCTTCGTCGCGGTCGGTGTAGATTGGGCGGTTCGGTCGGCATCTGCTCGCAAGGGGCTGAAATGGGCGCCAGTCCTATCCCTGGTGCTGCCCGTACTGGCCCTGTACGCGAACTTGGCGCGAAACGACCTGTCGGAGCAGGGCTTCGTGCTCGACAATGCCTTGGATGTGCTCGACGCCGTTGAGTCGGGATCGGCAGTTGTGCTGCCCACGACGAATCCCACCTTTGCATTGCTCTATCTCAAACACGTCGAGCACAGCGCGGCCGGGGTCGAGCTGTGGTGCCTCAGCGATAGCGGCGTTGCGCCGGCGGAGAAGGCCGTGTCGCCCCTGCAGGAGCGGGAGAGCGTGCCGCTGCCGCGCCTGGTCGTAGACTCGTTGGCGCGAGGGGTGCCCGTCTACACGGTGGACCGGCAGCCAGCGGGCTCTGTGGCTGGGTTTCAGCAACTGCCTTGGGGCTGCGTCTACCGCGTTGTACGCGCAGGCGAGAGCGCGCTTTGGCGGGAGAGCGCACCTGGCGCGCTCGAGGATACTTTCCGCTTCGACGCAAATCGTCAGCTGTCCTGGTACGGCGCTGAGCACGAGCTCATCGCCTGCAGGTACTTGCTGGTGAAGGCCGACTATGCCTGGGAGAGAGGTCGGCAGGAGGCGGCGGACGACCTCTATCAGGAGGCGCTGAAGCTCGGCGATGATCTGCCGTCCGTAATCGCTCAGGTCGGTCAGCGCTACGTGGAGCAGGGGAGGAGCGACCTCGCGGCGGCCGTCTACGAGGCCGGGCTAGCGAAGCACGATGACGCTCTGCTGCACAACCGGCTAGGAGCGATCTACGGCAGGGCGAACCGGCTGGAAGATGCACAACAGCACTTCGAGCGCGCGCTCGAACTGAAACCGGACTGCGCCGATGCGCATGCCAATCTCGCCTCCGTCTACGGTCGGCGGGGTGAGACCGAGAGGGCGGTCGCGGAGCTGGAAGAGGCGCTTCGCATTGACCGAAGCAACGTGCTCGCCCTGAAGAACCTCGCCCACGCGTACGCGCAGACGGGCCGCAAGGAGCAGGCAAAGGATCTGCTGCTGCGGTCGCTCGACATAAACCCGGCGCAGGAGGACGTCCGTAGCTACCTGCGGGTGCTGGAAACCGACTAGACCTCCATGCTCACGGCCGCGGCTTCGGCGGCAAGGGTTCCGTCGGCCGTCACGGCTTCCGCCTTCGTCTCGATGACGGGAGAGCGCTGTTTCGTGACGCGGGCGCGTATCCGCACCTTCTCGCCGACGGGGAGGGGATTGTGGTAGCGGACGGTCAGCCGGCCCGTGATGGCATTGACGTCCTTCTCCCACAGCAGGCGAGCCATCGTCTCGTCGAGCGCGGTGGCGAGGAGGCCGCCGTGGACGATGCCCGCCCAGCCCTGGTACTCGGGCTTTACTTCGAAGTCAGTGACGTACTCCTCGCCCTCGAAGCGGAACGCGAGTTTGAACCCGATGGGGTTCTTCTGCCCGCAGGCGAAGCACATATCGTCGATATCGAGCCTCAAAGCGTCTCCTCCATTGCTTACACGAGCAGGCGGTCGTACGCGCGGAACGGGAATGCGTTACCAGTTGACGCCACCTAGGTCCTCGCCGGTCATCCATGCCTCCACTCGAAAGGCGAAGTCAAAGTAGATGCGCATGCCGAGGTATGTTAGCGCACCGAAGACGCACAGGTACAGCACGCCAATGAGGATGCCTCCCGCACGCACGAGCATCATGCGCTTCGTCGCGCTGTCCTCTCGATAGTAGCCGGCCGCGCGGGCGAGCATGTCGGGCAGGCTTCCCGTGGTTTCCCCTGTGGCTGCCATGTTGAGCGTGTCTGCGTCGAACACCCGGGACTGGGCTAGGAGGCTGGAGAGCGGCGCCCCTTCACGCAAGGCCGGAACGAATTCGAGAAGCTTGGGCGTCAGGACGGGGTTGCCGGCGGCGAGAGCGGCCTCCTCCGCGGCCGAGGCAATGGGTAAGCCCCCTCGCAGCATGAGCCCCAGGGTGGCAAGATAGCGGTCCAGGGCCGTGGCCCGCGCGACACGACCCGCGACAGGGAGACGCAGCACGATGCGCCGCTGCAGATCCTGAAGCCACGCAGTAGCGGACAGCACCTGCCAGAGCAGGATGAGCCCCGCGAGGCCGAGCGCGATCGGGAGCGATACCGTGCGCAAGTAGCCCATAAGCGTCTCTATCACGAGGCTGGGAGTCCATCCATCCTCCGGGATCGGTTGCGCAACCGTCAGCAGCAACGGAGCCGACACCAATATCGCGGGCACGCCGAGCACTGTGTACACGAAGACCCTGAGCCGCAGCGCGGCGCGCGTCTCCCACTCGACTTCATAGGCGTGCGCGATCTGCTCGAAGGCCTCCGGGAGGAAGCCTCCCGCCTCGGCCGCCCTCACGACACCGATGTGCCACGGGTAGAACAGAGTTCGGTGGCTCTCCATCACAGCGGAGATGGGTTCGCCCGACTCCGCGGCCTGCGCCATATCCCGCGCCACTGCGCGGAGCTGCCGCGGGGCACGGCGCTCGACCTCGCGGCAGGCCGGCGCGATAGCAATGCCGCTCCCGGTCAGAGAATGTAGGTCCTGAAAGAAGACGCCCATCCTGCGCACATGTCCGAGGCTGCTGCGGCGGGCAGGAACGTACCTGCGCGGCGCGCGGACTGGGGCGGCAGGGGCGCGCGGTTGCGAGACCGAACTCGCGTCTGCGGCGAGGCGGCCTGAACGGCGGCCAGAGGTCTGGCCGACGCGCTCGATCGCCTCCCAGCGGGATGCGGGGCTGGGCCGCTCGGGCTCAGGGCCGGCCTCCGGCCGCAGGGGGTTCTGGCACTGATAGCACGTCTGGCGCCTTGTGCTATTGTCGGCCCCGCAGTGGGGGCAGCTTCGCATGCGCACGGCCGCTTGGACTCCTTCTGCGCGGCGGAGCTTTTCCTCAGGATTATAGTTCGTTCTGGAAGGAATTGACAGCGCGGGAGCGCGAGACAACTATGCCACAATCAGCGATTCGCCCAATCGAATGGGTGGACGGGAGCGTCGTAGTCCTCGACCAGACGCTGCTGCCACATCGCGAGGAATACGTGCCGTGCAAGTGCGTGGAGGAGGTGGCCGAGGCGATCAGGTCCCTCCGCGTCCGAGGCGCGCCGCTGATCGGGATTGCGGCCGCGTACGGGATTGCGGTGGCCGCGCGCGGCGACGAGGCATCGGTCGTGGGCCGTGTCACGCGCGCGGCGGACCTCCTCCGCGCCACCCGGCCGACAGCGCGCAATCTCTTCTGGGCCATCGAGCGGATGACATCGCGTGTCGAGGCCGGCGCCGGCCCGGAGGACCTGCTGGCCGAGGCGAAGGCGATACACGAGGAAGATGCGCAAACCTGCCACCTCATCGGAGAGCACGGCGCGTCACTGATACCGAACGGCGCCAGTGTCCTGACGATCTGCAACACAGGCTCCCTGGCCACCGGCGGCGAGGGCACCGCTCTGTCCGTGATCCGGGCGGCCCATCGAGCGGGCAAGTCCGTGAGTGTGCTCGCCTGTGAGACGCGACCTTTGCTCCAGGGCGCTCGGTTGACGATGTGGGAGTTGATGCGAGATGGCATTCCGGCCACACTCATCACAGACGGCATGGCCGGGACCTGCATGGCGAGACGCATGGTCGACTTGGTCATAGCAGGCGCAGACCGGATCGCCCGCAACGGCGACACGGCAAACAAGATCGGGACCTACTCGCTCGCCGTGCTGGCCCGACACCACGAGCTTCCGTTCTACGTCGCCGCTCCCATGTCGACGGTCGATTTGTCACTCGCCGACGGTTCGGCAATCCCGATTGAGGAGCGCGGCCCCGACGAGGTGCGTTCCTTCTCCGGGAGCCCGGCTGCGCCGGTGGATGCACCTGTCTTCAACCCCGCCTTCGACGTGACGCCCGCGGAGTTGGTGGCCGGCATCGTGACGGAACGAGGGATCGTGAAAGCGCCCTACGAGGAATCCCTGTCGAGCTAGGGCACAGGGCTGGCGGCCGCAATTGCGGCCCACCCGCCGGCGCGCGATCATCGTGGGGGCACGGTTCTATATCCCAAGCTCCAAACGGTTGCGCATGAGCCGCATGATGTCGGTGCGGCTGACGATGCCGCGGAGCAGGCCGTTGTCGATGACGAGGAGGCGCCCGCAGTTCTCAGCGCTCATCCTCACGAGGGCCTCCCATGCATCGGCGGTCGGGGGGATCGTATTGTGCTCGGAGAGAGCGGGGGCCGCCTCGGCCGCGGTCACCTGGCCCCACTGGTCCCGAGGGACGCTGCGGACGTCGTTCAGGCACAGCAGCCCGAGAACGCGCTCGCCGTCCTGCACGGGGAAGGCAGGATGGTTCCGCCCCATGATGTACTCGTTGACCACGCGGTCGAGAGTCAAATGGCTCGGCACGACGTCAACGTCTTCGGTCATCACCACGCTTACCGGCATACTGGAGAGGGCCTGCCGGAGAATCAACTGCTGGTAGCTTGACTGGGCGGCCTGCGTCAAGAACCAACCGATGAAGGCGAGCCACAGCCCGCCGAACCCTCCGCCGCTGAAGAAGGCGAAGATCCCGCCCATGATCAAGAGGACTCCGATCCCCTGCCCGAAAGCCGAGGCTATCCGGGTCGCCTCGCTTACGCTTGCCACCCACTTCCAGAGGCCCGCACGGAGCACGCGGCCCCCGTCCAACGGATATCCCGGCAGAAGATTGAAGGCCGCGAGCATGCCATTGACGAAGCTGAGCCAGCCGAAGACGGTGCTGAACACGGCCCCTCCGGGTGCGGACCTGAGGGCGAACCAGCCCGCGAAGAAAAGCGCCGCGAGCGCCAGGCTCATAAGCGGTCCGGCAACGGCCATCCTGAATTCAATCTCCGGCGACTTCGGCTCATCGGTCATCTTGGACACGCCGCCGAAGAGGAAAAGGGTGATGCCGCTGATCTTCAGGCCGGAGCGAATCGCTACCACTGAATGAGCAAGCTCGTGCAGCAGAACGCTAGCGAAGAACAGGACTGCCGTGAGCGCAGCAATCAGCCAGCGCAGGCCCTGAGAGACCGCGGGCAGGTACCTCGCAAACCAGCCGGTGGAGAGGCCGATGACCAGTATGAAGAAGATGATGAACCACGTGTAGTCTACTTCGATGTCAACGCCGAGTATGCGGCCTATGCGGAATGCCCGCGTCATGGCAGCGCCTTTCCGAAGCTACGGTCCGAGAGAGCTACGCATGTGTCGTTCGCAGGTCTCCGTCGGCGCTTCGCTCGCCTTGAATGTGCGGTTGACAACGAGCGGGCAGCGAGCGGTCGCGATCTTCTCCGATATTGCACAGATGGGAAGAGTGACTCGGTCATCAGGCGGGCCCTGGGGCGGCTCCAGCCTGTTCGGCTCGTCCGGCTGCACCTCGGGGGGTGAGGCGTGAACGTCGCAGCTCTCTTGCGGCGGCTCAGCGCCGGACTCCAAGTCGTAGGTGACCTGCACTGCCCTGGGACAGTGGGGGCCAGCGAGCAGCCCGGAGCTTGGGCAGATACGCTCTGTCACCGTCGTGGTGCCCTCTGGCGGAACCTCCTCGGAGTCGTCGGGGGGCGGCTCGTCGGGCGGCTCCGGGGCCTCGGGGGAGCCAAACTCGGCGGCCTTGATGTGGACCAGTCGCGGTCCATCCTCCCGTCCCTGGGCCGCAGCCGCAATTGGATGCGCCTTCGCCATGAAACGGGCCCACACGGGCGCGGGCACCGTTGCTCCGGAAATGCCCTTCTCGCTGTCAGGCGGCGCGGTCGGCGCCGGCGGATCGTTGCCCATCCAGACTGCCGCCACGAGCGTGTCGCTGTAGCCGACGAACCAGGCGTCCCTGTACTCGTTCGACGTGCCCGTCTTTCCGGCCGTGGGGAAGTTCAGGTTCCGCCCGATGTACCATGCGGTCCCACTTCGAGTCACTTCGGAGAGCATGTCGTGCATGAGTTCGGCCACCTGCTCATTAAGGGCCCGCCAGGTCACCGTCCTGTGCTCGAAGATGGTGCGCCCGGTCGCATCTTGGATCCTCGAAATGCCAAATGGCTCGGCGCGCAGCCCTCCCGTGGCGAACACCGCGTAGGCTGACGTCATCTCCAGCGGGGCAACGTCGCACGTTCCTATGGCGAGCGAGAGATAGGGGTCCATTGTATGGTAAATCCCGAGCCGTCTCGCCACATCTATGACCGAGGTAATCCCAACTCTATCGCCCACCTTGACTGCAGCGACGTTGTAAGACTTCGCCAGCGCAGTGCGGAAGGTGACCGGCCCGTGGTGCACGCCGTTATAGTTGCGCGGCGTATAGAGCTCGCCCACGTCACTGACGAACGTGACGGGCGTGTCGTACACGATGCTTTGCGGCGTGTAGCCCGCCTCCAGCGCGGCCGTGTACACGAACGGCTTGAAAGCCGATCCCGCCTGCCGGCCGCCCTGCACTGTGAAGTTGTACTGGCTTTCATCGTAGTCGAGGCCGCCGGCCATCGCCGCGATGGCGCCCGTCCTCGGCTCAAGCGCCACCAGTGCAATGTGCTCTACGTTGAAACGCCGCCTCTTGGCGTACTCGATGCCCCACTTGATCGCCTCTTCAGCGGCCTCCTGCATCTCGTCGTTCAGCGTTGTGTGGATTGTGAGACCGCCCTGGTACAGGGCATCTGCCCCATAGATTCTGGCGACCTCCCGCAGAACGTAGTTGGTGAAGTAAGGAGCACGGTAGGCGTCCTGGCCCAGCGGCTCCCTGGCTTCGACGAGTTCGAGGGGCGATTCCTGTGTCTTCCTTGCCTCCGCCGCGCTTATGAAGCCCTGCTCGGCCGTCAGCGCCAGCACCAGGTTGCGCCGTTCGGTCCCCCGCTGCTCGTCTTTGAACGGCGAGTAGTACCCGGGCCGCTTCGGCAGCCCGGCCAGCAGCGCACACTCCGCAAGCCCCAGCTCAGATACGTCCTTGCCGAAGTAGGTCTTGGAGGCAACTTGAACACCGTATGCGCCCTCGCCGAAGTAGATCTGGTTCAAGTAGAGCTCCATGATCTCCGGCTTGGTGTAGGCGCGTTCGAGCTGGATCGCGAGAATAACCTCTGCCAGTTTGCGCGTCAGCGTCTTGGCCCGGGTGAGGTACACGTTGCGGGCCAGCTGCTGCGTGATGGTGCTGCCGCCCTGACGCGGGCCCAAGGCGATGATGTCGTGAATGCCGGCCCGGACTATCGCCCTGGGGTCGATGCCGATGTGATTGTAGAAGTCCCGGTCCTCGGTGGCGATGACGGCGTCCTGAAGCGCCTGTGGAATCTCTTCCAGCAGCACGAACTGCCGGTGCTCTGTCGCCACCTGACCAAGCAGCTGGCCGTCTGCGGAGAGCACCCGCGAGCCCTGGCCGGGTTTGATGTCGCCGAGGTCGCGGGCGTTCGGGATGATCTCCGCAATCCCAGAATATGTCCCCAGCAGCAGCCCGGCCGTCCCCGCTATCGCGAAGAGCAGAGACAGGTTAGCGATGCGGAGAGCCCACCAGATGATGTCTCTGATGCTCCTTCGCCTCATCTCACTCGATTCGCCTCGGTTCAGCGCCTTGCTGATTTAGACACACAGCCATGCCTGTTCGGCACCATGAGCATGGTGTGAGCACGCGCCGACGGAGGCTCGCGGCCCTGAGGTCAGCTGCCCTCTGGCCGTGCGATATCCTTCAGCCTCCCGGTCTGGGGGGACACGGTTCGCATGCTGCTGACGTAGGCGGCAACCGCCTCGCCGATCGGCGGGCCCTTCTTGGGCTCCAGGTTTTGGAAAACACGAAAATAGCCCAGAGCCCCCTTCGCCAAAGAAGCAGGCATGGCGACCTTGTAGGTCTTCTCAGGCGATACCGCCTTTCCACCGAGTTTCAGTTCGACGACGCGGCTGTTAGCGGGGGCGTCGGACCGGAATGTGACCGCGGCCCCGGACACTTGTAGGAACGAAGTGCTGGGCTTCGGGAGCATGGAAAGACCGCGCTCGATGGCATTCCGAAGTTGCTCTCCTGTGATCTCCACGAGCACCAAGTGCTCATCCGGATACAGAAGCGCCGCGAGCAGGCTTTCCCGGGTCACCTCGCCAGCAGGTATGACTCCGGGCCGCAGCTGGCTGGCCTGCACGAGAGCCGCGCTGGCGCCGACAGCAGAGCGCGCTGCGTCTGCCACGAGGTTGCCCAGCGAACTCTCGTCATTCCGAGCATTGCTCGCGTCCAGCGGCCCGGTCGTCTTCCCGAGGACCTCCGCCGCGCAGCATGTCGCGCAGACAGCTAAGGCCAACACCGAAATCCAGATCATCGCCTGTGGCCTTGCACCCCTCACCTTCATACCTCCCTTTGGGCTCAAGCCTAGGGCTTGCCTACATCGTAATCTTACCCGGGAGCCCCAAACGAAAACCTACGAGGCCCGCGATTTGGCCCGCTGCTCCATATCATAGCGCAAGTAGGCCTCGAGGAACCCGTCGATCTGTCCCTCCAGCATGGCAGGGGCATTGCTGGTCTCATGCTCTGTGCGATGATCCTTGACCATCTGATATGGCTGCAATACGTAGGAGCGGATCTGGTGTCCCCA
Organism: uncultured bacterium; assembly: GCA_964559435.1. Taxonomy (GTDB): domain Bacteria; phylum Armatimonadota; class Hebobacteria; order Hebobacterales; family Hebobacteraceae; genus Hebobacterum. The sequence goes on along the minus strand of CAZLHI010000029.1, from coordinate 22,248 downwards.
GGCTATTTCTGTCTGCTCCCCGCGCAGCTCGGTCAGCTTCTTCTCGTGTTCCTCCCGCTGCCGGTCAAGGAGCCGAGCTTTGAGTACCCGCATTGCGGAGGCCCGGTTTCTGTGCTGAGACCGCTCATTCTGACACGACACAACGATGCCAGTCGGCAGGTGGGTCATCCGAACCGCCGAGTCCGTCTTGTTCACGTGCTGGCCGCCCGCGGTGCTGGCGCGGAACGTGTCGATCTTCAGGTCATCTGGGCTGATCTCCATGTCGTCCGCCGCCTCCACCTCGGGGATCACGTCTACGGAGGCGAAGGAGGTGTGCCGCCGGTTAGCCGCGTCGAAGGGCGATATGCGGACGAGCCGGTGTACCCCGCGCTCCCCGCGCAGCCGACCATAGACGCGGTCGCCCACCACACTGGCGGTGATGCTCCGGCTGCCTGCCTCATCGCCTGGCGTCCGGTTGATGACCTCCCACGAGTAGCCGTGCTCCTCGGCCCAACGCCCGTACATCCGGGTTAGCATGTCGACCCAGTCGCATGATTCGGTGCCGCCGGCCCCCGCGTTAATGTGCACTATCGCGTTATGCAAGTCGTACTCACCTGCGAAGAGCCGGATGATCTCCTGCTCCTCGATCATGCGCTCCACCTGGGCCAGACCGTCGAGTATCTCCCCGACCTCCCCGCTCGACCCCTCCTCCTCAGCAAGCTGCGCCAGCGTCGCCGTGTCCTCGGCCTTCAAGAGAAGCTCCCTCAAGGGCTCCAGCTCTCGCTTCCGCCTTGCTATCTCGCCGTGCAGCTTCTGGGCCGCCTGCGGGTCCTTCCACAGGTCTGGGGCGGCCGCGCGCTGTTCCAGCTCCTCTAGCTCGGCCTCGCGGGATGGGAAGTCAAAGACGATCCCTCAGTTCTCGCGCCTGATTGAGCATCTGCTCGGCGCGCTCCCGTAGCTCGCGCAAATCAGCCAACGGAGATCACCCACCTTTCGTGCGTAAGTGCCTGATCACTTTCTAACGGCCGCCACTTCGGCCACAGCATTTCTTGTACTTCCTCCCACTTCCGCAGGGACAGGGATCATTGCGTCCGACCTTCGGCCCGGTACGCGGGGCCGCTCGCCGCCGCGGTCCCTGACGCTGCGGCGGAGCCTTGACCGCCGTGGCAGCAGATGCGGCTGCTGCCGGAGCGTCAACTGCGCCCGCCGCGGCTGCAATGGCGTCTTCATCGGCGGCCTCCACCGGTTGGCCCCGCGGCCCCTGCCCCAGTCCCAGCCGAGCACGGCGCTCTTCTTCGGTTTCCCGCCGCTCGATCTCGACGCGGAAGAGGAATCTGATGATGTCTTCGCGGATGGTCTCGAGGAGGCGCTGCCAGTAGTCGTAGCTCTCCTTGCGATAGATGATCAGCGGGTCCACACCGGAATATCCCCGAAGCCCAATTCCCTCCTCAAGATCCTCCATCGCTGCCAGGTGGTCAATCCAGCGAGCGCTCACAACCCGCAGAGTCACCAGCCGTTCGAGCTGGCGTATCTGCTCCTCGCCGTCCGCGCCCTCCCTCTTCTCGTAGGCCGCCGCGATATCGTCCTGCAGGAACTCGACCAGCTCCTCGTGGTCTCGGTACTCGGCCATGTGATCCATCGACACCCCGACCGGGTAGACCTCAGCCAGCGCCTGGTACACGGCTTCCAGATTCCACTCATCGGGGTGGATTTCGGGGCTTGCGAATTCCTTCGTGCGGGCCTCGACGAATTCTCGCATGTGGGCGAAGGAGCTGCTGCGGAGATCTTCTCCAAGCAGCACGCGTTTGCGCTGCTCGTAGATCAGAGCGCGCTGGTGGTTCATGATGTCGTCGTACTGCAGCCGGTGCTTGCGGATCTCGAAGTTGTGGGCCTCGACTTTCTTCTGCGCGTTCTCGATCATGCGGCTCGTTATCTTCGCCTCCAGCGGCTCGTTCTCCGGCCATTTGCTCAACAGGAAATCAAGCCGCTCCGGTCCGAAGAGCCGCATGAGCTCGTCTTCGAACGATACGTAGAAACGCGAAGACCCGGGATCGCCCTGGCGTCCGGCGCGGCCGCGGAGCTGGTTATCGATGCGCCGGCTCTCGTGGCGTTCGGTGCCAAGGATGTGCAACCCGCCCAGCTCCAAGACCTTCTCCTTGTCCCGCGCGCAGATGGTCTGGGTCTCCTTGAAAGCCGCGTCGAACTGCTCCTGAGCAGCCTGCTCGGGAGCAATACCGTCGCGCTGGAGGAATTCTCTGGCGACCTCCTGCCGGTTGCCGCCCAGCAGTATGTCGACGCCCCGGCCGGCCATGTTGGTGGCGATCGTGAGGGCGCCCGGTCGGCCGGCCTGAGCGATGATGTGCGCCTCCATCTCGTGGTACTTCGCGTTCAGGACACGGTGCGGTATCCCCCGCTGGAGCACCTCGCCCAGCCGCTCGTGCTCCGTCTCCTCAAGGCCGATCAGCTCGGCCAGGCGTTGTGTATTGCGGGTGGTGGTCACATCGGGGTCGATGCCGAAGGCGCGGAGCAGCGCAGCCGGCCGCCCCATCGGCACCTCTTCCAGCGCCTGGAAGCAGATGATCTCGGCCGTTCGACGGAGCGCGCCGCCCCCGATCCCGTCTTCGCCGTCAAGTGCCCCGATGAAGCGTTGGATCTCTTCTCCCAAGCGGGCCGTCCGCGCCAGCCGGTGCTCGATGCGACGCTGCTCCTCGGGCTGGGCGATTCGCAGCGAGCTGTAGTCGAACTTGGAGACGGCCGCCTCGAGGTGGCGCGCCTCCCGTTCGACCTCGCCGAGCCGGGCGCGAAGCGCCCGCGCCAGTTCGCGTCTCTGCTGCGTGCTGAGATCCCTGGATTCGAGCAGGGCGTACTCCAGCAGGATGAGCTGGGCCAGAAGCTGGAGCCTCTCGGACTTCAGCCGCTCACTCAGGCGCTCGGATACCTCTATGGACCGAGTCCCGACGAGCGTTGGCCGCTCGAGGCTCTGCAGCCGAAGTATCTCTGCTGTGATCCCGTGATACTTCGCCTCCTGGGTCTTGTAGATCACGTCAGCATTGTCTTCTCGAATCATCGGACGGTGGGTGGGAATCACAGCGACCGGCATCCCGTAGACCTTGATGAACTCCGGCTCCTCGGTCTTGGCCGTGCCCGTCATGCCGGCCAGCTTCCTGTAAAGCCGGAAGAAGTTCTGGTGGGTGATCGTGGCGGTCGTTACGTTCTCCCGCTCGATCTGAACTTTCTCCTTCGCTTCGATGGCTTGATGGAGTCCCTCCGAGTAACGACGACCGTACATAAGCCGGCCGGTGAACTCGTCAACGATGATGACCTTTCCGTCTCTCACCACATAGTCTACGTCCCGCTTGTAGCACGCGTGAGCGCGCATGGCCGCGTTGACGTGCTGGAAGAGTTCGAGATTCTCCGGGTCCGAGAGATTGGAGACGCCCAGCTCTCTCTCCAGCTTGCGGATTCCGTCCTCTGTCAGAGCCGCCGTCCGGCTCTTCTCGTCAACTATGTAATCAGTATCTTGGGTGAGCCTCGGGATGACCCGGTCGACACGCCGGTACAACTCGGTCGGCTTGGTCCCCGCGCCCGCCAGGATGAGCGGAGTGCGCGCCTCGTCGATAAGCAAGCTGTCGGCCTCGTCCACGATAGCGTAGTGGAGATCGCGTAGCGCCAGCCAATCCGCGTAATCGACGGTGTTATCCCGGAGATAGTCGAAGCCGACCTCCGAGTTCGTGGCATAGGTGACATCGCAGGCATAGGCCTGCTGGCGCTCCTCATGGCTCATGTCGTGCTGGATGGCACCCACGGTCAGCCCCAGTGACTCGTAGATCGGTGCCATCCAGTCTCGGTCTCGCTGGGCCAGGTAGTCGTTGTGGGTCAGGAGATGCGCGCCTTTGCCCTCCAACGCGTTCAAGTACAGGGCGAGGACGGCAACCTGCGTCTTGCCCTCACCGGTTCTCATCTCCGCGACCCGACCCCAGTGGAGCATGATGGCCCCGATCATCTGGACGTCGAAGTGGGCCATGAAGTCCTCGCGCTCATACCGCAGTCCCTCGGCTTCGAGGCGCCGCTCGTGGTGGTCGGCCTCCCCCAAGGGCAGGATGACTTCCTCGGGGATGCGGCTCTCGTCCCTGTACACGCGGAAGCGAATCTGCCTGTTTCCCAGCTGCCGCCAGGTGGCCTCTCGCACGAGCGCATAGGCTTCGACGAGCAGGTCGTCCAGCATCTCGCCGCGCGCGAGGCGGTCGCGGAACTCATCCGTCTTGGCCCGCATTTGCTCATCGGTGAGCTCGCGCATCTCCGGGCCAAACGCACTGATGCGCCTGACTATGCCACGCGCTCGGGCCATCTCTCTGCGTGTTGAGTCGAAGAAGAAAGACAGTATCGACATTCGTCCCCTGAAGACGCAAGGCCGCCGAGGCGACCTACCTGAATGATTATACCACGGCGGACACGCGCTGTCAGGTGCCCCCGGGGGCCTGCCTGTGGGCCGCTGAACGGCAGGACGTAATAGGCGCATGCCGAACACTGCCCACAGGGGCAGGGGAGGACAGATGCAGCCGCGTTTCGTCGCAGACAGCATGCTGGGCCGCCTTGCCAAGTGGCTGCGCGCTTTCGGCTTCGACGTCTTCTACCATCCCTTCCTGAGCGACCATGAGGTGATTTCTCGCGCCAGAGAATGCGGTGCCATCGCGCTGACGCGCGACACCCGATTCCCCGATCCCCCGGATGTCCGAGTGCTGCTGATCGGAAGTGACCACATATCCGAGCAGCTCGCGCAAGTGGCGAGAGAGGCGCCCCTCGACATCGGCGCGGCTCGTCCGCTTAGCCGCTGCACGGTCTGCAATGAGCCGCTGGTGCCCGCAAGCCGGGATGATGTGTGGGATCGTGTGCCGCCCTTCGTCTACCTGACCAACGAGAGCTACGCCTGCTGCCCCGGCTGCGAGCGGGTGTACTGGGAAGGCACACATGCCCCACGCATCCGCAAGGAGCTCGCCCGGCTCTCGCGGGACTCGCTCGCCGATCGGAGAGAGGCGTGAGCAAGTACGTCCGGCCCCCGCGGCGCGGCCGCCGAGTAATCCTCTTTGCCTTCTCTGGCGCCCTGTGGACTCTCTTTGCGCTCTACCCGAACGCGGCGGTGCTCACCCGTAACCTCGCCCGCTACCGACGCCTTCCGGTTGACCCGGAACTCGAGCAGAAGATGGGGTGGGAGTTGCCCGCGGCCCCGGCCACCATCGAGCTGTTCGTCGACAGCCTTCACCTCAAGAGACCAGACTGGCCGCTCTTTCGCGTCCCGTGGTATGTGCCAACTCCACTGGAGGCGGCACTAATGACGCACGGCGACTGCGAGGCAAAGACGCTTGTGTTTGCCAGCATTCTCGAAGGGAAGGGACTGCCGTATGACATCCGCGCCTCGTTCACTCACATCTGGGTCGACTACCCGGGCCGCTCGGCTCGGGTCGGCGAGTCGCCTGAAGTGGCCTATATGGTGGGAGAGCCGGAGAGGCTGTCTCTTCGATGGCCGGATAGGATCGACTGGCGACAATCTCTGGCCGTGCAGCGGGAAGCACTGTGGGAGGCGATGCCGCTTGCCCGGAAGTTCATCTGGCTGCTGGGCCTTAGTTGGGTGGCGCTTGCGGCTGTGCTTGTTGGTGGGGGCTCTCCGACGGGGGACCTCGTCTCTCAGTGGCGAGTGCGCCCCGCCGCCTACGTCGGAAGAGCCGCGTTGATCGCCATAGCAGTCTTCGGCTTGATCGCGGTCGTCTCGCATCTGCGCTCAGACAGAGGCTCCGCCGCCTGGATCCTCGCGGACCTCTACGAGGTGGCAGCCCTGTCGGCGGTGGCCGGCGCGTTCCTCGCCTGGCTGGCCGTCTTAAGCCCGCGCCGCGCTGTGAACTTCGAGGCCGAACATGCACGAATGCACACACTGTGGCGCTTTGGGATTCTCGGCGGATCGTCGGTCCTTGCAGCCGACCATATCAGTCAGTTCGAGCTGATTGCTTCGCGCAACGCCATCAGCGGGTGGACGATCTGCGCATCGCTGTGCTCGGGAAGACGGGTCGCGCTGCTGACACACCACAGGGAGGTGGCTGCGCGCGCAGCATTGCGGCGACTGGGATCTGCGCTGGAGCGGCCAATGGTCGTCAGGGCGCACGAGAATGACTACTGGACGGCGGCCGACGAGATCGGGCTGAGTCTCAGAGAGCGCGCGGCTCGCCGACCGAAGTCTGACCTCGCGGCTCCGCCCGACGATATGCATCTCTCTGTGGAAGAAGGAGATTCCGGCTGGTCGATCGGCTATCCGCCACGGCAGGCCGGAGCAGCCAGAACGCTGTTGGCCATAGCGGGGATCGCAGGGGGCGGGGCAGTCCTGGGCACGGCCTTCGTGGCTCTGCTCTCGCGGAACATTGGCGCGTGGCTCATTTGGGCGACTGCCACTGTTCTGCTCGGCATGACCATTTACGCCGCGAGCTGCTTGCGGGAGGAGATACTGGCCTGGCTGGTCGGCTCGCGGGTCAAAGTGGGCGATGGCGAGCTCAGCTTCCGGCGGGCCGACGGGAAGGTGGAATCCGTTGCGGTGGACACAATCGAGTCCGTGGAGCTGGCACGACTGGGCGATTCGGCGACAATCGCTGTCGTTGCGCCCGAGCGCGTCATCCACGTGAGGCTGTACTGCGCGCCAAAGCATCGGCAATGGGTCCGCCACGCTATCGAACGGGCAGTCGCTGAAGCGTAGCCGCGAGCAGACCGCTAGACGTGGTGCCGGCCGTTGAGGGGTACCGCTGGCACGCTGCGGCCACCCTTTGGTGGGCCTTCTCCAGCGGCCGGCCACGAACAGCTTGTTGCCGGCGGCAGCGTGTGATATAATGCGGCCCGTCGGCTGGCAGGCAGGGATAATTGGCGAATCTTAAGTCATCCAAGAAAGACATCATCCGATCTCGCAAGCGCCGCGTGGGCAACATGGCGTGGAAGTCCCGCTGCAAGACGCTTGTGCGTAAGGCGCAAACCGCGATCGCGTCCGGCGACCCGGTGATAGCAGCCGAGCTGACGCGCCAGGCGGCGCGGGACCTCGATAAGGCGGCCAGCAAGGGTGTCATCCACAGGCGTCAGGCAGCGCGTCGGAAGTCACGCATGGCGCGCCGTCTCGCCAGGCTGAGCGGCGCTGACACGAGCTAGCCGCTCGCGCCACAGGCCGATAGTGCTGGCCGGCCCTGGGTTGGACATTCGTCACAATCCCGCGTTGACCGCGTGGGAGGCGGGCCGCTAGAATGCCCTGGGTTGCTGGGCCGATGAGTGAACACGCGGCCAATCCCACCATCGGCGTCTCGGTGCCTGCTCGCACGGTTGGCCCCAGGCCCGATGCAGAGGCGGCAGCCAGGGGGGCCGCGTATCGGACCCTCGTCGAGAAGCAAGCGGCCGCAGTCCGCTACCTATCGCCTGAGGAACCCGTTCCGCCGGACGCCCTCGACGGGCTCGTGCTGGCCGGCGGCGGAGACGTCCACCCCGCCTTCTCATGTTACGATTCGCCGCCAAATACGGCCAAGCTGAGGGAGGTAGACCGACCACGGGACGAATTCGAGATTGAGCTGTGTCGCGCGGCCGTGCGGCGCGGACTGCCGGTCCTGGGAATCTGCCGGGGCGCACAAGTGCTCGGTGTGGCCCTGGGCGGCAGCCTGATCTGGGATATCGAAGAACAGGTCGAGGGAGGCGGTCACCACGAGAAGCGCGGTCCCAGGTCCGAGGCCCGCCACTGGATCGACATAGCGGTCGATACGCAGCTGGCCGCTATCCTCGGTCAGGGGCGCATCGAGGTGAACAGCGCTCACCACCAGGCCAATGGCACTCTGGGGGAGGGTCTACGCGTGGCGGCCCGTTCACTTGACGGCGTGATTGAGGCGATCGAGCTCGCGCGGGCGGGATTTGTTATTGGGGTCCAGTGGCACCCGGAGCGACTTCCGAATGCCGTGCACAGCAGGCGGCTGTTCCGTGCCTTTGTGACGGCGGCTTCCCGGCACCGCTTGCGGAAAGGCTGACAGCGATGGGTCGTCGCGTTCTCTTCTGCACTTCTGAAGCCGTACCGTTCGCGAAGACGGGCGGCCTGGCCGACGTCGCCGGGTCCTTGCCTCCCGCGCTCGCGAGGCTGGGCCACGATGTCAGGCTGGCCCTGCCCAAGTACGGTTCAATCGACGCCGGCAATACCAGCTCGCGGGCAGCAGGCGGGCCATTCGACGTGAGGCTTGGTGCCGAGAGCATCACGGTGAGCGTTGAGATGAGCGATACCGTCGAAGGCGTGCCGACTTATCTCGTGAACTGCCCCGCGTTCTTCGCACGCGACCGGCTCTACGGGCATCCCGACGACGCGCAGCGGTTCGCCTTGTTCTGCCGAGCCGTGCTGCAGTTCATCCAGAGCGATGAATGGAAGCCCCAGGTCATCCACGGCAACGACTGGCAAACCGCGCTCCTTCCCGTGCTCTTGAAGACAACGTATGCGGGACACCCCGAGCTGTCGAAGATCGGCACTCTTCACACCATCCATAACTTGGCCTACCAAGGCCTGTTCGATCCGTCGGTGATGTCGGCTGTCGGCCTCGACGCTTCTCTCTTCAACATTCGCGGGCTGGAGTTCTACGGCAAGGCGAACTTCCTCAAGGGCGGCCTCGTCTTCGCGGATCTGCTGAACACCGTGAGCAAGACGTACTCCGAGGAGATCCAGACGAGGGAGTACGGTGAACGCCTGGATGGAGTTCTGGCACAGCGCGGTGAAGATCTGCACGGCATTCTCAACGGCATTGACTACGGAGAATGGGACCCCTCTACAGACCGGTTCCTTGCAGCGAACTACGGGTCGGATGACCTCGAGGGCAAGGCCGCCGACAAGGCGGCCCTACAGAGGACATACCAGTTGGCGGAACGCCCGGAGGTGCCGTTGATCGGGCTCGTTTCTCGGCTTGCGAGCCAGAAGGGGCTCGACGTGCTGTCCGAGGCTTTGCCCCATCTCCTCCAGTGGGACCTGCAGTTTGCTTTGCTGGGCACAGGGGAGCAGTACTATCACGATGTGCTGTCACGCCTCGCCGAAAGGCACCCGGATCGGATGGGGGTCGCCCTGAGATTCGACAACGCCCTGGCCCACCAGATCTATGCCGGTGCGGACATGTTCCTCATGCCGTCCCGATATGAGCCGTGTGGGCTGGGGCAGATGATCAGTCTGCGCTACGGAACCATCCCGATAGTGCGCAGGACGGGCGGCCTGGCGGACACCATCGATGACTTCGACATAGAGAGCGCAGAAGGGAACGGCTTCTCTTTCGAGGAGTACAGCGCGGTCGCCCTGCTGGGAGCGATCGGCCGAGCCGTGCTCGCATACAAGGACGACCCGAGCTGGGCTTTGCTGATTGGCAATGCTATGGCCGCCGACTTCTCGTGGGAGCGCTCCGCGGCCCAGTACGGAGAGCTGTACCGGGAAGCGGCCGGGCGGCACCGGAGCTAAGTAGTTGCCAGTATATCAACCGAACGCAGTCGTCGGGAACGGCCGGACACTCATCACACTCGGCTCGAGCGGCGAGCTGATGACGTTCTTCTACCCCCACATTGACTTCAGCCAGAATCTCCACGAGGGCATGCCAGCCGTGTACTTCCCCGGAAGACCGGGGCGGCCGGGGCGTCTCGTGTGGACGTTCGACAGTGAATGGGAGGCCAGCCAGAGCTACGTGCATCGCACGAACATCGTGGAGACACACCTCAGGCACACGTCGACCGGGCTGGCGCTGACCGTTACGGACATGGTGCACCCGACCGAGTGCGTGCTGCTGAGGCGGTTTGCTGCTCGCAATCCCACTGGCAAGCCGCTGCGCGTAAAGCTCTTCCAATACCTCGACGTGCAACTCGGAGAGGTGCAGCATAAGAACGCGGTTCACTTTCACACAGACAGGAATCTCGGTGTGGCCTACTGGCGGAACATCTGCTTCGCGGTTGGTGGGAGCACGTTCGACGAGTTCGGGTGCGGCCGAGCCAGCCTGGGCAGCCATAACTCCGCGAAGAGCCAGCTCGAACACGGGTCCTTGAACCGGCAGCTCGAGGAGATTGGGGATATCGACCTCGCGGTTGGCTGGCACCTATCTCTCGGCCCGCACGAGGAGATATCGCGGGACCTCATTATTGCGGCCGACTCCAGCGAACTTGCGGCCGTTGCTCGCGTCGAGGGGCTCCTGCATCTGGGTTGGGATGCGGTCCTGAGGTGGACGTGCACGCGGTGGGATGAACACGTGGGCGCCGCTCGCGCGCTGAGAATAGAGGAGGACCTCAACGAGGCCTACTACCGATGCTTGCTTGCGATCGACCTGCTTGCCGATCCTGCGATTGGCTCGATTCTGGCCGCGCCCGAGTTCGATCCTTTCTTCGAGCGATCCGGCGGTTACGGCTATTGCTGGCCCAGAGACGCGGTTGAAGTCTGTCTAGCCATGGAGGCCGCGGCGTTCCCAGACTACCTGTCGCGCTTCCTTTCCTGGGCCAAGCGGGCGCAGCGGCCGGAGGGCTACTGGGAGCAGCGGTACTGGCTAAGCGGTGAGCGCGGCCCGGCCTGGTGTACGGCCGAGGATTCCCTCCAGATCGATCAGACTGCCTCGGTGCTGTTTGCCATGGGACGGCACGCGCGGGCGCTCGAGGAGCCGGAGAGACTGGCCTTCCTGGAGGAGATGTGGGACTGCGCGCGCCGGGCGGCCGATTACCTCGCTCGGTCAATCTCGGCCGACACCAACCTTCACACTGCCGCCTTTGATCTCTGGGAGACCTTCCGCGGCACCTTTGCCTACTCTAATGCTGCCATAGCAGCCGCTTTGTCCGAGGCCGCGTATCTCGGCCGGCACTCGGGTCAGCAGGACCCGGCGACGGAATGGGAGGCAAAGGCGGACCGCATCAAGGAGGCGGTGATGTCTCAGCTCTGGCGGGGCGACGGATTCGCCCGAGGCCTGGACGTCGAGGGAAGGCCAGACCCATCGGCGGACGCCTCCGCTGTGGGGATGATCACACCATTTGAGTTCCTGAGGCTCGACAACTCCGAAGAGCGCCGGATTGCAGAAAGGACCCTGGAAGGGCTTGCTCGCGAACTCGGCCGCGAGGCCGACGGCGCAGAGACCATCCTGCGATTCGAGGGGGACGGCTACGCCGGCGGCGGGCCAAGCGCTCTCACTACGCTTTGGTTCGCGCGCGGCCTGTTGCGGCTTGCGCTGGCGCCGGGCGCGGATGAGCGCGCGGCCGCCAACTACCGCTGCCGAGCGGTCGCGTCGACGAGGGCCGTCCTGCGCGCCGGCACACCCACTGGGCTGCTCCCTGAGATGATGGGCAGCAGCCCGGGGTCGCACTGGGCCGCCCCGCACGCTTGGACCATGGCCGGATTCGTCATGGCGTGTCTCCTGCTGGACAGGCTGGACGCCGCTCACCGCGACTGCACCGAGTGGAGAATGACACAGTGACCGAAAGCTCCTCCCACACGGCCTGCGGCGCCTTCACGTTTGTCCTGCACGGGCATCTGCCGTACGTGCTCACTCATGGCACTTGGCCGCACGGGTCGGACATGCTGTTCGAGTGCGCTGCTGAAAGCTACCTCCCATTGCTAAGGACCTTTGACCGGCTTGTCGGCGAGGGTATCTCCCCCAAAGTCACTCTCGGAATAACGCCCGTGCTCGCAGAGCAGCTGGCCGATCCCGACTTCAAGCACCAGTTCGCCGACTACCTCGACATGCGCATCAGAGCGGCATCGGACGACAGGGACGAGTTCACAGAAGCGAGAGACGTGGCAGCGGCCGACCTTGCGCAGATGTGGCGGGCCCACTTTCAGGAAGCGAAGACAGCGTTTCTCGAGCACTATCAGTCAGACCTCGTCGCGGCACTGCGGCGCCTGCAGGAGGAGGGCCATATCGAGGTGATAACGTCTGCCGCGACCCACGGGTACCTGCCGCTGCTCGGGACCGACGAGAGCGTGCAGGCCCAGGTGAAGCAGGCGGTGTCTTCGTACAAGCGTCACTTCGGGCGTCAGCCGAGAGGCTTCTGGATGCCGGAGTGCGCGTACCGTCCGCGGTATGCGTGGGCCTCGCCGCTGCCGGACGCAGGGCCGCAGGAACCCCGACTGCGGAAGGGCCTGGAGGAGTTCCTCGCGGAGAATGGGCTGGAGTACTTCATCGTAGACACGGCGACCGTTCTCGGCGGAGCGGCCACGGGGGTGTATCTCCAGCGGTTCAGCGGCCTTCAGCGCTTGTGGGAGCAGTTCCGAGCGTCCTATGAACCCGGCCCTGTGGACGTGCGCAAGACGACGTATGAGGCCTATCTCGTTCACTCGGCGGTCGAGGACCGGCCACCTGTTGCCGTGTTCGGGAGAGATCAGCGCACCGGCATTCAGGTGTGGAGTGGCGAGCACGGCTATCCCGGTGACGGATGGTACCTGGACTTCCACAAGAAGCGCTTCCCGGGAGGGCACCGATACTGGCGGGTGACGTCCTCGGGATCCGACCTCGGCTCCAAAGACCGCTACGAGCCCGACCGTGCTGCAGAGCGAGTGCCGGAGAACGCCGACCATTTCTGCAGCCTCGTGCACGATATACTGACCCAGCACCACTCAGACACCGGGAAGTATGGGATGCTCTGCGCGCCCTACGACGCTGAGCTCCTCGGCCACTGGTGGTTCGAAGGACCTGAGTGGCTCTACCGTACGCTGCGAGGAATCCACCTCAACCCGGCGGTCGATCTCGTGACATGTGCGGAGTACCTCGACGCGCACACGCCAGAGGCCGCGGTGGCGCTTCCGGAGAGTTCGTGGGGCCAGGGCGGGTTCCATTGGATTTGGCTCAATGACTGGACCACCTGGATCTGGCAGAGGACGTACGAGGCGGAAGCTGAGTTCCCCGGGCTGGTTCGAACCGCTCTCGCTTCGCGCAACAGCAAGCTGCGCGACATCGTGACCCAGGCGGCCCGAGAGCTGCTCCTCCTCGAAGCCTCGGACTGGCCGTTCCTCATCTCCACATGGAGCGCTCGCGACTACGCCGAGCGGAGGGCGGCCTTCCATCACGAGGCCTTCACTCGATTGCTGGACATGGCCAGGAGGACCGTGGCCGAGGAGCCTCTGAGCCCGGCGGATGAGGAGTTCCTGGCGCAGTGCAAAAAGCAAGACGCGCTCTTCCCCGATCTAGACCTTGCGTGGTGGGCCTCCCTCGAGCGGCCTGCCGAACCGTAGGCGGCCTCCGCGGCGCCGGCAGACGTGGTCTGGGCCCTGAGTAGCGGCCGGCCTGTGGACGGGCGAGGCGCGAGGCGCTCTCTCAGCGCCTTCGATGCCACCGGCCGATGACCCCATAACCGACCTCGGCGGGGAAATTGTCGGTGCTTCGAGTTGGACTCACACAGGATATCGGGGTCTTAAAGAATGGGGGTTGCTTATCGATGGCAGCAGGAGATAGCTCGGGCAGGCACAGGAGTGTGGGCGCTTTGCGCAAGCGGCTTTGGCTGGAGCGCGCGGCGTGGCTTGCCCTGGTCAGCCTTCTGGTGGCTCTGCATTTCGGCTTGCTTGGTGGCGGCCGACGAGTGACTCTGATAGCTGCCGACGGTGAGCCGGTCACCATCGTGGCCAGTCAGCGCGATGCACGACGCCTGCTGGAGGAGATCAAGGCGGCCTCGGGCCTTCCGCCCGACAGAGTCGGCTTCGCGCAGAAGGTGACCTTTCACCTCGTTCCGGTCTCTGGCAACCCCGTTCAACCAGACGGCGAGGCAATGAAGGATATGGCGACCAAGCTCGACCTCATCGTTCGTGCGGCCGCCATCGCTGCCGACGGCCAGCTTGTCGTTGCGCTGCCTGACCAGCAAGAGGCGGTCAAGACTCTCTCCCTGATCCTTCGCGAGTTCTCTCCCAGCGAGGGATCGGCGGCGGTTTACTTCAAGGAGAGCGTCAAGGTTGACATGCGGGACGTGCCGGCCGAGAAGTTCTGCTCTTCCGCGCAGGAGGCATTGGTGAAGGTCCTCGAGGAGAGTGCTCCCAAGGCCCGACACGAGGTCGTGCCCGGCGACTCTGCCTGGAAGATCGCTCAGAAGTACGGCGTGTCCTTGACGAGAGTGGCCGGCGCCAATCCCAGCCTCGATATGGAGCGACTCCAGGTCGGGCAGACAGTGACGGTCCCCGGAGAGCTGGCGCCTGTCACCGTTATGGCGCACCGGGAGATCGAAGAGCCCGCTGCCGCTGGGGGGGGCCGCCGTAGGCGGAAGGTCCGCATCACATATGAGAACGGTATCGAGGTGAAGCGCGACGTGATCGGACGCGGCCTGCCCCGCGAGCAGCCAGCGCGTCCGGCGCCGGCCAGCGCCCAGAGCGACCCCTACCGGTGGCGCGACGAGGTACGACGATGATCGGCCGGAGGCGGAGGAGGGACAGCGCGGGGCGCTTGGTCGTGATCATAATAGTTCTGCTCTTGTGTATCTGGCTCCTCTACCGGCTGTTCATCGGAATCCCCCCGGCGCCGGCGCCGGAAGTGAAGCAGGCAGGGGTGAGTGCGCCGGTCGCTTCGGGCAGATGTGGTTCGGGCTCCTATCTCACTCACACCACCGGAGCGTGCTCTCTATCAGCTCTCGCGCCTGTGCTTCGCTCTCACACTCGATGCTGAGGAGCAGCCGGCGCGGGTCGAACTCGCGGCAGGCGGCTTCCGCCTCCGCCGGCCTCATCACGAACGTGACTGAGACTCCAGCCTCCTGAATCTCCCGCAGCATCTTCGTGTGTCTGAGCGCACTCGTCCCAGGCTCCGGCACCCATTGCATGCAGTGAAGGTTCTCTTGTGCGAGGAGCGCTGGCACGTGGACCTCGGTGCCGATGCCATCGAGGTGGAAGCATCCCTGGTCGAGGATCTTGTACGTCTCCCCTAGCTCCCCGGCGAACAGGTCGGCGAAGACCTCTGGCGAGATCATCGCGTTGAAGTCGCACTGGGTCATGTATGTTCGACCTCGGGACAACACCGGCCACCAGGGAGTGGTGACATCCTGTCGGCCCTCGAACCACTGGTAGTTCGCCTCGAAGGCTTCGACCCAAAGCCGGTGTCCATGCTTCACAGCCTGCTCGACAAGTTCCGGGCGCTCTATGCAGTCAACGAGCAACTGCTCGGTGCCGATAGCGCTGGCCACGACATCTGCGACCCCCCCGATATCGGTGAAGCTGACTACGAGCTCATCGCCTAGCTCGTCGAGCAGCGCGTTCGTCGCGCGCATGATGGCAGTCCACCACTTCCCTTCCGGCAGAAAGCGCAGGCTGGCGAACTCGCTGATGTCCGACAGGAACTCGGGGAACCATGTTGTGTCCATGGAGCTGAAGTCGGCGTCCCCGCCGATGCACGCGTGGAGAACTCCAGGGCCGAAGTTCACGAAGAAGTGCGGATATCCCTCCGCGAGATAGGCCGTCCGGGCCAGCCTGTAGCGCGCTTGGGCCAGC
The DNA here is from genome assembly GCA_964559435.1 of uncultured bacterium. Classification (GTDB taxonomy): domain Bacteria; phylum Armatimonadota; class Hebobacteria; order Hebobacterales; family Hebobacteraceae; genus Hebobacterum. The sequence continues at coordinate 6,818 of CAZLHI010000029.1, read as the reverse complement.
ATGTTCTCGGGCCGGATGCGGTGGGCGGGGTTCTCGAAGTCGGGCGGCGGCACCGAGTCGTCGGGGTCGTCCCTGGGCGCAGTGATGAACAGCAGCGGCCGGTCGGTGTCCGCTCCCTCCCAGAACCGGTCGAACCGCTCACAGATCTCGGGGTACTTCTCACAGAATTGCATGATTCCCCAGCTCCTAGCTCCGGGCGTGATACGACGTGTGCTTGGGAATGACCTTTCTGGGTCGATGGCTCGGAACGTGGCCACCATCGGCCATGTCAAGTTTGTTCACTCTCTCATCATTGAGCACATCAATCTCACACGGTTGTCGCCAGATGCACTTGCGCTGGAGATGGCCTGTGCGACAATTGCTCCACGACCGCGGGGTTCAGACCCCGCGCTCCACATACTCCCGCAGCCCCGCCCGAGAGGCAGCGGCGGGGGCAGCAGCTCAGGAACGCCCGACTGCGGGCGTTCCTGGCTTCTGGGGATCCTACCGGCAGGAAGCGGACTAAGCGGCGGGCCAGCGAGCTTTGGGCGGTTGCCTCGTTTGTTCGCAAAGCGTATGATAGGAGCAGCTACTTTAGAGAAGCGAGGCCCTATGCCGGATTGACGGGTGGACGCAAAAGCTGAAGTTGGGAGGTAAGCGCTCCGGCGCTCAGGCGTCGGCGTGCAATTATCAGCAACGCGTCTACCCGGAGAGAACGGCAGGGCTGTGTAGGACTAGCCGATCAACGGCCGCCGGTCTTCTTCCGTAGACCGGCGGCATTTCTATGATCCGTGCTCGTTCTCCGGAGTGAGGAGAGCGAGATGTCACGAGTGTGTGATGTCTGCGGCAAAGGGCCGCTGGCCGGCTCACGAATCTCACGGCGCGGCAAACCCAAGAAGGAGGGGGGAGTCGGCTCCCGCGTCGTCAAGCGCGCGAAGCGTCGGCAGTTGCCGAACTTGCAGACGGTCAGGGCATCTGTCAACGGCCGTGTGGTGCGTCTGAGAGTCTGCGCGAAGTGCTTGAAGGCCGGTCGCATGAAGCACATAGGCCGCTGAAGCATGTTCGGGCGAAAGGGCGGGAGCTGAACCCGCCCTTCGCCGTTCGATGGGCGGCACGGCCGGCGGGGGGATGGGTGCCAGGTGTGCAAGACCGGTCGCTGGCACCACGGAAGTCGCGTCGGCATGCCAGACGAAGAAGGCATAACTTGGAGACGGCGGCTTCCAGATAGCATCTCCGGGGCGTTGAGCGTGCTGGCCCACGCGGTGCCTCTGCCAGGTATTGCATGGGCGCTGGGCGGCAGCGTGGCACGCTGGCTCCGGGGCTTCCTCCGTGTTCGCGGCCAATCTCGATGTGGACTACTTCCACGAGCGTGCGGCCGAGAGCAAGATCGCTCCAGCCTCACTCACACAATTCATGCGTCTCGTGCCCGGAGTCTAGGGGCTACTGCTCCTTCCTGAGCGGGTTGACTCTCCGGTGCTCGCCCTTGAACTGATCCAGGAGGTAGCAGAGCTTGTCATCGACCCGCTGCCGCATTGAATCTTTGAGGCCGGTTATGAGCAGACTTCGATGCCATGTCGTGCCGGTCGCCAGGATCGGCTTGCCGGAGGGCAGCGGCCGCCGGACGGAGACCGGCTGACTGAGGCTCACCGACAGGTTGGTTGCGGAGGTGTCCTTGTTGCCCTCCGGGTCCGCGATGAGATGACCCACGACGATCACGAGAATGCGAGGAGTTCGGATCGACCCCTGCCCCTCGATCAGCGTCAGCCCTGGCGCGTCTTTCAAGAGATCCTCGATCTTCTTCTTCAGCTTGGCCTCGTCCAGATCGACGAGTTCGCGCCAGTCCGCTGGGCCCGCCAGGTGCACCTGGATCTGCACTTCGGTCAGCCCCTCCATGCCGCTGTTGCTCATAATGACGCGGGGTGCCCGAGCCGAGCTCGTGTCTCCCTCATTGCTCGACCGCGCCATGGTCGCAAGCGCGCCGCATATCACCACCGATGCGATGAACCTCCAGACCGGCATGTCTGCCTCCTCGTCGTTGCGCTTTTACTCGAGATTTGCGTGCCGGGCGTTCATGTCCTCCTGCGCCTGAGCCAGGTCGCGCTGAAGCTGAAGGGCGACGGCATCCAGCACGATGAGGGCGGCCTGCTCGAAGAGCGATCGGCCGTATTGGATTGAGCCGCCGTCGCCCGCGGAGCCGTACGCGGCCGGGATGAGGAGCACGAGATCGGCGGCGGTGGCCAGAGGCGATGTGCCGGAAGCGGTGACTGCGGCGACACGGCCGCCGGCCTTCTTCGCCAGGCGTGCCACGGCGCAGGTCAGGTCAGTCTCTCCGCTGCCGGACACAGCGAGCAGAAGATCTCCCTCGCCGAATGCCGGCGTCGTGGTGCCCCCCACGACATGGGCAGCCAGCCCCAGGTGCATCAGCCGCATGGCGAAGCACCGTGCCACCAGGCCGGAGCGTCCCTCGCCCGTGACGAAGACGGTCTTCGACTGCGACAGCAGCTGGTGCAGCTGGTGCAGCGCGCCGACCTGCTGCTCGCTGACGCCGCCCTGCTGCTCGCTGACGCCGACCTGCTGCTCGCTGACGCCGCCCAGCGTCCGTTGCAGTTCGTCCAGGATGACTCTCAGAGACTTGGCGAGTTCCATGTGCCGGCTGTCCACTAATGCTGACTAATCAGTTCGAGGCAAGCCGTACGGCCTCCTTGGGGCGGAACGGACAGCTTACCGTGCCTGCGGGTGGAACCGGTGCCCTGGGAATTGTGGGCTTGCTAGCCAGTTGTGGAATACTACCACTAGTTTCAGGGAGGAGAAACGAGCCGTGATCTCATGGCCCGTGAACCGGCGCCGCTACGGGTTCACGCTCATTGAGGTGCTTGTAGTCGTTACCATAATAGCGATTCTGAGCATTCTCGTGATCCCGCCAGCTAGTGCGGCCCGACGAAGAGCAAAAGAGGCTCAGCTGAGAGGTAATCTCAAGCAGCTTCGGGATGGAATCGAGAGATTCGAGGCCACCTCGGCCGCTTGGCCGCCCTCCGTGTCGGATGTGATGGCAGCTAACGGCGCCGCTATCAGCGCCAACTTCGACGGACGTGGTGGCTGGGTGGATCGATCCGCCTACGACGGGCCTTACCTTCTGACTGGCGACGGCCAGTTGCCCAAAGATCCTTTCACGGGCGCTGCCAATTGGAATTACGATAACGCTACGGGCGCCGTCCATAGCAGCAGCACACTCGTGGGTCTGAACGGTGCCGCCTACAATACGTGGTGAGGACGCGTCAGCTAGGCGTGGACCTCTAGATCAACCGTGATCTCGAACTCGCAGACTCCGTCCCCCAGACCCCAGCACTTGGTTTCTCGGGTTCGGACCGCACGGCCGAGCCTTTCCTCAAGCGCTCCTGTGATGACACCGCGCGCCAGGCGCCATGCAGGTCGGCCCGCCGGGGGCACGCTCCGACAGATCGCTGACGAGCTGAGCGTGAGTATGAGCGAAGCCGCCGCCGCCGATCATCCCCACTCGGAAGTCAGCCACAGCTAGTCCTGCTCCTTGGTCCCCTCGTCCGGCTCCATGCCCTCCGGCCACTCGATCTCGGACGATTCGACTGCTGCCAGCACTTCCCGCGCCTCGGCGAGGCGGTTTCGAGTAACGTACACGAAGGCATAGTCGTGCGTCGCCCCATCCGCGACCCGCGACAAACGCGCTGTTATGGGACCGTGTTCCTGGACTAGGGATTGTATCCCGGCCTCGGCAAGCGCAGCTCGGAGTATCTCGGCCTCAGTGGGGTCGGCTACACGGCAGAGACGGACCAGCTCGGTGTCAGCCGAGACGAGCGTCCCCTTGGCCTCAGGAGCGGGTCCGGCTTCGAGTTTCGCACCACAGTCAGGGCAGCGAGACACGCCTTGCCGATACTCGAAGCGGCACTTGGGGCAGTGGCACACGGAGGAGCTCATCCTGCCACCGTTGTTCCAGGACGGGTCGCCACTTCCCTGCCCGACTCACGAGGCCGGATGCGCGTAACAGTAGAGGCAGCGATTGGGGCAGGGGAGATAGCGCCCGATGTCCAGGCTCACCGTGCATCCGCAGAGGTTCCGCTGGCCCCGCGCAGGGTCTGTGCTGCACGGTTCCTCTCGCGGATGGAGACTCCTGAGAAGCTCGCCGTCGATGCAGCGCCGGACTGGGAAGCCTGGCTCGCAGCAGGTCTGCACCTTGAGTCCGACCTCGGCCGCAGCCGATCCAAGTTGGGCAAGGAACTCGCGCCTCCTCTCCGAGGAGTGCTCCTCGAACTCAACTCCGCGCGCCGCAAGGCGCCGGACCACTTTCCGATACATGGTCACGAATGACACATGGACTACCGGCACGCCGACGGGGCCGATGACTTCGGCGAGGGACCGGAACACGTCTATGGCAACGTTGCTGACCCCGCGTCCATTCCGGCCGGCGGAGACAAGCGGATCGAACCGCCAGTGGACGCGACGGGGATCGCCGACATAGTCAATCACCCGGGGAAGAAGAGCCAGCTGGTCCTCAGGCAGCGGCACCTTGGGTTCGAGGGAGGTCCCGCCCAGTCCTGTGATGGTCCAGTGGACGAACACCTGGCCCACCTCTGAAAGGGCCTCCCTCATGTCCTGGTGAGTCAGGAGGTTGGTGGGATCTTTCGTCCACAGGACTGCCGTGTGGATGTTGCCAGTGCCGACCTGTCGTAGGCGCCGCGCCAGGTAGTCGGGGTAGTGCGCGACGAGCTCAGTGCGCCGGGAGGCGCTGATCACTGTCTTGGGCTTGCTCGTGGCGGGGACCAATGGTAACACCCGATCGCCGGCTGGTCATGGGCCGGGAGCGCCTTCTCGCCGCCGCTTGTCAGTGCTGGGGACAGGAGACGCTTGGTATCAAGCCGCAGCCTTCGCCGGGCTGGCGATCATCTCTCGCAGTATCTCCAGGGCCTTTGCGCCTTGAGCGTCCTTGTCACTGAGAGGCGGGACGTACTCTTTCGCCGGTGGCTGCTCGACCGGTTCATCCGGCTCGATGCCCTTTCGGTCTATGTCACGCAACTTCGGCGTGAAGTAGCGAGCCGTCGTCAAAGCCAGGGCCGACCCGTCACGTAGTGGGATGACGGTCTGCACGAGGCCCTTGCCAAAAGTCTTGCTGCCCACAAGGGTGCCGAGGCCCGCATCCTGGATGGCGCCCGCGAGTATTTCGGCCGCGCTGGCGGTGCCGAGGTTCGTCAGCACGACCAACGGCAGATCGAACGGCGAGGACTCGCCGACGGCATGCCGCGGCTCGCGGGGACCGCCGCGCTCCTGGATGTACACTACGGGCCCGGAGCCGAGGAAAAGACTCGCCGCGCGGACACAGACTTCGAGTCCGCCGCCCGCGTTGTTACGCAGGTCGAGTAGCAGCCCGCGCATGCCGCCCGCGCGCAGATTCCGAAGTGCCGCCGCAACGAGGTCAGGCGTGGTCTCGTTGAAGGTGGTGACGCGCAGATAGCCGACCTTTCCCGGCAGCATCTCGTATTCGACGCTCCGCACCTGAATAACAGCACGCGTCACTTCTATCTCCAACGCCTGCGGCAGGCCCTCACGCGCCATCAGGAGCTTCACGGTCGTTCCGGGCGGGCCTTTTATCAGCCGCACGACCTCGCTCAGGCTTAGTCCCGCGGTGAGGGTGTCGTCCACTCTCACAATGTGGTCGCCAGCTTGGATGCCCGCGCGCACAGCCGGGCTATCCGGCAGTGGCGCGACGATCACGACCTGAAGACGCTTCGGGTCCGCGATATCCGCGCCGCACACCGAGCAGTTCAGGCCGGCCAGGAGGTCCGATACGCCAGGGGGCAGGTCTGTCTCCCTCAGCCCTATCTCAGCGCCGATCCCACCGAAGTGACCCTCGTTTTCCTGGAGGAACGAGCGGTACTCCTGGGGGTCGAGAAGACGGCTGTACCGGTCCTGGTAGGGCTCGGAGCGAAGCACCGACAACATGCCGCGGAGGGCCCCGTATGTCAGCTCGGACTCTTCCTCTATTGGGGAGACATATTGGCGCCTCAGGTGTGACAGGACTTCCTGGAAGGTCTCCAGGGGCTGCAAGCTCACATCTTCGATGCCTGCGGCAGCCGTCCCATCGTCGCCCAGGCCCAATAGCCCGCTTAGGACTCTCACGGCCGTGGCATCCGGCGCGGTGCTTTGCAGCACGCCGAACTCCGTGCCGGCCACGAAGCAGCTGATCATCAGAGTGATGACCAGCAACGCGACCACAAGTTGATATCGCATTCTCATCATCACACACCTCTGTACGGCGATGCACGCAAGAGGGCCGCCAAAAGACGGCGAGGAGCCGAAGCCCCTCGCTGCCGGTCAGGACTGCTTTGATCTGTCACACGGGATCGGCGGAGGTAACGGCTTACTCCGAGACGTGAATCCGGTATACCTTCATGTCATGCAAAGTGAACGCGATGCCCTCGTAGATCATGATGCAGTCGCGGGAGAACGTGATCGCCTGCTGATTGACGACGGCCGTGGCTGTCAGCATGTCTTCAGGGGCCCGAGCGGCCGCCCCCAGTGGTGGCAGCGCTGCGCGTCCCCCGCGGCGGCCGCCCCTAGCGGCGCCCCGCATACCCCCGCGCATTCCACCTCGCGCTCGGCCACCCCGCATCCCGCCTCGAGGGCCACCTCGCATGCCGCCCCGCATGCCCCGCGCGCCCGTGAGCACGAGCTCAAAGGAGCTCCCATCATTGCGAGCCAATCTCGTTCCCAGATTCGGTGCCTCGGCCCGACCGCGGCCCCCGCGCCTTCCGCCTCGGGGCCCGCCCCGCGCTCCGCCGCCGCGCATTCCTCTGCGTCCACCGCGCCGGCCC
>CAZLHI010000028.1:0-43030 GCA_964559435.1 uncultured bacterium | reverse complement strand
CCCACTCGGCGCTCCTCACACCAGCCCAGCCAAACTCACTCAACCACTATAGGAGGCGTTGCCGCTGAACTGGACGCTGACGACGTCCGAGCAGCAGTAGACGACGAGATTGGCTGGGATCGGGCGGTCCACGGCCGTCTGGGAGCGCTCCACGAGTGAAGCTCCGAGGGCCGGGCTGACCACCAGTATGACGACGGCCAGGAGGAACATCGAGCCCTCTCGCTCAGATCGGTATCCGCGTCTCCCTAGTCTCGTCATCAGTCATCTCTCGCTGCTCCGGGAATCGGAGTCTCCTCCGATGCTGCAGTCGCCGCCCGGGTCCTGCTCATAGCACATGACAGAGTCCGCTCGCTCGATGGCCGGGCTTCGCGCGACCAGCGGCATAGCCACTCCACCCGGGTGGGCGGCCGCGCCCCTATCGGCGATACTGCCCGTTTCCCTCGCCCTCAGACGCGGCCGCCGCACGAACAGTCTTGGCAGAGCGTGTCACCCGGTATGCTTCACTCGGCTCATTGATTCGAACACCTGCTCCTAGTGTCGCTCCAACGCGGGAACGCCCGGGCCGTGAGATCCTCGCCATCACGGCTAGCTGCCTCCCGGTGCGGACACGAGCGTGACGACCCTGTACCCGCCAGAGCTCGACGCTGCGCAGTCCCAAGAGAGGTTCACAGCCACGAGCTTGAGGTCGTCCGACCCCCTCGAATAGGGCTCCCAGGCAAGAGCGCCTGTTGCGCGGGGCAACCCCGGGGCTTCCACGGAAGTGACGCCCGAGCTCTGATCAAACACCCCGAAGCTGCCTGCGCGGACTGCTTCCAGGGCTTCGTCGGCGATCTGTCGGGCCTGCGCCATGTGCGCGGCTTTTCTCTCCGAGACCATGGCGCCCGCAAACATGCCGGCGACTCCGACCACCCCGATGCCGAGTATCACGGTGGTAACGAGACACTCGATCAGAGTCGAACCACGACGACTGTTCGTGAACTTCATCTATCCGACCCTCCTCATACCGGCCGCGCGTGTGCATGCTGAGGGTGCTGAAATGCAGAAAACCGTCCAGCCGGTTGATGTCCGTCTGCACGGGATGAGGCTCGGGTCGGACACCAAGCTGCCGTTGCATGAGCACCGCGCATGCAGCATAGCTCACGCAGCCATACTGCACCTTCGGCAGCTTGGCGATCTATCCCGGGCCAGCTCGAAAGCCGCGGCCCGGACGTAGACCCATAGCTTTGCGTCCTTACCTCTCGGTAAGTTTGCCGTTTCGGAGTGCCGGATTGTTAAGGATCCACGGACAGCCGCAAAGCCGTCCAAGCTTGTTGTTCCACAGGGTTGCCCTGAGTCCGAGACGGAGTTTGCCTCCTCGCGGACGCCAGCGGGGACCTGAGCCCACTGAGAACCGTCAGAGCCGCAGAGAGGGGTCTGTGGGCGCGCAGACGAACCGGAAGGGGCTGGGAGAAGGTACGAGCGTGGCTGGATTCCCCTCGGGCGGGCAGAATAGGTGTCTGACGGCTCGCGGCATCAAAACCTGGCCCCTCTTGGCGCTTGCTTTGGGCGTTCTGGGCGGGGTCTGCCTGGCTTCGGGCCCGGCCGTGCTCGGCTCGTCCCGTTGGGCTCCGGCCCATTCTCGGAGGAGACACCACATGATTGCTGACGACACGCTGCGCGAGGCGATGGCGAGGTGGGGGAGCGTGGGGCTCAGCGGCGGTGGGGGGATGTTCACCCCGGCCATCTCACCCCATGACCCGAATCTCATCATCGTCAATTGCGACATGAGCTGCGCCTTCCGCTCGACGGACGGCGGAGAGACGTGGGAGATGTTCCACCACCAGTATCTGATGGGCAACACGAGGTGCAGGCCCGTCTTCCATCCGGTTGACCCCGACATCATCTACGCGGCCCACGGCTACCATGGCGGACTCCGCATCAGCCGAGACCGCGGCGCGACGTGGGAGCCGTTAGGCGCGGGCCTGCCTGCCGGACTCAGCGAACTTGCCATCGACGCGGGCGACGGCAGCTTTCTCCTTGCCGGCGCCTGGGAGGGGACGTTCCTCTCGACTGACGGCGGCGAGCACTGGCAGCGAGCGCAGGGCATACGGGGAGGCGTGGTCGGCTTCCACATCGACCAGACGAGCACGAAGGGCCGCCGCCGGTGCTTTGCGGGGACCACGGAAGGCGTGTTCGTGTCCGAGGACGGCGGGGCGACGTGGGCTCAGATAGGCGACGGGTTGCCGGAGAAGCAGATGCTGGACTTCACCGGCGGCTCGGACGGCAAGCATAACGACATCGTGCTCTACTGCTCCACTGAGGGCGACGTCGTCGACGGGCAGTACGTCGGTGGTGTCTACAGATCGACCGACCGCGGGCGCACCTGGCGGCAGGCCATGGGTGGCGACATAGACACACGGGAGCGCAAGCGCTGGGGGCGGAAGTTCGCGCCGCAATACCAGTTCGTCCTCACCACCAATGTGAAGCCGCTGACAGTGTACGCGTGCCGCGCGCGCTCCAATCAGGTCTACCGCAGCGAGGACGGCGGCGAGACGTGGCGGCCGACCTTCTTCTCCAAAACTGATTCGGCCGAGTTCAATCTGGAGCCAAACTACCTCACGGCGGAGCGCGGCAGCTCCGAGATGAACCTGAGCGGCGCGGGCGTTAACCCGGCTGACCCGAACATGGTCATCACCACCGACTGGATGTGCTGCCAGATCACGCGAGACGGCGGGAAGACCTGGGAGACGCTGCACACGCGCCCCGAGGCGGGACAGGGAGCAGTCGCCAAGGGACACCGATGGGAGAACACCGGCCTGGTCGTGACGACGGTCTGGCATTACTACATCGATCCCTTCGAGAAGAGCCGCCACTACATAGCCTACACCGACATCAAGTTCGCTCGGTCCGAGGACGCCGGCAAGACCTGGTATTCGCAGTGGGACAAGCCGCTGAGGAACACCACCTATGAGCTCGCCTTCGATCCGGACACCCCGGGGAAGATCTGGGGGGCCTTCGCCGACCTGCACGACATCCCGAACAACAACGTCATCTCCGGCAAGCACTACTGGCCGCGGGCGGGCGGAGGCGTCGGCCTCAGCGAGGACTTCGCGAAGACCTGGCGCGACAGCTCGCATGGCCTGCCCAACAAGCCGGTCGTATCGGTCATACTCGATCCGCGCAGCCTGAAGGACGCCCGCGTCCTCTATGCGTCGCTCTTCGAGGCCGGGGTCTACAAGTCAACGGACGGCGGAAAGAGCTGGGTCAAGAAGTCGGAAGGCCTGGGCGCGCCCGACGCGAACGAGCGAGCGTGCCGCTTGATTCTGCACGATGACGGCACGCTGTTCTGCCTCGTCACGGCCCTGCGGAAGGACGACCGCTACGTGCCGGAAGGGCCGGGGCTGTACCGCTCTCGCGATGGCGCGGAGAGCTGGGAATGGATCAACTCCTCGCAGCCGCTGCTCTGGCCGAAGGACTTCGACGTCGATCCCCGCGACTCGGATGTCATCTACCTGGGCGCAGCCGATGCCGACAACAGGGAGGGCGGCCTCTACAAGACGACGGACGGCGGCGAGAGCTGGACGCGGATGGCACGGGAGAGCCATGAGGTGTTCGGCGCCACCGTGCACCCGAAGCGGCCGGATTGGGTCTACATGTGCCTGTGCGAGGGCGCGCCGGGTCCCGGCCTTTGGCTGAGCAAAGACGGCGGCGAGAGCTGGGAGCCGTTCGTCGGGCTGCCTTTTCGCAATATCCAGCGGGTGTCGTTCGACCCGGACGACGACTCCATCATCTACGTCTGCACCTTCGGCGCAAGCGTGTGGAAGGGCCCGGCCGAGCCGTAGGCGCCAGACGAGGGATGTGTCGGTCTGGACCCCGCCTTCGGCGCTACCGGAGGATCGGCCCCGTATCGACGACCTCGAGGTCTTTGCCCTTGACACGTTTGATGGTGGCAAGCTGCTCCATGTCCCAGCGGCTGTCGGGGGAGCCGGAGATGAACCAGTCGCCGCCGTTGTCGGCGAGGATCATGCCGCACTTCTTCAGCGCCTCGAGGACGACCTGGGCCCCAGGCGGGAAGGCGGAGATGTCGTAGTCGGCCTTCAGGCGGACGCGAAGGCCCATCGGCGGGAGGTTCGGGTCGTCGCGGCGGCTGGCGAAGTGAGTGGCCGGCAGGATGTAGCCGCGCTGTGTTCGGCGGACGGTGAAGCGGATGGCGTGCTTGATCTCGCCGTTGAGGAACTCCTCGTACCTGATGAGGCCGGGCATGATCGGCAGCCCGGCCGCGTCGGCCGAAGTCCAGCCCATCGGGCGCAGCTCATTGGAGGTGAGGTCGAACACGGCGGCGGAGTCGCACTTCCAGCCATCATCGGTCCGGAAGGCACGGTAGATCTCGTAGAGCTTGCAGTTGTCCACATCGAGAGCAATGACGTGACGGTCGCCGTCGGAGTCGGGGCCGCCCTCGACCGGTGCGTCGAGCGGGATCGGGAACGGCCCGGCGTCGCTCTCATCGCGATAGGCGACGATGTCGATCGGCACCTTCGGCTGGTCGCCGCGCACGATGACGTAGGGGATGCCGATCGGCGCTCCCCGCCAGACGGTGCCGAAGTCGGGGTGCAAGTTCTTCTCGAGGCCAATGCTCTCGATGAAGGCATCGGAGTTCGGATGGAGCGGGTGCTGGGAGATGTCGGTGTTCCACGGGTTGTCTGCGGGGAATATCTGGCAGCCGTCGATGGTCGGGGGACTGCCGGAAGCAATCCTGGGGCTATCGGAGCGGCAGCCGCTGGCGCTGAGGGCGAGTCCCACCGCCATCGATGCCGAGATGACGGCGCAAATGCGGCGTCTGTGCGTGCAGTGCATCACGATGGTTCCTCCTGCGGCGAACTCTCACACATTCGGTCACCAGTGTGGATGCTAGGCTCTCTTTGGGGCCCATGTCAAGCCTGCCGCGCGTGACCCCTTCAGCCAGGAAGTGGGAGGAGAGTCGCCGAAAGTAGCGACGTGTAGTCGGAGGGAGCACGATGCGGCTGTTCGAGACCACAGACACCGGAAGCATTGAGATACAGATCGACGAGGACATTCAGGCGCGCCACGAGGAGCTGGCCGAGCGGAATCGGCAGCTCTTCACGGAGCGCGGCATCCGCGCGTTCGACATCACGGGGTCGGTTGGCGCAGGCAAGACTTCGCTTATCGCGGAGATGGTGCAGCGCCTGAGTGGCACGCACGGGGTCGCCGTCATCGCGGGCGATGTTGCCACAACCCATGACGCCGAACGGGTCATGGGTTGTGGCGCGAGGAAGGTGCTCCAGATCAACACCGGCGGAATGTGCCACCTGGATGCAGGGCTGGTCCACCGGGCCCTCGATCAACTCCCCGAAGCCGGGGTGGAGGTGCTGTTCATAGAGAACGTCGGCAATCTCATCTGTCCTTCGTTCTTCTCCCTCGGAGTGAAAGCGAGAGTGGCGGTCGTCTCGGCGAGCGAAGGCGCGCACGTTGTCGAGAAGCACCCCGCAATGTTCGAATCGGCCGACCTGGTGGTGCTGAACAAGATCGACATTGCGGAAGCGGTGCACGTCGATCTCACCCGGCCTATCGCCGATCTGGAAGCGATGCGGCCGACGATCAGAGTGGTGAAGACGAACTGCCTCGCCGGCGAGGGTGTGGACGCGGTGCTGCAGGCGCTGCAATTGGTCTACTGAGTTTCGCCAAAGGAAGTAACGGCGAAACTCAGACAGACCACGTCTCAGAGCCGCAGGAGGGCTTCGGCACGTTACTTCTATCTGCGAAGCTCATTAGGGGCGCGCGAAGGGCCCGGCTGTGCACGAGTATTCAGTTGCCTCCGAGATATGGGATGCCGTGAAGGCCGCCGCTCGCAAGCACGGCGGCGGCGCGGTCCGGTCGATCGCCTTGGAGATAGGCGCGCTCAACCTCATCGAGGAGGAGCAGCTCTCGTTCTGGCTGAAGGCCCTTGCGGACCAGAATGGTTCGCCCGGTCTGCGTCTGAACATCACTCGCCTCCCGGCACGCACCAAGTGCAGGGACTGCGGCGCGGAAACGGAGCCACTAATGCCAACGAACGAAAGGAGTCACTTTCTGCCGCCTGTGTTAGCCTGCACGCGCTGCGGGTCGCGGAACGTGAGCGTTAAGGGCGGCCGGGAGTTGCGCGTTGTCAGCGCAGAGGTCGAGACGGAGGATCAGGATGAAAGCAGCGAATAAGCTGGCGCACCTCCTTCCTCACTGGATCGAACACAACACCTCTCATGCCGAGCAGTTCGAGCAGTATGCGCGCAACGCCAGAACAGAGGGGCTCTCTGCGCTTGCAGACCATGTCGAGGCCGCGGCGAAGGCACTTTGGCAGGCGAACGGGGAGCTCGAACGTGCGCGGGACCGTCTTCCCAGGGAGGAGGCCTGACGGCATGTGGAGGACAGACCGCGGAGCGGCCAGCGCCAAATCGGGTCAGACTTTGTGAGAGCTGGGAGAGGACACGAGGCGTTGCGGCAGAAGATAGAAGATACTCGAAGAGAAGCACGGATCTTGGCTCTCTCACCGCGCGGAAAGGAGACATCTGTGGGAAAAGTTGAGGAGGCCATCCGGTCCGTTATTCTGCAGTCAGTGCGGCAGGAACTGCGAAAAGCCATCACGCCGCTCTCGGAGGATGTTCAAGGGCTGCGGCGTGCTGTCACGGCCCTCGAGAAGGCTGTCGGGTCACTCGAGAAAGCTGCCGCGCAAGCGCCCCGGTACGCAGGCGGCATACTGCCGCGTCTTCAAGTGTCAGACGAGGAAATGCGGCGGGCCCGCCTTTCTCCTGCGAGTGTCAAGAAGCTGCGAGCGCGGCTGCACATCAGCCAAGCCCAGCTCGCCGCCATTCTCGGCGTCACGGGCCCTGCTGTCGCGCAATGGGAGGGCGGGAGCAGCGAGCCGCGGGGCGAGAACCGGGCGGCCTTGCTGGCCCTGCGTAAGGTGGGCCCGGACGACGCCCGGCGGCTGCTGGAAAGCAAGGGGATGCGCGTCCGGCCTGCTCGCAAGACGCGCCGCGGCCGACGCTGACGCGCTGCCACTGCCGCAGGTGCGGCCGGGCAGCGGGCCGATAGCGCTGCATGCGGCCGGGGCTCACGGGAAGAACCTATTGTGGACTTCCTCCAGGTTGAGCCGCGCGCCCACGTTGTCCGACAGGGCGTTGTTGCGCTCGACCTCCTGCGCGCGGCGCATGCCGATGATCGCTACATCGACCAACGGGTTCGATAGAACGTAGTTCAGCAGGAAGGCGCTGAGGTCCGCGTCCGCGAGCTCCGGGAACGCCTTCGCCATGAGCCTCTGGAAGATCCCGCTCGTCAGCGGGCGCATGATGACGATGCCCATGTTCTGCCCCTCGGCCTCGCGCATTACCCCGCGTTCGTTGATGAAGTCGCAGCTATCCTGGTACATGAAGTTGTACCGGATCTGGATCACGTCGAACTCACCCGTCGCGATGAGCTGAGATACGCCGCCCGAAGGAAGCTCCGCGGTGAAACCTGTGAAGCGGATCTTGCCTTGCTCCCGCAGCTTCCGAAGCGCGTCGAGGCCACCGCCGTTGAGAATCAGGCCCACGTCTTCCTCGGGGTAGATGCCGCCGTGGAACTGCAAGATGTCGATGACCTCGGTCTGAAGGCGACGCAGGCTGGCCTCGGCGCTCGCCGTCACGCTCTCGGCGTCATAGGCGCTCAGCTTCGTCGCCACCACGCATTCGTCGCGGCGCCTTCCGATCACCCGCCCCAGCACCTCTTCGCTGATGCCGTCACCGTAGCCGGGGGCGGTATCGACGTAGTTCAGCCCGAGGTCCAGGGCACGATTGAGGGCCTCGATCACGGTCTGCTGCTCGCGCTGCCCGTGGGGGTCCCACCTCTCCATGTAGTTGGGGATGCCGACCTGCGCGCCGCCGAAGCCAATCTCGGAAACTCTTAGGTTCGTGCGGCCGAGGGTGCGGTATTGCATTGGGGGACCTTTCGTGATACTTAGGTGAAGTCGGTCTGATAGTTACACGCGCGGAGGGGGCTTCACCTTTCCCCACGTACGAGTGGTCTGGAGGGGGCTGTGACTGCTGGGATGGTGCTGCTGGTGGTCGCCCTTGTGGCAGCCGTGCTGGTGGAAGTCGTCATCCGCCGGCGGCGAGCGCGGCTGGAGACAGAGCGTACACAAGGGGCGACTTCGACTCGGCCGCAGAGCACTACCGGGAGGCCCTTCGCCTCGACCACCAGAATCCCGAGGCGCACTACAAGCTGGCGGGCGTAGCGTGGGAGCGGAACGACTATGACGGCGTGATCGAGCATCTCCGCGAGTGTCAGCTCGCCTGCCCGAAGAGGGTGCTGCACTTCTGAATGGCTTGGCGGCGTCGCGCGCCAGCGCGGGCGCTTGTCGCTGCCCCCAACCATTGGTGAGAACAGTCGCACAGGTTGACAGACAGGAGGACCGAAGACGGCAGGGACAGCAATATGACGTCTCCGAGGCAGTAGGATGAGACGGTCAGCCACAGCCAGAGTAGTCTTCGCCGCACTGGTCATGTTGATCGCCGTCTACCTCGTTGTGTCGTACGCATACCGTGGTGGAACGCCAACCGACGAGGACCTCGTGCAGTGCGCGGTGTGTGGCGACGTCCTTCCGAGAGAGAAGATGCAAGTGTACCCCGCTGAGTCCATCGGCGCGGCTCCGGATCAACTGCCCGTCTACGTGTGCACCGACGCCTGCGCGGATGAAGCGAGGGCCAACCCAGAGAAGTACCGCCGGAAGGCCCTTCGGTAGCTTCAGAGTCCGAAACGGCCGCCCGCACCTCAGAATAGCCAGCGCGGCAGGCGTGTGCCCGCCGCGCTGATGCGTGTTTTCTGGCCCTTTGCTTACTCCTCGCCTGGCATCCAGTGGGCGTCCTTGCCCCACCACTTGACCGTGCATCCCACGGGCGGCGTGTCGGGGACACTCACGGGCTTGCCGGCGAGCACCTCATTGAGCGCCTCCCGCAGGTCATGCCGCTTGACCCGGGAGGGATTATCTGCGTTGTCGTCGATGCGACCGTGGTAGACGAGTGTCCTGTCCGGCCCGAACAAGAACACCTCAGGTGTGCGCACCGCGCCCAGGGCTTTCAGAATGTCCTGTGTGTCGTCTCGCAGATAGGGGAAGTTGAGCCCCTTGGCCTTCGCCCGCTGCACCATGTGGTCGAAGGAATCCGTCGGATGGCCGTCGGTCTCGTTCCCGTTGATGGCGACGAGCAGCACGCCCTTGTCTGCGTAGTCGCGCTGGATCTCGACCATCCGATCCTCGTACTGGATCACTGTCGGGCAGTGATTGCAGCTCACAATCACCGCCACCGCCTTCTTGTCGGCATAGTCCGAGAGGCTGTGCGTCTTGCCGTCGACGCCCTTGAGCGTGAAATCGGGCGCCTTTGCTCCTAGCTCCATCTTCCAGCCCATCATGCCTCCTTTTCGGATGTGTGTTGGGGTACTATCGGATGTGCGCGCGTACTCCTTGCTGACGAAGATCCCGCATTCGCACGTGCCGCCACGCGCGATGTCCGCGTGGTGCTGGGGACACGGACAGATGTTCTTTCGGTCCTTCTCGGGATCTCCGAGCACCTCGCGGCACGGGCAGTACCAACGACCATGAGTCACGAGATTGCGCGCCAGCGCGGCCATTACGTGCTCCACGGTAACTGGGTCGGGATTCAGCACATAGCCACCCCGTTCGATGTATCGGCTGACCATGCGCTCGACGCGCGCCCGTGCCTCTCTCGACCTCTCTTCTTCGCCTCCTCTGTCAGCCGACATCAAGCCTGACTCCATTGTCGGCGGGATGCCCCGTCAGCTTGTGGACAAGAGGCCATGTCGTGCGGCGGCAACATGGTGGCACCATGGCGCGGACTCTCACTGCTGGCGCTCGACCGCGCCGTGCTTCGGGAGCACCTTGCACATCACAACGCCATTCTCTTTCGTGTCTCCGTAGTACCCGGGCAGGATGCCCTTGACCTGAAAGCCGAACTTCCGATACATGGCGATAGCGGCCTCGTTCCGCTCCCGGACTTCCAGCGTTACCCGGGACACGCCCTGCCGCTGCGCTACATCAGTCACGGCGTTCAGCAGCCGCCCGCCGAGCCCTTTTCGGCGCCACTGCGGGTGAACGGCAAGTGTCGTGATATGTGCCTCATCAACGACGACCCACATCCCGAAGTATCCGATCAACCTTCGGCCGTAGCGCGCCGTGAAGTAGTGTGAGTTGCGGTTGCGCAGCTCTCGCTCATAGGATTCTCGGCTCCACGCAGAGGGAAAAGACTCGCGCTCGATGGCCAGGACCTCGTCGAGGTCGCACTCGGCCATCTGCGCAATCACTACATCATCCAGCCAGGCTCGCTCATCGCAGCCCGAGGTCAATGTCGAATCGCTCCTCCGCATACGACATCCGGACGTAGATTGGGCGAAGGGAGGCAAGCTCGTCGGCTCCCCGCGATTCGTACCGGGAGCGGCCAAGCTCGGCAATGGCTTCTGCCTGCGGATAGACGGGACCTGTCAAAACGCGCCAGCCGCTGGGGCTGGTAGTTTTGATGGCTCGAGCCTGCTCCGCCTCGAATCGGCCGAAGAACGTCACGGGCTCGTCGTGGTAGGGGCTCAGCTTGGCCGCCAGAGCCTCAGGCTTGACGACCATCTCAGCTTCGACTTGCCGCATCGCGGGGCCGGCGGTTCGATACACAGAAGCATAGAGGTCGCCCCGCTTGGCGTCCAAGATCGGGCACAGGAGCCCGTCGTACTCGCTCTTGTTTCTCCAAGCTAGGGCCTCCAGCGACGACGCGCCAACCAGCGGAACCTCCCGCGCCAGAGCCACGGCCTTCGCTGTTGCGAGGCCGATCCGCAGTGACGTGAACGATCCGGGGCCGAGCCCGATCGCCACGAGTTCGACCTCGTCGAAATCGAGGCCGCCGCGCGCGACTAGTCGAGCGATCTCCGGAGCAAACCGGCGGCAGAGGTCGCCCGCTGTCTCAGCATGCCAGGCCGCGCCCACCTCGGCTCCTGCAACAAGGGCCGCGCTGGCGCGTTCGGTTGCTGTCTCAAGCGCGAGGACCAGCATCGAGCCTCTCTTCGAACCCCTCTATTATAGAAGCGCTTCGCCCGCCTGATGAGCGGAAGCTGAGCAATCGGGCTTCAGCTCCTTCCGCCGTGAACGCGATCTGGATCTCCAGGGCACTGGAGCGCAGCGTGCGGGGGAGCCGCTCTGCCCACTCGACGGCCACCACCGCATCGGACCGCAGCGTCGCCTCGATCCCGGCTTCCGCCAGGTCCTCGGGCGCCAGCCGGTAGAGGTCTAGATGGTAGAGCAGCACGTCGCCCTTGTGCTCATGGATCAGCGTGAAGCTCGGGCTGGTCACCGGGTCCGACACTCCCAGCCCGGAAGCCAGCCCCTGGATGAAAGTCGTCTTGCCCGCCCCCAGCTCGCCATAAAGGCATACAAGGTCGCCTGGAGCTAGAAAGGCGGCCAACTTGCTGGCGAGGGCACGCGTCTCTTCTGCAGAGTGGGAAACGCGCGCAAACTCATTGTCGGGTCGGCTTTCCAGCACAAGGACGCCCGCCAGGACAGCTAGCGCTATGGTAGCATGCACTGCTAAGAATCGACGCCGGGCCCGGGCTGTGGGGATAGCTGAGCCTTAGCCTATCACGCCACGCGGGATTATACTTTCGCTCAGCGCGACCTGTCAAAGGTAGGCCCCCGGCTGAGACCGGCCCGAAGGAGGAGATGAATGAGGACGCAGCTGCGGAGCACTGCCCTGATGGTCATTGCTCTGGCCGCCGTATCGGCCACGTGCGCCTGGGCGGCGGAAGAGGAAGCTGCCAGTGAGGAGCTGACCGGAGCGGCCGCGACCTCCAGGGCAGCGGAGACCGATCCGACTCTCGAAATGGGCGTTACCGAGAACGCGCGTGGCACTGTCTACTACTATGACGAGCGCAGGCCCGAGGCCCTGGTGACTCTTGGCACGCGACATGGGCTCCGGCCTCAGGCCGTTGTTGCCTTCGTACGGCAGGGAGAGATCGTGGCGGAAGGCGTGGTGCACGATGTCAGAATCTCCGATAGCACGGTTCACCCGGCGCCTGGCACACCGGGTGGCGCCATCCTCGCCGGCGACGGTGCTAGGGTCTTGCTTAACGGGCCTCGTGAGGCAATGGATGCTAAGATACAGCGCGAGCACCGTCAGCGCGCGCTGGGCACGCTCCTGGCCTACGCGCTGCTCATCGGCCACATCGTTTGGGAGCAGTAGCAGCGCAGGCTAGCCTGGTTCGAGTGCTGGTCTCAGCAGATCTGGCTTAGTAACTGGACTGCTGGTTATGCGCGTGGGAGGCGTAGGGGTCCGCCTAGGCGGACCCCCGCGTAGTCGGTATCTTCGGAACGCCTGCTAACCCTCGCCGCTCTCGATCACCGTGCAGGTGATCGTGCGGGCGACGCTGTTCAGTCCTTGGATCTTCGCCACCACAAGCTGAGCGATAGACTTGAAGTCAGGCGCTTCAGCGTGAACGATGACGTCGAAGGGGCCCGTTACGGCGTAGCTGGCCCGGACGCCTTTGATCTTCACCAGTTGGCGAGTCAGGGTCAGCGCCTTCCCCGCCTGAGCCTCCAGCAGAACGAACGCCTCTACTCCCCTTGCGGATTTGGTATTCCTCTGGGCCATCCGGCCCGCCTCCCTTCCGGCGACTTACGACCGCGACGACAGACCGCCCCGGGATTCTGCCCCGCAGGCTTGTGCCGTCGCTCGCCGCTAGCCCCCTGCCTGGGCCTCGGCTTCTACGTCTTTCGAGGACGTGATTGCCTGCTCGGCCTTCCGCTTGCTGAAGGCCACGGCAGCGATCAGCAGGATCAGCGCGACTCCCACCACCCCCAGCCGAGCGCCCGCGGACATCGGCGACACGGCCACCGGTGCCGCCAGAATCGCCACCAGGTTCATGACTTTGATGAGCGGGTTCAGCGCAGGGCCGGCCGTGTCCTTCAACGGGTCGCCGACAGTGTCGCCGATCACGGCCGACTTGTGGAACTCGGTGCCCTTGCCGCCGAACAGGCCGTCCTCGATCTTCTTCTTGGCGTTGTCCCAGGCCCCGCCGGTGTTCGCCTGGAACACCGCCATGAGCTGGCCGGTCAGGATCGCGCCGGCCAGGTAACCGCCGAGCGCGGCCGCCCCCGTCTTGGGATCGGCGTATCCCAGGCCGAACCCAACCAAGAGCGGGGTGAAAATCGCCAACAGGCCCGGCCCCAATAGCTCCTTCTGAGCGGCGGCGGTACTGATCATGACGCATCGGCTGTAGTCGGGCTTGGCCGTGCCCTCCATGATGCCAGGAATCTCGCGAAACTGCCGGCGCACTTCCTCGACGAGAAGCCCGGCCGCGCGGCTGACGGCGCGGATCGCGAACGACGAGAAGAGGAACGGCACCGCGCCCCCAATCAACATGCCGACGAATACCAGCGGCAGGTTGACCTGGATGCCGGTCCTCGTCAGCCCTGTGTCCTCGATGAACGACCCGAAGAGTGACGTCGCAGCGAGCACCGCGGTGGCGATGGCGAATCCCTTCGTGAGAGCTTTCGTCGTGTTGCCCACTGCGTCGAGGCGGGCCACGATGCGCCCGGCAGACTGGCTGGCCTCATCGCCCTCCTTCAGCGCACCTGACATCTCGAAGATACCGTTGGCGTTGTCCGTGATTGGCCCAAATGTGTCCATGGCCAGGATGTAGGCCGTAGTCGTGAGCAGTCCGAGCCCGGCGAGTGAAATGCCGTAGAAGGCCATGATGGGGTCGTTGAAGATGGCGAACGAGCCGAAGATGGTGACGGCGATCGCGACGATTGCCCACACACTGGACTCCAACCCTTCGGCCAGGCCTGTCAGCAGCATGGTGGCCGTGCCGGTTCGCGTCGCGTTGGCGATTTCCGTGACCGGCTCCTTGTCCACCGAGGTGAAGTACTCCGTCAGGCGACCGATGACGAGCACGAGCAAGATGCCCATGAAGGTGGCGTAGAAGAAGCGCAGGTCGCCGAGGTAGACCCACACGACGATGCCGAAGCCGATTGAGGCGATGATCGCGGAGGTCCAGAAGCCGACGTTGATCGGCTGCATGGGGTCCATAGATTCATCGTCTCGGCCTCTGACAAACCAGGTCCCGATGATGGAGGCGAAGACGCCGATGGCGCGCACGAGCAGCGGATAGAGGACGAGCTTGATCCCGAACTGGGAGCCGTAGGGCGTCATGGAGGCGGCGACGCCGAGGATAATGGCTGCGACGAGGGTGACCTCGTACGACTCGAAGACGTCGGCGGCCATGCCGGCGCAGTCGCCCACATTGTCGCCGACGTTGTCGGCTATGGTCGCGGCATTGCGGGGGTCGTCCTCGGGGATGCCGGCCTCGACCTTGCCGACCAGGTCGGCGCCCACGTCGGCGGCCTTGGTGTAGATCCCGCCGCCGATACGCATGAAGAGCGCGGCCAAACATCCCCCGAACCCGAAGCCGATGAGCACCGTCATCGCGTCCTGCTTGAACTTGATGAAGATGAGCGTCGCGCCAAGCAGCCCAAGCCCGGTGGTGAACATCCCCGAGACCGTGCCGGCCTGAAACGCGATCTCGAGCGCCTTCTTGAAGCTGGACAGGGCTGCATTGGCGACGCGCGCGTTCGCGCGTACTGCCAGCCCCATACCGACGTAGCCCGCGCCGTAGGAGGCAAACACGCCCATGAGGAATGCAAGCGAGATGCCGACGGCCAGGTCGATCCGGTAAATCGGCCTGTAGAGGAGGAAGAGCCCGATAGTGATGATGATCACGAACCAGATCATGGTGCGGAACTGGCGCCCGAGGTAGGCGAGGGCACCTTCCTGTATGGCGGTGCTGACGTCCTGCATCGACTGGGACCCGGGATCGTGCCTGGTCGTCTTGCGGGCGAGGAACGCTCCGTACGCCAGCGAGACCAGCGCGGAGGCCAGCACCGCGTAGATCAGGATCCAATCCTGGGTCTCGAAGTCCGGCAGCGCAACGGCGTGGGTCGACTCGGCCGCGCCGTGCGTCTGGGCAAACGCGAGGCCTGGCAGGGCAAGGAGAGCGAGAAGCCAAGCACATATGAGTCTCATCTTCAAGCTCATGACCTCCTCTGTAGTCTGTTGTGGAGCTATTCTGCGTGCTTTACTTCGCTTGCTGCCACGGCTGATGTGCCCGAGACCCTCCCGGAACAGCCGAAGAGCCGCATGTAGCTGCGCACGAGTTCCTTCGCGGATTGCAGGCCGGGGAGGAGAATCTTGCGCAGGTCTTTCTCATTGAGGCGCTCTTGCCACGCGTCCCAAGCCCCCTGCAGGAAGGCCATGCTGACGGCAGTTGCGACGTTGACCTTGCAGAGCCCGATCTGGACGGCTTCTTCGAGCGTGCACTCATTCGGCCTCAGCTCGATGCCCTTTTCCTTGGCATCCGCGCGCGTCCGTATCACACCGCTGCTGCCATGGCAGACCAGCGGCAGGTTTGTTGCCTTGCGAAGCTCCTCTATGCGGTCTCGGCGAAGTGGCCAGATATCGGCCCACATGCCGTGGATCGAGCCGACGGCGGCGGCAAGCGAGTCGATTCCGGTGCTCTGGACGAAACGCTCGGCCTGGTTCGGGTCGGCCATCAACTCTTCGACATTCGACCCGGCCTTGTCACGAAGGATCTCCACCTGCTCGTGCTCGCGCCGCGAGCGCAGGTCGTCCGCCTCCTCTGCCGCCACGTAGTCTTCGATCTTGGGTATCTTACCCAGCTCGGCCTCGACGGGAAGGCCCACCGCGTGTGCGATCTCGCAGATCTTGGCCGAGATCTCGATGTTCTTCTCGAGGGGCTCGGCCGAACCATCGTACATCAGCGACGTGAAGCCGGCGTGCAAGCACTGCACGTTCTGGAGGAAGCTTGTGCCATGGTCCAGGTGCAGCGCAACTGGTACGCTTGCCTCCGCTGCGACCGTCTTCACCATCGCGGTCGCCATCCGCAGGCCCGCGTACTTGATCGCGCCCTGGCTCACCTGGAGTATGACCGGAGCGCGCTCCTCTTCGGCCGCCTCGATGACGGCCTTCACGCACTCCATGTTGTTGGCGTTGAACGCTCCGATGGCATAGCCTTCTCTCTGCGCATCGAGCAACAGCTCTTTGCATATGACGAGTGGCATGCGCGATTCCTCCTGTTCGTGCAGTCCGTATGCCGCGCGAAGGCGGCCGGCTTCGTCTCGTCGCCGTGCCGCCTGCTTGGGGCGACGAAGATCTGGGCTATCGGCTGAAGAGGACCTTCACTTCTTCGTACAGTTCGAGCGGAACGGTCTTAAGCTCGCCGACGGCCGCCTCCAGCGGCACCCCAACTATCTCGGTTCCCTGCAGCGCGGCCATGTGGTCGAACTTCCCCTCGTGGGCCAGCTCTACCGCTTTGAGGCCCACCCGAGTGGCGAGCCAGCGGTCGAAGGGCGTTGGCGACCCGCCCCGGACGATGTGGCCGAGAGACACGTAGCGCGTGTCTATCTCTGTGTCCTTCTCGATGATCGCTGCGATATAGGCGCCGATTCCTCCGAGCTTCTCATGGCCGAATTCGTCTCGCGCGTGTTGCTCGCCCTCCTCGTCGGCCTCGGCCAGCTTAACGCCCTCGGACACGACGACGAGTCCCCACTCCTTGCCGCGCGCTTTCATGTCCTTGATGTGCGCCACCAGCTCGTCACGGTCGAATGACACCTCGGGGATGAGGATGTAGTCGGCCCCCGCGTTGACGCCGGTGTGGAGAGCCACCCATCCGGCATGGCGACCCATGACCTCCAGCACCATGACCCGTCGGTGAGATCGGGCCGTATCCTTCAAGCGGTCGGCCGCGTCCACTGCGACGGCAACCGCGCTGTTGAATCCGAAGGTGTAATCGGTCGCGCTGAGGTCGTTGTCCATCGTCTTCGGAACGCCCACGCAGTTGAGCCCGCGGCCGCACATGGCGTGAGCGCCCCCCAGCGTGTCCTCGCCGCCCAGCGCGATGAGAGCATCGAGCCCAAGCTCCTTGGCGGTCGCCAGACACTGCTTGATGGACTCCTCGTCCCTTGTAGGATCCGTTCGCGAGGACTCCAGGATCGTTCCCCCCTGGTTGATGATGGACTCGACCGCCTCGAGGGTGAGCGGTGCAGTCAGTCCATCGCGCAGGCCTTGCCAGCCCTGACGCAACCCGATCAGCTCGTCGCCGTACTCGAGCGCCCGCATGACGATGGCGCGAATGGCCGGGTTCAGCCCCGGGCAGTCCCCGCCTCCGGTCAGCACCCCCATCTTCACGACATTCGCCTCCACTTGGTTTGCCTAATTCTGTGACCCCTCGCGGCGAGCGCCCGAGGGACGCTTCCCGACCAAGGCATCCCGGAGCACGTGCTGGGCCTCCGGGCTCGCCACACCGATCACCGTGTCCCCTGGCAGCAGTTCCGTCGTACCGCTCGGCAGCAAGATGTGTTCCTCTCGGATGATTGTCGCGAGCACGCACTCCCCCGGAAGATAGATGTCCTTGACCATCTTGCCTGCAGCCGGAGATCCGGCGGCCAGATCCACGCTGACAATGACGATCTTCCCGCGCTTGAGAGCGGTCAGCAGAAGCGACTCCCCTGTCTCAACCTCCTGGTCTATCAGGCTGTAGATGATCCGGGTGCTCGCAACCGTCTCGTTGACGCCGAGCAGATGGAATATCTCCTCGTTTTCCGGGTTGTTGACGCGCGCTATCTGCCGCGGCACTCCGAAGTACCGCTGAGCCATCTGGCAGATGATGATATTGTCTTCGTCGTGGCCGGTGACCGCGACCACGCAATCGGCGCGGCCCATTCCGGCATCCTCCATGACCCGCACTTCGCACCCGTCACCCACTATCACGGCTTCGCCGAACTCCGCGATGAGCCGTTCAACTCGGCGCTGATCTTGCTCAATCAACGTAACCTCATGGCCCTCGGAAACGAGAGTGCGCGTCAGGTAGTATCCGACTTTTCCCCCGCCCACGACTATCACGTACATCCGCTACGCTCCAGCGCGCACGCCTGTCATGCCTTGGTGCCCTCGGACCGGGGCGAGGCCGTGTCGATGTACTCCTGAATGGTCCTGAGCGATCTCCCGAGGACGAGGTCGTGGAACAGCCCGGCGCTGATTGTCGTGGTGCATATCGTCTCTACGCCGGCTTCCCGATAGGCGTCGGCGCGAATTGGATCGTACACTCGTGCCAGGACTTTCGGCACCCGGAAACGCTGCTGAGCGATCTGAGCGGCGACAACGTTCGTGTTGTCACCGCTCGTGACACTGATGAAGGCGTCGGCCTCCTCGATCCCGGCCTGTCGCAGGACGTCTTCGTCCATGCCGATCCCGCGCACGGTCTCCCGCGTGAAGGCCGGGCCGAGGCGCTGTGCCGCCTTGTCGAAGGCCGACTGGTCTCGGTCGATCACGCTGACGTGGTGACCCTCTCGGGTCAAGATCGCCGCGAGAGTCGAGCCGACCCTGCCGCATCCTAGAATGACGACACGCAAGTCTGCGCTCCTGCCGAAGATAACCGGGGGCAAACGCACTGCGGCCCCCGGGCTGCACAGGGCACAGTATAGCAGTCTGCTGGAGGCAGTGCAACGCCCGTGTCGAGTTCGCCAGAAGGTTGGCCGTGGGCGGCCCTCACCGGGACACTATGTTGGGCGCGACACGTCAGCCCGTCCGGGAGATCCAGATGGCGATTGCACCGCAGGCCGCGGTTACGGCATAGGTTAGGAGCACGACCCTGGGCTCGGAGAGCCCCATAGCGACGAGGCGATGGTGGACGTGCTCCCGGTCGGCCCCAAAAGCAGGACGCCCCTGCAGGAAACGCCGAACGGGCGAGAGAGCAGTGTCCAGCAGAGGGACGGCCAGCACCACCAGCGGGATGAAGATGGCAATAGCGGCTGCCATCTTGAACGCTCCCTGGATGGTGACTCCTGCAACCACGAATCCGAGAAAATACGCCCCCGTGTCACCCATCAGGATTCTGGCCGGATGCCAGTTCCACGGCAGGAATCCTACGGCCGACCCCGCGAGCCCGGCGCACAGCAGTGCCACCGGAAGCTGGCCCCACGCCAGCGCAATGAACGCCAGGGCCACGCCTGCGATGGCCGTCACGCCGGCGGCAAGGCCGTCGAGCCCATCGATGAGGTTGATAGCGTTCGTGACAGCGACCACCCAGATCGTGGTCAGGACCCAGGAGAGCCACAGGGGGAGCATGATTTGCTCCTGGCGGGCCAAGGGATGCGAGAGCATGCTTATGGTGACGCCACAAAGCAGAAGGGGCGTGACGCACACAATCTGCAGCACGAGCTTGAGCTTGGCCGGGACGTCGAGCCGATCGTCTACGAAGCCGACGATGGCGACGAGGACCGCGCCCGCAGAGATCCCGATCAGCGTACGGAACGGCACCTGGTGAAGACCTCCTGCCGCCAAAGCGCCTGCGAAGAAGCCGGCGATGAGGGCGACGCCGCCCCAGGTGGGGAGGGGATCCGTGTGGATCTTGCGCTCGTTGGGATGGTCGAGGGCCCCGGTTCTCAGAGCGAGCCGACGCACAAGCGGAGTAAGCGCACAAGTGGCGCCGGCAGCCGCCGCATAGGCAATGAGGACGACCTCATTGCCGTGGAAGTTCATCCGGCCGCCCCGCCTTCCGACTGCGAGCCGGCAGAAGCGAATCGCGCAAGCTCCATACCGGCCTGCTGAAGCATCTCCAGGGCAAGCTCATCCGCGTACTCGCCCTCGTAGACGATCCGCTTCACCCCGGCGTTGATGAGCATCTTCGCGCAGATGACGCATGGCTGGGTGGTGCAATAAAGGGTCGCGTCCTGGACGCTCACGCCGTGGAGCGCGCCTTGGATGATCGCGTTCTGCTCGGCATGGAGGCCCCGGCACAGCTCCCAGCCAGCCCCGGAGGCTACCCCGAGCTCCGCTCGGCGGCAGCCCACTTCTTCGCAGTGTGGCAGACGCGCGGGAGCGCCGTTGTAGCCAGTGGCGAGAACTCTCTTGTCCCTCACAAGGAGCGCCCCGACCTGTCGGCGCAGACAGGTGGAGCGGCTTGCGATGACGCGCGCCATGTCAAGGAAGTATTCGTCCCAACTCGGGCGCGCGCTCATGCCGGCCGCCCCTCGCTTTGAGACTCTATCCTCGCGACCTTGTCAAGCCGGCGTCTGTGGCGCTCTTTGCCGCTGAACGTCTCCGCGAGCCACGTCTCCACGATCTCGCGGGCCAGTCCGGGCGCGACCACGTTGCCGCCAAGGCAGAGGACATTCGCGTCGTTGTGGCGACGGCTCATCTTGGCGCAGAAGGTGTCGTGACAGAGCGCGGCCCGCACCCCCGCTACCTTGTTGGCCGTCACACAGCTTCCCACTCCAGTTGAGCAGATGGCGATCCCGAGGTCGGTCTCTCTTCGAGCGACTGACTCGGCCACGCTGCGCGCGAAATCGGGGTAATCGTCGCCCGGGTCCAGAGATTGAGCTCCGACGTCAGTCACCTCGATCCCGCGCTCAGACAACCACTCGCGGACCCGCTGCTTCAGATGATAGCCGGCGTGGTCGGCGCCAATCGAAATCCGCATGGGATCTCCCGTAACGGTTCATCTGCGGCCGAAAAAGAGGCCCCGTTCAGGGACCTCAGTACACTCTCGTGTTGGAGGTGCGGCCGGCGCCCGGCCTAGGAGGACCCACTCTCATGTTCTTCCTCTTCGCCCGGAGACAGGTTCGTCGGCAACACGAACGTGAAGGTAGACCCCTCGCCCGGCTTGCTGGTCACCGATACCTCACCGCGGTGGGCCTCGATCAAATGCTTGACAAGATACAGCCCAATTCCCGTGCCGTACTGCTTGCGCGAATCACGCGAGTCCACGCGATGGAATCGCGTGAACAGCCTGCTTATCTGGTCCTCGGGGATACCGATACCCTGGTCGGAGACGCTCACGCTTACTTTGCTCCCCTCCATTTTGCGGGCGTGAACAGTGATCTTTCCGCCGTCTGGACTGTACTTGATGGCGTTCGACAACAGGTTCGTGAGGACTTGGTCGATCTTGTCGCGGTCGGCGTTGACGTGCGGCAGATCCTTGGGCACGATGATGTCGAACTCGTGGCGATCCGTGTAGGCCCGCTGGCTGTCCACGACCCGGCCTATGAGATCCCCCACGTCAACTTCGTCCAGCACGAGTTCCAAGGCCCGTCCCGACTCAATGCGGGACAGATTGAGGAGGTCGTTGATGAGCCGCACCAGTCGGTCGCACTCGGTGTCGATGATGCGGTAGAACTCCATCTGGGTTTCGCGGTCGTAGTAGCCCTCTGTATCATCCAGAAGAGTGCGGATGAAGCCCTTGATGGAGGTGAGGGGTGTGCGCAGCTCGTGCGACACGGTGGAAACGAACTCGCTCTTCATGCGCTCGACGCCGCGAAGATCGGTGATGTCGTTGAAAGTCGCGACCACCCCCGAGACATCGTCGTTATCGCCGCGAAGCAGCGCAGTCTGAACCTGGTAGATTCGCTCCTCGGGGGAGTAGATGGAGACCTCGGCCGTCGCTTCCGAGTTTCCCGCCAGACAGGAGCGGACCAGTTCGTGCACCTCCTCGTCTCGAATCACCTGGCTCAAGAGCTTGCCCGTACCGTCATCGCTCGGCACCCCGAATATGTGCTTCGCGGCTGAGTTCATCAGCCGCACGCGGTTGTCTTCGCCGACGACGAGCACTCCTGCGAGCATGCCCTGAAGTGTCTGCTCAAGCTCCCTCTTTTCGTCGGCTACGGCTATGTAGAGCTTCGCGCTCGAGATGACTGAGGCCGCGCTCTTTGCCAATGCCGTCAGGAGCGTCACATCCTCCTCTGCGAACCGGCCGCCACCGCGCTTGTTGAAGACGTTGAAGACACCGATGATGTTCTTCTCGACAACTTGCCCGTCTGCATCTTTGCGCTCGATCACGAGGGGAACCGTCAGGACATTGCGGATACTGAGCAGCGCGACGTTCTCTTTTATCGTGCGCGGGTCGCCCATGGCGTCGTCGGTGATGATGGGCCTTCCCTCACGGAAGACCTGACCGGAGACCCCCTGGCTGGCGCGAACGCGAAAAGCGTCGACGTCGTCCTTGCTCATGCCGAGTGCCGGCCACTGCGCCTCGAGCTCTCCTCGTTCCGGCTCATAGAGCATGAGGGCGGCCTTCTCGGCCTGGAGAATCATCCCCACCCGCCGGAGAAACCAGCGGAGAGTTGACTCCAGCTCGGCGGAGGTGGTTATGGGAGCCTGCGCGCTGGCCGACGACTCTTGCAGCTCCGCCTCCAGCTGCCTCTTTGACTCCTGGAGCTCCGCTATCTTGGCGCGCAGGCGCTCGAGCTCGGCGCGGATCTCCTCATCCTGTCGCACTTGGTCAGTCTGTTCTGTCAAGCTCCCAACCTCGGTCCCAATCCTGCCAGGCAGCTCGAGCCCTGCCTGCACGTCGCGGCGAGGCCTACGCCTCCTTCTTTTCGCTAACCACTCCCGATTCTCCCGCCGCCACGGCCGCCCGGTCAGGGTCGGTCTCGCGCAGGTACTCGGCCGCGACCTCGGGTGGGGTCACGTTTATGTATATGCCAGTACCCATCTCAAAGCCCGCTGCAATCGTCAAACGCGGCGAGATGGAAAAATGCCAGTGGAAGTCCTCGTCTTCGTCAGCGTCGCAGGGGGCGGTGTGGATGTTGTAGTTGTAGGGCGGGTCGTCCAGGCAGAAGTGCAGACGTCTCAACGTCTCTCCGAGCATAACCGCAAAGCTCGTCTGCTCCTCAGCCGAGATGGCGGCGAACGATGCGCAGTGCCGTCTGGGCAAGACCCAGGTCTCAAAAGGCGTCCGGGCAGCATAGGGTTGGATGACCGCGAAGTGCTCGTTGTCCGCCACCAGCCGTTTGCCTTCGTCTAGCTCTTGCTTGACTATATCGCAAAACACGCAGCGATCGCGATACTCCGTATAGCGGGCGGCCCCGTGCAGCTCGCCGGCAACGATCCCTGGTATGATGGGAGTGGCCACGAGCTGAGAGTGAGGGTGGCTGAGGGAGGCGCCGGCCACGCGGCCGTAGTTACGGAAGATGAGTATGTATTTCAGGCGAGGGTCCTTCTTCAGGTCGAGGTAGCGAGCCCGGTAAGCCCAGAGGACATCCTCTATCTGACGGTTATCGAGGAATCCAAGCTGCCTGTCGTGCTCGGGGGTCTCTATGATGACCTCATGCGCGCCCACCCCGTTCATCCAGTCGTACATACCGAGCCCCGTCTTGTTCAGGTCACCTTCAATGCCCAGCGCGGGATACTTGTTGGGAACCACTCTCACCCACCAACCAGGTCCGTTCCGCTGGCTCCCGGGGTGCCGAAAGGCCATGATCTCCGGGGGCGTCATCGCCTCGTTGCCCGAGCAGAAAGGACAGGCAGCCTCGCCCTGGTCCTCTCTGCCCGGAGAGTGGGAGGCGAAATCGCTGGGGCGCTTCGCGCGCTCGCTCGCGATGACTACCCAGTCGCCTGTGATCGGGTCACGTCGTAGCTCCGGCATACAGCATCCTCACGGGACGACAGACCGGCCTGCCTGAGTGCCTGCCGCGCGGCCGCGCGCTGCGCGGGGATCGGCTTTCGATATGCTATGCGGCTGTTGAGTTACCTCGACCAAATGCATCTAGCAGCTCTACCACCAGCGTCCATTCCCTGCCCGGGGACCGATGATCCGCTCGGGCCGAACCCGCTCGCCGAACGCGAAGACGGCATCGCCTAAGCTATATGTTCCGCATATCGCATATCGCCAAACGGCTGCCCGGACTGCCGTTCCCGACGCGCCGACGGCGCGCGGCGGACACGCTGCCGAAACGCGCCTCAGCGGCGAGGACCGTGGCCGACCTGCGGTTAGGCGGGTTCACCACGCCGCCGCGGCTCGCCTGATCGGTGGCACTGCGATCGGTCAGATACCGGCCTCCGATTCATGCCCATCCTGAAAACAAGCTCCCCACGCCCCCCATCCCGAGCCGGGGCTATTCTATAACACGCCGATTTCTCCTGTCAACCTGCGGCGATCCGGGCGACCGCTCTCGAGGCTGCCTCCATTGACCGTGTTAGTCGTTGACGAGTGAACTCACGCAGTGAAGCGTACCAACATAACATCGCCTTCCTGAAGGACGTACTCCCGGCCTTCTGTTCGGATCCTGCCGGCTTTGTGCGCCTCCTGCCAGGCCCCGAACTCGGCGAGCGTCTCGAAGGATACCACCTCAGCTCTTACGAAGCCTCTCGCCATGTCGCTGTGGATTCTCCCGGCCGCCTCCGCCGCCGTCGTTCCAGCGTGCACCGCCCAGGCCCGCGCCTCCGCGCCCACACCGGTGAAGAAGGTGACCAGATCGAGTGCCTTGTAGCACACCCGAATCACCCGTTCCAGTCCCGAGCCGGCGACCCTGAACTCCTCCGCGAAGGCGGTGCGCTCCTCCGCCTCCAGCTCAGCCAAGTCGGCCTCGAGCCGTCCACTCAACGCGACGACCGGCCCAGACACGCTCGCAGACAGCTTCTCCGCGTATGCGGACGCGAGGTGTTCATCCTCGCCGACATTCGCGAGGTACACCTCCGGCTTGTCGGTCAGAAGAAAGACCTGGCATGCCGGCACGATCTCGTCGCGGTCGAGAATCGCCCGCGCTGGGCGCCCAGACTGTAGATGTGCCTCAAGCACGCCCAAGGCTTCGTCTTCACGCACGGCGTCTTTGCTGCGGCCCTTCACTGCTCCCGCTATCTTCTGCCGACGTCTCTCCACCGCCCCCAGGTCCGCCAGCACGAGTTCCGTCTCCACAGTATGAACGTCTCGCACGGGATCAATGCTTCCCTCCACGTGGGCGATGCGATCATCCTCGAAGCACCGAATCACGTGGAGAATCGCGTCGACTTCTCGAATGGCCGCCAGGAACTGATTTCCCAAGCCCTCTCCCTTGCTCGCCCCCTTCACAAGTCCCGCCACGTCAACGAACTCGATTGCGGCCGGCACGACGTGCTCCTGCTCGAATATCTTCCCCAACACCTCCAATCGGGGATCGGGCACGGAGACGACGGCGCGGTTTGGCTCGACCGTGCAGAAGGCGTAGTTGGATACCTTCGCGCCGCCAGCGCACAGCGCGTTGAAGACCGTAGACTTCCCCACGTTGGGCAGCCCGACGATGCCGACACTCAGCATCTCGCCCAGACCCCCTGGGTGCTGCGATCGCATTCACTGGCCGGTATGTCCATCATCGCCCACCTACTCCCAATTACCCCTTGGTGCAAACAGTGTCCTATGCGCCAGGGCCGGCACGCCCGGGAGCGTCCGCTCCGGCTCGCCCATCCGGTCCCAGTGGGCGTAGTGCCGATGACCGGGGTGGAGCTTGCCGAAGGCCTGCATCGCCAGGTGGAAGGCCGGCTCGAACAGATGGACTCAGCCATTCACGGGGTTGCGTTCAAGGGCGGAGATGAACCGTTCTCGGGGTGTCATTTCGTCGTCGCCGGCTGTCCGCGAGGTCATACCGATGAGCCGCGCAAACCACCGATTCCCGAGCACTTGACGGGCTTGTCAGACAGCCAAGGTGTAGTCACCCGCGGCGCCCACAAGCTTCGGCAAGTCGGGTGCGCGCGAGGCATGCGACAGTCACGTCATCACCCGCTCATGCCCGATGTGGGCACGGGGCGCCCTCGGACTCGATGGCTGAGCCCGTCAGCGGTTAGGGATCGGCCGCGCCTCCGCCGGCGAGCCCATCGTTTCGAGCTGTGCTTCTGCCTGCTCGATGAGTGCGGCCAGGCGCAGGCAGGCAGCCGCGTCCTCTTCGAGCAGGACCTGACCCGCCTGGACGCGCTCGGCCACGCGATCCAGCCAGTCAAGCGCGCCGTGGAGTTCGAGAACGCGGGAGCGATCCTTGAGCTTCGGCAATAGTTGCTGGACACGCGTCACGACCTCATCCAGCCGGTCGGCCTGCTCGGTGAGGAACTCCTCTCTTTTCTGGTCTATCGAGGAGGCCAGCTCCTCGCCGTTTCGGTGCCTGTCCGTCAGGTATCGCTCGACCTCGCGCGCGGCGCGCCTCAGTCCCGATGATTGCTCCAGAGCCTGCTTTATCAGAAGCACGCGGTGAAGCGCGTCGAAATCGTACGTGCGGCGGCCCGAGCTGTCGCCGCCGTCACCGTCGTTGTCACCTTCGACCGAGCTAACGATCCCGGTGTCTGTCCAGTAGCAGAGCTGGCGGCGAGACACGCGGGCGAACTGCGCGGCCTTTCCGGTCGTGAGCTTGAGCCCCTTCAGCAGCTCAGATGCCTCAATCGGTTCGAGCAGCTCCTTCTCGGTGGACGAATTCTCAGCCATGTATCGCCTTCCCCGCCGTCCTGTGTGACGAATAGACCACTGCGGCGCCTTGCTTGTGCTCCGAGCATACACGATTCGGCGATTGGAGGATCTGTGCAGAGGCCCGATGTTGGGCATTCTAGCCACGGAGGGTCCAGATGTCAACCTGGTAACACAGGGGTAGCGTGACGTTACTCATACGTCGACCTTTTTCCGGCCGACCTGTCCTGGCACCCGAAATGCGCGGCCTCGGACCCTCGGCTGCTGGCGATAGTCGGCAGTCACCGTGCAGGGAGCGGGCCGCGAGCACGGAAGAACGGGCAGTCAGGAGGTAGCGAGATGCGACTTGGCGGGCCGATCTTTGTTGAGTCTGACGATCCCGAGGTGCTGGCGAAGGCATACCGAGAGCTCGGCTATCGAGCGGCCTCCGCGCCCTCGGGGCTGAAGCCAGATGACACAGAGCACATCAGAGCGATGCGGGAAGCCTATGAGAAGCACGATGTGGTGATCGCTGAAGTCGGCGTCTGGAACAACCTCATGGACCCCGACGCGGAGAAGCGCAAGGCGAACCTTGAGGCGATGAAAGAGGGAATGGTCCTGGCGGAGGAGCTCGGTGCGCTGTGTGTCGTCAACATAGCCGGCTCGTTTAGCACGACCAACTGGGCCGGTCCTCACATCAATAACCTCTCGCAGGAGGCCTTCGAGCTCGCGGTCGCGAATGCTCGTGAGGTCATCGACGAGGTCAAGCCCGAGCAGGCGAAGTTCACCTACGAGATGATGCCCTTCTGCCTGCCAGACAGCGCCGAGTCCTACGTCAGCCTGATCGAGGCCGTCGATCGGCCCGCGTTTGGCGTTCACATGGATGCCGTCAACGTCATCAACGGCACGGATCGCTACATGAACATAACAGCGGTCATCAGAGAGTGCTTCCAGAAGCTGGGACCGCACGTTGTGTCCTGTCATCTCAAAGACATCAAGATGGACGAGCGCGCGCTGACCGTACGTCTAGACGAAGTCCTTCCGGGCACGGGCGTTTTCGATATCGCCACCTACCTGCGCGAGATCGTTCGCCTGCCGCATCAACCGCCGGTTTTGTTGGAGCACTTGAAGTCCGCCGAAGAGTACGACCAGGCACGGGCTCACGTAATGGCGGTCGCAAAGCAGGTGGGGGTGGACTTCGAGAAGTAGGCGAAGGAGGCGGCCAAGCGACTTGCGTCAGCTAGCTGCTCGCTGCCGTTGCGTCGGGGCCGATGAGCCGTCGGGGCTGAGATTCGGGGGATTGCGAACCGACCAGCTCCTCCCCCTCGACCAGGCCGTCGCGGAAGCGCACGATGCGCTGGGCGTGCTGGGCCACCTGGGGGTCGTGGGTCACGACGATGACCGTCTTCCCCTGCTCGTTCAGTCGTTGGAGAAGAGCCATGATCTCGTCGCCCTGCTGGGTGGCGAGGTTGCCTGTCGGCTCGTCGCCGAGGATGACGGCCGGGTCGTTGACCAGAGCCCTGGCGATGGCCACCCGCTGCTGCTCTCCGCCCGACAGCTCGGTGGGCCGGTGATCCACGCGGTCGGCGAGGCCCACCGCGTCGAGGGCCGCTCGGGCTCGTTCCTCGCGCTCGGTGGTGCGAGCGTAGAGCAGAGGGAGCTGCACATTGCGGAGCGCCGTCGCCCGCGGCAGCAGGTTGTAGGTCTGGAAGACGAACCCGATCTTGCGGTTGCGGATGGCGGCGAGCTGGTACTCGTCGAGGGTGGAGGTATCGACGCCGTCCAGGCGGCACGTCCCGGAAGTCGGCCGGTCGAGGCAGCCGACGAGGTGCATGAAGGTGGATTTGCCGGATCCCGAGGGGCCCATGATCGCCACGAACTCGCCCTCGTCGATGCGCACCGAGACCCCACGCAGCGCCTCGACGGTCACCTCGCCCATCTGGTATTGCTTGTGGAGGTCGGTGGTCTCGATCATCGGATGGCCTCGGCTTGCGGCGGCGACAGCGTCCCGAGCACGCGCTCCAGCGTCACCAGCGCGGTGCGGTAATCGTAGGCGGCCTGTATCTGCTCCGCCTGGGCGCTGGTCAGGGCGGCGCGTGCGTCGGTGACCTCGAGCAGGATGCCGACGCCCTGCTGGTACTTGCCCTCGGCCGCCCTCAGGCGCGCTTCGGCTGCGGCGACGGACTTGGCGGTGGCGGCGACTCGTTCCCGGGCGCGCTCCACCTGCGTGAGGGCGCTCTCCACCTCCAGGCCGACGTCGTCCAACACGGCCTGGAGCTGTGCCTCCGACTGGGCCAGCGAAGCCCGGCCCGCCTCCACGTCGGCGGCCGTCGCGTAGCCGTCGAAGAGCGCCCACGACAGGGTGAGCGCGAGGTCCCAGGAGGGGTCGCGGCGCGCCCAGTCGACATAGCCCCAGTCGTAGCGGCCGCTCACACCGGCTACGGGGCCGCGGCGAATCTCCGCTTGCCTCGCGGCCTTGCGGCTGGCCTCGACGGCGGCCGTGGTGCTGAGGATGTCGGGCCGGTTCCGTCCGGCCGTGGATAGCGCCTGGCCGAGGGTGGGGAGCTCCTCCTCCGCTACGGGCGGGGGCGGCGCCAGTTGGAGGACGGTCTGCTGCGGCAGGCCCATCCTCGTCTTCAGCCGCGCACGCGCCACCCTCACGAGGCCGCGGGCATCGATGAGGGATAGCTCGGCCCGGGCGAGATCGTCCTGGGCTGTGGCTTCGTCGACCGCGGCCGAGACGCCAACCTCGATGCGGGCCTGCACTTCCTCCAGGTGCCGGGTCGATGACTCCACGCCGGCCTCCGCCACCTCGACGAGCCGGTCCGAGGCCAGCACGCCGTAGTAGTCGGCCGCCACCTGCTCCACCAGGGATTGCACGTCGGAGGCGTAGCCGAACTCGGCCGATTCGAGCCGCGCCGCGCGCTCCTGCACGCTCTCCCTGAGCCCGCTCTCCCATATGGTCTGGCGAAGAACCAGGGAGGCATCCTCAGTCGTCTCGGTGTCGCCGGTGGCGGGATCTCTGCCGACGGCCTCGAGCAGCCCCAGTGTGAGCTGGGGGTAGTAGGGGCTGCGGGCGCGGGTGAGCGCCGCGTCGGCGCCGATCACGCCCTGCTCGGAGGCGGTCAATCGCGGGTTCCGTTCCAGCGCGATGAGCACGCACTGGTCCAGCGTGAGCGGCCCCGTGGTCTCCTCGGCGAGGGCCGCTGTCCCGATGGCGACGAGCAGGGCCAGCGCGAAGGCGATGCATGTGTGGGTTCGTGTCATCACTCTCTCACTCATAGCGAAGTGCCTCGATGGGATCGAGCATGGCCGCCTTGCGGGAAGGCAGCAGCCCGAAGAACACGCCGACGAAGCCGGCGAAGGAGAAGGAGACGATCACCCACGGCAGGGAGACGGCCGTGTTGAGGCCGAATGAGCGCAGCCCATAGGCGAGCCCAATGCCGACCGCAACGCCCACGATCCCGCCGGACAGACTCAAGGTCACCGCCTCGATGAGGAACTGAAGCAGGATGTCTCGCGGGGTGGCGCCGATGGCCTTCCGCAGGCCGATCTCCCGGGTGCGCTCGGTGACGGAGACGAGCATGATGTTCATGATGCCGATCCCGCCGACCAGCAGCGACACCGCGGCGATCGAGCCGAAAAGGAGCGTCATAATGCGGTTCGCCTCCTGCGCGCCCGCAATGAAGTCGGCCGCCGCCCTGATGTGGAAGTCGCTCTCGCTGGCCGGGCCGATGCCGTGACGATGTCGCAGCACGGCTTCCACCTCGGCCTTCGCTTGATCGGCCAGGTTCAGGTCGGCGAACTCCACGCTGACGGAGTTAACATTGTCGCGAGGTGTTCCGGGGGCGCTCGACCCGAATCCCAGGCGATAGCGCGCGGAGGTGATCGGCACCACGATCTGGTCGTCCGGATTGTGCCACCCCATGTCCCCCTTGCTGGCGAACTCGCCGATCACCTGGAAGGTGATGCCGCCGATCTTGATGCGTTCGCCGACTGCGGAGGCGCCCTCGCCGAAAAGGTTCTCCACGACGGTGGGCCCCACCACCGCGACTTTGCGGCGGCCCTTCACATCCCGCTCGGTGAAGAACGAGCCCTCGGCGATCTCGTAGTTGCGCACCTGAGGGAACATCTCAGTCGTGCCGACTATGCTTGTGCCCGTGTTCTCGCCCCCGGCCTCGACCTGTGACCGGCCGTTCAGCTCCGGCACGACGGCAACACAGGTCGAGCACTCCTTTACGATGGCTTGCGCATCCGCCTCCGTCAGGTTCTGCATCGAGCCCATCCCGCCGCGGACGGGGCCGTGCCGCGACTGACCGGGCCGCACCGTGAGCACGTTGGTGCCGAAGCGCTCGAACT
The DNA here is from genome assembly GCA_964559435.1 of uncultured bacterium. Taxonomy (GTDB): domain Bacteria; phylum Armatimonadota; class Hebobacteria; order Hebobacterales; family Hebobacteraceae; genus Hebobacterum. Next base: position 12,418 of record CAZLHI010000028.1, on the reverse strand, counting down.
GCGCCATCGTCGCCGCCTTCGCCCCCTCCGTCATGGAGACCGCGGCGATCACGGCTCCGACCCCGAAGATCACCCCGAGCATCGTCAGCGCGGAGCGGAGACGATTGACCGCCAGACCCTCGAGCGCGACTCGCACTGATTCCCAGAAGCCCATCGGGCCTTCCTAATCTACCTGCCGCTTCGAACGAAGCCGCCCGCGCCCCCCATGCGGCGGCCCCGCTCCCTCGCCCAGTCGGTGCGGTCCTGGGCAAGAGAGCCGAGGCCGGGCAGCAGCACTTCCTGTCCTTCGCTGAGGCCGCTCTTGATCTCGGTCAGATCGTCCCCGATCAGGCCGACCTCGACAGGGGTGGGCACGGCCTCCTCGCCCTCCCGAACGAGGACGGTATGCCGGCCGCGCTGTTCCTCAACGGCGCGGCTCGGCAGGGCGAGCACGTTCTCGGCCCGGCCCACGAAGAAGTCACACCCGGCCGTCATGCCGGGCCTGAGTCGCTCGTCAGCATCGTCCACCCGCACGGTCACGAGCACAGTGGTGACGTTCTGCTGTGTGAGGGCCTGCGGGTCGATGCGCGTGATGGTGCCGTGGAACCGATCGTTGGGAAGGGAGTCAACGGTGATCGCCGCCTTCTGACCGACGCGGACCATCGCGACGTCTGCCTCGTCCAGGCTGACCTCGAGGACCATCTCGGAGAGGTCCCCGAGCACGACGATGTCGGTTCCCTGTGTGACGGACGACCGGCCGGAGGTGACGATGGTTCCTTCCTCGACGAGCTTCTGGAGGATTACACCATCGCGGGGAGCCACGATGGTCGTATAGTCGAGGGTCGTCTTCGCGTTCGTCACCGAGGCCTGCACTCGGGCCACCTGGGCCTCCGCGCTGGCGACATCGGCCTCCTTGAGCTCATCCTGGACCGCGTCGGCCTTCGCTCGATCGAGCGAGGCCTTGGCCTGCGCCACCCTGGCCTGGGCCGCCTCGAGTTCGGCCTTGAGCTGCTGGTCGAGCGTGTCCCACTGCCGCTGCGCCGATGCCAGATCGGCCCGCGCGACATCGCGGCGGTTGACCGCCGTGTCCACTTCACTCTCAGAGACGAAGCCCTCGGCCTTCAGCTCCTGGGCTCGCGCGAACTCCGCCTCAGCAAGGTCGAGGTTCGCGCGGGCCTTCTCCAGGCCGGCCTGCGCTTGCGCCCTGGCTTGAGGGTGTGTCGCCTCCTCCAGGCGGGCCAGGTCCTTGAGGGCCGCGTTGTAGGAGGCCTCGGCCTGCGCGATGGCGGCTGCGGTCAGGCTGGGTTGCACCCTGGCCTGCTCGCGGGCTTGCCGCAGGCGCGCCTGGGCCGCAGACAGGTCGGCCATCGCCTGGTCGTAGGCGGCCAGGCTGTCGGTGGGATCGATCTTAGCGATCAGGTCGCCCTTCCGGACGATGTCGCCAACCTCCACGGCCAGCACCTCCACATTCCCGCCCGCGTAGGACTTCACATTGACCGTGGTCTTCGGCTGGAGCGTGCCATCGGCCGTGACGGTGAGCGCCACCGTCCCGCGCTCCACGGTCACAGTCCCAAACTCACCTGGTCCCGGGTTCTGCGCGGAGCGGGAGCGCGCCCACAGCCCGACGGCCGCCAGGATCACGATCCCGAGCGCGACGGCGATGGTCCTGCGCCTCACGTTGTATCCTCCTCTCGTGTCACCTCTCCCAGTGCTTCAGACGACCAAGCAGGAGGCGCCATTCCATGGTACTCCGAGACGAGCGTAAGTAAGTGGTGCAAGGTTAAGCTGGCAGGACAAGGTATGCCAAAAGGGGTCCTGCGCCCCGCGGCTCGACGCATGGCGGGCGAGAAACGGGCCGGAAGAAGCGGCATCGGTGCTCGGCGCCAGCGCTCGTCGGCGAGCGCGCACCACGGGCCGCTGTTTGCCGCGCTACACAGAGGCATCGTCGTCCGGGCTGGCTGACTCTGGCGCGGTCACCTGTCTCGGCTGCGTCTCTACGGGCTCCAGTTCCGGCAGCTCTTCGCCGCTGGCCGCGCCTAGATCGCGGAACCGGCGGGCGGAGGGCAGCACACGGCTCTCCAAAGACCCGAGCGCGTCGTTGAACGTCGCGCTTGCGCGCTGCAGGCTCTTGCCGACTGCCTCGAAGTGCCCTAGGAAGGTGCGGAGCCGCTCGTACAGGTCTCGGCCGAGACTGCTGACCTCCTGGGCGCTCTTCGCGATCTGCTCCTGCCGCCAGCCATAAGCAACGGCCCGCAGCAGGGCGACGAGCGTGGTAGGGCTGGCCACCACCACTCGGTTCTCCATCGCCTCGTCGATGAGCTTGGCGTCGACAGAACAGGCCGCTTCGAGAAACGCCTCGCCGGGCACGAACATGACGACGAACTCCGGCGTTGACTCGAACTGCTCCCAGTATGATTTGGCCGAGAGCTGTCGGATGTGCTCCTTCATCTGGCGGCAGTGCTGGGTGAGGCAGTTGTTCCTCGATTCCTCGTCCGCGCACTCCAAGGCATTGAGGTAGCCCTCCAGCGACACCTTCGCGTCCACGACCACCTGACGCTGGCCGGGGAGGCTGACGATCATGTCGGGCCGAAGCCGCCCGCCGTCACCCTCTACCGAAACCTGCTCGACGTAGTCCACGTGCTCCGTCATGCCCGCGAGCTCGACCGTGCGATGGAGGGTTAGCTCGCCCCACCGGCCCCGCACCTGGGGACGGCGCAAGGCGTTGACGAGATTGCTCGTCTCCCGCTGGAGCTGCTGCTCGTTGGCCGCGAGGGCCTTGAGTTGCTCGTGCAGGCTTCCGTAGGCCTCCCGGCGCTGGCCCTCGATCTCGCGCAGATGATCCTCGTATCGCCTGAGCGCCTCCCGCAGCGGCTCCAATGTCTGCTTCGCGGAATCGACAAACGCCTGCGCGTTGCTGCGAAGAGCATCTGAGGAGAGGGCCTTGAACGTATCGCCGAGCTTGCTGGTGGCCTCGTCCACCAGTGCGCGATGCGATTCCAGTTGCTTCTCAATCTCCTGAAGACGTGTCTCCGCGGCGACCCGCCCTTCCCGCTCTTCCTGAAGGCGGCGGGAGGTGCGGTGTGCGGCCCAGAACCAGCCGAGGGCGACACCCAAGGCGAGACCGATTAGCAGGAGCACGACCTCAGTCATCACATTCCCCCAACATCCGGGATAGCCGATTCTAGCTGACAACCGGCGGCGAAGCAACCACATACCGTCCGCGCGCAGCGTTGTCTTTGACGCGGGCCGGCCTCCTCGTGTAGACTCCGGCAGCCGCGAGTTCCACGGGGCGCGGCGTTCTGAAGAGATATCTCTTCTTGCCGTGAGCGCAGAGACTTCATGTGGATAGCGCTGGCCATCACGTGCGCGTTCGCCAACGCGCTCTGGACGGCCCTGGCCAAGGCCGTTGTCCAGGACGTCCCGCCACTGCGGATGACGCTGATCCTCCGGGCAATGGTCGCGGTCTTCCTGCTTGTGCCGAGTCTGTGGCTGGCGCAGTTCCCCGCACACCCGACCTTCTGGCTTATTGTGCTGGCCATCGGCCTGCTGAACGGCGCCCGGTGGGTGATCATACTGCACGGGGTGAAGAGGGACTACTTCTCTACCTACGGCATGTACAACACCGCGCCGCTGTTCACGCTTCTACTGGCTCCGACACTGCTGCCGGAGCGCTTCGGCCTTGCCGTATGGCTCGGCATCATCGCGATCATTGGTGGTGGCGTGGTCTTCTATCGGACCTCTCGAGTGTCGGTGTACGGGCTCGTCGGCGCGGTGCTGACCGCGCTGGTAAACATCCTCTGCAAGCGCGGTATCGACTACGCCGATCCGCTGACAGTCCTGTTTCTCATGCAGCTATCCATGACAGCCGTTCTTGCCATAGGGCAGGTGTCGAGTCGCGCCCGTCAGGTTCGGCTTCCTGCGTGGCGGATCGAGTTTCGGCGCATCGCTCCGCTGGCCGCCATAGTGACGGTGTCGGCGCTTGCCTTCATGTACGCGCTATCCCTGGACACCGCGACCAGAGTGACAGCAGTAGCCCGCGTGAATCTCATTTTCGGCTTCTTGCTGAGCTACCTGCTGCTGAGGGAGCGCGAGGACTGGAGATGGAAGCTGGGCGGGGCGCTCCTGATATTGGTAGGGACAGTTGCAGTTGCGATGTAGTGCCGGACTTCGTCAATAACTGCCGCGCCGGGCCGCGCTGCGCACGAAGTCCTGGGCCTCTTCGAAGGTCGCTTGGGACGTCGTCCCACCGGCCGCCCGAGTGGACAGTGCCCCGCAAGCATTGCCGAGATCAATACATTCTGTCAAATCCATACCGGCCAGGTGGCCGTGCAGGAATCCGGCGTTGAAGGAATCACCCGCGCCGGTCGTATCGACTACATCGACCTGAAACGCCTCTCGCCGCACGGTCTCATCGTCTCGCCTCGCGATTGCGCCGTCGGGGCCAAGCTTGAGGACGACCGTGGCCACGCGCTCGGCGAAGTAGTCCAGCGCGCCGTCGAGGTCCGCCCTCTCGGAGAGAAGCTCTGCCTCATCCTCGTTGGGAAGGAAGACATCCAGCACGGGCCACACCGGATCAGGATCGCGGATGCTCTCCCCCTCATGCGGCCAGCCGGTGTCGAGGGACGTCGTAAGCCCCATCTCCTGCGCCTGAGCGAAGATGCGGGACACGTCCGGCCTCAGGTTGCGCTGGAGATAGAACGAGCTGATGTGAAGGTGCTGTCGCCCCCGCAGCAGCCCGAAGTCGATGTCCTCGTAGCGAAGCTCCTGGATGCACCCCATCACGGTGAGCATCGCTCGATTGTGGCGGAGCACTGTCGATATCGTTAGCCCCGTCGCCAGCGACTTGTCGACGATGATCGAGTCGGTCGACACTCCCTTCTCGCGGAGGAACTCGAGCGCTCGGCGCCCGAAGTCATCGTCGCCGACCTTGCTGATGAAGAGGACCTCGTTGCCGAGCCTGGCGAGCTGACAGGCCGTGATGGCGGAGGAGGAACCGAGCGTCAGCTCCATGCGGTCGACGATCAGCTCTTCACCTGGCCGCGGCATGCGCTGCCCGCCCATCACAATGAGGTCGAGGTTGAGCTCACCTATGACGACCACGGAAGACATGTTCGCCCTTTCCTCGCCAATTCAGGTGGCGCCGAGCGGCGGCCAGAGAGTCGACCACTGCCATCGCCCCGGGGAATGCGAGCCCGCGGGTGTACTCGTTCGGTACAGCGACCACCATCATGCCGGCCGAGGCGGCCGACTCGGCTCCCGGTGGAGAGTCCTCCAGGGCGAGGCACAGCGCCGGCGGGACGTCGAGTCGCCTTGCCCCTTCGAGGTAGATGTCGGGAGCAGGCTTGTTTCGCTCGATGTCATCACCCGTGACGATGGCGTCGAAGTAGCTGTCGGCAGGGCCATCGGAGCGACCCTCGAAGAGGCGCCCAAGGACGGCCTCGACCTGATCGGCCGCCGCGGAGGAGACGACGGCCTCCTTCAACCCGCGGTGCCTCGCGTCCGCGCTGAACTCCCAGAACCCCGGGAAGACTGTGATCGGAGAGGTCCGAACCAGATCGAGGTAGATCGCTCGACGGGCTGCCACCATGTCATCGAGCGGCGTATCCACCTCGTACTTCCGCTTCAGATCGCGGAGGTTGTCCAACTCGGTGTAGCCGATGAAGTCAGGCATCACCGACTGCGGCAGGTCAACGTCGAACTGCCGCATGTACGTGCGAAAGGCCTGGAAGTGGATTGGCTCGGTATCGACGATCAGCCCATCCATGTCATAGAGCACAGCGCGGATTTGATCGAAGGAGACAGAGTGGCTCACTCGCTCTGCCCGCGCGGGTAGATGGTGACCCCCTGAACGACTCTGTGAATGACACCGCCGGCGCTCGGCGCATCGGGTTTCAAGCCGCGCTCGAGGGAGGCGAACAGCCCGAGAAGCTGCCCGGCGATGGTGTGGACGGGCGCCAGCATATGGTCGGGCAGATCGAGCTTCCCCTCGGGGTCGAACTCCACCACTTCGTCGGCGAGGCCGCCCAGCCCCTCGGATCTATCTGCGATGACAAGGTGGGCGAGCCCCAGGCCCTGCTCGCGATTGCTGCGGATGAGATCGAGTTCGTACTGCCGGACGTACGGGTCACTCGACACGAAGTAGACGACCAGCGTGTCGTCGTGGATCGCAGCCCGCGGGCCGTGGCGAATGCCGAGGAAGGTGTCGCAGAAGCATATCAGGCCGCCGTCGGTCAGCTCCTGGAGCTTCAGGTGGGACTCGACGGCCGCGCCGTAGGCAACGCCCGACCCGAGGAAGCACCCGCGCTGCAGCTGGCGCTTCGCCATGCGCTCGGCGACGGCCGGCATCGCCTCGAGCATGGCCTCGCCCGCAGCCGCGATCCTGTCCGCAAGCCCAACGTACTCATCTAGTCTATCGACGTATGCTAGCCCGAGTCCTGCGACCACCATAGAGGTGAAGCTGCTGGTCATGGCGAGGCCGCGGTCGTTGGTTCTGGGATGAAGAACGAGGGAGTGGGCACGGTCGCCGAGACTGCGCATGCGCCTGGCCAGCTCACCTTCTTCGTTGCAGGTGATGGCAAGATGCCGGAGTTGAGCGTTTACGGCCTCGGCGGCGTCGAGGGCGGCGATGCTCTCTGGGCTGTTTCCCGAGCGGGCGAAGGAGACCATCAGCGCGGGCCGGTCACCTGGGAAGGAGAACTCCGGGTGGGTCACGATGTCAGTCGTCGGGACGGCAAGCGCGCGCGTGCCCAGTGCAGCGCTGACAGCCCCCTGTATGCACTTGCCGACGAAGTCGGAGGTGCCGGCACCGCAGAAGATGACCTCTGCGCCGCTGCCGGGCAGGCCGATGTCGGAGAGCAGCCGCCGAATTACCGGAGCGGCCTCGGAGAACCGCTGAGCAGTACCCCGCCACATCTCAGGTTGCTGTGCTATCTCGGCGGGTGTGGCCTCGACGCCGAGGCGAGCTTTCTCTTCACCGCTGAGTGCAAGCAAGTGCTGGAGGGGATCCATAGCCCGCGGTCTCCTCTGGGTGTTCCAGTGAAGCAGGTTCCGGTTATGGGCGTGGAGCTCCTGCCGCGCGGCGGTTGACAGTGGCAAGACTCGTGCGCTACTCTATGGGCGGCTGACCAGCGACAGAACAACACTCACAACGCAGGACGTACGCGACTTCAGCCCTCGACGCGCCTGCTTTGTGTCACCGGGACTGGGCGGTGGCTCGAAGCAGGCGCGTGGGCTTGACAGGAGCTAGGCTGATGGAGATCGTACCCTTCGAGCCAGGGATGGCAGAAGCCGTGGCTCGCCGCTACAACGATCTGATCGAGCCGGTGCCGGAGTGCTATTCCGTTTCGGCGGACAGGTTCTCCGACTTGACGGCGCTGGCCCCGCGGAAGAGCGACCGTGTGCGGGATGAGCGGCTGATGGTGGCGCGCTGCGCGGACGGCGAGGTTGCGGGGTTCGTCCACGTCGGGATAGGCACGCCGACGAAGCATGACCACTTCATGCACGGCGACGCGCCGGCGATTCGGTTTCTCGCCCACCGACCCGGTGAGCGGGCCGTGGGCCAGGCGTTGATCGAATGGGCGGAGGGCTGGGGGAGGGAGCGGGGGTTCGGCGAGGTCTGCGCCTGGGTGTCCGGCTGGCGCTATCGGTTCTATCACTTCCCCTGTGCGCACCTGTCGGAACGGATGGGTCACGTGCGGGCGCTGTTCGGGATGAACGGCTATGAGGTCGTCGATGCGGAGTTGTACCTGACGTGGTATGACTTCAGACCACCCGAGCCGAAGCACCCCAGCTTCGACGTGGACTTGAGCACGGCACAGGTGGAGGGGAACTTCGGGCCGGCTCTCGAGGTGACAGCAACGGTGGCAGGCGAGCAGGCCGGGGTCTGCCGGATGGATCGCGGGCAGGCTTCGCCCGGGCCGGAATCAGCGCAGTGGTGCTTCTGCGACAACCTTTGGGTGGCGGATCGGCTGCAAGGGAAGCGCCTGGGGATGTACCTCCTGTCGGCCGCGCTGAAAGAGATGCACGAAGCCGGATGCAGGCACGCGGCGATCAGCGCAAGTGGCCCGAACTACCGCGCCCACCTCTTCTACACGAATCTAGGCTACCAGGTCGCCGACCACACCGTCGCGTTCCGGAAGGGGTTGCGAGATGCAGGCTCTCGTTCGGGAGGCTGAGCCAGCCGACTACGAGGCGGTAGCAGATCTGGCGACTGAGCTGGTGGCCTTCCATGCCGATCGTGAGGCCGCATTCGATGCGGCCCTGCGGAGCCCGGATCACGATCTGATCGTCGCGGAGATGGAGGGCGATCTCGTGGGCTTTGCGCATCTGCTCACCTATGACGATCTGATACACGGAGCGCGTGCTGCCGATGTGCTCGGCCTCGCCGTGCGCAAGGATATGCGGCGGCGAGGGATCGGCACCGCCCTTCTGCGGGAGATCGTCCGCCTCGCGACAAAGCGGGGCGTCGGCGAGCTGCACATCAACACCGAACCGGACAACGATGCAGCGGTGAGCTTCTATCGGCGACATGGCGCTCAGATCGTTGGAACTCAGTTGGAGTTCAAACTGCCAGGAGGTAGCGGACGGCATGACTGACTCTGTCGAGGCCAAACTGGATCAGGTTCTGGCGTCTTGGGTTGTCCCCGCCAACGACGCCGACTGGCGCCAGCACGTTGAGGCGCTGCTCGAGCCACTCTACGCCCGAGGTGTGCTACCGGATCGGCATGAATCGGTGGACGCGATACTGATCGGCGAGCAGTACCATCTGGGCGGGGCCGAGGACACGCGGCGGATGGCGCGGCTCGCGGGGATCAGCCCCGCGGACCGGGTCGTCGATCTGGCCTGCTACATCGGCGGCCCGGCGCGACACCTCGCGCGGGAGTGCCAGTGCGAAGTAGTCGGAGTGGACATCTCCGAAGTGCACATCGTAGTCGCGGAGAAGCTAACCGAGTTGGTGGACCTTCAGGAAAGGGTCACCTTCATGTGCGAGTCGGCAGATGCAGTGCCGCTGCCCGACGAGTCCTTCACCGTCGCCTGGTCTCAGTGCAGCTTCCCGCAGGACCTCAGTTGGCTGACGGAGATGGACCGTCTCCTGAAGCCGGGTGGCAGGCTGGCCTTCACGGGAGTGATACGGCGCGAGGGATGCGAAGATCCCGAGCTGCTGCCACTCCGTGAGATCTGCCAGAAGGTCGAGGCGATGGGTTACCGCGTGGTCGCCGCCGAGGACATCTCGCAGATGGACCTGGAGCATGGCTGGCTGCCAGCGCTCGCCAAGCTGCGAGCGAACGAAGCGCACTATCGCGAGCTGATGGGGAGCGATTGGGTCCGCAAGGCACGGGCGAGCATCGAGGCGGATATCACGGCATGGCAAGAGGGACGGATGGGATGCGGCCGCGTGGTGGCCGTGAAGAGCGGAGGGGATCCGGAAGACGGTCCGTGCGGAAGAACGTGAGATGGCTTACCGACCGACATTTGTGAGCTTCGCGCCCTCGTATGAGTGCAATCTCGCGTGCGCCCACTGCTGTGTCCCCAAGGGGACGACAGGCACGCTGCCCTTGCGCGTCGCGCTTGACTGTGTGCAGGAAGCGCCAGCGCTCGGCATCACCGCAGTTGGGTTTACGGGCGGCGAGCCGATGCTGGTGTGCGACTGGGTGGCCGAGCTCACGCGGGAGGCACGGCGACTTGGACTGGAGGTGAACGACCTTTCGACGAATGGCGTGTGGTGGGAGGGTCTGTCCGACCTCGAACACGCTCTCGTGATGCTGAAAGAAGCAGGTTTCGTTCCCGGCTTCCACCTGAGCGTGGACGCGTTCCACGCGGGGTCCGGGAGCGGCAAGCAGGCCGAGTTCGTGCAGGCCGCCGTGAGGATCTTCGGCCGGACGGGGAACCTGAGCTGCGCGGAGAGCCCGAAGCACCCGGCGATGTCGGCCCTGCGCCGTCTCGCCGCGCGCCTGGGCGGCAAGGTGGTGGAGGAGAGCGACGAGACCGGGCGCCTCGTCTGGGATGATCAGGAGATGTCATACTCTCGCTTCCTGGTGGCCGACGTCGGGCAGCGGTCGGGCGTGGGGGTCAGCACCGGCAGCGAGTGGTTCGGGGAATTCGATTGCTTCGGGCACGACTCGGTGTACGTCGACCCGGACGGCAACGCGCATTTCTGCCTTGGATTCGCAAGCTACGCGGCCCGCCCGCTGTGGCTCGGCAGCGTGTCGCGCAGTGGGCTCGCGCAGGTCATTTCTGAGGCCGCCGAGAACCCACTGATCAGCCTGCTATGTGCGGAGGGGCCGGCCGGACCTGCGGCGCGTGATCGAGCAGCGGGAGCCTGGCGCGTTCGACACGCCTTGGGTCAGCCCGTGCGCGTTCTGCTACCACTGCTTGACTGATGAGCGACTCGGATCCGTCCTTCACGAGGCGGGCATCCTGCCACAGCGCGAGCGAACCTGAGGGAGAGTGCGAATGACAGACCGCATCGACATGAGACAGTCCTGGAACCTCATAGCTCCCCACTACCAGGCCGAGCATAAGATCCCCACTGACTTCGTGCACTATGGCCCGCATTGCCCCAACGAGGATCAGCTTCAGCTCATCGGCGATGTGCGCGGCAAGCACGTGCTGGAGATCGGCTGCGGGGGTGGCCAGTGCAGCATCGCCTTCGCCAAGCGGGGCGCGACAGCAACGGGAATCGATCTATCAGACGAACAGATCAAGTTCGCTCGCGAGCTGGCAAAGAAGCGGCGCGTCAAAGCGACGTTCTACCGCGGGAACGTCGAGCGGCTGACCCGCATCGCAAGCGACAGCCAAGACGTCGTCTTCTCGGCCTACGCTCTCATATATGTGAGGCGTCTAGATAGCTGCTTTGCCGAGGTCCATCGTGTGCTGAAGCCCGGCGGCCTCTTCGTTTTCAGCCTCGACCACCCGTTCTGGTACTGCCTGGCCGAGAAGGAGCTGCGGATCGAGTCCAGCTACTTCGACGGTGAGTACTCCTATGAGTGGGGGCAGAAAGGGCTCGCAGAGCGACCTCGCGTCAGGCAATATCAGCGAACCGTGGGCGAGTACTACCGTCTCCTCCGCGGCGCGGGCCTCGAGGTGCTGCACATCATCGAGCCCAAGCCGGTGGCGGAGGGCAGCGGGCAGGACTGGGGCGCATACTACTCGCCGGACCGGCAGAAGATGGTTCCGGCCACGATCATCTGGAAGGCGAGGAAGAGCGAGAGGAGATGAGGGGACTGGATCTGTGTCGCCGCTACTTCCAAGAGGTCGGCTTGCAGGCGCTCTGCCAGCACTTCCCGGAGTACGTCGACCGAGTCGCGTGCGGACTCATCGGGCCGGGGTCCGATGTCTTCGGATTCGACGACAGCATCTCGAGGGACCACAATTGGGGCCCGAGGTTCTGGGTCGTCCTCTCTTCGGAAGACTACGCACGAGTCGGAGAGGAGATGCGGTCGAGGCTGGTGGAGGCCCTGCCTGAGGAGTACCAAGGCTACAGGATCAGGCAGTTCCCGCCCGGAAGAGGCGAGCCGCGCGTTCGCGTCCAGGACATTCGCGCTCTGTGCGAGTCGCTGTTGGGATACCCCGAGATCCCCAGCGACGATGTCGCGTGGATGGGCATCGCGGAGCAGCGGCTGTTCGAGCTCCACGCAGGAGAGGTCTGGCACGACCCGGCGCGTATCCTCATCGGATTGCGCGAGCGAACTGCCTACTTCCCGGAGATGGTCTGGCGGAAGCGGATGGCATTCGTCTGGGAGGCGCTCTTCTTTGCGGGCAACTTCCTGCGGTCGGCCGCGCGGGGGGAGCGGTGCGCTGAGCAGATGTACCTCGGATGGGCGCTGTACTGCATCATGCGCCTTGCCTTCATGCTAAACCGGCGGTACGCGCCCTATCGGAAATGGCTGCATCGCGCCTTTCGAGAGCTGCCGCGACTGGTGAGTGAGATTGACCCCTTGCTGACAACCATGATGGACGGGGATTCGGTGGAAGCCAAGGGCAAGGCGTTCCGAGAGGCGCTGGGAGTGCTGGGCACGGCAACGAATGGGCTGGGGTTTGCCGAGCCACAGCCGTTCGAGCCGGACACGCCGATCGGCGATCAGCATGACTTCAACTGCTACGGCTTCGCCACGGCCATTCAGGACAGCATTTCCGGGCCGCTGGCCCGTCTCGCCTACCACGACGGGGCGCCGGATCAGTGGGCGTTCGACTTGGGAACGGCGAAGCCGCTGGAGTACCCCGCAATCGTTCGAGCTCTGTTCGCCCACGCGTGGGATGCAGCCATGGAGGGGGGCTAGGCCTTGGTGACTCGCAAAGGAATCAAGGCCGGCGTCGAGCGTCTCGGCCTGTCCGGAAGGGCCGTCTGCGTGCACTCCTCTCTCAGGTCGTTCGGCCGGCTTGAGGGGGGCGCGGCCACGGTAGTGGACGGATTGCTCGCGGAGGGGTGCACGGTCGTTGT